>NZ_LT670849.1:5123372-5723808 GCF_900142985.1 Bradyrhizobium erythrophlei
CGACCTGAAGCAGCGGCACCTTGTCCTTGAAAGACGTCTCGGGCCGGGCCGAGGTCTCGATCGCGCCGCCGAGATAGACGCGGCGCACGGTTTCGTTGCGCATCACCTCATCGGCGCGGCCGGTGACGATCTTTTCGCCGAGATACATCGCAAGCACACGGTCGACCAGCGCCGCAACGCTCTTGACGTTGTGGTCGACCAGGAGTACCGCGCGGCCTTCGTCGCGGAAGCTTCGGATCAGTTCCGAGAAAGTGCCGACTTCGGCGAGCGTCAGCCCGGCAAAGGGTTCGTCGACCAGCACCACCTTGGGATCGCGCGCGATCGCCTTCGCAAGCTCGAGCCGCCGCAGATCGGCGAAAGGCAGTGTCGGCGGGCGGCGATCCATCACCGAACCAAGGCCCACGCGGTTGGCGATCCACTTGGCGCGCTCGGTCAGCGCCTTGTCCGGGAACAGCATGAAGAGCGAGTCCGGCAACAGCGCCACCATGATGTTTTCCAGCACCGTCTGCCGGTTCAGCGGCCGCGAGTGCTGGAACACCATGCCAAAGCCCATGCGCGCAATTCTGTGCGCCGGAAGACCTGCGACGTTCTCGCCTTGAAACGTCACGGTGCCGGACGTCGGGCGTTCGATCCCCATGATCGATTTCATTGCGGTCGACTTGCCGGAACCGTTCGGGCCGATCAGACCGAAAATCTCGCCGGCATGAACCTCCAGGTCGAGGTTCTTCACGGCCGTGAGCCCGCCATAGCGCTTGGTGAGGCCGCGGACTTCGAGGACGGGTGCGTTGCTGGTCGTGGTGTCCATTATTTGCGCCCTTCATGCGAAAGGGCTGCGCCCAGGAAGCCGCCGGGGAAGAACAGGACGACGAGCAGCGCGACCGCCGAGACGATGAAGGTCGCAAGCTCGCCGGTCGGGCGCAGGAATTCGCCAGCGACGATCAGGAAGATGGCGCCTAACGCGGCACCCAGAACGGTGCGGCGTCCGCCGAGTACGGCGGCCACGATCACGTTCACGCCGACCGCAACATCGACCACGGTGCCGACCGATGCGGTGCCGAAGTAAAACACCAGCAGCGCGCCGGAAAGGCCGGAGAAGAACGCGGAGACGATGAAGGCGGCGAGCTTGTGCTTGACGATGTTGAAGCCGAGCGCGCCGGCCTGTACCGGGTCCTGGCCGCTCGCCTGCAAGACGAGGCCGACCGGCGATTGGGACAATCCATAAAGGACGAGCGCGCTGATCGTCATGAAGCCGAGCGCGATCCAGTAATTCGCGCTGGCATCGATCGTGATCACGTCGGGTATGGTCAGGCCGATCTCGCCGCCGGTGAGATCGGCGAACACGACGATGAAGTTTTGCAGCATCAAGACGGCAACCAGCGTGGTCAGGCCGAAATAGGGGCCGCGGACACGAAGCGCCGGCAACGCCAGCACGACGCCGGCGATGACGGAGGCGAGCGCCCCGAGCACGATGCAGAGATAGACCGACCAGCCATACTGGTTGTTGAGGATGCCTGCGGTATAGGCGCCGACGCCGATCAGGAAGGTCGGGCCGAAATTGACCTCGCCGGCAAAGCCGAACAACAGGTCCCAGGCCATCGCGAACACGCCGAAGTAATAGGCGACGGTGAGCAGCCCCAGCACATAGCCGGAGACATAGAGCGGCAGCGTTGAAGCGATGATGACAACCGCGAGCGAAATGAAGAACAGCCGCGATTTGAAAAACCCACCCATAGTTAGCGCCTCCCGAGCAGGCCCTGCGGCCGCACATACATCACGGCAACGAGGAGCAGGAGGGCAGGGATGGTCCGGTAGGCCGGCGAGATCAGGTAGGCCGTGACGGTTTCGAGATAGCCGACGACGAAAGCGGCGATCAGCGAGCCGGAGACGCTGCCGAGACCGCCGAGCACGACGATCGAGAACGCGCTCGCGGTCAGCGGCCCGACGCTATAGGAGCTGACGCCTAAGAACATGCCGAGCAGCACGCCGGCAATGCCGGCGAGGATGCCGTAGATCGCCCAGACCACGATATAGATGTTGCCGAGCTCGAGGCCGAGCAGGGTGACGCCGCGCGGATTCATCGAAGCCGCGAGCACCGCCTTGCCGGTCTTGGTGCGGTTCACCAGCAGCCAGAGCAGCGCGATGACAAGGCAGCAGACGAAGGCGGTGAATATCTCGTTGCGCGGGGTGCGCACGCCGAGGATATCGACGACGCCTTCGACGATCGGCAAAACGGTCTTGGCGTTGTTGGTGAAGAAGTAGGCGATCAGCTCCTGGATCATGATGCCCCAGAGCAGGGTGCCGGTGAGGACGAAGATTTCCTTCTCTTCATTCGGGATGCGCCGCGACTTCTGGATCGGCTGAACCACTGCAAAGTAAGTAATGAGCGCCGATATCAGCGCGACGCCGACACCGAGCAGCGCGCCCGAATATGTGTCGAGGTGCAGCACGCTCGCTGCCGCCCACGCGGCCACCGCCGCCAGCACCATGATGGCGCCGTGCGACAGGTTGAGCACGCCGGAGACGCCGAAGATGAGGGTGAATCCGGTCGCGCCCAGCGCATACAGCGCGCTGATGGCAAAACCGTCGATCAGAATCTGAAACGCAAGCATCTATCGGCCGCAGCAGCCCCCGCTGCCCCCTTCGAGAAATTCGCAAAGCTCAAGAAAATGCTCCCGGGGGTTACCCGGGAGCATCATTGAACGTTCAGTTCGACGTGACCTTGATGAAAGCCGGGAACTTCAATTTGGCTTTGGCGACTTCCGGCGGCCAGACGGCGACCTGCTTGCCATCCTGCCATTGCAGCATCGCGCCGGTGATCAGGCCTTTGCCGTACTTGATCGAGTGGGTGAACGGATCGTCCTTGCCGTAGAACTGGACGCGGCCGATGGTGCCGACCCAGTCGGTCTTCTCCAGCGCCTCGACCAGCTTGTCGGCGTCGGTCGAGCCCGCGCGCTTCACGGCGTCGGCGATGAAGTACACCTCGTCATAGGAGGTATAGCCGGCGTAAGACGGGAAGTTGCCGAACTTCGCCTTGAAGGCGTTGGCGAACGGCACGCTCTTCTCGGTGACCGCCAGACCCGGTCCCGACACGCCCTGATAGAGCACGCCGTCGGACGCGTTGTTGGTGTCCTTGCCGAAGGTCTCGTTGGTGGCCTGCGAGGAGATGCCGAACATCGGAATCGGAACCTGCTGGTTCTTCCACTGCACGGTCGGCTGCACGCCGACATGCGAGATGCCGGTGATCATCACGTCCGGCTTGGCGCCTTCGATCTTGTTGAAGATCGGCGTGAAGTCGGTGGTGTCGGGCGAGAAGCGGATATGGTCGAGCACCTTCAGCCCGATCTTGGGCAGGCATTCCTCGTAGCCGATGTCGAGCGGTTTGGTCCAGGCGGCGTCCTCGCTCATGATGACCGCGGTCTTCATCTGCTTCTGATCGACGAGCAATTCCTTGGCGGCGTCGCAGACCGACATCGCCAGCGCCGCCGAGGTCAGATAGCCGTGGAAGGTGTACTTGTTTTTCTCGTAGTCGGCGTGAATGGCCTTGCTGATTTCGTTGGAGGCCGCGCCCGGCGTAATGAAGGGCATCTTCAGGCGCGCAGCCCAGGGCTCCAGCGCCAGCACCACTTCGCTGGTGTAGCTGGCGATGACGATGTTGACCTTGTCTTCGTTGACCGCGCGCTGGAAGGCGCGGACGGAGTCGGGCGCGGAGGAGTGGTTGTCATAGGTGACGAGCTCGATTTTGCGGCCGTCGACGCCGCCCGCGGCGTTGATCTCGTCGGCGGCAAGCTGGGCGGCCTGCGGGATCGAGGCGCCGGCGATGGCTTGCGCTTCGGCGATGACGCCGATCTTGATCGGGTCGGCGGCGAACGCTTGACCTGCGCCCAGCACGAGGCCAAGCGCCGTCGCGCCGAGCAGCGAACGGATAGATGTTGTTGTCATGACGTTCCTCTCTGTTTCCTCAAGACCGGGCGGCCTTTGATGTCGCTGGCCTTGTTGTTGTTGGTTTTGGCGGCCTTGGGCTCATTGTAGCTTTGCTTGCGGTCCCAGCAAGCGAAACGGCAACAGCCACTCGCGGTGGTACGATCCTGTCCGCGCGTTGGAAAGTCCAAAATCGTCGCAGCCGTTCGGTTTGAGGGCAATGTTAACGGGTGGCTGCGGGTTGTCTGGAACAAGCCGCGAAGCGGCGTTTTCTCATCTGAATTCAACGCATTATAGCGCCATCCGGCCAAGGCCGGATTCGATCGGCCCGGGCGCTGTTTGCTTCTCGCGGCTTCAGGTTTTCAGCCATTTGCGACGCGCGAAAACTTCGCCTTACGCGCGATGAGACGAAAGGCTAACGCGCCTCTTCGAGTATGCATTTGAGCGGATGGTTGTGCTTGCCGGCAAGCGCCAGAATGGCGGCGACCCGTGTTTCGGCCTCGTCGCGCTCATAGGTGCCGCAGATCGCTTTTCCCTCGTGGTGAACGCGAAGCATGAGCTTGCAGGCGTCGTCGAAGCCGAGATCAAGAAACTCCTGCAAGACGTGTACGACGAAGTCCATGGGGGTTACGTCGTCGTTCACAAGCAGCACGTTAAAGAGCGGGTTATCTGGCATGACGACCCTCGTGGGTTAATCGTCGATGATGGCGACCGCGCGTGTCCAGCCCGCAGACGCGCGTTCGATCTTCACCGGGAAGCACGAGACCATGAAGCCCTTGGACGGCAGGCGCTCCAGATTGTGCAGCTTCTCGATGTGGCAATAGCCGATGTGGCGTCCGGCCTTGTGGCCCTCCCAGATCAGGCCGGCATTTTTGCTCTCGGCATATCTTTTCGCGGTGAAGACGAATGGCGCGTCCCAGCTCCAGCCGTCGATGCCGGTCAGCCGCACGCCGCGCTCGAGCAGGTACATCGTTGCCTCATAGCCCATGCCGCAGCCGGAATTGACGAAATCGGCCTGGCCGTATTTGACGCCGGCGGAGGTATTGACCACGACGATTTCGAGCGGCGACAGCGTATGTCCGATGCGCTTCAACTCCGTCTCGACGTCATCAGCGGTGGCGACGTAGCCGTCGGGAAAATGCCGGAAGTCGAGTTTGACGGCGGGCTGAAAGCACCATTCGAGCGGCACCTCTTCGATGGTCCAGGCGCGCTCGCCGCGGTTCATGGTCGGATGATAGTGATAGGGCGCATCGAGATGGGTGCCGTTATGGGTCGAGAGCTGCACCGTCTCCATCGCCCAGGCCTGGCCGTCCGGCAGATCCTCGGCCTTGAGACCGGGAAAGAAGCCCAACATGCGCGGCAGACTCTGCTGGTGATCGTGATATTCGATGCGCGGATTGATGCCGGGTGGATCGGCCGGCACATCGTTTTGCAGCGGCACGGAGATATCGATCAGTTTTCGCGCCATGGCGCTCCCTCGCTTCTTGGTTTGTGCATTGTGGGGCCCGTGGGGGCGCACCTGTCAAGGTCGGGTGGTTAACGATTTCACGGCCCTTCCGCGAAAGATATTTTAAGGTTCCGCCTGCTAGTTTTTTAGCCCGGCGCTACAACGCTTGGGCGCCAGTTTCCTGGCTGCACTTTGACCTGCTTCTTCACCTGATATTGCGGTGGCGAGATGACCGGAGCGCGAATTTCCATGATGGCGATCGCGGTTGCGGTGCTCGCGATCGGCGTTGCCCTGGCCGGCGTTTCGTTCTTCAGGCCAAACACGGTTGTCGATACCCACCGGTATACCCGTCAGGTCATTCTGCACTACACATTCAGCCGGGCCGATCATCCCTTCATCGTTCTCGGTGACAGCATCACGGAAGCATCCACCCTGCCGCGGTCGGCCTGCGATCATGCCCTCGTCAATGCGGGGCTCGATGGCGCCTCGACGGCGAGCGATCTCGGGACCTGGCTTAACGACGTGCTCGAGGGCCGGCGCGCCGGAGCCATCGTCGTCGCGCTCGGCACCAACGATGCGTTGCAGGGGCGCGAGCAGAAGGAATTCGAAGCGAATTACGCAAGCCTGCTCGCCAAGCTCAAGGGGTCAGCCGACCACCTCGTCGTGCTCGGCATTCCCTCCGTTGAGGTGCGCGGGCGCATGCCGGCGGATTACCAGGCTGCAACCATGCGCCGCATCGACGCCTTCAACGCCGCGCTGCCTGCCTTGGCCGAGAAGGCGGGCGCGACATTTGCTCCGCTGCCGCCGATGGGCGCGCCGCACACCATCGATGGCGTCCATCTCGATACCGCCGGCTACGCCGTCTGGGATGCTGCCGTTCTCAAGGGAGTGTCCGGCGCATGCGGCACGCATTGACGCCAAACGCTTCGACGCAAGCTTCGCCCGCGAACAAGCTCGTCGCGCTCGAAGGCTTACGCTTTCTTTCGGCTTTTGCGATCCTCGTGTTCCACTATCGCCATTTCTTCTACGTCGCGAGCGAGCCGGTCGGACTGGTGCAGGAGCGCCTGCCGCTCTACGGCGTCCTGCATGTGCTTTACGATTCCGGGCGGCTGGGGGTCTGGATCTTCTGGTGCATCAGCGGATTCATCTTCTTCTGGAAGTATCGCGACGCCATCGCCGGGCGCACCATCGGCGGCTGGCAATTCTTCGTGCTGCGCTTCTCGCGACTTTATCCGCTGCACTTCGTGACCTTGCTCGTCGTGGCACTGCTTCAAGCGGCGTATTTCAATTCGCATGGGTGCTTCTTCGTCTACCAGAGCAACGACGTCTGGCACTTCCTTGCACAGCTCTTTCTGGCGAGCGAATGGAACGGCAAGGAGGACCTCAATTTCAACGGCCCGATCTGGTCGATCTCGGTCGAAGTGCTCGTTTATCTCTGGTTCTTCCTGATGCTGCGCGTGACGCGATCGTGGTGGTTGAACGCCGTTATCGTGCTCGTGTGCCTGAATGCCGTGCTCGAAGGTTTCGGCTCGCAGCTTCTTCTTTGTCTGGCGTTCTTCTACATCGGCGGCCTGGCGGCGATCGCGCGGCGGGCAGTTGGCACGTCGCGCCATCATAACGCCATTGAAACGTCTGCCGTGCTCGCCGCCGTCGTCAGTCCGCTCGCGGTTGTCGTTGCGCTGGGCGATCGCCTCGGCGCGCTCGAGTTTCCGCTGCTGCTGGCCTATACGCCGATCCTGCTGTTCTGCCTGTCGCGGGACGTCGCTGTACCGCACTGGGCGCAGGCTACGATCGAGGCGGCCGGCAACATGACCTATTCAAGCTACCTGCTGCATTTCCCGATTCAACTGTCTGTCATGATCGGCTTTGCCGTCGCCGGACGCCCGGTGCCGGTCTATAGCGGCGCGCTGCTCGCCGTCTATCTCCTGACGACGCTGCTACTGTCCTACGTCACGTTTCGCTATTTCGAGGCGCCGGCGCAGCGCTTCATTCGCGCCGCCTTTCGACGCGACGTACCGTCGCGCGACGTGCTTACGCCAGCTTCATCAGCTTGAGCGCGGCGAGCCCGTTCGGGCCGTAAGGGTTTCCGAGGCTCTCGCACATCTCGAAGTGATTGAAGTTCGCGGCTTCCAGAAGCTCGACCGGCTTGCCGGCGGCCTTGACCGCGGCGGCAAAGTCGCGTGACTGGCGCTGGAAATCCGGCGTCTCGAAGCTGCCATAGGTGACGGTGATCGGTGCGCGCAGCAGATCGATATGGCGGATCGAGCTCAGGCGCTGCTCCATGTCGTCGTCGAACTTCACATAGTTGCTGCGTGCCGAAAGCCGCGCCGGCTTCAGATCATACATGCCGCTCATCAAGAGCGCGCCGCTCAGCATGTCGGCCGGCAGCCCGAAATCCTTTTGCCAGTCGGTCACCGCGGCCACGCCGGCGAGATGGCCGCCGGAAGAGTGCCCGCCGACATAGAATCGTTTGGTGTCACCGTTGAAAAGGCCGGCGTTCTTGTAGACCCAGGCGATGCCGCGCCGGACCTGATCGGCCATCGCTCTCAAGTCGCCATTGGCCGCATCGACCTGAATGAAGTCGAGCGCGACATAGTTGACGCCGGCATTGACGAAGAGATCGGCCGGATAGCCGTAATCCTTGGCGCTGCCGAGAACCCAGCGTCCGCCGTGGACGTAGACGAAGATCGGCGCATTGGCGGTTCGCGCCGGATAGACGTCGAGACCTTCGATCGGTGTCGGCCCATAGGCAAATCGCTTCGGCGCACCCAGCCGCTGGCGCGTGGTTTCGCTGATCGAGGCGTAGCGCTTGCTGAACTGCGCGATCATCGGCGCATAGACCGACTGGTCATAGGATGCATCGAGCTCGACCTGGTCCATGTCCATCCAGACCCTGGGTCCTTTCTCGTGTGGCGGGGGACCGACGCGGCATTCTTCCGCCAGCGCCGGCGTTGCGGCGATGGCGGCTGCGGTGCCGAGGAGGGAGCGGCGCGTGATGGCGCTGGATCGATCGGACATGTTCACCCCGGTTTTCAGGCTAATGTCACCATACCGGCCCAGAACTGCTGTTTCTGTTCGGTGGCGTCGATGTCGTATTTGCGCGCAAAGGTGAGCTTGCCGTCACCGCCAACACGATACAGCACAAGGCCCGCCGGCATGGTCGTGACACTATTGCCTTCGCGCACGGCGATCGACCAGAGCGGGGCAGCGACGAGCAATTTGCGTGAAGGGTCGATGTTGAAGGTCCGCAGGTAATTGCCGTGGCCGTCGGCGTTCTGGATCAAGGTCGGCTCGCCGGTGGTCTGATTGATGGCAAACACTGCGAGCGAATTCTCGCCACCGGTAAACACCTTCTTGCCTTCGAAGTCGCTGGTCCACCAGGCGCGGTTGGCGACGTAGACAAAACGGCCATCGGGGCTGACATGGATGGCGCCGGCAGCTTGCCGCAGCTTCGAGTTTGGATCGGCGAGTGTGTTCTTGGTGAACAGCGGGTCGCGCGACAGGCCGGTCTTGTCGTCGAGCTTGTAGACCATGAGCTGGTTCTGGCTCTCGATCGAGACGAACACCCAGGGCTTTTTCGGGTGGAAGTCGAGATGCCGCGGCCCGAAATGCATGCCGTCGCCGGGCGCGATGGCCGAAAGATTCGCCAGCACGCCGTCCTTGAAGGTGAAGACCTTGATCGAACCGGGATCGACGGGATTGTCTGACGGCGCGTTGTTGCCGCGCGTCACCAGGATGACGTGCTTGTTGTCGGGCGCGAGGCGGATCTGGTGCGCGAAGATGCCGGTGTCGAGCTTGTTCGGCTGCTGGACCTTGTCGCCGATCGTGCCGTCGGCGTTGATGCGGTGCACGGTCAGGCTCGACGGGTTGTTGTAGGCGATCAGGAGAAAGTGGCCGGAGTGATCGACGCTGGCATGGATCGGGCGGGTGGCGAGCTTGACCGTTTCACCATGCGGCTTCAGCGCGCCGGTTGCGGGATCGATCGTAAAGGCGTTGGCGACGTGCACGCTGCCGGTGGCATCGCCCGCGGCCGGCCCGCCGCTGGAGGAAACCACATAGAGCCAGCGCTTCGAGGGATGCGGCCAGGCATATTGAATGTTGGCCGCCGTCGATACCGGGTCTCGCTTGGTGAGTTCGGCCTTGTCGACGTCGACGCCATAGGGCGTCAGTTGCGGCCCGACGGCCGAATAGAACACGTTCCTGGATGTCATGGTTTTGCCGAAAGCTAGGGTGGGAGCCGCGATGGTGCCCGCGAGCAGGGTGGTGAACGTCCGGCGATCGACCATGAGGAAGCCTCCCACGAATTATTGTTATGAGGAGGCCCATAGCAAAAGGCCGAAATCGGCGCGATCAAAATCGTCTTCGTCAGATCAGCGTTGCATCGACGCCGGGCGAGCGGCCGAACCCCATTTGCGATGCGCTGCACAATAAGCGGGATCGGGCGCGGCGTGCCCGTAAGGGTTTCGTTAACCATTTTTAAGCAATTGGCGAGCGAGATTGGAGGGGTCGATTTTCCAAAGCGAAAGGTCGGACGCCATGATTGAGACCGACGTTTTGAGTCATGAAATCACGGCCCGGTTGGCGCAGCAGCGGGAAGCCTGGCGCGAGCTTGCAAAGCCCGAGCTCACCCAGTTCGACCGTCGCGAAATTCGCAACAGGATCCGGCAGGGCGAGATCGAATTGCGGGATTTCCTGAAAATACGCACCGAACGCTTGCGCTTCTGGCCGCGCGTGGCCGAGCCGCCGGTCGACAGCCTCGCCAATATCAACTTTCGGCTGTTCTGAGACTTTTTCCCTCATCCTGAGGAGCCGCGTAAGCGGCGTCTCGAAGGATGAGGCCGATATGTCGGGGCCTCATGGTTCGAGACGCGCAAGAGCGCTCCTCACCATGAGGGTCTTTGACGCACTAGGATTAGAACTCGAATTCGTCGGTCGACCGTCGCGCCAGCGCGCGAAGGTCGGCGACCGTCCCGCGCACGGCGTTGCAGCGCCGGCAATGGACGCTGGCGCCGTCCGGCGCGTCGGCGGGCTCGATCGGCTTGATCGACAGAGTTCCGCAGACCTCGCAGACGATCTTCAATCCCGTTTGTGTTTCGCAAGCTTGGTCAGCGAGACTCATCGGCTTTTCCTTCAGCCAATGATTGCCGAGGCGACGATGCTGACGCCGGCAAACTTCACGGCGAAGCGGCGGTATCCGCGCGTGACACCGATCGCCATCATGTAGGCGTCGAACTCTTCGCGGAATCCATCGAGTGCGGTCTTGCGGCCCCAGATATAGGGTCCGTAAAGCACGTCGCGCTGGCGCTCGATGAGTTTTGCGGCCGGCGCGACCGCGAGAAACGCCAGCATCGGATAGACGAGAAAATCGATGGTCATTGTTTGGCCCCCGCCATTCTTATTTTTATCCACCGGGGACCAACGATACGCCTGAAGCTTTAAGGCTCCGGCTGAGCATGCTTTTGCAATTGAATGTTTCGATTAGGGAATTTTAAACCACGTTCGCCCCGACGCCGCTTTGGCCCGGGGCACACTTCTCAGGCGATGTGAACGTTGAGCAATGCGAGCAGGATGACGCTGGAGATAGCGAATCCTGCCGTGATGAGGGTCCATGCGATGCGATTGGCCGTCGCCGGTGAAACATCGCGTTGCAGCAAGACCCACCTCAGGCCGCAGGCAACGTGGGCGACGATCGCGATCGGCCCTGCCCAATAATGTGCAATCAGGCGAAGCTTGAAGAGACTGGCCAACAGGCTGTCGTTGGGTCGGGTCAGCCAGGTCCAGTTGGTGTCGATTTCCGCATGGCGCGCCGCGAACACCGCCGTCATATGGGCAAGAAAATAAATGCCGATATATGCGCCGCACATGGTCTGCACGGTGCCGAAGATGTCGTCCGGCATTCTCATCCGTCGCTGCACCAGCACGGCACCGCTCAGTATCTGGAAACCGATCAACGCCAGCAACACCGGTTGGACAATGTCGCCGCGATAAACGTGGCGCACGACGGTCATGATGGCGATGTGGACTTGTCCGCTCCAGAAACCGGCCAGATGATTGCCGATATGAGGCCCGACGAACAGCAGCAGGATTGCGAGAGCGGAAACGCCATGGGCAAGGGCAAGCCGGCGATGTGCGACAGGCGACATCGCAGATGCGGGCGACGACCTGGAGCCCAGCAGGACGATCATCGCCATCAGCGCCCAAAAGATGAGCCATGCGACGGGCACGACTGAGGACGCACGCAGCACGCCTCCGGCGTTTTCGAAGCCCACATAGAGCGAGGGGGTGGCAAATGCCAGAAGGGCAACGCACCGGGCGCGAAAGTCCTCAGGCTTCCCGGCATGCGCTGATCCGAGCACCAGTCCAAAGACGAAGCCGACCAGCATCACCGCCAGCGCCAGTGTCAAGGACGCGACGACGCTAATCCAGACGATCGCCCCGCTCGGCGAGTCCGATCCGTGCAGCAGGACAAGGCCAGCGGACAGCAACTTCAGGAGTGACGGATAAGCCAACGCACAGAGCGCGGGGACGACCAGCCAAAGACGAAGTGATACTCCGCTCAGCCCTGATGAACTATCCGGGCCGGCGTCTTTGGAGGCGATGATCGCTGAAAGACTGGGTTCGCCAGGTTTGGTCATCGCTTCCCTCTTCAGCACCGGACCTTCGTTCCAGCCGAGTCTCGTCCGGTAGAACCCCCGAGGGTTCGGGTAATTCCGAACCGAAATGAACTAACCCGGCGGATTGCGCTTCAAATGGATTGGGGCCGCGTGTATCGAGTGATGATGTTGTTCGGAGCGCGGTGGTCATGAAGAGACTTGTTATTGTGGCGATGCTCTTGTTTGGAGCCGCAACGCCATGTCTTGCGCAGGTGCAAAGTGAAGGATTGACCAGGGACAAGTCGGCGCCGCCGGTCAAGAAGCTCTACGAGGACGACCTGCGACTGCCTGACGATGCCGACAAGCTGTTCCTGCCCGATGACGCCTATCTGCGCTGGCCGCTGCCGCCGGGCGAAGAGGCCTATGCCGATATCGACGGGCTCAAGATGAAGAAGCAAATCCCCGACATTGTTGCGATCTCGCGCAAGAGCCGCGACGACGGGAACCAGTTCTGGGGCCGGATCGCGGGTATGCCTTCAGACCGGATGATCCAGGATTGGGTCGCCGGCGAGTTCAAGGCGATCGGACTGGAGCAGGTGAGGCGGCAGGAAATCGACATGTCGCCGCTGTGGTATCCCAATTCGTGGGATGCAAGCTTTGTGGTGGGCGATGCCGTCACGCCGCTGAAGAGCACGTTCCCGATCACGGACACCGTCGGCACATCAGGCAAGACCGTCGAGGCTCAGGCCGTCTGGCTTGGGCTCGGCACGCTGGCCGACTTCAGGGATCGCGATATCAGAGGCAAGGCCGTGCTGCTCTACAGCAACCCGACACCCGGCGGGCGCGATCATATCGCGCGCTGGAGCGGCTCGATGATGCGTGCCAACACGGCGGGCGCCGCGATGGTGCTCATCGTCATGGATATTCCTGGCAACGTCACGACCGAGCCCGAGGCCGGCGCGGGCACTACGGTGCCGACACTCACCATCAGCATGAAGGAGGGGACGGCGATCCGTGAGGCGATCGAGGCCGGCAAGGACGTCACCTTGCGGCTGCGCGCGGACATCGAACACAAGAGCGGATTGAAGACCGCCAATGTCTGGGGCGTGCTGCCGGGCATGACGGATGAGAACATTCTCGTCATGGCGCATACCGATGCGATGTTCGATGGCGCACTCGACAACGCCTCGGGGATCGTCATGCTGCTGGAGATCGCCCGTCACTATGCGGCGCTTCCGAAAGAGCAGCGGCGGCGCACCATCACTTTTGTCACGACGCCCGATCACCATCACGGTGCGTCCGGCATCAAGTGGATCAACCAGAACATGCGCGGCTTTCTCGACAAGACCGCGCTGATCGTCAATTGCGAACATCCCTCGCAAACCCAGACCTATCGGCTCGGCGCCGGCATCATGACTTCCACGGAGACCAGCGCGCGCCGCTGGTTCGTCAGCGGCAGCGAGACGCTGCGGCGCGTCGTGCTGAGTTCGATGAAGGAGTTCGGCGTCGCCGTCTATGCACGGCCGGAAGGGCGGCCCGGCGGCGAGCTACAGCATATCTATACGCGCGCGCCGGGTTTTCACGTCATCGATCACATCTTCTATCACTCGGATGCCGATACGGTGGACCTGGTGCCGGCCTGGGGGATCGAGGCGGTGGCGCGGGCCTATCTCAAGGTCATCGATACCGCGAACAGGATGGAGATCAGCGAGCTCTCGGCTTCCCGCACCACCGGCGAGTCGCCGAAGTAACGGTCACCGCAGCACGTGCCGTGGCAGCCACAGCGAGATTTCCGGCAGGTAAGTGACGAGCATCAGCACGAAGAACATCACGGCGTAGAACGGCCAGATCTTCTTCATAACCTCTTCGATCGTGACCTTGCCGACCGCGCAGCCAACGAACAGGATTGATCCGACCGGCGGATGGCACAATCCGATGCCGAGATTGAGCAGCATGATCATCCCGAAATGAACGGGATCGACGCCGAAGTTCTGCATCACCGGCAGCAGGATTGGCGTCGCGATCAGGATCGACGGCGCCATGTCGACCAGCGTGCCGAGGATCAGGAGCAGGATGTTGATCAGGAACAGGATGACGTACTTGTTGTCGGAAATCGACAGGAAGAAGGCCGTCATCTTGGCCGGCATCTGCGTCAGCGCCATCACATAGCCGACGCTGGAAGCGCAGGCGATCAGGGTCAGCACCATGGCGACGGTGCGCAGCGTCCGGTGCAGCAGCACGGGCAGGTCGCGCCACTTGTAGTCGCGGTAGATGAACATGGTGACGAAGAACGCCCAGATGCAGGCGACCGCGCCGGCCTCGATCGCGGTGAAGACGCCGCCGAGAATGCCGCCCAGGATGATCACGAGCGTGATCAGGCCCCAGGCCGCATCGATGGTGATGCGTACCGCGTCCTTGGCTGCCACCGTCTGTCCGCGCGGATGATTGTCGCGATAGGCAAAGACGAGACAGAGAATGATCAGCGAGAAGCCGAGCAGAAGTCCGGGAAACACGCCCGCCATGAACAGCGCGCTGATCGAAATCGTGCCGCCGGTCGCCAGCGAATACAGCACGGCATTGTGGCTCGGAGGAACCAGCAGCGCCTGAACCGAGGAGGTGATGGTGAGGTTGGTGGCGAAGACGCGGGGAAATCCGGCCTTCTCCATTTGCGGGATCATCACCGAGCCGATCGCCGAGGTGTCGGCGACGGCTGAGCCCGAAATGCCGCTCAGAAACGTTGTGGCGAGCACGTTGACGACCGAGAGGCCGCCGCGCACGCGGGTGAAGCCGACCAGCACGTCGGCGAACGCGACCAGACGCTTCGCCATGCCGCCTTCGGCCATGATCGCGCCGGCGAGCACGAAGAACGGGATCGTCAGCATCGCGACTTTGCTGACGCCGTCGGAAATCTTCAGCATCACGGCTTCAAGCGGGATGCCGATCGACCAGGCGCCGACGATCGCGGCGAAGGCGAGCGAATAGGCGATCGGCATGCCGATCAGGAAGCAGACGATCATGGTGGCGAGAAGGATGAAGATATCCATGGCCCGATTTCCTTAAAGCGCTACTCGAACGGTGTAGCCTGGCCGTGGGAGGCGACGGCGTCATGGGAAGGTAGCGGATCGGGCGGCGCACCGAGCCAGATCCGCTCGATGATGAACAGCAGCAGGCAGAAGCCGCCGACGGGGATCGGCAGATAGGTGACGCCGACCGACAGGAAGGGGAAGTCTGCAATCGTGTTGTGCCAGGTCACCTCGACCAGGCTTTCGCCCCACACGATCATGAACAGCGCAATCGCGGCCATCAGAAGCTGCACCAGAAGATCGAGCAATTTGCGAAATCGCGGCGGCGCCTGATTGGCGAAATAGCCGACGTTCATATGCAGGTTGAGCCGGTAGGCGGCGGCCGCGCCGATGAAGGTCAAGACGATGGTGAGGAGAACCGCGAGCGGTTCCGGCCAGGAGGCCGCGCTGTTGAGCACGTAGCGGGTGAACACCGCCCAGGGAATGACCGCGGAGATCAGCACCAGCGCGATGCAGCCGACGAGCACGCACGCGTAATAGAGGGCGTCCATCGCGCGGCGGTAGATGGCTGCCATGGCGTTATGTCCCCCGTTTGCCGAATTGCCGGTCCAATACGTTCACAGAATGTCATTGCGAGGAGCTCGCGACAAAATTGCAATGCAATTTTGCGCTGAAGCGACGAAGCAATCCAGCGTTCGGTCTGGATTGCTTCGCTTAGGCTCGCAATGACGGCATACCCACGCGCCAGGTCCTCAAGCAATCGCCTGAATGCGCTTGATCATGTCCTGATATTTCGGACCGTACTTGTCCCAGACCGGTTTGACCGCGTTCTGGAACGGCGTCTTGTCCGCGATCTCCACGATCTGGCTGCCCGCGGCCTTGGCCTTTTCCAGCGCCTTCTGTTCGTATTCGTTCCAGAAGACGCGCTCCTCGAGCTGGGCCTCGCGGGCGAATTTCTTGATCAGACCCTGGTCGTCGGCGGACAGCGTGTTCCAGACTCGTTTCGAGAACACGAGCATTTCGGGAATAATGAGATGCTCGGTCAGCGAGACGTGCTTGGCGGCGGTATAGTGGTTGGAGAAGACGTAGCTCGGCATATTGTTTTCGGCGCCGTCGATCACGCCCGTCTGTAGCGCGCTGAACACCTGGTCATAGCCCATCGCAACGCCGTTGCCGCCGAGCGCATTCATCATGTCGACGAAGATCGGATTGCCGATGACGCGGAATTTCAATCCCTTGACGTCCTCGATCGTCTTGATCGGGTGCTTGGTGTTGTAGAGCGAGCGCGCGCCGGAATCCATCCAGCACAGCGCGACGAGGTTGGCGTTCGGACTTGCGGTGATCTTGTCGAGCAGTTCCTGGCCGATCGGCCCGTCCATCATCTTGTTGGCATGGGCGGTGTTCTTGAACAGGAACGGCATATTGATGACGTTGATGTCGTCGACGATCGGGCCCATCGTGCCGACGCTGACGCGCGACATCTGGATTGCGCCGATCTGCGTCTGTTCGATGGTTTCCTTCTCGCCGCCGAGCTGCATCGACGGATACATCTGGATCGACAGCCGGCCTTGCGTGGCTTCGGAGAGTTTCTTGCCGAGGTTTTCGGTGGCGGCGACGGTCGGATAGCCGGGCGGCTGAACGTCGGACGCCTTGAATACCGCCTTGGTCTGCGCGGCCGCGCCAAAGGGCAGGGTGCCTGCCAAACCTGCGGCGCCGAAACCGGCGCCAAACTTCATGAAATCGCGACGTTGCATCGCTGCTCCTCCCACCTGTTCAATGCACGGTCATTGCCTGACCTGTTTTCTTGTTTTCATTATTTGCTAGCAGCCCGCCCACGGCCGGACAAATCCGAAAACAAGGTCTAGGTGGATTTGCCGGCTCGCCGGGGCTGTGTTAAAGTTGTACGATGACCCGACAACCTACGTCAAGCGCTACAACATCGGATGCGACACAGCGTCAGCGCGAGGGGCTGTTGCGTCGGCTGGAGGCGCCGAAAAGCCTGAGCTCGGAGGTGATCGATCGCCTCGCCGAGCAGATCATCTCCGGCAAACTCCCGGTCGGCGCCAAGTTGCCCTCCGAGCAGGAGATGATGAGGGGCATGGGCGTGAGCCGTACCGTGGTACGCGAGGCGGTGGCGGCGTTACGGGCGCGAGGCCTCGTCGTGACGCGGCAAGGGGCGGGGGCTTTCGTCGATCGCGCCGCCGGCCGCCAGCCTTACGCGATCGATCCGGAAGGTCTCGGTTCGCTCGACAGCGTGCTCGATATCCTGGAATTGCGCATGGCGGTGGAATCGGAGGCCGCCGCGATCGCGAGCGAGCGGGCAACGGCCGCCCAGATCAAGGCGATCGGCGAGGCGCTGCGCGTGTTCAGCCGCGCCATCACCAGCGGCGATCGCGCGATCAAGGAAGATTTCGCGTTTCATCTGGCCATTGCTGCCGCCACGCAAAACAGCCGCTTTGTCGAGTTCCTGGATTTTCTCGGCCGGCTCATCATTCCGAGGCAAAGCATCCGCTCGTTCGAAGGCACCGCGGAAGGCCCGCGGCAATATCTTGCCCGCATCGAGAAAGAGCACGAGGCGATCTTCCAGGCGATCGGCGCGCATTCGCCGAAAAAGGCGCGCGATGCCATGCGCGGCCATCTCGTCAAGAGCCGCGAACGCTACCGAGAACTGGCGTCGAAGACGCCAGTTCTCTAGCGGCGCGCGGAGCTTACGCCGAGTGCCCGGCGGCTTGCAGGATCAACCGGGCGATCTCGTCGGGATGTGAGATCAGTCCAAGATGGCTCGCCTTGACTTCGATGGTCGTAGCATTCATGCGCTTGGCCATGAAGCGTTGCAGATCGGGATTGATGGTCCGGTCTTCGGTCGAAACCGCATAGAAGCTCGGTTTCGATCGCCAGGCCGCATTCGTCGTCTTGCCCGCGAGCAGCGCCTTCTGGAACGGCTGCTGCACGGCATAGAGGACTTTTGCTTTTGCTTCCGGCAGATCGCCAGCAAAGTCGCGCAGGAACGCCGCTTCGCTGAGACGTCCTTCGTCGCCGTCGAAGACGATGCCGGCCGAGGCCGGTGGCGCCGGGTAGGTCTTGGCCAAAGCGGTATAATCTTCACCCGCATCCGGTGCGCGTGCCGCGACGTAGACCAGCGCCGATACGTTCGGATGACCACCGGCCTCCGTCACGATCATCCCCGAGAACGAATGCCCGACCAGGATCGTCGGACCGTCCATGCGCGCCAGCACGCGTTCGGCCGAAGCGACCGCTTCAGGCAGTGTCGTCAATGGATTCTGCACCGCTGTGGCATTGAGCCCGGCCGCTTGCAGCCGCGCGATCACCTCGGACCAGCACGAGCCGTCCGCAAACAGCCCATGCACGAGAACAACGTTGGATGCCTTTACCGGAGCGGGAGCAGCAGTAGCAGCGCCCGGGATAAACGCACTCGCGGCGCCAAGCGCCATCATGCCTACTAATTCGCGCCGGTTCATCGGTCGCAGAACGTCATTTGTGTTGCTCATGGAAGAGTTCCTTTGTTCAGAATATCAGGTGGGCAGGCGTCAGCGTCTGGCTGGCTGCGGGGGACAACTGATATTCTGAATAAAGGGCCGCATTGTTACGCGGAGTCACGGCGTTGTGAGACCGTGAATCCTGGTTTCGCGCCTGATCTTAAAGCGACAAAAAGCCTGCGCGTTCCCGGGCGCCAGCCTGATCCGCAGCCGTCAACAGATCGATCAGGATTTGCGCTTCCCGCGGATGTTTTGCCTTCGCGGTAATCGCGGCCGTGTAGGTTGTGGCGAGCTCGCAACCCTTCGGGAGTGCGCCGGAAAGCCTGATGCCTTTCGTGGCAATGATCTCGGTCGCCTGCGTGCAGCCAACCGGATGCTTTGCATCGGTCTCAGCCATATGACGCATCGCGGTCGCGCCGTTCGGATAAATCTTCAGGTGGCTCGCGACTTCGTCAGCGATACCAAGCTGCGCCAAAACCTTCGCCACATGGATGCCGGCGGTGGAGGCTTTGGTGTCCGGCACGAAGATCGCGTCGGCCGCTAAAAATACTTTGCGCAGGCTCGCGGCATCGGGCGCGGAAGCAAGCGGATCGGACTCGCGAACCGCAAGCGCGGTCTCGACACGGCCGACATTCTTGGCCGACACGCCATCGGCAAGACCTTCTTTCGCGAGCGTCGCGATCAGGACCGAGGTGAGAATGAGCATATCGGTAGGCGTGCCCGCGCGCAGCCTGTCGGCCATCGCGCCGACCGCGCCGAAGTCGCCGCCAATGTCGAGGCCGGTTTTCTCTTTGAACCTGGCTGCGAGGCTGCCGACGAGGCCTTGTGCGGCGCCGCCACTGAGAATGCTTAAACTACTCATGATGCAAGCTCCATCGCCGTGATCAGGCGGTCGCGCGTGATCGGCAATTCGCGCAGGCGAACGCCAAGCGCATCGAACACGGCGTTCGCGATCGCTGCGGTCACCGGGCCGTGCGCGGCTTCGCCGGCGCCGACGGAATCGATCTCCGGCCGCGAGATGATTTCAACGTCCACGTCGGGCACTTCGGAAAAGAGCAGGATCGGATATTCGGTCCAGGAGTTGCTGGTGATGCGCGTGGTGTCGAAACGCACGCGCTCTTTCAGCACCCAACTCGTCGCCTGGATTGCGCCGCCCTCGATCTGGTTGATGACGCCGTCCGGGTTGACGGCTTCGCCGACATCGACCGCAAGCGTCAGTTTTCTGACGCGGATATCTTCGCCGACCTCGACTTCGGCAACAACAGCACAATAGGCACCGGTGTTCTTGTAGCGCGAGAAACCAATGCCGTGGCCGACGCCATCTTCCTTGGTCCGTTCCTTGGCCGGTTTCCAGTTGGCACGGCGGGCCGCAGCCTGAACCACATCGCGCGATCGCGGATCGGACAGATGACGCAGGCGAAAGGCAACCGGGTCTTCGCCGCGCTCGAAGGCGAGTTCGTCGAGAAGGGACTCGATCGCAAACGCGTTGCCCTGTGCGCCCAGCGTCCGCAGCGCCGAGGTGCGGACCGGCATGGTCGTGAGCCGATGCAACTCGACGTGCCACGACGGAACATCATAAAGCGGAATCGAATTGCGATCGGCGCCGCCGCCACCGGCCGCCGGCGGATCGGCGGAAATCGCGCGCGGGAACGGCGTCGCCAGTTCGCTTGCCGCCAGCAGTGTCGGAATATCGGCACGCCCCGGCCGCGCGGTATGGCCATTGCCCCAGATCGTATGGCGCCAATCGACAATCTCATCGTTCGCGTCGAGGCCGGCCTCGATCTCGATCGTCATGGCTGCGCCAAAGGGCGCATGCGACATTTCATCGGCGCGCGACCATTGCACCCGCACCGGGCGGCCTTCGACGGCCCGCGCCAGCAGTACCGCGTCGAGCGCAACGTCGTCGGCGCCGTTATGGCCGTAGCAGCCCGCGCCCTCCATGTGCTCGACGATGAAGTTTTCACGCGGCAGCTTGAACACCATCGAAAGATCGGAGCGCAGGAGGTAGACGCCCTGGCTGTGGGTCCAGACTTGCACCTTGTCGCCGTCCCACCGCGCCATGGCGCAGGACGGCGCGATCGATCCATGCGCAATATAAGGACGATGATATTGCCGCTTGATCGTGCGCGCGACGGTCGAAGGCGAGGCCGCCTTCTTGTCGGAGATCACGACGGTTTCCGCCGGCTGCCGTTTCAGCCATTCGGCAAGCTCGTCTTCGCTTGGCAAGGCTTCGCCCGGCGACCATCTGGCGCCCTTGCGCAACGCGGCCACGGCGGCCTCGGCTGCTGACTCGGTTTCACAGACGACGCCTAAGAAATTACCGTCGCGGACGATCGCGATCAGGCCCTCGACTTTGCGCGCGCGCTCTTCGTTCAGTTCGACGAGCGTTGCTTGCGAAAGCTCCGATCGCAGCACGCGGCCATGCAGCAGCCCGGGCAGGGTGGCGTCGTGAATGAAGCGCGGCCGGCCGAACACCTTGTCGGGGATATCGAGCCGCTGCACGGAATGGCCGGCAAGCGTGCGTTGCATTGAGGATTTCGGTGGCGCGCCGGCCGTTGCGTCACGGTCGAGCGAGATGTCGCCTGCGAGCTCCCAGTAACTGGTCGAGACGTTGCCGGGACCTGTAATGGCGCCGTCGTTGATTGTGAGCACATCCGGCGACACGCCGAGCCGTTCAGCGGCGGCGTCGAGAAAGATCTGGCGGATTTCGGCGCAGGCAAAGCGGACGGCGCGGCCGGAATGCTGCACGGAAAGGCTGCCCGAGGTGACGCCTTCATTCGGGCTCGCGAAGGTCGAGGCGCGCACCATCTTGACGCGCGCAAGATCGACGTCGAGTTCGTCGGCGGCGATTTGCGCCAGCGCCGTGACGATGCCTTGGCCGATCTCGACCTTGCCGGGCGAGACAATCACCTGGCCGTCGGCCGCGAAATTGATCCACGACGACAGTTTCGGATTTGCAGCGAGACTCGGCGGCAAAGGCGGCGAGGCGGGTTTGGTCGTCATGCGCGCATCTCGGCTGCGGCGCGCAGGATGGCGCGTATCATGCGATTATGCGAACCGCAGCGGCACAGGTTGCGATCGAGCGCGGCCTTGATCTCTGCGCTGGTCGGGTTGGCGTTCCGTTTCAACAGCGCCGCCGCGCTCATCATGATGCCGGAGAGGCAATAGCCGCATTGCATCGCCTGCTCGGCAATAAAGGCACGCTGCAACGCATGCGGTGCGTCAGCGCTGCCGAGCCCTTCGATCGTGGTGACGGTTTTGTCCGCCACCGACCACAGCGGCGTGTCGCAGGAATTGATGGCGTGATCGTCGAGCAGCACGGTGCAAGCGCCGCATTCGCCCGCGCCGCAGCCGAAGTGCGATCCAGTCAGGCCGAGCTGGCCGCGCAGCACGTTAAGCAACGGCGTATCGGGATCGGCGTCGATTTCGGTCTCGACGCCATTGAGGCGAAAGCGAACGTTCGGCATTGAAATAAGGAATGTCCTGATTTTAAGGCTGCTGGGGGAAGCGTTTGACGACCTCGGCCCACTTCACGATATCGCCGCGGAGGAATTTGTCGAACGCCTCCGGCGTCATTGCCATCGGAGCCGCACCCTGGTCCGCCCACAGCTTGATGATCTCCGGCCGCTTGATGGCCTCGTTCACGGCCGTGTTGAGCTTGTCGACGATCGGTTGCGGCGTACCCTTTGGCGCCATCAGGCCGAGCCAGATCGTGGCTTCATATCCGCCGACGCCGGCTTCTTCCGCGGTCGGTACGTCCGGCAGCACTGCCGAACGCGTCTTGCCGGTGGTGGCGAGCGCGCGTACCTGTCCTTGCAGGACGTTCGGCGCCATCGTAGTCACCGCATCGATCATCATCTGCACCTGGCCGCCGATGACGCCGGTGCGCGCTTCGCCGCTGTTGCGATAGGGCACGTGAACCACGTCGATGCCGGCCATGCTCTTAAAGAGCTCGCCCGCCATGTGGTACGGCGTGCCCTGGCCGGAAGACGCATAGTTGAGCTTGCCGGGCTGTGACTTGGCGAGTGCGATGAATTCCTTCAATGAGGCTGCACGCACCGAAGGGTGCACGACTATCACGAGATCGGCGACATTGAGCGAGGCTACGGGTACGAGGTCGCGCATCAAGTCATACTTGCGCTGCGGCACCAGCGATTCATTGGCGGTCTGGGCGTTCGACATCAGAAGCAGCGTGTAGCCGTCGGGCGCGGATTTCGCGGCCTCTTGCGTGCCGATCACGGAGCCTGCACCGGGACGGTTCTCGATCACGAAAGGTTGCTTGAGGCTGTCGGCAAGCGCGTTGCCGACAAGGCGCGCGGCGACGTCGGCGGGTCCGCCGGCGCCAAAGGGCACGATGATCCGCACCGCGTGGGTCGGATAATCCTGCGCGCGGCTTTCGGTCGAAGCAAAGGCCTGCGCCAGCAGGAAAACGGCTGCCATCGCTCGCATGAGCGAGGCCCCGGCGGCAGGATTGGCGCCTGTCATCTCTTTGTCAGCAGATCCCAACGCGTAGCTCCCGCCCTCGCTTTTGGCCTGTATCCGGAGGGCTTTTGATGCCCGTCTTTTGGCCCGAATGGGCCGCCAAGTCCAGCAACCGCATGGACTTGGGGCGGGGACGGAATAAAATGAAACGCGCAGGGTTAAGCCGGCACAAGCTGGCCAATCTTACGACCCGGCCAATAAAATGAGTCAGGGAAGAGATGCGAAAAACAGGAATTTCCCGCCGAGACGCGTTGAAAGTCGCAGGCGGATGGCTCGCCGGCTCCGCGCTTGCGACCCGCGTGATGGCAGACGCGCCGCCGCCCGCTGAAGTCACCCCTAGCCTGATCGGAGCCGCGAAGAAAGAAGGCCAGGTCGTCCACTACACCTCGACCGATTTGCCGGTGGCCGAGAAACTTGCGAAAGCCTTCGAGGCGAAATATCCCGGCATCTCCGTGCGCGTCGAGCGCACCGGCGCCGAGCGCGTGTTCCAGCGCATCGGGCAGGAGTATTCCAGCAACATCCACGCTGTCGATGTCGTGAATTCATCCGACGCAGCGCACTTCATCGTCTGGAAGCGCGACGGCCTGCTCGAGTCTTACGTGCCTGAGGATGTCGCGAAATTCTATCCGCCGGAGCACAGGGATCCCGATGGCCAGTTCGCGAGCTGGCGCGTCTGGCTTTCCATCATCGCCTACAACACCGCCTTGGTGAAGGCCGAGGCCGCGCCAAAGAGTTTTGCCGATCTGCTCGATCCCAAATGGAAGGGCAAGATCGTCAAGGGGCATCCCGGCTACAGCGGCACCATCATGACCGCGACCTATCAATTGCAGCGCGATCTCGGCTGGCCCTGGTTCGAGCAACTCGCCAAGCAGAATGTCATGCAGGTGCAATCGTCCGCCGATCCGCCGAAGAAGCTCGAGCTCGGCGAGCGCGCCGTCATGGCCGATGGCAACGAGTACAACATCCTGCAACTGCGCGAAGGCGGCCGTCCGGTCGAGCCGGTCTATGCAAGCGAAGGATCGCCGATGATCATCGGCCCCAACGGCATCTTCAAGGGTTCGCCGAACCCGAACGCGGCGAAGCTGTTCCAGTCGTTCTGCTTCAGCCGCGAGGCGCAACAACTCATCATCGATGTCGGCGGTTTGCGTTCGGTGCACCCGCAGACCAAAGAGAAACAGGGCTGGATTCCGCTTCATGACATCAAGACCCTGAAGGATGACCCCGCGGCCGTGGAGCAACAAGGCACCAGCATCAGGCAGCGCTACACCCGCATCTTCCGCGTCTGACTCCTCAAAGAGCCATTTCATGTCCTCCGAACTGCCGAAGGTTTCCGTCGCCGAGACGCTGGCGAACAGAATCGCAGCGCTCAAGCCGGGCGTTTTGCCCGAAGCGACCACGCGCAAATGCGAAGATTTGCTGATCGATGTCGTCGGCCTTTGCATCACGGCGCGCAACGAGGACTACGTCAAGGCCGCGTTGAATGGCTCCGATGACGACGGACCTTGCACCGTGATCGGGCACGCCCGCGCGTTGACCGCCTCCGGCGCTGCGTTCGTCAACGGTACAGCGGCACATGGCGAGGATTTCGACGACACGTTCGAGGGCGGACCCGTGCATGCCGGCGCGGTGATCGTGCCGGCGGTGCTCGCCGCCTGCGAGCGCCACCATATTGATGGTCCTCACGCGCTCACCGGCATTGCGGTCGGCACCGAAGTGCTCTGTCGCCTGAGCCTCGTTGTGCCGAAGGCGGTTCACAAAGCGGGCTTTCACCCCACCGCGATTTTCGGCGCGATGGGCGCGGCCGCCGGCGTCGGCGCGGCGCTCGGATTGAACGCCAGACAGATCGTGGATGCGCTCGGCATCGCCGGCAGCATGGCCGGCGGCATCATCGAATATCTCGCCGAGGGCGCCTGGACCAAGCGGATGCATGCCGGCTGGGCGGCGCAATCGGGCATTCGCGCGGCGCTGCTCGCCAAACAAGGCTTTGTCGGGCCGCGCACGGTGTTCGAAGGCGTGCACGGGCTGTTCCACGGTTTTGCGCACACCACCAAGGGTGATTACGACGCGCTCATTGGTGATTTAGGCACACGCTGGGTCACCGACACGCTGGCGTTCAAGCCGTATCCCTGCGGGACGATGGCGCAGCCTTATATCGACTGCGCCAGGCGCCTGGCCTCCCGCGGCATCAAGCCCGAAGACGTGGAATCGATCCTGTGCGAGGTCGCGGAAGGGACGGTGCACCGGCTATGGGAGCCGCTCGCCGACAAGCAGCGCCCGCGCAACGGCTACGCCGCGAAATTCGCCGTGCCTTATCTGCTGTCGGCCGGCTTCGTGCACGGCGGCGTCGGGCTTGGTGTGTTCACGGAAGACGCGATCCGCGACGAACGGGTGCTCGCGCTCGCTGCAAAAGTGAAATTCGTGATCGATCCGGATAATCCGTATCCGAACAACTATACCGGCCATATCAAGGCGACGCTGAAAGACGGAAGCGTGGTCGAGGAACGGCAGCCTTACTTGCGCGGCGGCGCGCAGGAGCCGCTGACGCGGCAGGATGTCGCCGACAAGTTCGCGCTCAACGTCCAGCATGGTGGCTGGAGCAAGGCGCAGGGCGAGGCAGCACTGAAATGGCTGGCAGGGCTTTATAAGAGCAAGATCGATTTAAGCGCACTGAGAAGTTAGTTGTCGTCATGCCCGGCTTTATGCCGGGCATCCACGTCTTTGTTTCCGAAAGCAAGACGTGGACGGCCGGGACAAGCCCGGCCATGACCCGAAGATGAGGATAAGATGAGCACCAACGAACTCGCCGGCAAGGTGGCGATCGTGACCGGTTCGGGCCGCAACATCGGCCGGGCGATTGCGCTCGCATTGGCGGAAGACGGCGCCTCCATCGTCGTCAACTCGCGCAGCAACAAGGACGAGGCCAAGGCGGTCGTCCGCGAGATCGAAACCGTCGGCGAGAGGGCGCTGGTTCATGTCGGCGACATCGCCGATCCGGCCGCCGTGCAGGCCATGGTCGACATGGCGATCGCCGAGTTCGGCCGAATCGACATTCTCGTCAACAACGCAGCCCTGCGGCGAGAAAAGCCGTTTGCCGAGATGAGCTATGCCGACTGGCGCGAGGTGATGAATGTCATTCTCGACGGCACGTTTCACTGCGTGAAGGCCTGCCTGCCTCATTTGAAGAAGAGCGGGGCCGGGACCATCGTCAACATCGGTGGCTTGAGCGCGCATACCGGCGCGCCGGACCGCGCCCACGTCGTGACGGCAAAGGCAGGCATCATCGGCTTCACGCGAGCCCTTGCGCATGATCTGTCGCCCGACGGGATCACAGTGAATTGCGTGGTGCCCGGCATCATCGGCACACCGCGCCCGAAGAACACGCCGGAGCCAGCGCATCATTTGATCCACCGGACCATCACGGGCGAGCGCGGCAAGGCGGAAGATGTCGCAGCCGCCGTGCGATTCCTGTGCAGCCCGGCCGCGCGTTACGTCAACGGCCAGGCGATTCACGCCAATGGAGGGGCCTATTTCGGCGGGTAGGCTGATCGACCGTCACCGTTGCCACGGGAACGCCATTTCCTGCGGACATTCCCCTGATCGGAGCAACGTTTCCGGCTTGTTCCATCTATACCGCATGGCGGGGTGATAATAGAGAAGGGATACTTGACGCGATGTCCCGCGTCGGCGACGGTCAAATGATGTTCAATAGTTTCAACGATATTTTCGCGACGGTCTTCAGTGGATGGATCGTCACCTGGCCGACGAGCCTGTTCGCAATTATCTGGCTGGCTTTCGCGGCGAGCTGGATTCTTGCCTCGGTCTGGTCGGGCCGGACCAAGACCGCCGTGCGTACCCTTGATGCCTGGCTTTACCGGGGGCCGATCCTGCTGGGGGCCATCTTCCTCGCGCCGCCGATCGAGAGCCTGTTGGGCGCCGCGCCGCTCTATCACTTCAGCAATGCCACGATTTATGGGCTGGCGCTGGTGGTCATCCTTGGCCTTTGCTTCACCTGGTGGGCGCGGATCCATCTCGGCCGGTTCTGGTCCAACGCGATCACCCATAAGGAAGACCACCGCATCATCGATACCGGGCCTTACGGCGTGGTTCGGCATCCCATTTATACCGGCCAGATTGTCGGAATGATTGCCACCGGGATTGCGATCGGCAATTGGGCCGCAATCCTCGGTACGCTCCTGATTCCGTTCGGTGAATGGCAGAAGGCGCGGATGGAGGAGCGGTTCCTTTCCGTGGAGCTCGGCACCGATGCCTACGCGGCCTATTGCCGCCGCGTGCCGATGATCATTCCGTTCCTCAGGCCCATGGCGGGCTAGAGGCCGGTTAGAGGGCGGGTGGGCAGACGGGGCAGCCGTCATCGGCCCCCGTAATGTGCCTATTTCATCCCTGCATTGCCCGATAAAGGCGCTGGCGACTCCCCCTTTTGGTGTTAATTTTAACCCCATGAACCAGCACGCCAAAATCGAGGCGCCGGCCGCGCGCGCCAAGATCGCCATCCGCCATTCGACCTGTCCGCACGATTGCCCGTCGGCCTGTGCACTCGATATCGAGGTGATCGATAACACCTCGATCGGCCGCGTCAGGGGTTCCAAGCTCCAGACCTACACGGCCGGCGTCGTCTGCGCCAAGGTCGCGCGCTACGCCGAGCGCATCCACCATCCGGACCGGCTGACCTATCCGATGTTCCGCGTCGGGCCGAAGGGCTCGGGCAAGTTTGCGCGGATCTCCTGGGACGATGCGCTGGACGAGATCGCCGGCCGTTTCGACGCCGCCGAGCGCGAGTTCGGCGCCGAATCCGTCTGGCCTTATTATTATGCCGGCACCATGGGGCTGGTGATGCGCGACGGCATCAACCGCCTCGCCCATGTGAAGAAATATTCGCGCTTCTACGGGACGATCTGTTCGACCATTGCGCGCGTCGGTTTTGCCGCCGGCACCGGCAAGGTCGCCGGCGTCGATCCGCGCGAGATGGCTCAATCCGACTTCGTGGTGATCTGGGGCACCAATCCCGTGCACACCCAGGTCAACGTGATGACGCATGCGATGCGCGCGCGCAAGGAGCGCGGCGCCAAGATCGCGGCGATCGACGTTTATAACAACGATACGATGAAGCAGGCCGACATCCGGATCCTGGTCAGGCCAGGCACCGATGGCGCATTCGCCTGCGGCGTCATGCACGTCTTGTTCCGTGAGGGCTACGCCGATCGCGATTACATGGACAAGTACACCGATTTCCCGAACGAGCTCGAGGCGCATCTGAAGACGCGTACGCCGGAATGGGCGTCGGCGATCTCAGGCGTGCCGGTGGAAGAGATCGAGGCTTTTGCGCGCCTGGTCGGGCAAACCAAGCGGACCTATTTCCGTCTCGGCTATGGCTTCACCCGCAGCCGTAACGGCGCGGCGCAAATGCATGCGGCGTTGTGTATTCCGGCCGTGACCGGCGCCTGGCAGCACGAGGGCGGCGGCGCGTTCTTCAATAATGCGGCGCTCTGGAGATTCGACGAGTCCATCATCGAAGGGCACGACGCGATCGATTCCACGACGCGGCGGCTCGATCAGTCCAAGGTCGGACGCGTCCTCACCGGCGATCCGGCCGCGCTTTTCAACGGGCCGCCGGTCAAGGCGATGCTGATCCAGAACACCAATCCGATGACGGTAGCGCCGGAGCAGGCGCTGGTGCGCCGCGGCTTCGCGCGCAAGGATCTGTTCGTCGCGGTGCACGAGCAGTTCATGACCGAGACCGCGCAGATGGCCGATATCGTTCTGCCGGCGACCATGTTCATGGAGCACGACGACCTCTATTACGGCGGCGGCCATCAGCACATTTCGGTCGGCGCCAAGTTGATCGAGCCTCCCGGCGAATGCCGCTCCAACCACCAGGTTTTGCAGGGGCTGGCGACGCGGCTGAAGATTTCGCATCCCGGTTTCGACATGTCGCCGCGCGAACTGATCGACGCCACGTTGAAAAAGAGCGGCCATGGCGGCATTGAACAGCTCGAGCTCGACCTGTGGCGCGACCTCCAGCCGGATTTCCGCACCTCGCATTATCTCGACGGCTTCGCGCACAAGGACGGCAAATTCCACTTCAAGGCGGATTGGGCGAACGTACCGCTCGCCAATGCCGGCATGATGGGGGCATGGGACAAGATGCCCGGACTGCCTGACCACTGGGCGGCGATCGAGGAGGCGGACGAGGCGCATCCGTTCCGGCTCGCGACCAGCCCGTCGCGCAGCTTCCTCAATACGAGCTTCAACGAAACGCCGTCGTCGCAGGCCCGCGAAGGCGCGCCCAGCGTGATGATCCATCCCGACGATGCCGCAAGCTTCGGAATCGAGGACGGCGAGGCGGTCACGCTCGGCAATCAGCGCGGTGAAACCTCCTTGATCGCCAGGCATTTCGACGGCGTGCAGCGCGGGGTGCTGATCGCGGAATCGATCCATCCCAACAAGGCCCATATCGGCGGTCGCGGCATCAATATGCTGACCGGCGCCGAAGCGGTGGCGCCCTTCGGCGGCGCTGCCTTCCACGACAACAAGGTCTGGATCAGGAAGGCCGAGACGGACGCGATTCCGACGCCGTGACGCTCCTATCCCTCCCCGCAAGGGGGAGGGATGTAGCGGCTAGCCCCTCGGCTATGCTCTATTGTCCGCCTGAAACGACAGGCGGAAACACCCATGACCGACACATCAAGCGTATCAATCGACAAGCGCGGGCCCGCGCTCTGGATCACCATCAACCGGCCGGAGAAGCGCAACGCGATCAATGCCGACGTCATCGCCGGCATCGCGAAAGGCTACCGCGCCGCGCATGACGATCCGGCGATCCGCGCGATCGTGCTGACCGGGGCCGGAGAGAAGGCGTTCTGCGCCGGCGCGGATTTGCAGAATACCGGCGGAGCGTTTGCCGCGCAGGATTTTTCCAAACCCAATGTCGACTTCGCCGATCTGTTGCGGCTGTCGCAGAACGCGACCAAGCCGGCGATCGCGCGCGTCAACGGCGTCTGCATGGCCGGCGGCATGGGACTTCTCTGCATGACCGACATGGCGATATCGGCCGACAACGTCATCTTCGGCCTGCCGGAGGTGAAGGTCGGGGTATTTCCAATGCAGGTGTTGAGCCTGTTGCAATCGATCGCGCCGCGGCGGATCGTCAACGAGTGGGCGATCACCGGCGAACCGTTCGATGCCAAAACGGCGCTGGCGGCTGGGCTTTTGAATCACGTGGTGCCGCCGGCCGAACTCGACGCCAAGGTAGACTGGCTGATCGGTCGCATCACGGACAAGTCGCCGACCGCGATCCGGCGCGGCAAATATGCCATGCGCGCGATTGCGTCGATGTCGTTCGACGAGGCGATCGCCTATACCGAAACCCAGATCGCGCTGCTCGCGATGACCGAGGACGCCAAGGAAGGCCTCAAGGCCTTTGCCGAGAAACGCAAGCCGTCCTGGCCGGGGAAGTAGCAGCACAACCCAAGCCAAACGAAAATGCCGCCCCTCGAGGGGCGGCATTTGAAACGTAGTGTGACGAGTTCGGAGGAACTCAGTATTTCGCGACGAGCGGAGCGCCGCCGAAGTCAAACAGATAGTTGGCGCCGAACTTGAAGATCTGCTTGGTGGCGGAGGCATTTTCAGCGAAACCGCCCGGCAGCCTCTGAAGTACTGACCAGAGCGTCGATCTACTCGTACCCCGGCGCGCGATAGACCTCGCGGCCGCCGACCCAGGTCGAAAGCGCCTTCATGTCGCGGATCACTTCCGGCTTTGCAGTGAGGAAGTCGTCGGTGAGCATTGCGAAGTCGGCGAGCTTGCCGGATTCGATCGAGCCGCGCGTCTTTTCCTCGCCGATCAGCTTCGCATAGTTCAGGGTGACGAGCTTCAAGAGCAGCGGCCGCGAGGCGATCTTCTGGTCGGCGCCGTAGACGCCATCCGAAATCGTGTCGCGGCTTGCCATGTGATAGAGATTCCAGAACGGATTGAACGGCACCACCGGGCTGTCGGTGCCGCCGGCGACCAGCAGGCCGGCATCGAGATAGGTCTTCACCGGCGTCACTTCGCTCGCCGTCTCCCAGCCCCAGTATTTCTTCAGCACGGGTGCCGCGAGATAAAGGTGATCCTGCGCCGAGACCGCGACATCGAGCTCTTTCAATCGCGCGACCTGTTCGGGCCGTGAGACGAAAGCGTGCTCGACCGACCAGCGCTTGCCCTTGATCGATGCATCCTTGTCGGCCGCCGCATAGCCGTCGAGCACTTCATCGAGCGCGGCATCGCCGACCGCGTGCGTAATGACGTGCCAGCCTTTGTTGTTCAGCTCGCGCACCACTTCGGTAAAGGCCGGCGGCGGCGACACCGTGAGGCCGGTAAACGTCCCGCCTTTGCCGTAGGGCTCGAGATACGGTTTCGAGAGGTGGCCGCCTTCGAAACCGCCATCGACCATCAGCTTGACGCCGTCGACCTTGACCCAGTCACTGCCTTCGCCCTGATGCGTGCCCCAGGCTTCCATCGCCTTGCGCGCGGCGTCTGCCGAGCGCAGCGAGAAGCCTGGCATATAGACGGTCCAGCGCAACGTCAGCTTGCCTTCCGCCTCCGCCTGCTTCATCAGCCGGTAGGCCGCGATCATGTCGCCCTTGTAGGACCCGGGAATGCGCAGCGCGGTCATGCCGTAAGGCGCGACTGCCTTCTGGGTCGCGAGGATGTCGTCCATATTCACCGGCTTCGGGCGCGGCAGGCTCACCAGCGCTTTCGCCTCGTCGAACAATTCGCCGGTCAGTTCGCCGGCCTCGTTGCGGCTGATCTGTCCGCCCGCCGGCACCGGCGTGTCGTTGGTGATGTTCCATTTCTTCAACGCGGTCGTGTTGAGAATGTATTCGTGGCCGCCGCGCACCAGCACCACCGGCTTGCCGGGCGAAGCCTGCTCGATCTCCACTGATGTCGGCAGGCGCTGCTCCTTCAATTGAGCCTCGTGCCAGTCGGAATTGGAGACGATTATGGTGTCCGCGGGCGCGCTTGCTGCCGCATTGGCGACAGTCGTAAGAAGTTCGCCAAGCGAGCGCACATGGCTGAGGTCCACGCCGGAGCCGCCGCCTTCGTTATGAAAGTGGTCGTCGGTGATCCCCGGCGACACGAAGCGTCCCTTGAGGTCGATCACCCTGGTTTGCGGGCCTATGAGGCGGCGCACGTCATCGTCGGACCCGGTGGCGACGAAGCGATCGTCCTTGATCGCAAAACCCTGCACCACATGGTCGCTGTCGTCGGCCGTAAACACCTTGCCGTTGACGAAAACGATATCGGCGGGGGCAGGGGTTTGGGCGAGAGCGTTTGTGGTGGCAAGGCCGAGGACAATGGCGATGGCGAGTTCCGTTGGTAGCTTCATCGTATCTCTCTTTTTCTTGCTTGGCGGTCGATTGTACGATCGCGAAAACACGTCGATTGCTGCATGGGTTGCAGATTGCCTTTTCCAGTCTTTGCCGGCAAGCCGCCGTCACGAAGACGCAACGGGGCGTTCTTGCCACGCAAGTCGCGCCCGAGTCTTTTCAGGTGCCCCGGGAAGAGGGCGCAGGGAATGCCGGTGCTACAAGGAAATTCCGTCAAGGCGGACGCTGGGAGTGGTGAAGTGAAATTCTACTGGCGGCGGCCTTCAGGGTGACCAGTTCGCGACCGTCCGGCAGCGAGATCGGGTCCTCGAAAGGTCGGCTCCAGCCATTCTTTGCCACGATATTTGCAACCAACCTCGCTCATCCCCGTTCTCCTTCTCGAAACTGGAAGGAACCGAACAATGAAACTCAAAACAATCGTTCTCGCGACCACGTTCGTAGTCACAAATTCCCTCGCATTTGCGCAGCCGGCCCCGATTGGCAGTAGCGCGGACTTCGGAAACGGCGCGGTGATCAACCGCGGGCCGGTCAGGACGGTCGGCGAGGATATGGATTTTCGAACCAACCGATCCTGGTCTCCGCGACTGGGGCACCCTCGGCATCATCGGCATCGACATGTCGCTTACCGGCATTAGCATGTTGGCAGGTCTCATGATGCGAACAGGTCCGCGCCCGCCCGTGTGAAGCGGATGAAGCTGCCGGACTCATGCAGCACGATCCAGCCCTCGCTATCGCGTGTTTGAACCCAGCGGCGTACTAAGCTGGCGTTCCCTTGATCTGGAAGAGGAACGGGCCGGTGATCCAGCGACTGGGCTCGACGAACTTTTTCATGCAGCGGGAATTGTCTGTTTTCGCTCTACTGTGGAACGCCCGGGACGGCGTAGTTGCGATATTTGGCGTACTTGTCGCCTACCTTCTTGAGCTCTTTGTACTCGGGGGAGTTTAGCCAAGTTTGTATTTGCTGGAGGTCGTCGAACACGAATATGGCGACCCGAGATTTGGGCGGTTCGCCCACGAATGTTGTCGCATCTCCCGCCGCTATATAGCGGCCCCCGTTGGCTTTGATCATATCACGAGCTCGCCCCGCATATTCCTTGAGATAGCCCTGCACGTCGCTGATCTCGTTCTCAACGACGAAATAGACCGGCGGCTTGACTTGCGCGCCCACCCGCTGAACCGTGAATGCGCCAAGCGCGAAGCTCGCCAGCATCAACGCGGTAGTCGTTACCAAAAGATGTTTCATCTCAACCTCCGTTGCACGAACGAGAATAGCGCCTTCCTCAGGCTGCGACCCTATTGCAAGCCGGCGCGACGGAAGCCTTCCAGATAATGTTCGCATTCCGCCTGATCGCGAATTGGCATATGCGTGGCTAGCCAGGAGAGTGAGATATTTGGCTGCGCGCGCCTGAGCTCAAGCAATGCGGCTTTAGCGACATCGTATTGACCAACCATCCCGGCAGCCGCCGTCAGCACCCGGTGGCCACCGACAAAGTCGCTGCGCTGTCGGATAGCCTCGCGCGCAAGACGTGTCGCCTCATCATATTTGCGGCCGACAAAATGGGAATAAGCCGCGATGCCGCAAAAGATCGCAGAGCACGGATCGCGCGGAGACAGTTGCAGCGCGCGCTGTGCCGCAGCACAGCCTTCCTGCCAGCGCCCACAATACGACAACGTCAGGCCGTAGTAGCCTTGGGCCAGCGAGAAATTCGGATTTAGATCGAGCGACGATTCGAACTCCGCCAGCGAATCCTCGAAGCGCCGCCGGAATAGAAACACGCTCCCGAGCGCCAAGTGGGCCCAGGGATCCTCGCTGTCGGCCTGAATTGCGGCGAGGGCGGCGCGCTCGGCGATCTCCGCCACGCCAGCCATGTCCGCCCAACCCATATGGGCGCTAAAGGTATAACTCGTGGCAAGCACCCCAAGGGCCTGACCGTAGCCTGGATCGATCGCGATCGCCTTTTCCAGTAGCGCCTGTGCGACGACGTTGTCTTGGCGTGTAACGCGCCAGTAATGCGATAATGCCCGCATTACGAGGTCCCAGGCGTCTAGACTGTCGGGCGCCTTGCGCTGTGCACGGAAATTTTCCGCTGCATAAAGCTGCGGCTCGATCGCGGCGACGATAGCTTCGGTGATTTCGTCCTGCACGGCGAATACGTTTGCCAATTCGCGATCGTACTTTTCCGCCCAAAGATGACTGCCAGTTGCGACGTCGTTGAGCTGAGCTGTGATACGGACACGGTCGCCGCCTTTGCGAACGCTCCCCTCCAGGACATAGCCAACGCCGAGTTCGGCCCCGACCTGATTCATGTGGACCGCCTTTCCCTTGTATGTGAACGACGAGTTGCGCGCGATTACAAAGAACCAACGAAGCTTGGAAAGCGCGGTGATGATGTCTTCGCTGATCCCGTCGGAAAAATACTCCTGTTCTGGATCGCCACTCATATTTGTAAAGGGAAGTACAGCTATGGCAGGACGTTCATGCAGTGCAATCGGTCGCCACGGTTCGCGGCCTTCCAAGGCAGCGCTGCCGACATCGGCATTGTCCGCACCCGCGTCGCTCATTTGAACGCTGCCAACAAAGCGGAAGCCTTTGCGTGCGACGGTGCGGATTAGTTTCTGATCCTCGCCACTATCGCCAATTGCCCTGCGAGCCGCGTTGATGCGGCTGGTGAGTGTCGAATCCGACACCACGCGTCCAGCCCAGACCGAGGCGAAAAGATCGTCTTTGCTGACGACGCGGTCCCGGTGAGTGAGCAGATGAATCAAGAGGTCGAACACCTGAGGCTCGACCGCAACAAGCTCATACCCCCGACGCAATTCTCGTCGTTCAGCGTTAAGTACATGATTTTCAAATATAAATTGCAACGAATGGCTCCGGATCTCGTGAATCTCCCGATGCTCTCAGGCGATAATCAGGCCCTTCTAATCGACAAATCAACGTCTCCGCAAAGTCACGGGACTTGTCCTGGGGCAGCGTCGGGAGCCCGCGAATTCCAATCGCGATAACCGCGCTCTGACCTGAGGAGAGAGACTATGACCCAAATCCCGGCCATCGGCGAAGATATTAAGGGTACTCGCATCGCGAGAACTGTAGCGTTTGCTTACGGGGTTATGTCCTACGCCATATTCTTTGTGACCTTCCTGTACGCCATAGGCTTCGTATTGGACCTGGCGGTGCCCAAGGCGATCGATTCCGGCCCTGTCGGGCCGACGGTTGAATCGATCATCGTGAACCTGCTCTTGATGTCATTGTTCGCCGTGCAACACAGCGTGATGGCGCGCAAGCAATTCAAGAACTGGTGGACACAATATGTACCAAAGTCGGTCGAACGCAGTACTTATGTGCTGTTTGCCAGCCTCGCGCTCGTCCTGCTGTTTTGGCTGTGGCGTCCAATCCCGAACGTGGTCTGGCAGGTCGCCGACCCGCAGATCTCAATGGCAGTCATTGGCCTGTCATTACTCGGCTGGTTCGTAGTTTTGACGAGCACCTTCCTCATCAACCATTTCGAGTTGTTCGGGCTGCATCAGGTTGCCAGTAACCTGACCGGCCATCCAATGCCGGTGCCGCGTTTCCGCACACCGCTCTACTACAAATTTGTGCGGCATCCCATCTATCTTGGATTCATCATCGCGTTTTGGTCGGCCCCCACCATGAGCCTTGGACACTTGCTTTTTGCCGCCGTGACCACGGCATACATCTTTGTTGGGATCCTGCTGGAGGAGCGCGACTTAATCGAGACGTTCGGAGACGACTATCGCCGCTATAAGCAGCAGGTCTCTATGGTGTTGCCCTGGCGCAAGTCGGCCTGATCGACCGGGGATACCTGACTGGATGCCCATATTTTTGCGATTTCGGATTATCGGAAATCGGCTAGTTCTTGGGGCTGGGGATAGGTGATCTACAGCCATTCGTGGATGTCCGGCGCCATCCACGGACAATCGGTGGTCAAATTCCGTGTCGGAATGTGAGCACCGTCACATCGGTCTAACCACAAAGGAGCTATTCACCTAACAGGGCGCGTGCTGTTGGTGAGCGTTATGAAGATCAAGTTCGATTTAGCGACCGCGATCAGCGCAGTTTGCGTGGCCGCGTATGCTGCGATCGCCCTCGCGTGCACGGCCTACTATTTTGGGCTATCCCCTCAAGAAATTCGCAGCGTGGCGGGGTCAATTGCAGTCATCGTTGCCGTGCTGATCGCCATCGATTTCTTCGGCAAGAAGCTGGGTAAGGCGAAATAGCACCCGTCTGCTAGTGCGCTACTTCTAGCCTATGTCAGCGGCGGAAGACCGCTACACGGTAGTCGGATAAGTGATGAAAGCGTTCCACAAGCTCGGCTGTTTATTTTGGGAACGGGCCCCGATAACCAAGTGTTGTCGCAGCATGGAGGATATTGCCATGCTTATGTTTTACCTACCGCTCATGATCTTCGAAGCGATGTTTGCAGGGGACAAGCGCAAGGCGGGCGAAGTCGACAGCGATTGATGACAAGGCGCAATCTACCGTTCCGTGTCCATCAGTTTTAGAAAACCGTCATGCAGCGACGCTAGCCTCAACAGGCGCGGTTAATGCTCACAAGGTTGGCCGCCCATTTCCACTGACCCCGCTCACCCGGTACCCCCGGTGAGCGGGGTTTTTTAAACCATCGACACAATCCCGAAACCATTTTCCCGAGCGTGCGAAATCGTCTCGAAACCGGTCCGGCCTAGGTTTCCATCATATAAGGATGGGGATCCGGCACATGTTTACGCTCAAAATGACACTCATCGCGTTGGCCTGGGGATCATTTCTAACGGCAATCGCCCCGGACTTGGCCTACGACCTTCTTCTTGCTGTCGTCGCTTGGTTTACGGTGTAGCCGTCCATCCGGCACAAGATCCGAGCGACGCTTTACGTCGCTGAGGTCGCAAGGAGCAACGCCGCGAGCAAACGATGCTGTTATTGTTTTGCCGTGGCGTCTGCGACACACTTCTTCACCATTTTGCGCTGCGCATACCAGGACGTTTCGTGGTATTTCGCGTAGCTCTTCACCTGGGCTTTGCAGTCCGCCGTCGTCTTTTGCAGGGCTGCGTTATCGGCAGTCGCCGCAGCTACGCTGATCGGTGCGTAGATTGTCGTGCCGACGATGGCTGTTGCAACAACGGCCACAATAAGCTTCGTCATAGAAATCATCCTTTCATCCAATGCAGATGTGCGCCTACTTAGCGCCGCACAATCGCACGGATCAAGCAGGAGACGTTCAAGCCTTCGCAAGTGTCGGACTTTTTCGTCGATCTTAGCTGCACCTGCTCATGCAGAAACAATCTGCAATACTTTCGGCACGGGACTGATCATCGCTGGAGTGTCCCGAGATCGTCACGCTGGCAAAACATCCTCCTTGTCCCGGCACGCATATTGCACGGCGAAGGCGAGGTCGCAGCCTGGCATCCCCCTGATTGCGTTCCTCCCTCCAAACTGGCCCGGCGCACCGGCGTCGGGCCATTTTCTTCTCGGCGGGTATCCTGGTTTGCGATCCCCGGAATCTTCCGGAGTTCTCTTCGGTTCCATCTCGGCTATGTCAACGCCGCCATGGACCACAGCAGCCACGAAAACCAGGATGAGCCGAATTGCCCCAAGTGCGGGCGCAAGCTCGTATTGATTGGATCGCTCCCCAAGATCGGCAGCGAAGTACGAGCGCGCCTCTTCAAGTGCCTCATTTGCCAGTTGGTCATCCGCGTTCCCCCGCTCGATTGACCGCTTTATCGGCGATGTGCTTGGTCTTGATGCTTGGCAGACGTCAGGAAGTGACCTGCTGACGTCCGTTTCCGACCCGGGGCGGACCTCCCGCTAATGTCGTCTAGCCGAGGCAGAAGCGCGCACTCTCCATCTCATGCCTGATCCGTCCCGGACCTACGCCTTGGCGGCGTTCTGTGCAGCCCCGAATACATCGCGTGCAGACGTCGTACCCACTTGCGCATGGTCAACGCTGCCAGTCCCGCCTATCTGGCGCGCTACGGCGTCCCTCGATCGCTAGATGATCTCCAGCGTCAGAAACATCGGACAATTCATTTTTCGACGATGCTGGGCGCAAGACCCTATGGATGGGAATATCCGGACGGCGACAGCTACGCGACGCTGCAGTTGCCGGGTGCGCTACACGTCAACAGCGCGCAGACCTACGAAGCCGCTGCCCTCGCCGGCCTTGGCCTGATTCAAGCGCCACTCTTGGGGATCGGCCGATACTTAGAAAGTGGAGCGCTTGTGGAGATCATACCCGATTTTCGTCGCCCGGCGCTCGCCGTGTCCCTCGTCGTCGCACATCGGAGCAATCTGTCGCGCCGAGTCCGCGCGTTCATGAAATGGATCGAAGGTGTGCTAACGCCGTATCTGGAATAGCGAGCCGCGCTCTATCGCGTGCGTGATCCCGGCGCGGTAGTGGGCGGGTGAGAGCCTCGGGTCCGTCGCCCGGCCTGGGACAGGCCACGAAAAGACATCCAGTGTGGCAAACGTGCACTGGACTACGGGCAACATGCGTGTAGCCTTCTTGTGGGGACCGTGCCGCGGGGGTGGGGCAATGAAAGCCTGGCTGGCTGCCTGCATCGTGGGTGCTATAACATTCACGGGGACGTTCTATCTGCTTGGCGGAAACACGCCAGCCGTGACCGTGCCGGAAGCAATGCCGGAAGCGGCGGTGAGCGACGAGACGCCCGCTTGGCCTGCGCTCTCCGCCGCCATGCCGGAGGCATCTGCCGAAGTTGCAACAGCGTCTGGAGCAACGCCTGAAGCGGAGCCTGGCGCGGTGACCGGAACCGTTTCCGCACCGTCGTCGATGGCCCAGCCGGAAATCAGCGACGATCGCAACGAAACAAAATTGGCGGACGTCAAGTTGGCGGGCACCAAGTTGGCGGATTTGGGCCAGCAAGATGCCGTCCAGCCGGCAACGCGCGACGCCTCGGACGTTGCTTCAAGCCCGGCGCAGGCGCCGCAGGATTTCAAGTACCTCATCTATTACGTCTGGTCCGAAGTGCCGCCTGTCGAGAAGCCGGCGGCAACCGTCCTGAAGTCGCTCAAGGACATCCCGGTCGGCACGCCGGTCGAGGAGATCAAGCGCGCGTCCGATGCTTTCGGCCTGGACTTCAATTTCATGAAAGCGGTTGCCAAGATCGAGTCTGGTTTCGATCCCAAGCAACGGACGGGATCGTATGTCGGCCTGTTCCAACTGAGCAAATACGAATTCAACAAATACGGCTCCGGGCAGATTCTCGATGCCCGCGACAATGCCGTTGCGGCCGCCTACAAGGTCATCACCGAAGGCATCCTGTTCGGGTGGGTGACGCACCGGACGCCGGACTTGAGCGATCTTTATCTGATCCACCAACAAGGCTGGGAAGGCGCCGCCGAGCACATTAGCCAACCCGATCGCATCGCCTGGAAATCCATGTGCGCGACCGGCGAAGGCAAGGAAAAAGGCGAGAAGTGGTGCAAACGCGCGATCTGGCGCAATACCCTTCCGAAGATCAAAGACACGTGGAAGTCGGTGGACAATCTGCCGTCGGGGGCGTTCGCCGGAATGTGGCGCGAACGGGTTGCCGAGTTCATGTCGAAATACATGGCCACCGCGACCGCCGCCGAACGGGCGAACCAGTAAATTTCCGTTGCGTTGCTTGCGGCCCTTTGCCGACCTCTGGCTTGCTGTACGCCATGTCCGCTTCCGGTGGCAGAGCAGGCTGAGGCGAGGGCGGTCGTCGATTTCAGCCAATGACCCGAAGCGGACTCAAGTCGGAAAACTCACAGCATGATGAGCTGACGATCGGGCAAGGTGCAAGTCTGTATGCACATAGCGCGTGACGATTTTAGACAGTCCATTTTCATCGTAGAACACGCCAACCGCAAACACGCCGAATGCTGCTTTAATATCCAACCAGGGAAGAGACGGAGGTCGAAAATGCAGTCCCCTACCGTTCCCCCAGAGCTAAAAGGGGCCAAGGGCGACATCATGGCCGCCAAAATCGAAGTGCCCGTTCTTGCAGTGATGATTTATGGGGTTGTCGAATTCGTCCGACTAGGGTGGTCCCAGGATCATTACTTGTACACTTACGCGCCAGTACTCGGTGGCGTTGCTGCATCAGTGGGTCTCTTCACTTATTGTTTTCTCATATCGGCGGAACGAGGTCGTGGCCGAAAGAATGTCCTGCTGATGCTTGGGTGCCTTCCTTATTCTTATGGGTCATACATTATTGGAGTGCTCGGCCTTTACACAATCTTTGAAGGTATCATCGGCAAGTTTTCACTCTTGTCGATGATTGGCGGGGTCTTCTGGGTTTTTGTCGGATTTCATCTCATCTACCGGTTCTACCTGTTGACCGAGATCGTCAGACAGCACGATGAACGAGGTAACAGAATCTCTCCTAACCCTTCCCAGAGTGAGGTGAGCTGAAGGCGATGTCAGGCCTTGCCGCTTGCTCCAACGTGGCCTGACGTCAAAATCAGAACGGTATCGCCACTTCCTGCGGATCGAACGAAATGGTTGGCGTGTGAAGATGCGCAGCCGCGGCGATCAGCAGGAGCGACAACGCCCAAATCGCGATCGGCACGCCCAACGGCGAACGCCGTAACAGAAAACGCCGCAGCGAGGATGATTTTGGCCCAGAAAGTACGATAGTGGCTGACATTTAAGAACCTCGTTTGTTGCCGTCTCAATAAGACGGTGATGGTTTCTGAAGCTACGTCGATCGATCGCGTCTTACGGAAGTGCGCTCAAGCGAGAGGCGAGTTCGTCGGGCGACATGCCCGGCGCCTTGGACGCCAGAAAAATGACGATCGCGATAACCAGCAAAAATGCCACGAAGCTCAGCGCGGCGGTTGCGCTGAACGGAAGCGTTTTGACCTGGGATTGTGGGAAAGAGGTCGATGGGACAAAATTCATCGTCACGTCCTCCATACGAAGAGCCGAAAACCGGTTGTTCGCAACCCCGCTCGTTCGGGCTCGGTCAGGATGCTAGGCCCCATTCCGTTTCAGGACTGTGTTGTGACTTTCGGAAAATGGTTTCGTCAAATGGCGAATGACGAAGTGGTCTAAAGCGGGGGCGGGATGTGGTTTCCGCCAACGACGGACATCGGCCGGTTGCGGCGATTGTGCCTGCCTCACCTTTCGGCGTGCCGGCGTACCCGATATGATGACCTGTCCTTGGCCTCGGGGAGGGTGATGAGGCGGCGCGGGGGAATGCGATGAGCGACTGGGTACACGATCTGCCGGTGCTGTGGATGGCGCTGGTCGTATTCGGCTTCACCTATCTACTCGCCGCGATCATCTTCGTTGCCGTGATGGCGCTCGCGACCGGTGAGCGCGCCAAATCGTTCAGGGCGGTTTCTCCGGGAATGCTGCCGGTGCTGGGCATTATCTTCGGCCTGTTCGTTGCGTTTACCGCGGCACAGGTCTGGGCCGACAATGATCATGCGAGTGCTGCGGTGAGCCGCGAGGCCAGTGCGCTGCGCGCGGTGGTGCTGCTCGCCGCCGGCCTGCCGGCCGAGCAGGAGGCGCGTTTGCTGGCTCTGATCCACACTTACGTCGAGCACGCCGTGACGGTGGAATGGCCTGACATGGCGCACCAGACGGCGTCGCTGAAGGCTACGCCGGCGGCGCTTGCCGAGGCGCTGCAACTGGCTGTCGCGATGACACCGCAGGGGGCGGGCCAGCAGACGGCGCAGCGTGAAATCATTTCGGCCCTCGGGACCGCACTGGACGCGCGCCGGCAGCGGATCATCATCAGTCAGTCGGAGGTCAATGCGGTCAAATGGTGGTGCCTGTATTTGCAGGCGGTCTGCGAGTTGCTCGCGATCGCCATCGTGCACTGCGACAACAGGCTGGCATCGGGCATCGCGATGGGCCTGTTTGCGACTGGCGTGGCCGTTTCGGTGTTGCTGATTGTTGCGCATGATCGGCCGTTCACCGGTCAGATTTCCGTCGGCCCTGGTTCGTTGCAGCAAATCATGCCGGGGGAATCGACGAAGCGGTGAAATGCCCTTCGCTGACGGGGTGATCGAATGACGGTTTCCCGACTTCCGCTATTGGCCCCTTTGAGACATGCTGACCAGTGCTGTCGATGTCCGTTCATAGGGGAGGATCGGAAGTGTCCGGCGCACCATCAGGGCGACGCGATTGACGCAATGCGGACCTTCGGAGGCTGACTCGGTTCAGCGCTTCAGCGTACAAGGACGTCGAACACTAGCCCGGCCGCTCTTAGCGTTCGCGCTCCCAGGCGAGGGTTCCGACCACCTTCTTGCCGGGATAAACGGCACTGGCTTGTTCAGCCGTTCGAATGGTCAGCTTGTCGCCCTGCAACTTGAAAAATCTCACCTGGTCCTGCCCGGTCAGAAGCTCATTCCAGGATATATCGACCTTGGTCGTGAACTTGTCGTCCTCGATCGTGAATGGGCCGGTGTAAACCATCAGCGTCTTAAGGAGAGCTGCCGACTCTGCATCGCTGGCCGCCGGCTTGCGATTTGCCGCCGCGATGACGAATGCCGCGTACCCGTCCGGCGTGATGAGCGCCCTGCCTTTCGGATCGCGACCAAACGGTTCGGTGACGTCTCCACCGATGATTTGAATGGTCCACGAAGTCAGCTTCCAACTGCCGGCCAGCTGCCTCGCTATGTCCTGCGCGAAAGCCAATCCAGGCGCAAAATAGCAATACGCGACAACAGCGAGGGCGAAGAAGCGCATATGTTGTCTCCTAGGAAAGGAACAGGCTTCGAGAATGGCCATACTAGCCCGGGGGGAATGAAACCTGCGAGCCCTTCGACGACTGCCTCCTGGCCCGGCACGCCAAATCCTTCGGGCAGCGGAGTGCAACAGGTCCGACACGGTGGCTCCATCGGCGATCCAGATCTCCAGGCCGAATTGTTTCAGCGTGGGCATGCTAACTCTCGTCATTCCGTGGTCGCGCAGGATGTCACTATGCAACAACCAACGGAAGTATCGGAGCGGCGGGCGCCGCAGTAGCTTTCGAAGTCCTGGCCCAACTTGCGCACAATCGACCCTCTGGTCTAGATAAGGCGATAGCCCGGTCGAAAAGTGCGCCGTCAGAACCAGCTCCGCCGCGAAAGAAAATACCCAAGGTCGGCACTACACGCTCAACTCGCTCCTTCGCGCCGCCCAACCCCTTGTGTTGTCATACGGGAGACATCGAGATGGTCAGCGCTGTCAATGAGCCGTTGCTGGACGAACGTCTGGCCGCGCTTGAAGAAGCGAGGGCATGGAGTCCGCGGCTGATATCAAAGCTCGAAAATCACATTCGCACCGCAGACGATCTGGCTTTATTCCGGATCAACGCCTTCAGCTTCGCCCAGGAGCGCAGTCTCGCCGAGAACGAAATCATCGACCTGTTTCTTCATGCCACGGCGCTCGGCCTTTTTATGATGGATTGGTCGCTGTACTGTCCGCAATGTTGCTGCGTGGTCGAGAGCTTCCGCAGCTTGAAGGGTCTACACAATCACTATCACTGCGCGTTCTGCCAGGTCGGGTTTGACGCGGCGCTCGATGAATATATCGCGGTCGCCTTCACAGTCAGTCCTGACATCCGCAGGATAGCGTTTCATGATCCGGAGCAACTCTCGGCCTGGGACAAGTTTTTCAAGACACAGAACACGGCCGAAGGCGTGCTGCCGGATGGTCAGCCGCTGGTGAATGCCAAGGCGGCGCTTGCGCGGTCGGTGACCTATCTGCCGGCGGGTGAGACCACGTCCATCGAAATCGAGGTCGATGAAGGCACGGTCGTTGCCACCTGTCCGGCCGGCAGAGTCGCGCTTGTCATCTCGATCGCCGGAGCGCCAGCTTCAGGTCCGCAAGTTGTGCCCGTCGCTTATGGCGATGATAAAGCGAACGCCCACGACGTGCGCGAGATGGCGCCCGGCAAGATTGTTTTTGCGCTTGCCAACAAGACCTCGGAGCGCGGCATGTTTGCCATCGCCGTGCTGCCGCCCGGTTTCGACATGAGCGGCGCCCCGGTGCATTTCATCCCGTTTCTCAACGGCAAACGTCTGCTGACCACGCAGGCCTTTCGCGATCTCTTCCGCTCCGAGGTCATCAAGGCGCAGGAGGGAATTGGGGTCAAGGACATCACGCTGCTCTTCACGGATCTCAAGGGGTCGACTGCGCTCTATGACCGCATCGGCGACCTCAATGCCTTCGCGCTCGTGCAGCGGCATTTCGATCTGATTCAGGATGTCGTGGTCCGACACCGTGGCGCGATTATCAAGACCATTGGCGATGCCGTCATGGCCACGTTCCTGGAACCCGCCGATGCGGTCGCCGCGGCGCTTTCGATGCGCAATGAGATCGATGTCTTTAACCGCACGCAGGCTGACCGCGCGCTCATTCTCAAGATCGGGATCCACAAAGGCGCGGCGATTGCGGTCACGCTGAACGAACGGCTCGATTACTTCGGCCAGACGGTCAACATCGCCGCGCGCGTGCAGCAGCTCGCGGATGCCGAAGAGATTTTTGTCTCGGAGGATGTCTATTCGGCCGAAGGCGTGCACGCGCTGCTTGCTTCCCGAGAGGTCGCATCAAGCGTCTCCAAGTTAAAGGGCGTTCAGCAGGACCTGCGCGTGTTCCGTGTTGCGAAGGACTAGTATGGATGGCCGGGCGGTAGGCGAGTGGAAGTGACGCCGTTCTTCGAACGGTTATGCCCTGCCATGACGAATGAGGGTCGCTTCCACACTGACGACGCGGTGGCACGTGACAACGCGATGCCAATGACGCAAAGCAGCATTCGTCCTGAAGACACTATCCTGAAACCGGTGTAGCGTCCGTCGCCGTTTATAGCATTTGAAGCCTGGCGCCGTCTTTGGTTCGATTTCGATCGATGGTCGATCGGCGTCCGTGTTCTTTGGCGCTGATTGGATGGGGAAGATGGGGACGATCGTGAAGATTTCAGCACTCGTAGCCGCCACGTTGGCGCTTCCATGTTTTACGTCTTCGACAATGGCGCAGACGACCCCGCCATTGTCGGCATGCTTCGGAAAGACGAAGGCTCCAGCGTGCGATGCGGTACGCGGCGACCGGGCGGATGGTTGGCGCGCACAAAGTCGCGCCGAGGTGATGGCACCACACGCCATGGTAACGACCAGCCAGCCGCTCGCTGCGCAGGCGGGACTACAGATCATGTTGCGTGGCGGCAATGCCATTGACGCGGCGGTTGCTACTTCGGCTGTGCTTAATCTGGTCGAGCCAATGAATGTCGGTGTAGCCGGCGATCTCTTTGCAATTATCTACGTTGCGAAGGAAAAGAAACTCTACGTCTTGAACGCAAGTGGCATGGCCCCATCGGGCGCGACGGTCGAGCACTTTAGCTCGCTTGGTTACCACGCTGATCCGAATAATTGGGGACCAGGGTCGGGAATGCCGGTCTTCGGCATTCTACCCGTGACCGTACCGGGTACTGCCTGGGGATGGGAGGAAGTTCTTAAACGTTTCGGTAAGTTGAGCTTCAAGGAAGTTCTGCAGCCGGCAATCGACTATGCTGAAAATGGTTTTCCGATTTCGCAGCGGATTGCTAACGACTGGCATCTACCCAATGCGCTGCCGTTGAGGGCCTGTTGCAATTCACTTGATCCGGATTCAGTGGCAACGTGGTACATCGACGGAAAACAACCCGTCGCCGGCCAGATATTTCGCAATCCGGACCTCGCGAAGACCTTTCGCCTGTTGCAGCAGCACGGCCGCGACGGCTTTTACAAAGGTGAGGTTGCCGAAGCGATCGTGGCGAAATCCAACGCGCTCGGCGGCAGTATGACGCTCGATGACCTCGCCAATTACAAGGGCGAATGGGTTGAAGCTGCGGCAAGCGATTATCACGGATATACGCTCAACGAACTACCTCCGCCGTCGCAGGCATGGGGCGCCAACCTCATGCTCAATATCCTCGAATCCTGCGTTCCGAAATGGACCAATGGCAAGACGCTGGCGAGCCTCGGGCCGCGCAGCCCGAAATACTGGCACTTGCTGGTTGAGGCAAAGAAGCTCGCTTATGCAGACCTGTTTCGCTACAACGCCGACCCCAATTTTGTAAAAGTGCCAATCGACATGCTGGTGTCGAAGACCCACGCCGAATCGTTGTGCGGCAAGGTCGATCCAGAGCGTGCCTCAGCGACTGGCCCGATATCCACCGCCGATTCAAGCGGCGACACGATCGTATTGTCAGCGGCCGATGACGAAGGAAACATGGTCTCGTGGGTCAACAGCAATTTCGCGGGGTGGGGCTCAGGCGTCACAGTGCCAGGCTATGGATTCATTCTGCACAATCGCGGGGCACTATTTTCGCTCGATCCGAAGAGCCGGAACGTAATCGAACCCCGTAAGCGGCCCTTCAATACGTTAGCGGCCGGATTCGTGATGAAAGATACGAAGCCTCTTATGACGATCACGCTGATGGGCGGTGACATGCAGGCGCAAGGCCATGCGCAGGCGCTCGTGGACATATTCGATCTCGGCGCCAACATGCAGGCTGCGGCTGACATGGCGCGTTTCCATCACGTTCAGGTGCCGAACCGGCTGGAGCTTGAGTCAAACCTTTATGCTTTGGTCGGCAAAGATCTGGCGGGCATGGGGCACAACGTAACCTCGATTGACGGGGCTGCCGTCGGAGGTTTCCAATCGATACTTGTGATGCCGGATACGCCGGCGATCTTTGGATCAAGCGCCCAACCTGGTCACGGCTTCTATCGAGCAGGTTCCGACCCACGCAAGGATGGTCAGGCGGTCGGGTGGTAAGTACTCGCTCGTTTCGACGAAGTGGAGCTTCGGATAGTGACACTTGGCGTGCGCTATAAGCGAACCCCGACCACTGACCGGTGAAGTCGGGGCTCTTTCCGACCGGAAGTCCGCTCTTTGAGGTGAGGCGGACGCGTCCGGGGCAGCTTCGTGTTGGGGCCGGCAGCTACCCCGGATTGGGCTTCAATCCGGCGGCCTCGATGCCGGCGATGGCACAGATTTCGTCATTGTCGGAGGTGTCGCCGGAGACGCCGACCGCGCCGAGGAGCTTGGCGCCATCCTGAATCAGCACGCCGCCCGGCACCGGCACGAGGCGTCCTTCCGCGAGCGCGTTCACGGCGCTGACGAAATAAGCCTGCTCCTGGGCGCGCTGGAACAAGGCGCGAGAACCCATGCCCATCGCGAGCGCGCCGTAGGCCTTGCCGTGCGCGATCTCGGCCCGCATCAGGCTGGTGCCGTCCTGCGCGGCGGTGACCTTCACCGCGCCGCGGGCGTCGAGCACGGTGATGACGAGCGGCTTCAGTTTCTTCTCGACGGCCTTCGCAAGCGCGGCGTCGAGAATCTTGCGGGCAACGTCGAGGGTCAGTTCGGACATGAAACTTCCTTAGATGTGAGAGGAGGGTCGTTGGTTGGAAAGGCTCATCGCCAGCGCACGGGCGACGTGAATGGCTGATCGTTCGGTGCCGTCCTTGATCTGATGGCGGCAGGAAGTGCCGTCGGCGATCACGAGCGTATTCGCACCGGCGCGGCGCACGGCGGGCAACAGTGAGAGTTCGGCCATCTCGATCGAGGTGTCGTAGGTGTCGCTGCCATAGCCGAACGCGCCGGCCATGCCGCAGCAACTGGACTCGATCGTCTCGACCTTCAGATCCGGAATCAGCCGCAGCGCCTGTTCGACCGGCTTGAACGCGCCAAAGGATTTCTGGTGGCAATGGCCGTGCACCACCGCTTTCTCGGCGATCGGTTTCAGCGGCAGCGAAAGATGCCCGGTGGCCGCCTCGCGCACCAGGAATTCCTCGAACAACAGAGCGTGCGCGCTGACGGCCTTCGCCGTTTCGTCGGAGCGTAGCGACAGGAGTTCATCGCGCAGCGTCAGAAGGCAACTCGGCTCGAGGCCGACGATCGGCACGCCGCGGGCGGCAAAGGGGGCATAGGTCTCAACCAGTCGGTCGAGCTCGGCGCGGGCATGGTCGACCAGTCCGGCGGAAAGGAACGTGCGGCCGCAGCACAAGGGCCGGCCGCCGCCGGTAGGCTTGGGAACATGGACGCGATATCCGCCTGCGATCAGCACCTGCAAGGCCGCGTCGAGATTTTCGCGTTCGTAAGTGCGATTGAAGGTGTCGCCGAACAATACGACCTCGCGGCCGTCTGCGGGGCCGAATATTTCGCCTTGCGGATCGAAGACGTCGCGCCGCCATGCGGGCAATGCGCGCTTGGCGCTGATCCCGGCGACCCGCTCGAACAGCGCGCGCAGGAGCTTGCTCTTGTTGCGCCAGTTGGCGAGCGGAGCGAGCTTCGAGAACAGCGGCGCATAGTGCGGGAGAAAACCCACCAACCGATCGCGCAAGGAGAGGCCGTGTTTGGCGCGGCGCGCGGACAGTACTTCGATCTTCATCTTGGCCATGTCGACGCCGGTCGGGCATTCATGACGGCAGGCCTTGCAGGACACGCAGAGTTTCATCGTGTCCATCATCGCATCGGACGAAAGCGCGTCCGGTCCGAGCTGGCCGGAGATCGCAAGCCGCAGCGTGTTGGCGCGGCCGCGCGTGACATCCTTTTCGTTGCGCGTGGCGCGATAGGACGGGCACATCACGCCGCCTTCGAGCTTGCGGCAGGCGCCGTTGTTGTTGCACATCTCGACCGCGCCCTGGAAACCGCCGCCGGAGCCGGGATAGGCCGACCAGTCGAGCTCGGTCTTGAAATCTCGGACAGCGTAGCCCGGCGTGTAACGGAACAGGGAGCGGTCGTCCATTTTCGGCGGATCGACGATCTTGCCGGGATTGAGCACGTGGCCGGGATCGAAACGCTCTTTGACTTCCCTGAAGTCGGCGATGATGCGCGGGCCAAACATGCTCTCGTGAAATTCCGAACGCACGAGGCCGTCGCCGTGCTCACCGGAATGCGAACCCTTGTATTCCCGCACCATCGCGAAGGCTTCCTCGGCGATGGCGCGCATCGCCTTGACGTCCTTCTCGAGCTTCAGGTTCAGCACCGGGCGGACATGCAGGCAGCCTTCGCTCGCATGCGCATACATGGTGCCGCGGGTCCCGTGCTTGGCGAACACTTTATTGAGCCGGTCGGTGTAGTCGGCGAGGTGGGGCAGGGGCACCGCGCAGTCCTCGACGAACGAAACCGGCTTGCCCTCCTGCTTCATCGACATCATGACGTTGAGGCCGGAGGTGCGGAAATCGGCGATCGCGGTCTGCACGGCCGGCTCGACCACGTCGACCACGCCGCCCCATTTGCGCTTGTCGTTGTTCCAGTCGAAACCGAGATCGCCCATCAGCTCGGAGAGCTGTTTCAGCTTCTGAAAGTTTTGCGGCTGGTCTTCCTCGGCGAATTCGACGATCAGAAGCGCGTCGGGATCGCCCTTGACCGTGGCCTCGATCACGGGGCGGAACATCGCGATATCGCGCCCGAGCGCGATCATGGTGCGGTCGACAAGCTCCACCGCAATGGGGCGCAGCTTGACGAGGTGCTGCGCGGCGTCCATCGCCTCGTAGAAGCTGCCGAAGTGGCAGACGCCGAGCACCTTGTTTTTGATGACAGGCCACAGCTTCAGTTCGACCCGCGTGGTGAAGGCGAGCGTGCCTTCCGAGCCGACCAGAATATGCGCCATGTTGTTGGCGGCGTTGCGCGGGACGAGCGCGTCGAGATTGTAGCCGCCGACGCGGCGCTGCACTTTGGGAAACTTGTCGGCAACTTCCGCAGCCTCGCGGCTACCTAGAGCCAGCATGTCGCGGAACAGCGCGGACGATTTGTCATTCGCTTGCCCAAGGTCGCGCGACACCTCGCCGAAGTGCATCAGCGTGCCGTCGGCCAAGGCCGCATCCATCGACAGCGTGTTGTCGCGCATGGTGCCGTAGCGCAGCGAGCGCCCGCCGCAGGAATTGTTGCCGGCCATGCCCCCGATGGTGGCGCGCGAGGCGGTCGAGACATCGACCGGAAACCACAGGCCGTGCTTCTTCAGTTGGCGGTTGAGGTCGTCGAGCACGATGCCGGGTTCGACCACGCAAGTTTTGTTTTCGACGTCGAGCGAGATGAGTTTGTTCAGGTGCTTGGAGAGATCGATGACGATGCCGTCATTGATGGTCTGGCCGCATTGCGAGGTGCCGCCGCCGCGCGGGGTGACTTTCCGCCCGGCGTCGCGGGCAATCGCGAGCGCCCTTAAGCCCTCGTCGATGGTGCGGGGGACCACGACCCCCGCGGGCACGATCTGGTAGAACGAGGCGTCGGTGGCATAACGGCCGCGGTTGAAGGAATCGAACAAGACGTCGCCCGTGATCTCGCGCGACAGCCTGTCCTTCAAGCTCAAGTCCGTGTCCGTCATCCCGTCCCCGTTTCGCCCAAAGGCGATCTGCCTTTGCCTACCTCAAGGCAACCTCGAAGGCAATTTTGAATGCAAAATGTGGCTTTTCCGGCCTCGCCCGCAGGCGATCAGGCCGGTTCGGACGTTGTATCCGCACCAGCCTTGAGGTGTTCGACCGCGGCGGTGCGCTTGTTGCGCAGATGCTTGAACAGGATGTCCGAGAGTTCGTTGCCGGCGCGGCGGCGCAACGCTTCCAGGATCGTCTCGTGCTCACGCATGGCCTCGCCCCAGCGCTCGCGCTTGCGGGCGAAGTTGGCGGAATAACGCACGCGGCGAATGCGCCCGGCGAAATTCGCGTAAGCGGCCTTCAGCGTGCCGTTGCGAGAGGCTTCCACGATCTTCTGATGGATCAGCTGGTTGACGTGGAAATAGCCGTGCATGTCGCGGTGCAGGTAAAAGCCGTACATTTCGTAGTGCAGCCGCTCGATTTCGGCGATTTCCGCATCCGTGATGTTTTCGCAAGCCAAGCGGCCCGCAAGGCCTTCAAGTCCGCCCATGACGTCGAACAGTTCGCCGAGATCCTGTTCGCTCAACGCACGCACCCGCGCGCCGCGGTTGGGCAGCAGTTCGACCAGCCCTTCGGCCGCCAGGACCTTGAGCGCTTCCCGCAAGGGCGTGCGGGAGATACCGAGCATCTCGCACAACTGCCGCTCGGGAACGCGTCCGCCGTCCGGGATGTTACCCTCGACGATATGGTCGCGCAGCTTGCTAAGGATCTCGTCGTGCAGGGATGGCTCTTCCCGCGTGCTTTCGCCGAGCGCCAGCGCCGCGGTGTCATCTGGAATCATCGGTTTCATGGTTCCAAACATACGTGAGGTGAGGGGCTGCCGTCGACCCCATTTGAACACAATTTAGAACTTGATGCTCTCAAAATTGAATGCAATATGGGGGTTCAAGCGGAGGAAAACACCATGAGCAAGCAGCAAGGACGCCATTTCCTGAACATTCCGGGCCCGAGCCCCGTTCCGGACCGCGTGCTTCGCGCCATGGACATGCCGGTCATCGACCACCGCAGCGCCGAGTTCGCCGAACTCGGCAAGCAGGTGTTCGAGGGCTGCCAGAAGATCTTCAAGACCAAGGGTCCGGTGATCGTGTTTCCATCCTCCGGCACAGGCGCCTGGGAAGCGGCGATCGTCAACACGCTGTCGCCCGGCGACAAGGTGCTGATGGTCGAGACCGGCCATTTCGCCACGCTCTGGCAGCAGATGGCGAAGCGCTGGGGCCTCGATGTCGAATTCCTCCCCGGCGACTGGCGTCATGGCGCGAGCCCCACCGAGATCGAGGAGAAGCTGAGGGGCGACAAGTCGCACGCCATCAAGGCGGTGATGGTGGTCCATAACGAAACATCCACCGGCGTGACCAGCCGGGTCGGCGAGATCCGCGCCGCCCTGGACCGGGTCGACCATCCGGCGCTGCTCCTGGTCGATACGATTTCCTCGCTCGGCTCGGTCGACTTCAAGCACGATGAGTGGAAGGTCGACGTCACCGTGAGCTGCTCCCAGAAGGGTTTCATGCTGCCGCCGGGGCTCGGCTTCAACGCGGTCTCGGACAAGGCGCGCGCCGCTTCCAAGACCAACAAGATGCCGCGCTCCTATTGGGATTGGGAGGAGATGCTCAAGCCGAACGCCAACGGCTTCTTCCCCTATACGCCGGCGACCAATCTGCTCTACGGGTTGAAGGAAGCAATTAGCATGATGCTCGAGGAAGGCCTCGATAACGTCTTCGCCCGCCACAAGCGCCTAGCGGCGGCGACCCGCGCCGCGGTCACCCACTGGGGACTTGAAGTGCTGTGTCAGGAGCCCGAGGAATATTCGCCGGTCTTGACCGCCGTGCTGATGCCGCCCGGGCATAACGCCGACGAATTCCGTAAAGTCACGCTCGAGAAGTACAACATCTCGCTCGGCTCGGGCCTCTCCAAGGTCGCCGGCAAGGTGTTCCGTATCGGCCATCTCGGCGAGTGCAATGAACTCACATTGCTCGGCGCGCTCTCCGGTGTCGAGATGGGGATGACGGCGGCCGGCGTGCCGCACCGCGCGGGCGGCGTCGATGCCGCGATGAAGTCGCTGGAAGACGCCGACAAGTCCAACGCACCGACCCATCTGAAGATGGTCAAGCCTTAAGTCGGGATGGCGAAAGCTTGAGTTTGCCGCCATCAATTGGCGGCAATTTGTCCTGATCCATCAAAGACGTCAGAGCCAACGTAAAAGTTGCAGGGAAGGTTGAGCGCAATGAGGCTTCCGTTGAAGGCGACCCATGTCGTGCTCGGCATGCTCTGCGTGATGTACTTCATCACCTATGTCGACCGGGTGAACATCGGAACGGCTGCGAGCGAGATCCAGAAGGAACTGCATCTTTCGAATACCCAGCTCGGGCTGGTCTTCTCGGCCTTTGCCTATCCCTACCTCCTGTTCCAGGTGATCGGCGGCTGGGTCGGCGATCACTTCGGCCCGCGGCGGACGCTGTTCTGGTGTGGCCTGATCTGGGCGGCCTCGACGATCGCCACCGGCTTTGTCACTGGCCTTACGACGCTGTTCATCGCCCGCGTCGCGCTCGGCTTCGGCGAAGGCGCGACCTTCCCGACCGCGACCCGCGCAATGCAATACTGGACGCCGGCCGGCCGGCGCGGGTTTGCGCAAGGATTGACCCACGCCTTTGCGCGTCTGGGCAATGCGATCACCCCGCCTTTGATTGCGGCCCTGATGGCCTGGCTCACCTGGCGCGGCTCGTTCGTTCTGCTCGGCGTCGTCAGCCTGGTCTGGGGTCTGGTCTGGGTGCTCTATTTCCGCAACGACCCCAAGGACCACCCGTCGATCACGCCGGAGGAACTGGCCACCCTGCCGCCGCGCCCGTCCGGCCCCAAGCCGCAGGTGCCGTGGGGGCCGTTGGTGCAGCGGATGTGGCCGGTGACGCTGACCTACTTCTGCTACGGCTGGAGCCTGTGGCTCTATCTCAACTGGTTGCCGCTGTTCTTCAAGAACAGCTACCAGCTCGATATCAAGAACTCCGCGCTGTTTGCCTCCGGCGTGTTCTTGGCCGGCGTGGTCGGCGACAGCCTCGGCGGCATCCTGTCCGATGGCATTTTCAAGCGGACCGGGAACGTGCGCTTTGCCCGGCTGTCCGTGATCGTCGCCGGCTTCACCGGCGCATTGCTGTCGCTGGCGCCGATCTTCTTCTTCCACGAGATTACGGTCGTGGCGCTATGTCTTTCCTCCGGCTTCTTCTTCATCGAAATCATCATCGGCCCGATCTGGTCGGTGCCGATGGACATCGCGCCGAAATATTCCGGCACGGCCTCAGGCCTGATGAACACCGGTTCGGCCTTTGCCGCCATCGTCTCGCCGCTGGTGGCGGGCTATGTGATCGACGTCACCGGCAACTGGTATCTGCCCTTCATCATGTCGATCGGGCTGTTGTTGCTGGGCGGTTTCTGCGCCTTCCTGATGCATCCCGAGACGCCGTTCGAGGACGGCGGGACCGAGGTCGGCGCAGGGCGACCGCAGCCGGCGGAGTGATAGGACGGTTTTTCCCCGTGGGAGCCGTTTCAGCGCTTGCTCTGGCCCCGTAAAGGGCCGGGTAGCCCTATACGTTCTTATGGATTGACGAAATGCCCCTCTCCGGGGGACAAGGCCTGCCAATAGTCGAGCGCTTGCGCTTTGGATTTCCCGGGAAGGACGCCCCCATGGCCCTGCATACAGGACGGCATTTTCTTCAGATTCCAGGCCCTACCAATATACCGGACCGGGTCCTGCGTGCCATGGACCGGTCGGCGCTGGACCATCGCGGCCCGGAATTCGCCGAGTTCGGCTTTGCCGTGTTTTCGGGAATGCAGCGCATTTTCCGCACCAAGCAGCCCGTGATCATTTTCCCGTCCTCGGGCACCGGCGCCTGGGAGGCGGCCATCGTCAATACGCTGTCGCCCGGCGACAAGGTGCTGCTCGCCGAGACCGGCCAGTTCGCGGTGCTGTGGAAGGGCATTGCCGAGAAGTTCAAGCTCGACCTCGAATTCCTGCCGACCGACTGGCGCCGCGGCGCCGACGTCGCCGAGATCGAGGCGCGCCTGGCCTCCGACAAGTTGCACCAGATCAAGGCCGTGCTCGTCATCCATAACGAGACCTCGACTGGCTGCGTCACGCACCCATTGGAGGTTCGCAAGGCGCTCAACCGCACCAACCATCCGGCGCTGCTGATGGTCGACACCATCTCGGGCCTTGCCTCGATGGAATACGAGCACGACGCCTGGGGCATCGACATTTCCGTCGGCGGCTCGCAGAAGGGCATGATGCTGCCGCCGGGCCTCTCCTTCAACGCGGTCTCCGAGAAGGCGCTCGCGATCTCGAAGGCCAATACGTCGCTGCGGTCCTATTGGGATTGGCACGACATGCTCGAGTTCAACAAGATCGGCACCTTTCCCTATACGCCCGCGATCAACCTGCTGTTCGCGCTGCGCGAGGCGATCGCGATGCTGGAGGAAGAAGGCCTCGAGAACGTGTTCGCCCGCCACAAGCGCCATGCGGCCGCGACCCGCGCTGCCGCCAAGGTCTGGGGCCTCGAACTCGTCTGTCTCGATCCGAACGCCTACTCGCCGTCGCTGACCGCGGTGATGACGCCGGAAGGCCACGATGCGGATGCGTTCCGTAAAGTCGTGCTGGACAACTTCGACATGTCGCTGGGCACGGGCCTCGGCAAGCTCAAGGGCAGGGCGTTCCGCATCGGCCATATCGGCCACTTCAACGATCTGATGCTGATGGGAACGCTTGCGGGCGTCGAGATGGGCCTCGACCTTGCGAAGGTGCCGCATCGTGCCGGTGGCGTGCTGGCCGCCATGGACATCCTGAAGAACCGCGACGTCGTCGCCATGCCGAAGGCGGCCGTGGCGTAACGTCTGAAGTTTTCTCAACAAGAACAGAAAGAGCGCGACATGAACGCCCCCGTCACCGCGACCGAAGACCTGATCTACAAGGTCGAAGACGGCATCGCCCGGATGACTTTCAACCGTCCGCAGGCGCGCAATGCGCTGACCTTTGCGATGTACGAGCAGATGGCGGTGATCTGCGAGGCCATCAACGCCGATCGTTCGATCAAGGCGCTGATCATCACGGGCGCGGGCGACAAGGCATTTGCGTCAGGGACTGACATCTCGCAGTTCCGCGCCTTCAAGACCGCGCAGGACTCGCTTGATTACGAAGCGCGCATCGATCGCGTGCTTGGCACGCTGGAGCAGTGCCGCGTTCCGGTGATTGCGGCGATCGCGGGCGCTTGCACCGGCGGCGGCGCGGGCATTGCCGCCTGCTGCGATATCCGCATCGGCACCGAAGCCACCAGGATCGGCTTCCCGATCGCGCGCACGCTCGGCAATTGCCTGTCGATGTCGAACATCTCGCGCCTGGTTTCGCTGATCGGGCCGGCGCGCACCAAGGACCTGATCTTCAAGGCGCGCCTCGTCGAAGCGCCGGAAGCGCTGGCGCTCGGCCTGCTCAACGAGATCGTGCCCGACGTCGAAACGCTGCAACGCCGCGCCGACGAGACCGCCAAGCTCGTCGCCGGCCACGCGCCGATCACACTCGAAGTCACCAAGGAAGCCGTGCGCCGCATCCGCCGCACGCTCTCGCGCGACGAAGGCGAGGACCTGATCCTCAAGGCCTATATGAGCGAGGATTTCCGCGAGGGCATGGACGCCTTCCTCAACAAGCGGGCGCCGAATTTTAAAGGCAAGTAAGCCGTAACCGTTCGCTCAACAAAAAGCCCGGCTCGATGCCGGGCTTTTCAGTTTTCGGGAGGAGGAAAACGTCAGTACTTCGCCACCACCGGGCCGCCGAACTTGTAGTTGACGCCGGCGCGCAGGATGTTGTCGGTGATGTGGGAGTTGTAGCTGGTGGTGACGAAGCCGCCGCCCAGCGCGGTAAGCGTGGTCCCGAACGTGCCGGACACGTGGCCAAGGTCGACATAGAGATATTCGAGCCTGGCAGTCCAGTTACCACCGATCGCGCCTTCGACGCCGGCGCCGACCGTCCAGCCCACGTTGGTGGTCGAGCTCGAGAAGCTGTTCAAGACGCCGACCGTTTCGCCGGTCTTCACTTCGCCGTAAGCAAGACCGCCGGTGGCGTACAGCAACACCTGCGGGGTGGCGAGGATGCCGGCGCGACCGCGAACGGTGCCGAACCAGTCGATCTTCTGGCTCACGCTTGCAGCGACGTCGGGCAGAGCGAGAGCTGCAGGCGGCAGACATGTGACCGCCGGACAGATGAAATTGCGGCTTCCTTTTTCATCGGTGCCCTGGATGTCGGCCTCGAGACCCCACAACCAGTTCTGCATCTGCCAGTTATAACCGATCTGGCCACCGCCAACGATGCCGTCCAGGTTCGAGCTGCCGCCAGTTGTGACGAACGTCGTGCCCAAACCGTTGGTGACCGTAGAGGTGTCGCTCGACCTTCCCCAGCTGTAGCCGACATTGCCGCCGACGTAGAAGCCCGTCCAGTTGAACACGGGCTCAACGTAAACGGGGGCCTTGGTGTAGACCGGCTGCTTCACAGCGAGGTCGGCGGCGAATGCGCCCGTCGTGAATAGCGAGGCGGCCGCGGAAATTCCGATCAACAAGCGCTTCATGGCAATTCCCCAGCAAAACCAAAATATGATCGCAAACATACTGCTGAGTCGCGACACAGGGTGTCGCGCAACTACCACAGGTAGAGATATTCGGCCCGTGGCCAGATTGTGTTGAAAATTTGAATAGTTCGCCAAACCATTGATTTGGCACGGGCTATGTCTCAAGCCTATACTCAAGGGGAACCTTAAGCGGCGATGTTTTCCGTTTTCCAGCGTCGTGTTCAGCGGCTAGGCGCTCCCCCGAATCGCCGTTTTAGCGGTCCTCGCCGCTCAAGCGACTGGCGAGGACCGCTCAGAATATCTCGCTCCTGCGAATTCAGGTCAGAAGCTTCAAGAACTCGTCATGGTTCATAGGGCGTGAGAACATTCCAAAATTATGGGTCAGCGCCATGTCCTGCGCCTCCTGGCTAAGCGTGGCGGTGCAGTCTTTCAGCGTCACGACGTCGAATCCGCGTTCGTAGGCACTTCGCATCGTCGACTCTACGCAGCAATTCGTCAGGAAGCCACCCAGAGCCACCGTCCGTATTCCCTTGCTGCGCAGGATAAAATCGAGGTTGGTGCTGGGAAAGGCATCGAGGCCGCGCTTTCCCTCGACAACGATATCTTCGGGGTGCGGCGTCAGGGAGTCGACGATGGCTGCGCCCCACGAACCCTTACGAAAGGCCTTGTTATCGACGACGCCCTTCAGGATTCCGTAAGGGGCACCCGTAAGCTCGCCATACCCTTCCGCGAAGGTAATGGGCGCGTGCATGATCGTGGCGCCTGCGGCACGGCTCTTGGTTGCGACTTCAATTGTGTTTGCCAGCATATTGTTCTTTTTCATGACGTCCTTGACGCCATCATGGAAAACGCCACCCGGCGTCGTGAAGTCGTTTTGATATTCGATCAGGACAATTGCCGTTGTTTCGGGATTCATTGGCTCACTCCCCTGTTTCTTCTGCTTTTTGCCCGTTTTGCTCAAGGCGGATCCAGCGATCCCAACCCTTCGTTCGGACAAGCCACGATACGCTTTTTCTAAAGGAACGGGTAATAGCTAATTGTCATCGGTGCCAAGGTTCGGTCCTCTGATCCATCGCTTCCATGAATTGGATCAGGTGCAGTCTGAACGGTCATTCTTCGCCGACGCCATATCCGGCCATGCGGGTGCGGACGTTTTCGATCTCGGCCTTCGACAACAAGGGCGGTGTGCCGATCTGAAGGCAGCCGTGATATTGCCGCGCCAGCGTCTCGACCTCGACCGCAAGCCACATGGCTTTCGCAAGCGAAGTTCCCACCACGATCATGCCGTGATGGGCCAACAGACAGGCGGAGCGGTCCGCAAGCGCTGTAACCGCGTGGCGCGACAGTTCTTCGGTGCCGAAGGTCGCATAGGGCGCGCAGCGAATGGTGTCGCCGCCGGCGCACGCAATCATGTAATGCACCGCCGGGATCTCGCGGCCCATGATGGCGAGGACGGTCGCAAAGGGCGGGTGCGCATGGACCACCGCATTCACCTCGGGGCGGGCTTTGAGGATATCACGGTGAAAGCGCCATTCGCTGGACGGCCGTTGTCCGCCGCCGGGCTCACTGTCCAGCTTCATGAACACGATCTGGTCCACCTGCATGGCGTTGTAAGGCACGGAGGTCGGTGTGATCAGCATGCCGTCGTCATGCCGCAGGCTGATATTGCCTGAGGTGCCCTGGTTGATGCCAAGCCGGTTCATCTCGCGGCAGGCGTCGATGATCTGATGACGCTTATCCTGGTCGCTTGCGATAGACATAAACCTTCCTTGAGCGGTCAGCAGAGGGCTTTGCGGCGCGAAAACAATAGTTGAATATGGCCTTGCGATATAGTCGCCTTGGTTTGGCGGCCAGCGAAAACAAACGGAGCAATCATGACCAAAGCCGTGCTTGGCATTATCGGAGGGTCCGGCATCTACGATCTGCCGGGACTTGAAAATGCCCGCGACGAGATGGCCACAAGCCCGTGGGGCGCGCCGTCGGCGCCGCTGCGCCATGGCACCATCGCAGGCTTGCCGGTCGTGTTCCTGACCCGGCACGACAAGGGGCATCGGCTGTCGCCCTCCGATATCAACTATCGCGCCAATATCGACGTGCTCAAACGCGCCGGCGTCACCGATCTGATCTCGCTGTCGGCCTGCGGCTCGTTCAAGGAGGAGTTGAGGCCTGGCACCTTCGTACTGGTCGATCAGTTCGTCGATCGCACCTTTAGGCGCGAGAGCTCGTTCTTCGGCAAAGGCTGCGTCGCGCATGTCTCGATGGCGCACCCGGTTTCGCCGCGCCTGCCCCTGCATCTGGCGGCAGCCGCGGAAGCCGAAGGCATTCCGTTTGCGCGCGGCGGCACGTATGTGTGCATCGAGGGTCCGCAGTTCTCGACGCTCGCCGAGAGCCTGACCTACAAGGGCCAGGGCTACTCAGTGATCGGCATGACCAACATGCCCGAGGCCAAGCTCGCGCGCGAGGCGGAGATTTGCTACGCGAGCGTCGCCATGGTGACCGACTTCGACTGCTGGCATCCCGATCACGACGCCGTCACCGTGAGCGATATCATTCGTGTGCTCAGCGCCAATGCCGAGAAGGCGAGCCATCTGGTGGCGCGGCTGGCGCGGGATTTCCCCAGGGAACACGAGCTATGTCCGATCGGCTCGGATCGCGCGCTCGACAGCGCGCTGATCACGGCCCCCGAGGCGCGCGACGGCGAGCTGTTGAAAAAGCTCGATGCGGTCGCCGGGCGAGTTTTGCGAAAATGAAGGTCGACGGCCAATCCTTTCGCAGCATCTGGGTCGAGGGCGACGGCTGGACGATCGGCGCCATCGACCAGCGCCGTTTGCCGCATGAATTCGTCATCGCGAAGCTTACGTCGTGCGAGGAAGCGGCCGACGCGATCCGCGCCATGCTGGTGCGCGGCGCGCCCTTGATCGGCGCGACGGCGGCCTGCGGCGTAGCGCTGGCGATGCGTGTTGACGCATCCGACGCCGCGCTGGAGCGCGCCTATGCGATGCTGATCGCGGCACGGCCGACCGCGATCAACCTGAAATGGGCGCTTGACGAAATGCGCAAGACCCTCGCGCCACTTGCGCCGCCGGATCGGGCGCGGGCCGCCTACGTGCGCGCCGGCGAAATCGCCGAAGAAGATGTTGCGATCAATCAGGCGATCGGCCGCCACGGCCTCGGCTTGATCGAAGCGATTGAGCCGCGGAAAAAGCCAGGTCAGGCGATCAACATTCTCACGCATTGCAATGCGGGCTGGTTGGCTACCGTCGATTGGGGAACGGCGACCGCGCCGATCTATCTGGCGCACGACGGCGGCCTGAACGTCCATGTCTGGGTCGACGAGACCCGCCCGCGCAATCAGGGGGCGTCGTTGACGGCCTGGGAGCTGTCGCACCATGGCGTGGCGCACACCGTGATCGCGGACAATACCGGCGGCCATCTGATGCAGCATGGCATGGTCGATCTCGTCATCACCGGCACCGACCGCGTCACGGCCAATGGCGACGTTTGCAACAAGATCGGCACCTATCTAAAGGCGCTCGCGGCCTTCGACAATGGCGTGCCGTTTTATGTCGCGCTGCCGTCGCCGACGATCGACTTTTCGGTGTTCGATGGCGTGAGGCAAATTCCGATCGAGCAGCGCGGCGCCGACGAAGTCGCCACCATGACCGGGCGCACGCGCGAGGGAAAAATCGAAACGGTGCGGATCGTCCCTGACGGCTCTCCCGTCGCCAACTATGCCTTCGACGTCACGCCCGCGCGGCTCGTCAGCGGACTGATCACCGAGCGTGGCGTGGTGCAGGCAGAACGCACCGCGCTCGCGCGGGCGTTTCCCGAGCGGGCTCAGAATTCAAGGCAAGGAGATATAGTTTAAATTAAGCGTGATTTCATTGTCGACCAATTTTCATGCGACTCCAGCTTCACACGCAGATCTCAAACCTTGAGGAATTTGATCTTTCGTATGGGACAAATGCCGGTTTATCGCGAGGACATTGATTGGTTGCGGGGAATCGCGGTCCTGGCGGTCGTCGCCTTCCACTTTGAGGTTCCTGGAATCTGGGCCGGCTACGTAGGAGTAGATATTTTTTTCGTGATTTCTGGTTACCTCATTACCAGACTCATAGTCTCCGAATTTGCAGCGGAAAATTTTTTGCTGGCTGCATTCTACGAGCGAAGGATCCGGCGCCTCCTACCCGCCCTTTACGCGATGGTGGCGCTAACTATCATCCCTGCGTTCATTTATCTTCTGCCGTCAGAGCGTAACGAGTTTTTCCGGTCGATCGTTGCAACTATCCTCTTCTGCTCGAATATATTTTTCTGGTTGCAAAGCGGCTATTTTGACTATGTTTCGATCGACAAGCCGCTTCTGCACACCTGGTCATTGGCTGTTGAAGAGCAATTTTATCTAGTCTATCCCCTTTTGTTGTGGGCGTTATCGCGTGTCTCAAAGAAACGCGCTGTACTGCTTTACTGGCTGACCGCGCTCACGCTCGTTTCGTTTAGTGCAAATGTTTGGTTGATGCGTGGTGATAATGCGGCGGCCGCCTTCTATATGGCCCCTCCGCGCGCTTGGGAATTTTTGATCGGCGCGCTTCTGGCGTTCGACGTTTTCCCCCCAAACTCTGTCAAGGTGAGAGCTCTAGCCAGAGGCGGTGCAATCATCCTGTTTGCCATCGCTATTCTGGGTTTACGAAAGGAATCGCCGTATCCCGGTTTCAACGCGCTTTTGCCTTGCAGTGGCGCGGTCTTGTTTATCTGGGGCGGCATCGGTACCGGAGCCGTAGCTCGCTGTTCATTTTCTCCGATGCAAGCGCTCGGATTTTTCGGAAAAATCTCCTACTCATTGTACCTGTGGCATTGGCCGGTTTTTACGCTGGCACGTTTTGCGAAAATGAATCTTGTGCTCGATAGCGTTGAGAAAACGGCTTTGTTTTTGCTTACGTCGGTTATCTCTTATTGTTCCTGGAAATTTCTAGAGCAGCCATTTAGGCGTCGCGCAGTAGCGAAAACGCGGCAGCAAATGTTTCTATTCACAGGTATCGGTTCGGCACTAGTCTTGGCTGTCTGTGTCATTACGCTTGTTAAAGGCAACGTATCTGAAAGCTCAGATTTCGTCTCGGCGAGACTCAATTCGTTCAATGAATACGACTACAAACGTCTTTATAATCTTGGCACATGCTTTGGTCCAACAAACGCAAAGTTTGCAGACGCGTGCCTTCGATTGGATCCGTCCAAAACGAATGTCTTATTATGGGGTGATAGTTTTGCCGCGCACTATGTTCCTGGCTTCAAAGCCGTGATCGATCCGACTGCGGCGAACTTGATGCAAGCAACGCAACCAGGATGCATGCCGACGTTGAGTGTAGGCGGAGATAGCGCGTGCAGTCGATTTGCGTCGGAAATGAGGATGTTTCTGGAGGATCATCACCCGGAGCTCGTAATAATCTCGGCGGATTGGTTGGAGTATTCTCGGCGAGGCTTTTCCTCCTTAACGGACGACTTAAAGCAATCTGCCGCCAACATTGAGGCTTCGGGAACGCGTGTAATTGTCCTTGGACCTGCAGTGCAATTCAGTAGCCGCCTGCCTGCCGCGCTGCTACGCGCTCATTTCCGAGGCATCGAAATTCATTCCGCAGATCTGTTACTTTCCGAGATTTTCGAATTAGATCGAAAAATGAGCGCTGCGTTAAGTGACAGCAAAGGATTATCATTTTTATCCGTTCTCGATCTGGTTTGTCCGCGCCGCCAATGCCCTTTGACTGTTGATGACGGCGTGCCGTTAAGCTTCGACCATGCGCACCTCACTGCCGAAGGGTCGGCCTACGTAATAAACCGTCTGACGCCGGAGCTCATATTGAATAATGGAAAGGATTAGTTAAGGGCGCGAATTCGCGAATGGAGCGGGGCTTGAACCGTTCGATTTAAGAAGTGCAAACTAAGGCGATAGGCTCTCAATGAGGTAGCCGGTATATTTTGGAACCGCGGACGCCAGGATGTGCATCTCGTCCGCGTAATCCGATTCGCGGATCCCAGGAACAGTCGGAATTTTTAAGACTTCGAATCCACAGCGTTTCCCCGCGTTTTCCAGCAGAGCAACATACTGATCGTCCTTTTCCTGCCAAATCTTGTCGGCATCCCGAGAATAGCGTGGCGCCCACGGCGGAGCGACAACCGTCAGTTTTCGAGCTTTTGAAGCCAGCTCGCAGAGAGCGGCGGTCTCAACTCGTGCTTTTGGGCCCGCTAAATTCCAGCGAGCGTAATACGCGTGAGTCCCGAGATCTGCAGGCCACCGATCGTCACTCTGACGAGTTGGGATCGTCGAAAGCCCAAGGGCAGGCGGCGCTGGTCCTTGGGTCGCGAGCTGTTGATCGAAGGCGAGACGTGCCCTGAAAGCCTCTCGGATAAATCGAAACAGCGTCCCGATGCGCAGCGGCAGAAAGGTAGTAAGTTGCTCGTTGATGCTGAGTTGGGCTACGACGTCGAGCGGGTATACTGCGGCAGACTGGACGCCTTCGTTGAAAATAAAAGGTGCCACGCTTACGACGACATGCGCTTTACGAAACACCTCGGGATATTGATGAGCTGCTGCGAGGACCGCCATTGGTTCACCGGCATCATAAGCGATGTTTACGGCAACCTCGTTGGGCTTGCCCAATATCTCTGCAGCAAGCGCTGGGTCAACTTGATATTCGGTACGGCTTTCGCCGGCAAAGATTAGCTCAGGTTGGGACCGAAGCAACGGGAGTTTGACCGCTAGAGCATAGGGGATGTCAACGTGAACTTGTCTTGCAACGCTAAGCAACACCGTAAACGTCGCGAAGGAGATCAGTGCGGTCATGCCGAGGGTTAGCGCGATCCACTTCGCGACATGACCCTCCAAATCGGAGTCGGAGCTATTGGTTGATGCCAAAATTATACCCGGTCGACCCAATACTGTTCATGTTGACGATTGATCTGCTCTAATTGAGGTACGCTCAAACTTGAATTGAGGTACGCTAAACTTGCCGGTTTTAAAGTCGTGCGGATAGCCTTGGAGCAAATTGTTATCTGCTGCCAGCGCAAGCGACAACCGAGATCTCTTCCACGCGCACGCCGCGCAACAGGCTTTATCCACGCAACAACTTATCGGTCCTTCCGAAGGGTTGCAGGTTCTTCGTTGCCATTCAAAGCGTCAACGTACGGCTTGTATTTTAAGGATAGTCGGCGTAGTGCATCTACGATTTTCTTTTTCCGCTCCGGTGGAACGTCGGGTTGATCGGCCAGCGCATAAAGCTTTTGCTCCATTTGCGCCCAAAAATCCGGCCCTCCCTTGAAGGCGTTCAATTGATCTGCCTTGCGCTCGACAAAGCCTTCTAGAAAATCGACAGAAAAATACAGCACGATAACGATTGCTGCTGTCACCACTCCGGCCTTCACAAAAAAGACCTCGAGTGGCGAAAGCTGCTTACGCTCCACGATATCTCCGTCCCTGGTACTCATGCTGAGACCCTTTTTCACGTCGGCAGTAGCGCCATGCCGATTGCTGCTCATCGCGGATAAAGGTTGCCGCTCAGATCATAAAAAGTGCGGTTTTGGCAAGGGTGCGATCAGCTGACCCTTGTAACCCTTCGCCCTCAGCTTCGGTGCCAGCTCGGCAGCGATGTGCCAAGAGAAAATAATGGCGCATTCCGGCTGGTTATCGAACATGCGGCTCTCCTCCACCACCGGAATAAGTGTCCCCGGCATATATTTGCCGATCTTAAGTGATCCTTCGATCTCGACGACATAGTCGATTATCTCCGCATCCAATCCAACGTAATTGATAAGCGTCGAGGCGCGGGACGGCGCGCTAATTCCGCAAATTCGGCCACCGTTTTCCTTGATACCGCTGATCATTTCGTAAAGGCGGAGCTTTGACATCATCACATCATAACGGAACGTGCGGAGCCGTTGGCGCATGGCATCGCCGTGCGGTTCGGCGTCAAGCATTCGCTTTACACTATCCTGGACCGGGCGTGTCCCTCGGCGCGCGGCGTAAACGCGGATTGAGCCGCCATGGGTGGGGATCTTTTGCACGTGGAAAACCTCCAGCCCGTGCAAGGAGAGAAGGTAGGCGAGGCTGCCAACAGAATAATAACGAAGGTGTTCGTGGTAGACCGTGTCGTATTGCAGATCATCCAGCAGTCCAACAAGGTAGTGAGACTCGGAGATGAAAACGCCATCTGGCGCCAGCATTTCCAGAATGCCGCCGATGATCTCGTGCACGTCTTCAATGTGGGCAAAGCAGTTCGCTGCGGTTACGACCTTGGCAGGACCGTATTTCCCTCGAACTTCTCCGCCGACTTCGCGGGAAAAATAGCGCTGAATGGTGGGGACGCCACGCTCATTGGCGATCTTGGCAACATCGGTCGGCTCAATGCCAAGAATGCGATGACCACCTTTCTGGAAATTTGAAATCAGCGTGCCGTCGTTCGAGCCGATGTCGACGATGAAGTCGTCCTTGCCAAGGCGGAGCATTTTAGACGACTCGGCGTAGAGGTCTGCAAAATTATCACGCAAGATCCGGGTGGTGCCGCTAGTGTAGGGATATTCCGGTGGGAATATGATGATGGGATCGACTGCAAGCCCAAGCTGCACCAACTCACACTTGGGGCACAGCAGCATATCAGTGGGAAACCAAGGTTGCTGGCGTTGGGTCTGGCCAATCGAGACCATCTGGTTGACTGGCGGCATGTAGCCAAGCGAAAGAGCGATTTCGAGCGCGTCATGCCCGCAGACCTGACAGCATTCAACTGGTACGCTTGCGCCCGTTCCTGCGGCGCGGGCAACCTTCTGTGGAAGCATCACAATCTCCTTAGAACATGGCGACAAGGTCAGGCGCGCGGCGCCAAGTCTTCGTTTGCCCAATACCAATCGACCGTTGAAGGCAGGCCGGCATCGAGAGGGACCTGCGGCGAATAGCCCAGCCTCTTGAGCTTCGCAATATCCGGGCAGCGGCGCTCAGTGCCGCCTTGCGGCGCTGGCCCGGGGATCAATTGGATTTCATGACCGGCGTGATTTGCGATGCGACCGGCAAGGTCGGCGATGGTAATTTCCTCCATCGTTCCGACATTGTAGATGCCGAGATGCTCGCCCTTTGCCCGCATTGTCAAGACGCCGCTGACGAGATCGGCGACATGACAGAAACTGCGGGTTTGGCTTCCATCGCTCTGCAATTTGAATTGCAGAACATCGCTCGGATGCTTCGCCGCGAGCGCCTTCAGACGAAGCACAAATTGCGGAATGACATGCTCCCATCCCATGTCCGGGCCGTACACATTGTGTGGTCGGAAGATCAGTACGCGATCGAAATGTTTGCGCCCGAAATTGAGAGCCATTAATTCGCTGATTATCTTGCCCCCGCCATAGGAGTAGCGTGGGTTGGTGGGGTCAGGCACCGACAGCGGCGCGCGTTCGTCGGTCGGGATCTGGGGCGGTGTCTGATAGACCTCTGAACTAGAGGCGAGGATCAGCGATCCGACCTTTGCGGCTCGGCATGCGTCAATGACGTTGATCATGCCTTTAACGCCAACGTCGAGCACTAGCTCGGGGGAGCTGTAGAAAAACTCTGTGCCATTGACGAATGCAAGATGATGGACTTCGTCAACGCCGTGCACCGCGCTGGCGACCGCGTTGGGATCTCGGATATCGCCGGCCACAAACTCGATATCGTCGATGACATCTTTCAGACGCCGTGGCGCGCCGCGTGAGTTGTCATCGAGCACCCGCACGGCATGCCCGTCTTTTACGAGGGCCTTGACCAGCGCTGCGCCGATGAAGCCGCTTCCTCCGGTTACGAGAATAGAACTCACTATCGTTGTTCCGTATTCACCGGCTCAATATCGAGCCAGTGGCCGAGATCATTGGCACGGCGCGCAGCCTCCAGCAAGGTCTGGACCCGCAAACCGTTTGCAAATGCGATCGAAGTCGGCGACCGGCGCTCAACGGCGTCAATAAACGCAGTAGCCATGCGCGATACCGGGGCGATCCGTCCGTCGCTAGGAAACCCGAGATCGACGTCATCGATCAAAACGATCGGACTTAATCCCGTGGCAGGCCGTCGGCCGAAGTTCAATTTGAACCCTCGCATGTAGTCGGCGGTTTCGTTAACGAGCGTCAGCGTCCCTTCTTCTCCATAGAACTCGAGCCGATGCCCAGATCCGAGGTAAGAGGCGCAACTCATCGCTATATTTCCGACCGCTCCTGATCGAAAAGCGAGGCCGACGGCCGCATTGGTTTCCATCGCGGGGTCGTCCGGCAATCCCGACAAACGAGCTGACAGCTTGACGATCGGGCCGCAAAACCATTCAAGATAATGAAAGCAGTGGCTCACGAAATTTCCCAGAGCGCCGCCACCTTCAGCGCTTAGCGCCTTCCAGTTTTTCAGGCGCATGCGCGTAGCGTAATTCTCGACGTTCCAGTTCACCTCAACGTGCCGAAGTCGACCGATTGCCCCATCGTCGAGAAGTTCCTTGGCTTTCTTCCAGTTCAGTACCTCGCAGAAATTGAAATCGAGCATTGTGGTTAGGCCAGTTGCTTCGGCGGCACGTGTCATCTGCGTCGCGCCGACGAGATCTGCGGCCATCGGCTTCTCGGCGAAAACCGGTTTGCCAACCTCAAGCGCGCGGACAGCGATCGTGGGCTGCAGGCTCGGCACGGTCGCAATCGCAATGGCATCAATCATCTGATGCTCCACCAGATCTTCCCAACGGTCAAAGGACAATGCGACGTTAGCGTCACGCGCAAGCTCAGCGGTGCGCGCTCGGTCGCGGCCGGCGAGCGCCACCACCACGCAACGCGGATCCAGCCTAAATGCGGGCAACTGTACCAGACGGCCGTAGTTGCACCCGACGATTCCGATGCGGACCAAAAAGCCTCCCGACGATTGTCAACGACTAGCCAGCGTCTTGATCCATTCGCCCTGGCTTTCGCGACAAACTATCTCAGTGTGATGAACGACCGGAGCTCAGCCAGCAGCAACGCGCCCAAATGTAACTGCGAGATAAACTCGCCCGATGTAATCATGCGTACCAGTTCCGCTGCCGTCACTAGCTTAACCGCCATTCCCGGTTCGGGGACAAAATCCTCGACTCGTTCCGCTGTCTCGAGAAAAAAAGTATGAATCCGGTTACTTAGCCGGCCGGTACATGGCGCGGCTGTCCCGAGCGAATGAATGGTGCGGGTTCGAAAGCCGGTTTCCTCCAATAATTCGCGTCGACACCCCTCGGCGAGGTCCTCTCCAGGCTCCGTGAGTCCAGCAGGAAGCTCCCATGTGAAAGCTTCGATCGCGGGCCGATATTGACGAACGATCGGAAAATGCCCGCTCGGCGTTTGTGCAACGATCGCGAGGTAGTCTTGTGGCTTGACCGAGAGATAGATCTCGGAGACTTCTGGCGAAACTTCGACCTCGCGCGTGACAAGTTCAACCCAGGGAGACAGAGTTTCTGTCTTTCGAGACTTAATCTTCGGCCATTGATCCGACACGGTTAGCTCCCCCGCGATTGCAAGGATTGCATGGTCACCGTGTCCGGTGACCGGCGAAGATAGGTCGTGGCGAAAGCGTATCTGAACCATCGCAGATAGGCCGGTAGCCACTTCAACACACGAAACCGGCTCGTACCCTGCGAACGCTCGAACCATTTTGCTGGCACTTCGTCAATCCTCCAGCCGAGCCGATGCGCTTTGACCAATAGTTCGATGCTGTAGCAAAATCCCTGGTCGGACTCGACTTTGATCTTCTGGATCACGCGTCGCGAGAACATTCGGAAGCCGCTGGTCGGGTCCTTGGTTGGGAGGCGCGCAAGATGATGAAGTGTGAACGCCGCGGTGCGCACCAATACGGCTTTGAGCCAAGGACATCCCTGCATGGTGCCGCCAGGGATAAAACGGCTGGCACAGACGATATCGTAGCCATCAATTACTCGCGCAACCATGCTGTCAACGATAGCGGCATTGAAGTCATCATCCGCGGGATAAACAACCACAATCGGAGCGCTACTCGCTGCAAACCCGGCCATGACAGCAGCATGGGCGCCGCGGCCCGGGTTGCGGACGAGGGCGGTTTCCAGGCCGGCAAATGCCTCCGGATGTTGACGCACCGCTGGTAAAGTGTCGTCTTCCTCGAAATCATAACAGATCAGAACGCGCGAAGGCGTTTTTACGTGCTGCGCCAATGCGCCCAGCGTGGACAGGATGTTCAAGCTCTCATTGTAGACCGGGATGATGATATCGAGCGTTTGATTCATCTGGCTTAAGACCGATCGACGGCCGCTCTGCTCGTTTTCACAGCCGAGACGAACAGCAAGCGACCACCCTTAAGAGACAAAGTTGGCATTTTCCAACAATCCCCAGACGTCGACTACGGGTTTTCCCTTCAGGTCCGCGGATTTGTAGGCCATGTGAGGGGTGCAAAGGATCAACACGTCACTGCGTTCGATCACTTCGTCTAGAGGCAGCAAATCGGGATCTGCGACCACGAACGGGTCGGTGGTCAGTACTTCTCGCGCGACGCTGTTTAGCGCTTTCTTGAATTTATAGCTCAGCGAGGCACGCACATCGTCGATTTCTGACTTAAAGGCCATTCCTAAAAGGCCGACCGTCATTTGCGCCAGATCGATCTGGCGGCGCAGACTGCCGATGACATGAAGCGGCAGTCCTTCATTGATCAACATTGCCGCATTGCCAAGGGAAAAGTCGTTGCGCGCGAAGGCTGAGAGCTGCATGGTATCCTTCATCAGACAGGGCCCCGCTGCATAGCCGGGTCGCGGAATATTCCGAGCACGCGGGTAGTTGTGCTTCATCGCCTTGAGTATGCGATGGTAGTCCAGCCCCGCAGCCTGCGCGATGAGATAAAATTGATTAGTCGCCGCGAATTCGATGTAGCGGTAGGCGTTGCCGAACAATTTTGCGAACTCCGCCTCGATCGGCTCCAACCGAACGATTTCAGGGGCGATCACATCGAACAAAGCAGCGGCTTCCTCGGCGGCCTCCGACGTTGTACCGCTGACGATCTGCGGCATATGGCTGAGTTCCTCGATGCCGTGACCCTGCACGATCCGTTCTGGGCAAAAAGCCACCTTCAGGTTTCGTCCTCTTCGGGCGAGGTGAACAGCAATGGATTCGGTCGTTCCCGGATATAGGGTCGAGCGCAGCACCAGAAGCTGTCCGTCGCTCAAATACGGAAGCAGACTGTCGATACAATCAAGGATAACGTGGCGTTCCGGGTTAAGAAATTCGTCGACGGGTGTTCCGATAGTGATGATCACCGGCTTCGATTTGGAAATGGCCGCGGGCGAGTTGCTGAATAGCAGCTTTGCATTGCGAAGCGCGTCCGTGAGCAACTCGTCGGCACCATATTCGATGAAGGGAAGTCGCCCAGCCGCAAGCGTTGCGAGGCTATCGGTGTTCAAGTCGTTGACGTTAACGGTCAGCCCCTTGGCCGCAAAAGCTAGTACTAGCGGAATACCTACGTGACCGGCTCCGCCAACTACCGTGAGATCAGCCGCGCGCGATTCTGTCGCACGAGAGGTTTCTATGAGGTCGATGGTCGTCACGGCTTCTTGCCATACGTTAAGACGAAAGAGCGGAACGGCTTCATGATACTGGGCGCAAACAACGCACGATCAAGCACATTGTATATGGGAAGCACCCAGCGCAGCCTAGACGATGCAAGATAGCGGTAGCTGAGACCCGAAAGATAGTCGGTTCCTACAGTGAAACCGGCCTGGCGAAACACTGAAGCAACCTGGTAGGCGAGGATTGGTCGCTCATTCTCGGTTACGCCAACTGAGCTGTAAAATGGCGACGAATGATCTCGGTAAAGGTACATGAAAGGATTCATACGGTTGGGGTCAAATGCGACGAAGGAGCCGTTGCTTTTCAGCACTCGGAAGACTTCGGTCGCGCAACGGCTGGGGTTGGGTAAATGGTGAACCAACCCGCTCAACAGCACTCCGTCAAGACTACAATCAGGGAACGGAAGGCTCTCAACGTCGCCCTCTAAAAACTCGACATTGGGATAATTGGCGCGCCCGAGAGAAATCAGCTTTGGGCTAAGATCAAGTCCGACGGGATTGTAGCCCTGGTGCCGCAATAGATTGGTGAATACGCCGGATCCGCAACCAAGGTCAGCAATGCGTGCGCCTTGCTCCAAACCTACAAGCCGCATGCAGGTGGTGATCAAACGGTCATTGGTTTCGGGCGTAAAGACGTCATAGGCCGCCGCGGCCGCATGGCTATCAAAAAAGGCAATCTCTTTCTGTTTATCCTGGGCCAAACTCATGGCGACCACTTAGCACAGCGGTTGTAATCCAGCAACGCAACCACTGCAAGGACGGGCGAGGTTCGCGCCCATTAGCGGGCGAACCTGATATTGGAGACGGAGTATCGCCCGGCGCGAGGAAACCGTAGAATGAGGTTGCTAACCCGATCGTTCAGCGAATACGAGTACAGTTGCAGCAGGTCGACCGACAGCTCATGGACATCCGGCGCCCAACTGAGCGAATTTGGCTCATAGGAAATAGGCAGTCGACCCTCAAAGCTTACAATAAGTACAGCTTTGCCGTCCGGCCGCGGCGTGTCTGGCGAGGCGTCAACGTGCATCGAAAGAACGTGATCCTGCTCGGGATCCCACTCGTCCTTTCGCAGCATTAATGTCGCGCCTCCTCTCGTCGCGAACGAAATCGAATGAACGTCGCGATGTATAACGTCCGCCTGCTCGAGCCGGCTCTCGACGAGACTCAAAGGTTCACCACCAGATAGCAAATTCGGCGAAGGCTCCAGCTCAACGCCGCCAAAATAGAGTGCGCGCAATCGCTCGTCCTTGGTCATTGCCTGTAGAAATTCAGGGTCCGTTGCTTGACGCAAACTCGAAACCAGCGTCGCGTCATCCAAACCTCGCTGTTGCATTGCGGCGTTGCGCAACAACGTTAGGCGGGTGTCAAAACTTTTGAAGAACGGCCGATAACTTACGAGGTTGTAAAACGCTAGAAGGCGATGATCGGGGAAGATGAACGCGCCATCCAGTGTTGGAATGCGTAACGGCCTGGGCGCGGTCTGGGCGGCGTAGTCGCCGAAGGTGGCAAGGAGATCATTCATTTGCCGAGTACGTGCCACCGCCTCGGTGGCATACCGGTTCGCTTGACGCGCATAAGCAACAAACAACACGGCCGCCAGCGTGAGCGCCGCCGCAGCCGCAATGCGTTGCCAGCGCCATGGAATTTTCGACGCGAGACAACCGACTAGATAGAAAGTGCTGATGGCAAACCAAAGATATGAAAAGCTATTGTACTTGCCCAGCGTGTTGACCACTTCCTCAACGCCGGTTAATCGGCGACCAAACGACACGACCACAATATTAGCGAGGGCAGGTACCAGCAGGGCTAGATAATTCCAGCGCTGCGGGCCTTCGAGTTTCCGCAGGCTGATCACGACCAACACACACGTCAAAATCAGTGCTGCGACGCCCTGCGCGGCTAGATCCACACGGGAAAGAAGCCGGGGAATCAGCGGCCTCAATAGTTCAAGGGCCATGCCTTGCGTCAGCAGCGCATACAGGCTTCTTAGAAGTGCGGCGGCCGTTAATGGGTTGTGCGCCATTGAAAGAAACGGACCAGAGTGCCCCTGCACTGTGACGAAAAACGATGCAAAGATCACAAGGATGGTGATCAGCCCGATCGTGAGCCATCGCAGGCTCGCGTCAAACATCGCAAATGGTGAACGGCTGCCACCGGGTTGCGCAAACTCGGTGAAATACGCAACGCCTGCGACGGCGACAGGCACGTAAGCTCCGGAGGGGTGAATGAATGGCGGCAGCGCGCTTGCGGCAAGGCTCAACCATTTGTAATTGGCCGAACCGCCGTTACGCCAGAGCGCAATTCCAAGCACGCCGATGAGGCCTAACAACCCAATCTGGGAATAAATACTCATCGAGTAGTAGCCGACCGCCGTATAGCTCCATACCGAGGCCGATATCGTGGTAAGGTAGAACAGCGACAAAATGATCAGATTGGTGCCGAGAGCTGCCAGTAGCGCGACTGCGGTGATGTTGACGGCACCAATCAACAGTAGGAAATACAGATTCCAGTAAAATTCCGTGACGCCGAACAGCGAGTACATCACCTCGAAAAAAATGCGACACAGCGGCAACGGCACGTCACCGTGCATCATCAGTAGCGACTGCCCGAGCGGCACCGTCCGCACCACGGCGATTAGATCGAGGTCGTCGTAGGTAAAGATGCCGTGGAGTACCGCGAACCATTTTGTGAAGACGATCAAGGGCGTCAGGGCGATAATGACCGCGAAGAAGCGTCTCTTGTTTGATTGGTCGATGCGTCTTATTGCGGTCGATAAATGCCGTCGGCCGGCGATCAACCATTGCTCAGGCTGAGTATTCATTCGGGAACAAAATCCACCATTCCGGTGCGGTAAATGTTGCCGTGGGGCTTATGGTTGCGCCCGCCACCGAAGAGCTGGCCGCCAAAACGCACGATCACCACGCCCAATCGTCCGTGTCGCAGGTGCGCTCCGTCATAGCAAGGAAACACGATACCGTCACGGGTGGCGACGACTCCTGATTTCGGGTGATTGCGAGATTCGCACGCCGCTACTTTCCCAGACTGAACGGCATCATGGATTACGTGCCCCCGCCGGAGTTGCTTTGCACGATCAGCTCGGTTTTGTCGGTGGACCCGAAGAGACAACAAGCTACTCCAGCAAGAAATCGAGGAAATGCACGTGCCTTTGAACAAAGGACGGACGCAAATGCATACCATCTGAATATTTTGGCTCGGCCGCCGCATAGAAAGGTGAACAGCCGTCGCTATTGCCGCAAATATCGGGGAAGGCGTCGAGCGTTGTTGCCCCTGTTCGCTCTGCGATGCGGCGCAGGTCGTTGTCAATATCGGCATACCCGGCTCGCAATTCGGCAATCGGGACATCTTTGTCGACATCGGGGGCTACCGAAAAGCCAATCGGGCTGCGAATTACCATCTTATTTGGGTCGAAGCGAACACCCTGGATGGGTGGTCCTAAGATCAAATAGACGTTGGCTTTCGACCGCTGAAGCAGGCGGATATAGTCTTCTAGGTTGGCATAAAAGGCTTCTCGTCCTTCCACGGTTCCGAGGGAAAGTCGCTTGCCTCCTCGTTGAATCCCTAAGCTGGTGTCGCGGTACCCGGCCCACGACGCGCCCAAAACCACGTTTGCAATGCCTTCACGTTGGACCAACTCAAGAAGGAGATCGGGCATATTCGCGCAATGCGCAAAGTCGCCCTGCTGAATAATCCCAGGTACTGGCGCGCAGCTGCCGCCGACGACGAAATAGGTGTTGGCTCGCAGCTGCCCTGTATCGGCTAAGTGTTGCAGTCTGGGTCCAAACTGAAACAGCAAACTGTCACCGCTAAGTGCCAGCTTGCGTTCCCCCTGGCCCAGATGGGCGATCCACGTGTGGTCATAATCCTGCACATCCATGCCTTGGGTAGCCTGGAAAACAGGATCATTTCTCGCTTCACTGATTTTTCTAATGTCGAGGCTGGGAAGAGCAGGAAAACGTCCCGGAAAACCATGCAACGTCCAGGTTGTGAGCCCCACCACGCCTAGGGCTGCTACCCAAATGGCAACGACTCTCGTGCCACGGGCCGGGTGCGTACCGAAACGGATCGGGCGTTCGACAAGCCGGTAGGTCATCCAAGCCAAAACGAAGCTGGCGACCACCAGTCCCGCAGCCATCAAGGGCGTAGGCGGTTTGCCGAGACGAATGATGTAAGCATAAGAGATTAGCGGCCAATGCCAGAGATAGAGTGGGTAGCTAATCAATCCGACGAAGACGATCCTGCGATCGGATAAAAACCACCGGTTCACGACTGCCTCTGGACCTGCAAAGATCAATGCTGCGGCCCCTGCGACCGGCAGTGGTGCAAGCCATCCTGGAAAGCGTAGCTCCGGTGTGAAGAATGCTGCAGACGTAAGTAACGCTACTAGGCCCGCGAGCGAGAGCCAGGATCGCGTCGCGGGCGCAAGTACAACTTGATTTTGGTAAGCTAGTCCTGCGCCTAGCAACAACTCCCAAAAGCGCGGGAAGGGGAGAAAAAAATCACCAACAATGCTGGTGCTCGACAACCAAATATTTATTGCGAATGAGGCAAGAAACATCAGTACCAGCAGACGTCCCAAAGATGCCTTCGTTTGGAAGATTGTCCAGAGAAGGGCTGGCCAGACGATGTAGAATTGTTCCTCGATCCCCAATGACCACAGATGTAGCAGCGGCTTTAACGTCGCCGCAATGTCGAAATAACCCGCTTCGCTCCATATGGCGATATTGGAGAGGAAGGCTGCACCGAAAAACACATGCTTGCCGAGTTGCATGAATTCGGACGGAAGCAGGCAAACGAATCCGTAGGCCAGAACGCCAGTCAAGCACACGGCAAGGGCTGGAAAGATGCGTCGGACCCGCCGGCCATAGAAGCGGGAAAACGTGAAGCTTCGGTCGGACATTTCCTTCAAGAGAATCGACGAGATGAGAAAACCCGAAATGACGAAAAAGACATCAACGCCGATGTAGCCACCACGAACCGCTTTCGGAAACGCGTGATATAAAACAACTGAAACCACGGCGAAGGCGCGCAAGCCATCTATATCGGGACGATAGTTCTCCTTTACATGGAAGGAGGTGTCGAATGCCATCTGCTCTGCCGCAATTGATTTCTCAGTCTCTATGCCCTGAATCCTTGCCTTGGCGAAAGCCATTTTGGTAATGAGGCCTTCGGGTTGCCTTAGTGCCACCGCCTTTCGGCGGACGGTTCGACCGCCGTGCGGCCTTTGTGGCGGACCGGGTATAGTGACTGACCGCGCTTATGGAGCGTGTAGGGAGTGCGCGCTGAGTCGATTTTCTGCTAAGTCGAACGGCTTCGCTTGAGAGGCTTCAGACTAGTGATTGTACTTTTTGGCGCTTCGTCGGATATCGGTCAACGGCTTTGCCGGAAGCTCGAAAATGTCGGGTTGGTCGTACGAAAGGTGTCGCGTCGTCTGCCGGACGGATTTAGTGCCGACCTTCAGACATCCGAAGGCGTCGACGAGGCGTTGAGAGATGCCGACCGGGTCATCTCTTGCGCTCACGCTCGATATACAAGCACCATATTAAAATGCTGTCGTCCTGGAGTGCAGGTAATTGTCATGGGGTCGACATGGCGATTTTCGAAAGTGCCAAATGCCGCTGCCGACGAAGTGCGCGCAGCGGAGCGAGTGTTCCTGGCAAGCGACAAGCGTGGGGTTATGCTGCACTCGGCGATGATTTATGGGGGCTCCCAGGAACGGAATATTCAACGATTAGTAGCTGCCTTGCAGCGTTTCCCGATCCTGCCGGTTCCAGGCGGTGGGCGACAGATGGTTCGCCCTATCTACATTGACGACGTGGTTGAGTGCATTTTTCAATCAGTTCGGAGAACATGGGATGCACCGGCCGCTTTTGCGGTTGCTGGGCCAGCGCTAACCTGGCGCGAGATGGCTGCGGCATGTGCGAAGGCAAAAGGTCTAAATCGATCATTCGTGGCCGTTCCCATTTCGCCCGCTATCGCGCTGTTGGAGCTCTTGAGTCGAGCAGGATTCAGGACGCCAAATCCGGATATCTTGCGTCGCTTTGAAGAAAGTCCTGAATTCTCGACAGAGGCCATGGTCTCACTGTTGGGCGTGGTCCCGCGGCCGTTCGAGGAAGGTATACGACTCGCCGTACAAGGTTGGGAGAATCTTGCAGCGGAAAATTGTGGGTGCGAGTCGGTTTAGACTAAACCACTTTGCCCTGACGCAGCGACTTGATCTCCTCGGCCGTAAATCCAAACTCTGACAGCACTTCTTCAGTCTGCTCGCCGAATTCGGGCGGTCGCGCCGCCATCCTGCTTGGAGTGCGCGACAGCGTGAAGGGCTGGCCGACCAGCCGGATGTGACGGCCCTCCGTGTTGGGTACATCTTGCGCCATACCGAGGTGCTCGACCTGTGCGTCCGCAAACACCTGGTCGATGGAATAGATCGGGCCGCACGGCACGCCGGCGGCGTTGAATTCCTTGACCCAGGTTTCGCTCGACTTCTTCTCGGTGAATTTGCCGATCTCGGCGTTGAGTGCCTTTCGGTTCTTTGACCGATCGGGTGCGGTGGCGTATTCGGGCCGGTTGGCGAGATCGGGGTCGCCGAGCGCCTCGCAAAAACGCTGCCAGATTCGTCCGCCGGTGGTGGCGATGTTGATATAGCCGTCGGAGGTCTTGAACACGCCGGTCGGGATCGAGGTCGGGTGATCGTTGCCGGCCTGCTTGGCGACGTCCTTTTCCATCAGCCAGCGCGAGGCCTGGAAATCCAGCATGAAGATCTGCGCCTGCAACAGCGACGTCTTCACCCATTGGCCTTCGCCGGAGACGTCACGCTCGAGAAGGGCGGTGAGGATGCCCATCGCGCAGAACAAACCCGCGGTGAGGTCGGCGACGGGAATGCCGACCCGCATCGGGCCTTCGCCTGGTGCACCGGTGATCGACATCAGCCCGCCCATGCCTTGCGCGATCTGATCGAAGCCCGGGCGCTTGTGATAGGGGCCGTCCTGGCCGAAACCGGAAATCGAGCCATAGACGATGCGCGGGTTGATCTTGCGCACGCTCTCATAGTCGACGCCGAGCTTTGCCTTCACGTCGGGCCGGAAATTCTCGACCACGACGTCGGCTTTTTCCACCAGCCGTCTAAAGACCTCGATGCCTTCCGGTTTCTTCAGGTTCAGCGCGATTGCCCGTTTGTTGCGGTGCAAATTCTGGAAGTCCGAACCATGGCGCGGGCCACCGAGCTGTTCCCCGCCGGCATCTTCCAGGAGCGCATCGATCTTGACGACGTTGGCGCCCCAATCCGCCAGCTGCCGTACGCAGGTGGGGCCGGCCCGGACGCGCGTGAGATCGAGGACGGTGAAGCGCTTGAGGGCCTGTGAGGCATGCGGGACGGGCATTCGGAAAGCTCCGGCGGCGGGTCGAACAGGGCGGGTCCGTGCAAGGCTGGTGACTGTGCCATTCGGCCTTGTTGTTGGTGCTAGGTATAGGGGAGCTATCTGCCATCCACAATCCTGTTTGTCCGCGAAGGCCTTGCGACCAAAGCAGACCCCGCAAAGCCACGCCCTGACCTCAAGAGTCCATGGAAGGCTATCACCGCGTTCGCCGGCCTTGAGGGCGTTCGCATACATGACCTAAGGCACACATATCCAAGTTTCGGAGCCGGTGGCGGTATGGGTCTGCCAATTATTATTGGTCGGCTGCTCGTTCATTCACACGCAGCTTTCACTGCGCGATATCTCAAAATGGCGGCGTCTTCCGGATGAAACGAGAAACGACATGCTCCACTTCCTAGACTCCGGGTCACCAACATACGCAAACTTCGCCACCACAGTTGCGCGGCCGGATCTCGCGGGGGGCGGGCGTCTGTGTTGGCGGTTCGGTTGGCCTCGTACTGAACTCTTATTTTCCCCACGGGATGATCGCCCACACTCGCTCATGAAAATAATACAACGCAATCTTTGTGACGACCTCTACTCCGGCAATCGTTCCGGCGAGCCCAAATTTCCCTGTAACAAATAGACTGATCACGAAGGTATCGATCGACCCGGTAATCCGCCAACTTACAGCCTTAATGAACGAGCGCGTATGTGCTTCGCCCTGCGTCAGAAATCTCATGACAGGCCCCCTTGAATATCTGGGGTTCGGCTAGCTCATTCGCTCGAATAGTTCAAACTCGGATAGTACCCGTCCATGTATCCCGGGGAGGCTTCTCCGAGGCCGTACTTCGCGGCTACTTCTCCTTCTGATAGTCGAAGTATCGCGTACTGTACTTTCCTTGGTTTCCGATCGGGCGCCCGCACTCGCAAACGATCACTTCGTCCTTTGTCAGCGGAATCTCTTTAGGCACAATTCGGTATTCAACTCCGCACTGGCACGGAAAACGCATGTGGGATTCGTCGACCATTATGGAAGCCCTTAAAAGTTTGAAAACGCAGATCCCCTTGTTTGGTTAGGCCTCCCTTGCTGACGGATACAGTCTACTAACACGTCGATGTTGCCCGCAAAAGTTACCGCCGGGCGCTTGAAACCGTTGCTCCGACAGTTGCTAGAAAGCTGACGCAACAACGAGCATCGCGTTTTACCTCGGTCTTCACCGAAACAGGTCCCGATATTTGAATTTGGTTAGGCGAAAGGCTCACCCTATGTCAGGTCAAGGTAGTCCGAAACGCCTAATAGTCAGTCAGGCGGTTGCCTCGCTTTCTCTGATGAGAACCGATAGTGTTCGACTGTTTTGAAGTTCGCCATTCGAGTTGACACCAACTCGCTCATAGCGGGGTTCTCGCCAGAGTGGAGAGTTTTCGTTGGAAGATGGAGGAGAGTAAGGAGCCGATCTATACCGGAGACCCGCGGAGGGGTTCTATTCAGGACCGCGGGGCGGCGAGTTCCTTGTAGAGTCGGACTATCTGCCCGCCGATGATCTTGGTCGAAAGTCTGCTGACGACCAAATCGCGCGCCGCTTTGGCATATCGCGTGCGCAACTCGGGCGAAGTGGCCAATTTTTCGATCGCCGCCGCAAGAGCCTCCGGATCCTCAATCGGAACCAGAAGGCCGGTCTGGTCCTCAATGACGATCTCACGGCAGCCCGGCGCATCGGTTGCGATCATGGCGCGCCCGCAAGCGGCCGCCTCCATCAGCGCGCCGGGCAGGCCTTCGCGGTGCGAGGGGAGGACAGCAAAATGGCAGCGCCGCCAAAGCGACGCGATATCTGTGACGTGGCCGAGCCAGGTGATGCCGGGACGTTTGCTCCATTCATCCACCTCTTGCAACGAGACGGAGGCCGGGTTGGCAGGATCGGGATTGCCGGCAATGAGGAGGTTGGTCTGGAGGCCGCGATCGCGAACGATACCGTGCGCGCCGACCAATGCGCGGATGCCCTTGTCGGTCAAGAGGCGCCCCGCGAAGCCGTAGGTGATTGGGCCTTCAGGCTCAGGCAAGGGCTGGAGCCCGTCGGTGTCGACGCCGGACCCTGGAATCAGAACGATCTTTGTCTCATCGATTCCGAGATCGGTCAGCGCTGCGCGATCGTCCGGATTCTGAACCAGCACAACGTCGTCCTTCCGCCCCAGCAGTGACGGCAGGATCATCTTGAGGATCGCGCGCAGCACACGCGTCCGCAACGTGACGGACGTAAAAACATAGCCCATGCCGGTCAGCGCGCTCACGTAGGGATAGGCCCGACCAAGTGCTGCGATCGAGCCATAGACGCAACACTGCAGGCCGGAGTGGTGCGCAATGTCAGGTTTGATGCGTGCGGCGATTGCTCGGAGTTCGGAGATGACTTTGATGGCGGCGAGAGGCGAGAGCCCGCCGCGCCGTAGCGGGATCGGATGCAGGGTGAAACCTTCCGCCGTGATGGCCTCCGCGCCCTCATTGACGCGTGTTGCCACGTGAACCTCGAAGCCCGCCTTGCGGGCCGCGCGCGCCATCGGCAAGCGGTTGAGTAGGAAGGCCCAATCTTCGTTGACGACGTAAAGCAGGCGTCGAGATGGCTTGGTGTCTGCCAATGTCATTCACTCGAAATGTTGGGAGGGCAGCATTACCAAGCCGAAAAAGCCGGCGCCAGCGGCAATGCCGGCCAAAATAGGCGCCGGCGGAGCGCCGGTTACAACTGGCATGCTTGGACCCTGGGCGCCGATTGGCGCAGTCCAGGTTGCGGGCGGCTATGACGTGGCTTTCCATAACAAGCCGCGGCGAGCGGCTCGTTTTACGGCATCATTTCCGCCGATCTGCAAGAACCCCCAGAACTTCTGGTGGAGTTTCTTGGGCCGCTCCTGGAAAACGAGGCGGATGTTGTCGTTGGGCGGCGCAGCGGCCGCGATGATCCTTTTTTCACCCGCTTCATGGCCAACCTTTTTTGGGGCGTTTAACTCGTGAACGAAATAGTTGACATTGGCGCCGTCGTCGTGGGGCATCGCAGGTCCTTAAGCGAGCTTCATTTAGAAGAAGCGCCGTTAATGCTTCAGAGCTTCTTTTCGAATTTCCAAACGAAGACGCGGGCCTCGGTGGCGCTCGATGAAAATTCCTGACAAGACTGACATGGCAAACGCTACGATTAGCGAGACCGAAACGAGGAGCCAGGCCTTCGCCGCTGATACTTCTTCCTGGCATGTTAAAAAGAATATAAAAAGCATGGTCGGAAAGTGCAAAATATAAAGACTGTAGGAAAAATCGATCGGTATCGGTGGTAACAGCTTAGGAAAGCTCGGCTTTGCGATGTTCAGCAAAACGCCAAGCGCGAATAAGCCGAAACAGATCACGGAAAGCTCATTGAGGGGGCCGCCTTCGCGAGCGCGAATTGCGAAAGCTAGGCCAATCAAGCACAAAATCGCCATCCATATTCGTTTGGAATAAAATGCCTGAGCGAGCAGACCAACAACAACGTAGGCCTGCATTTCCAACGCCAGAGACCATAATGGTCCGTTTGATGATCCAGTGAGCCCGCCCCTGAAACCGAACGTCAGCAGCGCTCGTCCGACGTCCCTGAGGTTGTCGAGATAAGAAAATGAATCCCTTGTGAGAGCTTGCGCCGTACCATGATATCGATCGAGGCCGAGCGCGCGCAGGATCAAGGCCATCGCAACGGTAAGCAAAACACTGAACAGAAGAGGTGGATAAATTCGCGCAATCCGCCGCGTCATGAAGACCAGAAAGAGCGCATCGCCATAATGGGACTTGCCGATCAATGATCGACCGATGACCAGGCCTGAGGTCAGAAAGAACAGCTCGACCGCGACTTCGGCTGCCTGAGACAAGGCATCGCTGATTTGCGAGCCGACGAGATCGAACGGGGAAACAAAAATGCCGACGGCATGATCGACTGCCACTATCGACGCGAGGATTAATCTGACCGTATCAAGCTGGTTCCAACCATTATCCTCCATGAGTTGAACTCTATGCGCGGCCTGCTCGGCCCAACAAACGAGAGCGGCGCTGCGAGCGCCGTTCTGTCGACCAATAGTGATCATCAATTGGCATTCGCTTGCTTCAATCGCCGGTGAAATTACTAAGGAACTGATATTATCCAAAACGTTCGGCTAAGTTCATTATGAACGTCGGCTTTGACGTTCACAAGCTGATGGCGCTGAACCCTTTCCGGAACTACGCCTCGGCTTTTCGGAAACGACATCAGCAAACGTTTCCGCTTGCTCGTGATTTCGGGTCGAAAAGGCGCATCAGCTCCAACCAGGGAATTTGCTCGCGAAGTTGAAGTGGGGGAACGTACGTTGTTGAGAGGCAACGCTCGTCGGTCGACCCCTAGAAGGGAGATGGCAAATCCATCTCGCGGCTATGAAAAGAAGCGGCTTCCCAAGGCGGCTAAGGATCAACAGTCCCCGTGCCATCTTCGTCGAGACGGAACGTGCCCCGGCAAGCCATGTGAAACTTCCGTCCTACGACCGGCATTTCATCCTCCTTGCTAAAGGAAGGGACATTGACCATTAGGCGTTTTGCAAGGACCTCTCTGAAGCCTTTCGGCTCTTCCAGAATTACCCGCCACGTCCATTCCCCATTGGGCGACTCAGCGGCCATGGTGTTGTAGCGATAGCGGATCAAGTTTTTCATATCGGGCTCTTTAACGGGAAATTGGGGCACTGCTAACCCACAAACTGAACACGAGGCCAAATACGGACAGCCTCTCGTTATTGGGAGCGGTGCTTTTTCGCTCGTTCCTTAGAGCATTTTGGTCCTTAGGCCAATCTGGAACGATATATCACTCTGATATTGTTGTATTTTTATGTGTTCACGTTTTGAACGACGCGCTTGACGTTCACGGGGTGAACGAGCTAAACTCTTTCATGAAGAGGTGCCAAAGATGGATCGCCTGCTGGAAACCGACCACGCGGACGAGAGGATCGTTCTCGGGTTGCTCAGTTCGCTGGAAAGCGACGCGGAGCGCTCGCAGCGCCATATTGCGTCCGAGCTCGGCATCGCTCTCGGTCTGGTCAACGCCTATCTCAAGCGCTGCGTCAAAAAGGGTCTGGTCAAGGTGCATGACGCGCCGGCCCGCCGCTACGCCTACTACCTGACGCCGCAGGGTTTCGCTGAGAAGTCGCGGCTGACGGTGCAATACCTGTCCAACTCGTTTTCCTTTTTTCGCCTCGCCAAGGGTGACTGCGTGCAGGCCTTCGAAGCCGCCAAGGGCAGGGGCTTCGAGGGGCTGGTGCTTGCTGGCCAATCGGATCTTGCCGAGATCGCCATCCTTTGTGCGCTCGACGCCGGCATCACCATCGTCGCTGTGGTCGATGCGCGCAGCACGGCCGCAAAATTCGCTGGCGTCGATGTGGTCAAGACCTTTGCCGACGTCGAGGGAAAGTTCGACGCGGTGCTGGTGACGGACGTGACGCGTGCGATGCAATCCTATGAAACGGCGATCGCCGCCGTTGGCGCCGAACGGGTGTTGGCGCCGGCCTTGTTGAGGTTGCGTCTCAATGCCGCGGGCGGAGGCGCCAGATGACCGATGCGGCTGAGACCGTCTGGTATGTCGTGCAGACCCAGGTGAACTGCGAAGCGAAGGCGACACAAAATCTCATTCGCCAGGGCTATCAGGTCTACCTGCCGCGCTATCTCAAGCGCCGTCGGCACGCGCGCAAAGTCGACTTCACGGCGAAGCCGCTGTTCCCGCGCTACATGTTCGTCGCCATCGATATGGCGACGCAGCGCTGGCGTTCGATCCAGTCGACCTTTGGCGTTGCGAGGCTCGTCACCAATGGTGATGCGCCAGCCATGGTGCCGATCGGCATCGTCAACGCGCTGAAAGCGCGCGAGGACGACAAGGGTTTCATTCGGATGGATACGCGGCCGACCTTCGCGCCGGGTGACAAGGTGAGGGTGTTGGCGGGTGCGTTTATGGACAATGCTGGCCTCTTCAATGGCCTCGCTGACCGTGATCGCGTATCAATTCTCTTGGAGATGCTCGGCCGCAAGGTACGCGTCCTGCTCGACGCGGACTTGGTCGTCGCCGCTTAGAAAAGGCGGCCCAATCACGCGCCATTGCGATGGCGCGTTTCAATCTGCTTCGCATCTGGCGGAGTCTCCGTGTGGCGCTTGAGTCACCCGGACTGCGGTAGCGTGGGAATTTCAGGCTTGTCTCTGAATTTCGAAGTGTCTTTGAATTCGAAGTTTTCGATGCAACCCTAGGCGAGCGTAAATAACAGGCCGCAAATGCAGAGAACAACGGAGTGGCTGAACGACGATTTGGACTACGCCTATCATGAGCGTCAGTTCGATGAGCCCTATCAAAGCACATTGGCCTTCTGTGCGTGGCTCGAACAGATCGGCGCCATGAAGCCGGACGCGGTGTCTCGCGTTTTGGATATTGGCTGCGGTCAGGGGGCCAATCTTTTTTACATGCAAAATCACTTTCCCAACGCGACGTTCACCGGCATCGATTTGAATCCAAACCTGGTGGCGCGGGGTAACGCGATTTATGAGCGACATGGTCTCAGCCGAGCCAGGCTGTTGAGCGGCGATTTGTATAAGCTGGATCCCGAGGTTTGCCGAGACGTCGACTGCCTCGTTAGTTTCCAAACTCTGAGCTGGCTTCCCGAATTCAAAAGACCTCTACGATCATTCGCGGCAACACGTGCAAAGTGGATTTGCCTGTCGTCCCTGTTCTTCGATGGCCAGGCGACCTGCACGATCGAAATTCAGGAATATGACGAGAATTATCAAGAAAAAGGGAAAGGCTTCTGCAACGTCTATTCCTTGCCAGTCGTCGAGAAGTTCCTGCTTTCCTTGGGATACGGTGGTCTTCAATCCATTCCGTTTGAAATCACCATCGATCTTCCTCGGCCGTCTCACAAGGGCCTCGGAACTTATACCCGCCGAACGACCGACGGTGCACGGATGCAGATTTCTGGCCCGCTTCTGATGCCCTGGTACTTTATCGCAGCTCGGCGCCTGTCGGATACCAAGACGTGATCAACGGCAAGCGAGTTCTAGGACTGATCACGGCTCGGGCAGGATCCAAGGGACTGCCGGGAAAGAATATTCGTCCGCTTTGCGGAAAACCCCTGATTGTCTGGAGCGTCGAGCAGGCGCTTTCCTGTCCTTACATCGATGGCGTGGTCGTTAGCACCGATGGCGAAGACATTGCGGCTGTTGCCCGGCGCGCTGGAGCTCATGTTCCATTTCTGAGGCCGGCGGAATTGGCCGACGACGCAGCCAAGAGCATCGATGTTATTCTGCATGCAGTTGATCACCTGGCTGGTACTGGATCCTACTACGACATCGTGACGCTTCTGGAGCCGACCTCGCCGCTGCGCGAAGGCAAGGACATAACAGGAGCGCTCGAACGGCTGGCAACCAACGACGACATCAGGAGTATCGTCAGCGTCTCGGAAGCGGAAGCCAGTCATCCGTCGTTTCTTTTTTCGATCGAGTCCGGATGCCTCAGGCCCGTGCTCGACAGCCAGCCGAACGGTGTGAGACGTCAGGATGTTGAGGGGCGTTACTATTTCATCGAAGGGTCGATCTATGCGAGCACCGTCGATGCGCTCCGGGAATTCAAGGGATTCCATCACGCGTACACGGCTGCTTGGGTCGTTGAGCGCTACAAGTCTATCGAAATCGATGAGTTGTGCGACGCCATCATGGCCGAGTCGTTGATGTCAGCGCGGTTACGAGGAGAATTGAAGTGAGCAGCTATCAGGAGCGTCTTCTTAGAGCCATTCCGGGCGGAGCCCACACTTACTCGCGCGGATATGACCAGTTTCCGTCGAACGCTCCTCAAATCCTGAAGCGCGGCAAGGGCGCCTACGTTTATGGCGCGGACGAATCGATGCTGCTCGACTATGGTATGGGGCTGCGCGGCGTGAATGTCGGCTACGGAGAGGATGAGATCAATCAAGCTGCTTTCAGGCAGATAGAATACGGCAATAGCCTGACGCGTCCTTCCATGATCGAACTCGAGGCCGCGGAGACGATTATCGATCTTATCGATTCAATCGACATGGTGAAATTTACCAAGAATGGATCGACGTCTACCTCGGCGGCGGTGAAATTGGCTCGCGCATACACGAAGCGTGATTTGGTGGCGCGCTGTCTGGAGCATCCATTCTTCTCCTATGACGATTGGTTCATCGGTTCGACCACTTTGACGAACGGCGTGCCCGAGAATATTTCGACCTTGACCAAGACGTTCCACTACAACGACCTTGCGTCGCTGGAAGCGTTGCTCGACAGTCATCCCGGCCAATTCGCCTGCGTTATTCTGGAAGCGATGTCGATGGAAGAGCCCAAGGAGGGCTTTCTCAACGGCGTTCAACGGCTTTGCCGGAAACATGGCGCTGTATTCATTATTGATGAGATGATCACGGGCTTCCGCTGGCATCTAAAGGGCGCGCAATATTTTTACGGCATTACCCCGGATCTTTGTACCTTCGGCAAAGGCATGGCGAATGGCTTTTCGGTGTCGTGTGTCGCCGGAAAGCGCGAGATCATGGAATTGGGTTCAATTGAATTTCCGGGCCGCGAAAGAGTATTCCTGCTTTCCACCACGAACGGCGCGGAAATGTGTGGTTTGGGCGCCTTCGTCGCCACCGTCGACTTCATGAAGCGAAATAAGGTCATTGAACATCATTGGAACTATGGAACTAGGCTCCTGAAAATATTTGATCAGGTTACCTGTCAGCACGGCGTGGCGCACAGTTTCAAAATTGTGGGAGCACCCTGCGCGCCATACTTCGTAACGCTTAGCTCTGATGGCGCTCCGTCGCCCGAATTGCGTACGATTTTTGGGCAAGAGATGGTCCGCAACGGCGTCTTGATGCCCTGGATCGGATTCTCTTATCGGCATGGCGACGAGGAGCTCGAAATTACGGCCAATGCTCTGGACAAGACTTTTGCCATCTATCGCAAAGCGCTGGACCAAGGCACTGAGAAATATCTTGTAGGTCCCGCGGTCAAGCCCGTGTTCCGCAAATACAATTAAACAGCTTGGTTGTGTCGAGCCTGTTGCACGGGCGACGCGACTCAGCTGCTGGAAATTGATCGTTCCGAAAGACATCTCACGCATGCAATACGAACTAGCTGAACGACAGCTTCAAAATATCCAGGATACCGTCATTATCACCGGGTGTCCTCGTTCCGGAACCAGCGTTTTTGGTCAGATCATCAGCACATTTGAGGGAATGGAGTATCACTACGAGCCGCAAATCGTGCACATTCTGATGCGATTGCTCGAGCGTAATGAAATCAGCAAGAACATAGCCTTCCTTCTGCTGCGTATGTATTTGCATGAGGATCTGCTGGTTGAATCGGCTCACGCACGCAGGGTCAATTTGCGGCCGAATGATACGACTCTCATTCTCAATTCAATGCCGTGGAAGGAATTGATCCATCGCTGGAGCAGCATTGCGAACACCGCCGACGCGTTGGCCTACATCAACGAACGAAATTTGCGGGTGGCCATCAAGACCATCAATGTCATCGGCTTTATTTCGAATTTGCGTGAAGCTCTGCCTGAAGCCAAGTTTCTCCTCATTCTGAGAGATGGACGCGACGTCGTTTACTCGCTTCTTCAAAGAAACTGGCTGACGGATGAGGCCCTCCAGCATCACTATTGGCCGTACAAGTTCGTTGACGGGCATCGTGTCCCTGACCGCGTGGACGACGACACGGCGGAGCGCTGGGTTGCAATGAAACCCATCGATCGCGCTTGCTATTTGTGGCGCCGGGACGCCGAGTCTTCAATCCAGGCAATGTCAGGACAACGTCGTGACGAGTTGCACGTCATTCGATACGAAGCGCTGCTTTCGGATCCGGAGCCGCTTTTGGCCGATGTTGCGCGCTTCCTGGTAAGTCGAATGACGGATCAGACCTACCCGATGGTTCGGTCGTTGCGGCCTTACAAGCCAAGAGACAGTTATGCGTTTCTCGACGAGGCTGATCCGAAGGAATTCAAGCGGTTTCGTGAGGTCAACGAGGCCCTCGGTTATCGGTGGTGAGACCAGTTTTTGGCGATGCGTGGGCTCGCAAGTCTTTTGATCTGGCCAGCAACGTCGCTGCTGCGTTTGCTGTCGTCCGAATGTGGACGTCTGATCGCGCGCATCTTTAGCCGATATTCGAATCGTCCATGAAAGTACTTTTTTTTAGCCCGATTGCGTTTTTTTCAGTCCATTCGGTACCCGAGGCGCTTGTTGCCGATGCTCTCACGAAAGCGGGACATGAGGTTGTCTTTGTCCGCTGCGACGGACTTTTCAAGCGCTGCTGCCTCGCGATGTCCGACGTTCCATTTGAAGACGAAGAAACAAAAAGCAGGAGGTGCGACGAATGTCGCGCAAGTCGCGATAGCATCGCGGCCGAGTTCAAGCTCCCATCGCTCGCAATCGAAGAATTCTTACTGCCCGAGGAGGCGAGCCGGGCAGCGCAAGCGACACGTGAACTCACTCCGAACGATTATCTTGAGTTCAAGATCGACGGGATTCCTCTTGGAAAGTTCGCGCTCTACGAGTTCTGGCTCAATCACAAGCTGTCATCCGCGAATATTCCGCCGGCGCTCTGGCCTGAATATCTTGCGCGCCTGCATAATGTCTTGCTCGCTTTTTACGCAATGCGTCGTGTTTTGGCCTACCATCGCCCAGACCGGGTCGTGACCTATAATTCTCTTTATAGTCTCAACAGGACCGTGTGCTCTCTCGCCGATACGTCGAATATTCCTCACTTCATGTTGCACGCCGGACGTCACCATAAGTTTCGGCTTCAGCAAATGACGGTGTTCAAGGGCATCGCGAACTACTCGTTGATCAATCGCCTGCCCACAGCTGAAAAGTACAGGGCAATCCCTTGTACTACCAAGCAGGTCGACATCATCAACGAGCACGTGCGTGAGTTGCTAAATGCGACTTCGCTATGGGTCTATTCGATAAAGAGCGACAAGTCCCACTCCCAGCGCCTGCTTGATCATTTCGGCATTCGTGCAGGCCAGAAAGTGCTTCTCGCTATAATGCGATCGGGCGACGAGCGGCTTGCAGCTGGATATGCGGGCGTTGAACACTTCGAGGCCCAACCGATATTTTCTGATCAGTACGAATGGCTCACCTGGCTGATCGAATATGCGCGAGCCAATTCCGAATACTCGATTATTTTTCGTGTGCATCCAAGAGAGTTTCCCAATAAGCGTGAACAAGTCACTTCCCAAAACGCGGTAAGGTTTTCGGCCTTATTGAAGGATATCGATCTTCCGGAAAACTTTCATGTCAATCTGCCTGAAGATCAGTTGTCGCTTCACGACTTGTTCAAGATCACCGACGTTGTCTTGAACAACACTTCAACCGCGGCTTTGGAGGCGTCGTTGTTCGGCATACCGGTCGTAGGCATCGGCGATGAGGTTTTTGGTTTTGATTTGTCGCTTCAGGAGGAGCCTGCCTCTATTCCAGAGTACATCGAAAAAATCAGAGTTGCTGCCTCACAAGGGTGGTCTTTCGCCCGCGTGATAGCAGCCTATCGTTGGCTGAACTATGTCAACTCGGAGGTCAGCATAGATATTTCAGATGGCTATCGGCCAAGCGATTTATCTGCTCGACCGTGGGTAAGGTTCGCCGGAAAACTGGAGAGAGTGGCGAAAAGAAAATTGGGCCTGAAGCCGGGCTTGCCGGAGGTTCGAGGCAGGCCCGCCGTTCTTAAAAATGCGGCCCAGCTCACTTACGCGATCATTAACGACGACGTCAGCCATATCGGCATCTATCCGGTTGCCGAATGTGCAGACGAACGGCTGGAAGCAAGGAAAATCGCCGAGGCCTACCAATCTCTGATGAATTCGATACGCAATTCGGACGATGCTCTCTTTCTCTCGAAGTATTCACGCCTTGTGTCATGAGTGCCTGTGCGCCAATCGAGATGGCTTTTTGGAGCGCTCTGGCTTGGAGCGTTTCTCCGCCGTTTTGCTCAGCTCTTCCAGCGGTCCGCGCTCGCCCGGCCAACGTCGCTTGACGGGCAAATATCCGTTTCCGGGCCGGTAAATCGAACCAAATAGATCCTCAGTCGTGCCGAACAATCGTCGCTTAAGAGAACTCGAAGCAGAGAGTATTTACATTTTTCGGGAGGTCGCATCTCAGTTTGAGCGGCCAGTTCTCCTGTACTCAATCGGTAAGGACTCAACCGTCCTGCTGCATTTGGCCATGAAGGCATTTTTTCCAGGAAAATTGCCGTTTCCGCTGCTCCATGTCGACACTAAGTGGAAGTTCAAGGAAATGATTTCGTTCCGCGACGAGGTCGCTGAGCGCCATGGACTTGAACTCATTGTCCATACAAATCCAGTTGGCCTCGCTCAGGGTATCGGGCCGACCACACACGGCAGCGCCATCCATACGATGGTCATGAAGACGGACGCCCTTCGCCAGGCGATTGATCAGCACAAATTCGATGCGGCGATCGGCGGCGCGCGCAGGGATGAGGAAAAGTCGCGAGCAAAGGAGCGCGTGTTCTCTGTTCGCAAGGCCGGCCATCGGTGGGATCCGAAGGGACAACGTCCAGAGCTTTGGCACACTTATAATGGACGCCTCCTGCCGGGGGAGACCATGCGCGTGTTTCCCTTGTCCAATTGGACCGAGTTCGATGTCTGGGATTACATCCAGCTTGAACGTCTTGCGGTCGTCGACCTCTACTTCGCAAAGCCACGTCCAGTCGTCGTTCGGGACGGAGCGTTGATCGTTGTCGACGACGAACGCCTGCCACTTGAACCGGGCGAGGTGCCTGTCCAGCGTCGTGTCCGGTTCCGAACACTTGGCTGTTATCCGTTGACGGGCGCGCTCGAATCCGATGCGTCGACCGTCGACGACTTGATTGACGAGTTGCGCGCTTCCCGTCAGACCGAACGCCAGGGCCGCATCATCGATGCTGATCAGGCTGGATCGATGGAAAAGAAGAAGCAGGAGGGTTACTTCTGATGCGGGATGACCTCGCAACAGCCCGCGCCGGCGTCGTGCCGAGCGGAGGGGAGCGCCAAATCCTCCGGATCTTGACCTGTGGCAGCGTTGACGATGGCAAGAGCACCCTGCTGGGGCGCCTGCTTTATGATTGCGGCGCGCTGCCTGATGATGCGCTTGCGACCCTGGAGCGCGAAAGTAAATCTGCGGGCAAGGCGGGTGATCGCCTCGATTTTTCCCTGCTCGCAGATGGTCTGATGGCGGAGCGGGAGCAGGGCATCACGATCGATGTGGCGTATCGCTACTTCGCCACTCCGCGTCGAAAATTCATTGTCGCCGACGCTCCGGGACACGATCAGTATACCCGCAACATGGTGACCGGCGCCTCGACGGCCGACTTTGCCGTAATCCTAGTCGACGCGCGCAAAGGCCTTTTGACGCAGACCAGGCGTCACGCATACATCGCTTACCTGCTGGGCATCCGCCAGCTCGTCGTGGCGATCAACAAGATGGATCTCGTCGGCTACGAGCAAGGTCCATTTGATGCCATTACGTCCGATTTCCGCAAGTTCGCTCGCTCTCTAGGTGAACTGGAGACGTTTGCAATACCGATAGTGGCCGTAGATGGCGATAACATCGTCTCGCGCAGCGCTGCAATGAGTTGGTATCATGACAAAACGCTCCTGGATTTGATCGAAACAGTTGACGTGGCTGGCGCCACCCAGGACCGGCCATTGCGCCTGCCTGTTCAGTGGATCTGTCGACCCCATCTGGATTTCAGAGGCTACGCTGGAAACATTTTGTCAGGGAGCGTTGCGATCGGCGACATGGTGACGGTGTTTCCTTCCGGCGGAAGCAGTCGCGTCAAGCAAATTGTATCGTCGCAGGCCTGCGCTGATGTAGATGAGGCGCACGCCGGAGATCCGGTCGTGGTCACGCTTGCCGATGAGATCGATGTCAGTCGAGGCGACATGATTTGCGTTTCGTCTGCCCCGGTCGAAGTCGCCGATCGGCTTTCCACCAAAGTTGTCTGGCTTGGCGAACAGCCGATGCTTCCCGGCCGGGCCTACCTCTTCCGGCTTGGTTCGCAGACTGCATTGGCCCAGATCGGCATTTGCAAATACAAGATCGACGTCAATACGCTCGAACACGTTCCGCTTCGGACACTGAGTCTGAACGAGATCGGGGTATGCGAGCTGACTCTCGATCGCCCCGTCGCCTTCGAGCCATATGCGACATCTCGCGAAAACGGCGGATTTATTCTGGTCGATCGCCTGACAGACGCAACCGTTGGCGCAGGCATGATCGATTTTGCATTGCGTCGTTCGCACAATATTCATTGGCAAGTCGTCGATCTGGACAAGGTCGCGCGCGCCCGCATCAAGCGGCAGCGTCAGTGCTGCATATGGTTTACGGGTCTATCCGGTGCCGGGAAATCATCGATTGCGAATGCGCTCGAGAAGCGGCTTCATAATTTGGGCGTTCACACCTATCTTCTCGATGGCGACAATGTGCGTCACGGACTGTGTCGGGACCTCGGCTTCACCGAGGCGGATCGTGTCGAGAACATCCGCCGCGTGTCCGAGGTTGCCAAGCTGATGACGGACGCCGGGCTCGTTACGCTGGTTGCCTTCATCTCTCCGTTTCGCGCGGAACGCCAACAGGCGCGTGGACTTTTCGACGAGGACGAGTTTGTCGAGGTTTTTGTCGATACGCCGCTTGAGGTTTGCGAAGGGCGAGACCCGAAAGGTCTCTACAAGAAGGCGCGCCAGGGATTGATCTTGAATTTTACCGGCGTTGATCAGCCCTACGAGCCCCCGGTGAAGCCTGAAGTGCGGCTTGACACGACGTCTCGAACGATTCCCCAAGTCGTCGACGGTCTAATTGCCGAACTCGCTCGGCGCGGCGTCATCACGAGCGAATGACGACTTGGCCGGCAAACAAGAACTATACGTTCTCAGTCACCTCGATTCGTTGAGATTGCAGCAATATGGCTAAGCGTGTTCTCGTCACCGGCGCCGATGGATTTATCGGGTCGCATCTCACTGAAGCACTCGTTCGCCGAGGTTATGATGTCGTGGCTTTTGTTCAGTACAACTCGTTCAGCTCATGGGGATGGCTCGATCGATGCGACGCGGACGTACGAGGCAAATTCGAAGTCGTCGCGGGTGACATTCGCGACGCGTTCGGTGTTGCCGCCGCAGTCAAAGGGTGTGACGCAGTTTTTCATCTCGCCGCGCTCATCGCCATTCCCTTTTCGTATCGCTCGCCGAGCAGCTATATCGAGACCAACGTCACTGGAACGCTCAACGTCTTGCATGCCGCTCAGCAATTCGACCTTGACCGAATTATTCATACCTCGACGAGCGAGGTCTATGGGACTGCGAAATACACCCCGATCGACGAAGATCACCCTTTGCAGGCTCAGTCGCCATATTCCGCCAGTAAGATCGCTGCCGATGCTCTTGCGACGTCATTTTATCGTTCGTTCAAATCCCCGGTCACCATCGTTCGTCCGTTCAACACCTTCGGACCGCGTCAGTCGGCGCGCGCAGTCATCCCAACGATCGTAACGCAGCTTGCTTCAGGAAAAACGGAGCTTTCACTCGGCGATCTGCGACCGACGCGGGACTTCAATTTTGTTCAGGATACCGCGTCAGGATTTATCGCGGCATTGGAATCGGATCGGGCAAACGGTGAGATCATCAACCTCGGTACCGGCTTTGAGATCAGTATCGGCGATTTGGCGTACCTCATAGCCGAGCTTATGAACAAGAAAATTAGCGTTGCGCGGGAGGACGCCCGTCTGCGGCCGGAGCAGAGTGAAGTGTTCCGGTTACTCGCCAAAAACGACAAGGCGAGGGATATCTTGGGTTGGTCGCCGGAACATGCCGGCGCCGAGGGGCTTCGCGCGGGCCTGGAGAAGACGATCGCGTGGTTTATGAATTTCGAGAATCGCGCCGGTTACAAGAACGACATGTTCAATGTCTAAGTCGGTATCAGGGCGCGCGTCGCACAAGGTGTGCGTGGTAACGGGCAGCCGCGCGGACTATGGTTTGCTTTATTTCCTCATGCGTCAGTTGCTGGCCGATCCGCTGTTCGACTTGTCGATTGTCGCAACGGGCATGCATCTTTCTCCCGAATTCGGCATGACCGCGAAAGTTATTGAGGCCGACGGGTTCAAAATCGCCGCGCGGGTCGAGACTCTCCTTTCAAGCGACAGCGGAGTCGGCGTTGCAAAAGCCACAGGCCTCGGCGTGCTGGGTCTTGCCGACGCGTTCCAGCAGCTTCGACCCGATCTGTTGATCATCCTGGGCGATCGATTCGAGATTTTCTCCGCGGCGCAGGCTGCATTGTTCCTGCGAATACCGGTCGCGCATATTGGCGGGGGAGATGTCACGACGGGCGCGTTTGACGACGCGATCCGCCACAGCATCAGTAAGCTGTCCCATTTGCACTTTGTGACGAACGCGGACGCCGCGAAACGATTGGCCCGGATGGGTGAAAACCCGAAGCACATATTCGATGTCGGGAGCCCAGGACTCGACCATCTGCTGCACACACAGCTACCCTCGAGGGAACAATTGGAAGATGATCTCGAGTTCAAACTTCGGAAACGTAATTTGCTGGTTACGTTCCATCCGGTCACGCTCGATCTGATGTCATCGCGGTTGCAGATCGACGCGCTGCTGGAGGCCTTGAGCCGGCGCTGCCCGGAGGACGGCATCATCCTCACCCTGCCAAATGCCGATACAGAGGGGCGAGCTCTGATCGACGAAATACGTCGGTTCGCGGTGGGGAAGGACAACGTGCGGGTCTTTGCTTCCCTTGGACAAAAGCGGTATCTGGGAGTCTTGGCGCTCGCCAATGTTGTCGTCGGAAACTCTTCCAGCGGACTGTATGAGGCTCCCTCGTTAGGCACACCGACCGTCAATATTGGCAATCGACAGGATGGTCGTCTGCGCGCCGACTCTGTGTTTGATTGCGAGCCGGACGCGGAAGCCATCCATGACGCGATCGACAGGGCACTGACCTTCGGCAAGCAGGTGGTGAAAAATCCCTATCAAAAGGGAGATTGCGCGCAGAGCATCGTGGAACAGCTGCAGAAGGTTGACGACTTCTCGAGGCTGATTGTGAAAGTCTTTCACCCTCAACCTTCTGCTGCATGCTGACCATGTTGCGAGTGGCGACCGAGCGCTCGGAGCTCGGCACGCCCGGCGCCGGTCTCCCGTTGCCCGGCTCCGGTTTGTCTATCGCGCGGCTGTCGACGGGACGATGCGCGCTCAATTATCTGATTCAGCGATTGCCGCGAGGATGCGAGTGGACGGTGCTGATGCCCTGCTATGTTGCGGAGGGGGTGATCGGGCCTTTTCGTGCGGCCGGCATGTCGGTCCGGCATTACCGTCTCAATGAACACTTGGCGCCCAACGAAGTAGACGTGGCGAACCTGCTGAGCGAATGCCGGCAGGGCGTATTGTTCGTCCTGATTCATTACTTCGGCTTTTCATCTCTGACAGAATCACTGCGAAACATGATTGCGGAGCGTGAGGCCGTGCTTATCTGCGATTGCGCACACGCGCCTCTTTCGTCCACCGAGCAGGGCGTGTCGTTGAGCGAGCAAGGCGACGTCGCGCTACACTCGCTAAACAAGTTTCTCCCCGTGACGGATGGCGCCATCATCCTCAGCCGCGTCGAGGAAATCAATCTGGCCGCCGGAAAAGGCGACCTCCTCGAGCCTCCGCACGACGCCCTCGCTCATTTCAACCGGCACCTCGAGGCGTGCCGGGCCTTGCTGGAGTGCCATTCCGCGGAGGCGGCGCGGCCGTTGCTCGTGACAATCGATGAGAGCTATGAAGCTTACTACAAGATCATCAATCAGGATCTGTCGCCTCGGCACCAGAGCAAAAACTCAAAAGCAATCGAAGACGCATTTTCGTACGAGTCCTGCGCCGCGCGGCGTCGACGCCATGCCTCTTATCTTTACGAAAATCTGAAGTCGCCCTCGTTTGAACCTGTTCACGAAGCGCTCCCGAAGGGGGCAGTGCCGTTCGGCGTCCCCTTCAGAATTCGAGGCAAGCGAAGAAATGAAGTGCTTGAGCGGCTGTTTGAGCAAAACGTTCTGCTGTCAACATTGGTTGATAAGTGGGATTTTGTCCCGCTAGGCAGGTCTGATTTTTTCGCGAGCGAGGTTTCATTCATGCAGGACCATGTGCTGGTTCCGGTGAGTGAATTTCTGAGCGAAGAAGACGTCGCAGATATGGTGATCAAACTGAACGGCGTTTGAAGGCGATGATGTCAATGAACTACAAGCAATTGCTGCAACACGCCAACGAGCGCCTTTTCATTATCGCCGAAGCCGGGGTCAATCATAACGGCGACGTTAACACCGCTCTCAGGCTGGTGGACGCGGCAGTTGAAGCAGGCTGTGATGCAATCAAATTCCAGACCTGGATCACCGAAAAAGTCTACAGCGTGTCGCGTTCGGTGAAGCCCGAATATCAGGCGCGCACGACTGACGCGTCCGAGTCCGAGTTCGCAATCATCAAGAAGCTTGAACTTTCGTTTTCTAACTTTGGGACTTTGAAGAAATACTGCGAAGAGAGAGGGATCTTGTTCTTTTCCACGCCGGACGAGATCGAGAGCGCGAACTTTCTCGCGAGTTTAGGCGTGAGCCTGATGAAGACCGGCTCGCAGGACGTAACCAACTTGCCATTTCTGCGGCAGATTTCGGCGCTGGGCGTTCCGGTGATTTTTTCGACTGGCGCATGCACGATGACCGAACTTGCCGAGGGTGTCGAAGCAATATCGGAATCCACAAAAGAGGTGTTCCTCCTGCATTGTGTGTCGTCCTATCCGGCGCCGATCGATCAGATGAACCTGTCGGTCATTCCAACGCTGAAGGCAGCATTTGGTTTACCAGTCGGACTGTCCGACCACACGACCGGTGCGTTCGTCGCATGTGCGGCGCTGCCGCTAGGCGCGCGCATATTCGAAAAGCACATAACGCTCGACAAGAATATGGCGGGTCCCGACCACCAGGCTTCGCTCGATCCATCCGAAATGCGTGAATATTGCAGCACCCTGCGCGGCGTTTACAGAGGCATTGGTACCGGGATTAAGCAAATCATGCCATGCGAGCTCGACGCACGTAACGCATTTCGTCGATTCGTTGTCGCGGGAAATGACATCAAGGCCGGCTCCGTGCTTTCAGTCGGCGATCTTGAGTTCAAGAAAGTAGTCGATGGAATCCCACCCAAGTATCTGGACATGTTGCTTGGGCGAAAGGTGCGGTGTGACATCAAGGCGGACACGCCCATCGAGTGGCAGATGATTTCCAATGACTGACGTTGGAGGGTTTTCGATTCTGAAGCCGACCGATCCACGGTGGGACGTGCTGTTCAATGCGCTCCCATCGCCCGCGCGGGATATTTTCTACTCGGCCGGCTTTGCGAGGTTGTGCGCGAAGATGCTGCCGCCGTCGGAAATGCCGGTTTGCGCTGCGTTCTCGTCCGGAGCGGGGGATATTCTGCTATACCCATTCGTTGTGCGCGACCTCGCCGCCTTGGTGGACTCGTCGATTTCGAAAGGCTTGCAAGACACCATTAGTCTGTACGGACGGGGCGGGGTGGTTGGTTGCGCATCGCCCGATGCACTCAAAGCATTCCATCAATCGCTAGCGCGATATATGTTTGATCAGCGGGTGCTTTGCAGCTTCGATCGGTTTCATCCGGTCATGCTCAATCATACTCTCGCCGTCAGAAACTGCGAGATTATCGATGTTGGCGGTTTCGTTGTGGTGGATTTGCTATTATCGCCTCAAGCCCTGAGGGAGAGCTTCAAAAGTTCCGTCCGCAAAGATCTGCGTAAGGCAGAGCGCAACGGGATCACTTGCTTTGCGGAGGCGAATTGCAGCCATTTGGTTGATTTTTTGGAGATCTACTACCAGACGATGGAGCGCAATTCGGCGAACGCCTTCTATTTTTTTCCGGAAGTGTTCTTCAAGGCCTTGCCGACCGAATTGCCCGGTCAATTTCACTTCTTTTACGCAGTGCATGAAGGTCGGATCGTTTCATGCGAACTCGTCTTGCATCACGGCAGGTATTCGCATTCGTTTCTTGGCGGCACACGCCGCGAATATTTGCCGCTCGCAGCCAATCCTCTCTTGAAGGAAGCAATATTCCACGAAATGAAGCAATTGGGCTGCGAGTTCTTTTTCCTGGGCGGGGGGCAGAGGGCCAACGACAGCATTTTTTCGTTCAAACATGCCTATGCACCGGATGGTGTGCTGGCGTCCTTAGTGGGGGGCACCATCTGGCGTCACGATGAATATGAAGGCCTCAAGCTTGATATGATTCAAGGGGGCCGCGAGATTTCACCGAATCGATTCCAATTTTACGATCGGCAATGAGCATCAAAGATCAATGCAAGAGTCCTGCCGGCGACACCAGCCGATACTGGGAGTCGATCTTCTCATCGCGCGGCTGGGGTGCTTATCCGCCGGAAGACTTGATCCGCTTTATTGCGCGCAATTATGGGCAGGCCGCAGACCGCGCGACGGTGCGCGTGCTGGAGATCGGGTGCGGACCGGGCCCTAATATTTGGTACCTCGTGCGCGAAGGGTATGGCGTCGCCGGCATCGACGGTTCGGTTACCGCTATCGCGCAGGCGCGGAAGCGGCTATCCACCGACGGCCTGCCAACCAATGAAGGCCGGGTCGATTTGCGGGTTGGCAATTTCGTCAATTTGCCCTGGAGTGATGCGGAGTTCGACGCGGTTATCGACATCGCGGCGCTGTATGCCAACAAGCGGAGCGACATCGTGTCGGCGATCGATGAGGTCTTCCGCACGCTCAAGCCTGGCGGGATGTTCTTCGGCAAGATGTTTGGTGCGGATACGACCGGCAGCGACAGCGGCATATTGTTCGAGCCAGGCACTCGACAATTTCCTGATCGCGGTCCCTGCGCTGGCAATGAGATTGCTCATTTTTTTGAGCGCAACGAATTGCTGGAATTGTTTCGGGCATTCCGCAAGGTAGACATCGATCATTCGATCTGCACGGAACGAAATGGAGAAATCCTCACCTTCCACTGGTTGGTGTCGGCCACGAAATGAGAGAAGCGCACAATTGGATGTCAAGATGACCCAGAAAAAGACCCACGAAATCAAGGCCAAATGGAATGCTTCGGAGTTCGAGGCCGGAATACGGGCCGAGTTCCTGAAAAACTTCGTGGAAGCCCCGATTCCAGATCATGAGATCTTGCAGAACCTGCCGCTATTCTTGAGCCGGCAAAATTTGTCTCAGATTCTTTTCGTCAATGAAATGTACCAGCAGATCCTCGATGTCCATGGAGTCATCATGGAGTTCGGTGTGCGGTGGGGCCGCAATATGGCGCTGTATGGCTCTCTGCGGGGGATCTATGAACCATTCAATCATAATCGGAAGATTATCGGGTTCGATACGTTCGAAGGCTTTCCTTCGGTCGACAGGCGCGACGGCAACGATGAGATTATTTCGGTCGGCGCTTACAACGTCACTGAAAATTATGATGCATACCTGGCCAAAGTTCTCGATTATCACGAGCAAGAGAGTCCGATCTCCCACATTAAGAAATATGAAATCGTCAAGGGAGATGCGTCGGTCGGTATTAATGGCTATTTGAAGAAGCACCCCGAAACGATCATTGCGTTAGCGTATTTCGACTTCGACATTTACCAGCCGACTTACGATTGTCTGTTGGCGATCAAGGAGTGCCTGCCCAAAGGCGCTGTGGTTGGTTTCGACGAATTGAACGATGCGACTTATCCTGGGGAGACTCTGGCGCTCAAGGAGATGTTGGGCATAAGCAAGCACAAGATTCGACATAGCCGTTTCAGTCCTACCCAATCCTATATCGTGATTGAGTGAAAGCTGGGCCGCGCGAGCTTGACAACCACCTGCTATAACGAGCACGTCTTATCCCTCATGGACGATGAATGAAAACTCTTGCGGAACTAGCAGACCTTTCCGGCAGGGTCGCACTGATAACCGGGGGTGCAGGCCATATCGGAAGAGCCGTTGCCAATGGTCTTGCGGAGCTCAAATGCAAGCTTTGCCTTTTGGATACAGCGCACAGCGATGTCGTTGCGGTAAGCCGGAAATTGGCGGCGCGTTGGAATACTGAAGTGGTTTCGCTTGAGGTCGACTTGGAAAGCGAAGACTTGCGGGCCACCGTGCGGCCGTTCGTCGAAGAGCGATTCAGCCGATTGGACGTTCTCATCAACAACGCAGCCTTCTATAGCGTCGAAAAGCTTGAGGGTTGGGTGGCGCCGCTCGAAGAGCAAAGCCTCGCGGTGATGCGCCGGTGCATCGAAGTCAATCTCATTGCGAGCTTCCATCTGGCGCAGAGCTTGTCTCCGCTCATGCGCAACCATGGCGGCAGCATCATCAACGTGAGCTCCATCTATGGCGTGCTTGGCCCCGATATGTCGCTCTATGGCGGCACCGAAATGGGCAATCCCGCTGCTTACGGGTTGAGCAAGGGTGGACTCGTTCAAATGACGCGCTGGCTGGCCACCATGCTGGCCCCGCAGATCAGGGCCAACTCCATCAGCCTGGGTGGTGTGTACCGAAATCAGGCGGAGGCTTTCGTCGATCGCTATGTCGCGCGAACACCCATGAAACGAATGGCAACGGAAGAAGATTTCATCGGTGCAGTCGCCTATCTGGCGAGTGATCTTTCCGCTTATGTAACCGGCCAGAACCTGATGATTGATGGTGGCTGGAGTGCCTGGTAGCATCGGCGCGTGAAAGTGAAAATGACAACTTTGAAGGCGGTCTGGCCGTATGGTGACGTTTGCGCGGTCTGATACAACAATGACACTGTCTGAACAGATCACCTCAGCCGTACGCTCTGTCATCGGAACGAATCCAGCCGCGCTGCACGAACCGTTGTTCGAAGGCGACGAAGAAAAGCTCACCCGCGAATGTGTCGAGACCGGTTGGGTTTCGAGCGTCGGCAAGTTCGTGGATGCCTTTGAGCGGGGTCTTGCCGAGTATACCGGCGCCAGTCACGCGATTGCGGTTACCAATGGGACCGCCGCCCTGCATGTCGCATTGGTCGCTGCCGGAGTTGGAAGGTCCGACGAAGTTCTGGTGCCGGCGCTTACATTCATTGGGACGGTCAATCCGATCGCGTATTGCGGGGCGACGCCCCATTTCATCGACAGTTTACCGAACGCGCCGGAGATTGATATTGAAGCGCTCGAAGCGTATCTCGATGGGATCCTCGAGCTCCGCGGCGGCTCCGCCTTCAACAAGAGCACCGGCGCGAGGCTCGCGGCGATTTTGCCGGTCCATGTTTTTGGCCATCCTGTCGATATGGACCATCTGGCCGATATCTCGGAAAGATACAAAATTCCCGTTATCGAAGACGCTGCGGAAGCGATGGGTAGCACCTATAAAGGACGCCACGCTGGAACATTTGGCTTGCTCGGGACGCTGAGTTTCAACGGCAATAAAATCATTACGACTGGCGGTGGGGGCGCCGTTCTGACCAATGACGCCGATCTCGCGCGGCGCATAAAGCACCTTTCGACAACGGCTCGCGTGGCCCATCGCATGGAGTTTATTCACGACATGGTGGGCTATAACTATCGCATGCCAAACATCAATGCTGCGTTGGGCGTAGCGCAGCTTCGCAATATCAATAATTTTGTTTTGCGAAAGCGAATCTTGGCCGATCGCTACGCAGCTGTCATCGAGAAGATCCCGGCTGTTCGGCTGCTTCGCGAGGGTAACGATACGCAGTCCAACTATTGGCTGCAAACATTGATCCTGGACGAGGAAATTGCGGATCAGCGCGATCAGGTTTTGAGCGCGCTGAACGATGCGGGATACGGCGCGCGGCCCGTTTGGCGGCTCATGCACACACTGCCCATGTTTGAATCTTCTCCTCGGATGGACCTATCAGGCGCCGAAGGCATGGCGGCCCGTATCGTCAACATTCCCAGCGGCCCCGCGTTAGTGCAACTTTGACCAATGACGGCATTTCCTGAATGCAGGTGGGTTAATGGACTCTAGTTGGAAAAAGGCTGTCGTCGCTCCGGAACAGACGATGGAGGACGCGCTGAAGGCGATTAATGCCGGCGGCTTGCGAATTGCATTTGTCGTCTCGGCAGCAGGAAAAATCCTTGGCACCGTCTCCGATGGTGATACCCGCCGCGCGTTGATTGCCCGTGTTCTCCTGACGGATAGCGTGACGCGAGTCATGAATCCGAATCCTCGCACCTTACCGCCAACCGCCGACCGCGAGCTCGTGCTCTCAATCATGGAGCAGCATGATCTCCTGGTGATTCCGATAGTCAACGATCAAAACGAGGTGCTTGGTGTTCACGTTCATCGGGAGCTGACGCAGCCGCATTCAAGAAACAATCTCGTTTTCATAATGGCTGGAGGTTTCGGAACGCGTCTCCATCCGTTGACGCTGAGTTGCCCTAAGCCGATGCTTGAGGTGGACGGCAAGCCAATCCTGGAGCGCACAATCGAGAGATTTATCGCTGCCGGATTTCTCAGGTTCGCTATCTCCGTTCACTACCTCCCCGATATGATCAAATCGCATTTCGGCGATGGATCTCGGTGGGATGCAAAGATCAGTTACATTGAAGAAAAGGAGCCGCTAGGAACGGCCGGAGCTCTCGGCTTGCTTGAGCGGCGCGAAGGGCAGCCTCTGATCGTGATAAACGGTGATGTCGTCACGGATGTAGATGTCCCCGCGTTGCTTGCGTTCCACACCAAGACAGAAGCGGCTTTGACGATGTGCGTGCGTGAGCACGATATTCAGGTTCCTTACGGAGTGGTCAAAACAGACGGCGCTGACGTGCTCGACGTGGTCGAAAAGCCGACGCACAAGTTTTTTGTTAATGCGGGAATTTATGTGCTCTCTCCGGCGCTGTTAAATTCTGTTGCCCCAAACGTCAGGCTGGATATGCCTGATCTCATAAGGCGCGCAATTTCGGATCGGAAATTGGTAAAGATGTTTCCGATACACGAGCGTTGGGCCGACATCGGAAGATTCGACGATTTCAACCGTGCGGTAGCCGGCTCGATTGGGCGTATTTAGCCCGGAATAGCTGGTCTAGCTTCAAAAAGCGCTCTCGCCCCTCAATGCAAGAATTCCAAGAACACTCCAGATCGCCGCGATCCGCCACGGATGTGCTGAGCCGCGCTTCGTTGCGCAAATTGTTGTCTGTTCTGACGCAGGGCGAGAAGCGGCGCTTGTATTTCGTTCTCGGCGGCTTGCTGATGACCGGCGTGGCGGATGTTCTGGGAATTTCGTCGATCCTGCCGTTTATGGCGATCATAGCAAAACCGGAATACGTTCACGAAGCGAAGGCGATGGCCCTTGCCTACGAATATTCCGGCGCGTCGACGATCAACGAGTTTCTTTCGATTTTGGGGATCGCGTGTTTATCGATCGTGTTGATAAGCAACGCTGCGACATTTGTTGTTCAGGCGTCAATTCTGAAGTTTTCCTATGAAGTGAGCAGGGGGCTTTCGCTGCGGATTTTGAGCAGCTACTTGAGCCAACGCTATGACTTTTTCTTGAGGCGCAACAGTTCCGGTCTCCTGCTCAGCACAATTGGCGAGGTCGAGGGGGTCGTAAATGGCGTGCTGTTGCCGGGACTTCAGGCAATCTCCAAAATCGTTGCGGCCGCCCTTATCTTGCTGTTGGTCATCATCGTTGATCCGATTCTGGCAGCTATTTTTCTGGCGACCTTCGGTGGAGCTTACGCCGCGATCTTCCTCGTAACGCGAAGGCGGGTTTCGTGGTACGGCGAGAAAAGCCAGATCGAAAGAAGGTCGCTGTTTGCCATCGCGTCAGAGGCTTTTGGTGGGATCAAGGAGCTCAAGCTGCTCGGTCGCGAGGGCTTCTATTTTCGTCGATTTTACGAGGCTTCCAATCGGCTACGGATTTATCAGACAAGATACAACGTTATTGCGGCAGTGCCCCGTTATCTCGTCGAGACGACGGCATTTGGGTCCGTCATCTTCGTCGTATTGTTCTTGTTGAATACAGGCCGCGATTTTCAGGCCGCGGTCCCCCTCCTGGTTCTCTATGCATTCACCGGCTATCGATTGATGCCGGCGTTCCAGGCCATGTTTCAGAATTTTACTTCGGTGCGGTTCAATTGGCCATCGGTTGAAATGGTTGCGGGTGAGATTGCCGGGCTCGAAAATTACGGCCAGCCGAATGACTTGGATGAAAGCAGACCGGCGCAGCTACATTTGAACGAATATATTGCACTTGATCGGGTGGGTTATGCCTATCCGCAGGCCTCAGGAGTGGTGATCAAGGAGATCAGCCTGAGGATCGACAAATGCTCAACGGTCGGGTTGGTTGGAGAAACGGGGGCAGGTAAAACGACGATTGTCGACATCCTGCTTGGAATTCTCTCCCCGTCCTCGGGCGAGTTGCTGGTCGATGGAACGCCCATCCAAGATAGAAACCGAAGGAGCTGGCAGGAAAACATCGGTTACGTCCCTCAGCAGGGCTTTCTGTCCGATGCTTCAATATCGAGTAATATTGCATTCGGTGTCCCGCTATCCCTCATCGATGGTGCGCGCGTAGAAGCTGCCGCGCGCATTGCGCAGTTGCACGATTTCGTTTCGCAGCTCCCGGATGGCTATCAAACCGTGGTCGGCGAGAGAGGCGTTCGTTTGAGCGGTGGACAGCGTCAGCGTATTTCGATTGCCAGAGCCCTTTATCAGGATCCCGCCGTCCTTGTTTTCGATGAAGCCACCAGCGCTCTGGATGGTCTGACAGAAGACGCTGTTGTGGACGCGATCCGGCGTCTTACGCACCGAAAGACCATCATTACCATTGCGCACCGACTGTCGACGGTCAGGGACTGCGACGTCATTTACCTTCTCGAAAACGGAAGCATCGTGGATTCGGGCACTTTTGATGAGTTGATCGCACGCAATCGGGTCTTCCAGGGGTTGGCGAGGCACGAAAGCTGAAGCAAATTAACAAGCTCGCGGCATGATTAAGTTTTCTTGCTGTCTTGTCGTATCTGTCGAGGAAACTTGACGATGCATTCGATATCTGGGCTGCTCAAATACTGGTTGGCCGATCGCTTTTCGATCCCTAGTTCGCAGCTGCTGGGACGAAGATCCTGGTCCCAGGAAGGGGAGGATCTCATCCTGGCGCGCTATATGGAGCCGCGGCGGCGTGGCTTCTATGTCGACGTAGGAGCGCATGATCCATTTCGATTTTCCAACACGGCCTATTTTTATCGGGAGGGTTGGTCGGGCCTCAACATTGAGCCTGATCCGGCGGGCGCAGCGCTGCTGCGCAAGCATCGTGCTCGCGACACGACACTAAACATGGGCATCGGTCCGGCATCATCGGAAATGACGTTCTTTCGTTTCAACGACGCCGCGCTCAACACTTTCAGCGCTGAGCTTGCGCGGGAGCGTGTCACTGCGAGCGGATACATCATCGTGCAGGAGCTCAACGTTCCGGTAGAGCGATTGGACGCTGTGCTGGCGCGCCACCTAAAATCCGGGCAGAAAATCGACTTCATGACGGTTGATGCAGAGGGTCTTGATCTTGAGGTGCTGCGTTCGAACGATTGGACGAAATTTCGTCCCGATGTCGTCGTCACGGAGATTCTGAATGTCTCCGAACTTGAGCTCGTCAAGCAGCCGATTGGGCAGCTCATGGTCAGCGTGGGCTATCGTCCAGTTGCCAAGGCCGTGAACAGTGCGTTCTTTGCCGCCGATGAGTTCGTGCTGTGACAGCGCCGATTGTTGTCTTTGCGTACAATCGTCCGCAGCATCTTGCACGAGTGCTGAGAGCGCTCGCTCTCAATGCTGGCGCGGATCGCTCGGCTCTAATTGTCTACTGCGACGGACCGAAAGGTGAAATGGACGCGGCGCTGGTTGCGCAGACTCGCGAGATCGCCAAGGCGACGACTGGATTCGCCTCTGTCGAAGTGATCGAGCGGCAGGAAAATTTCGGTCTATCGTGTTCAATAATTGGCGGAGTCAGTGAAATCTGCGGCCGGTTCGGCCGGGCGATCGTGCTCGAGGACGACGTGGTGCCGACACCATTTTTTCTTGGCTATGTTAACGACGCGCTTGATTTCTATGCCGACGATGACCGCGTGATCAGCGTCGGCTGTCACACCTTTGACAGTGGCTTCGACCTGCCGGAAACGTTTTTTCTGGACATCCCGGATTGCTGGGGGTGGGGGGTCTGGCAGCGCAGCTGGTTATCGTTCGAGACCAATGGATTGGTGCTACTCAATCAGATTCGGTCCCGCAACGCTCAGGCAATCTTTGACGTCGACGGCGTGTATCCTTACACCAGCATGCTGGAGGCTCAAGTGCGTGGCGAAAACCAATCCTGGGCAATTCGCTGGTATGCGCAAGCCTTTCTCAGCGGAAAACTGGTGCTTTACCCGCGGCGCTCGGTCACTCTCAACATCGGCTTTGACGGTAGCGGTACGCATGGCGGTGAGCGTAGCGGTTACCGCGGGATTCAGGTTATCGACCGTCCGATCAGTGTGAGCGCGACCGCCGTCCAGCAATGCGTGCCGGCGCGCGAGGCATGGAAGTTGGCGCTGCTCGCCATGGCGGGTGCGCCGGTGCCGGCTCTTGTTCGCGCGATCAAGCATCGTCTGCGGCGCGCCTATCGCAGGCTTGCGCCTCACATCGGAAAAGCGGCTTCATGATCAGAAAATTAGCGAGGCTCGCCAGATCCGTTCAGCACCTGCCCGCGGGCCTGACCGAACGGCTTGATCGCGTGCAGGAGGCGCTTGGCCGGATCGAGGCGCGTCAGACCGCGAATGTTGCCGTTGGCGATCTCGCGGCCGCGGAATTCAGGGTGTCATCTCAGTGGGGTGAAGACGGCATCATCGAGCACCTTTTGCAGCATGTGCCAATCGAGCGGAAGATCTTCGTCGAGTTCGGCGTGCAAGACTATCGCGAGGCGAATACGCGATTTCTGCTATCCATTCGCAATTGGTCGGGCCTCGTGATGGATGGCTCTGCCGAGAATATCGCCGCGATCCGCCGTGATCCCATATACTGGCGCCATAACCTCAAGGCTGAAGGTGTCTTTGTCACCGCGGAGAATATCAATGAGGTGATTTCGCGCCATGGTATCGGCGGCGATATTGGACTTCTCTCGATCGATATTGATGGAAACGATTATTGGGTATGGCAAGCGATCGATTGCATTTCGCCCCGCATTGTCGTCGCCGAATACAATGCACTGTTTGGTGCGAAGTCGACGGTTTCGGTACCCTACGATCCTTCATTTCAGCGGACGCGGGCCCACTACTCGAATCTGTACTGGGGCTGCTCGCTGGGCGCCTGGAATCATCTTGCGGCATCCAAAGGCTACGCTTTGGTGGGCTGTAATTCAGCTGGTAACAACGCCTTCTTTGTCCGGACCGACCTTCTTGGATCCTTGCTAAAGCGAGATCCTACTGGTGCGTTTCGGCCGGCCGAGTTCCGTGAGGCTCGCGACCAAAGCGGCGCGCTCTCCTATCTAGACCGGCACGCTGCTGTTGAACTGATCCAGGACCTTCCACTGGTCGACGTGATCGACGGGAGCATGACATGTTTGCGGAACGGGCGCCGATAGATTGTTAGCTCTGTGGGGCAGCGCGATCGATATGGAGAAGAGCCGGCCGGTGCTTAAGCGGTTAGCTAGATTCCTGATGCCTCCGGGCTTACCCTGGCTGATGCACCGAATCAAACATGGCAACACTGGTTTGGTCGGAGCGTACCCATCTTGGGAGGAGGCAAAAAAGCACTCCTGCGGGTACGACGAGGATCAAATTGTTGCTCGGATCGTCAACACAACGCGTGCGGTGGTCGATAGTGAGGAGCAGCTGTTTGATCGCGACGGGGTCATATTTCGTGCGGCGATGCCGCCATTTCCGTTGTTGACCTTCTTGCTCCGTTCAGCCATTCGAAGCGGAGACTCGCTGTCTGTCCTCGACTTTGGCGGCGCGTTGGGCTCCACGTATAGGCAGTGTCAGCCATTTCTCAAGGATATTCGGTCGGTCCGGTGGCATATTGTCGAAACTCCGAAACTGGTGGTCGCCGGTCGAGAGTTTGCTACCGAAAACCTTCGTTTCTTCGAAACAATCGAACCAGCGACGCTGGAGATGGAGCCGGACATCGTGCTGTTTTCTGGCGTCCTGCAATATCTCGATGACCCGTTCGGCATTCTCGCAAAAGCTGTCTCGCTTAATCCCGAGTTCATTGTCGTCGACCGAAATCCGTTCTGCTCTTCGGCCCGGGATTTGTATACAGTTCAAGTCGTTTCGGACGAGATCTTTCCGGCTAGGCTTCCGTTCAGAGCATTCAGCAACGAAAAATTCGCGTCGGTTTTCGGAGGCGATTATCTGGAAATAGGACAATTCGAAACCGTAGATCCGGAGATGTTTGTTCGCGGGGAGAGCGTGCGATTTCTCGGGAAGGTATGGGAAAGAAGGTCCGAGCGGGGTAATTTGCATGTCGTATGAACGCATCGAGCGCGATGGAACGTTGTTTGCCGAGGTGATCTGGGCCGGCACGACGGTTGAGAAAAGCCGCTTCTACTCCGATGCAAACTCGTCGCTGCAGTTCGGGTTGCTGGCGCACGAAGCTGGCTTCATCGAGCCCGCTCACTTCCATCATCCGATCGACCGGAAGATCAGCGATCTTCAGCAGATGTTCGTCGTGCAGCGCGGCGTTGTCGCGATTGATTTTTTCACCAGCGACGGTGAAAAGTTTCGCGAGGTCATTCTGAAAGTCGGCGATGCGATTAATCTCGTACACGGTGTTCATGCGGTCCGCGTGATCGAGGACATGCAGTGTGTCAGCGTCAAGCAAGGGCCGTTTTTCGGCGATAAACTCGATAAGGTCAATGTCAGCACAAAATAGAATTCCGGTTCACGAACCGGACATCGGCGAGGACGAAATTCAATCGGTTCTTGCGGCACTGCGGCGCGGCGAAATTTCAGGCTCGTTCGGCAAGGCGTTGCCGGAATTCGAGGAACGCTTCGCGGCATTTGCCGGATGCAAATTCGGCATTGCCGTTACAAGTGGCACGACCGCGCTGCAGCTAGCAGTTGCAGCCGCCGGCATCGGCCGTGGCGATGAAGTTCTGATGAGCGCCTCGACCAATATTGCGACCTCGCTCGCCGCCTATCACAACGGAGCGGTCTCCGTGCCGATCGATTCGGAAGCGGTAACATGGAATCTCGATCCCGACCTGATCGAAGGCCTCATCACGACGAAGACCAAGGCGATCATCCCGGTCCATCTGTTCGGTCACCCCTGCGAGATGGACAAGATCATGGCCATCGCTCGCCGGCACAATCTCGTCGTCATCGAGGATTGCGCGGAGTCGCACGGCGCCACCTGGCAAGGCCGCATGACCGGCAGTTTCGGAGACATGGCCTGCTTCAGCTTTTACGCCAACAAAATCATCACGACCGGTGAAGGCGGGATGGTCACCACCAACGATGCGGCGCTTGCCGATAAATTGCGTTTGTTGCGCAACCTTGGGTTCGGCAAGCCGCGCTTCTATCACGAAGTGCCGGCCTTCAATTTTCGGATGACCGGGATGCAGGCCGCGCTTGGTCTCGCCCAGCTCGCCAAGATCGATCACTTCATTACCGAGAAGCGGCGCGTTGCGGCGACCTATGGCGAGTTTCTTGGGAACATTCCGGGCATTCAGCTGCCGGCAGAATTGCCCGAGGCGTTCAACGTCTATTGGATGTATGCGATCGTCATCAAGCCGGAATTCGGCCGCAGCCGCGATGAGTTGGCAGCGATTCTGTCGGAGCAGGGCATCGAAACGCGAACGTTCTTCTGTCCGATGAACATGCAGCCGTTCCTTCGGGCGCAGGATGGTCACCGTGACATTCCTTGCCCGGTCGCGGAAGGGCTGTGGTCTGACGGGTTTTATCTCCCGTCCGGCAACCAGCTTGACCGCCCTTCGATCGCCCGCGTCTGCGGGGCAATCGCCAAGGCGAGGCGCTGACGCGAATGCATGTCGGGGCGGTGATTGCGGGTTTCGACCCGCAATCGGGCGGCGGCCACACCTTCGAGCAGGAGGTCCTGTGGGCGTTGAAGGACGCGGCCTCGTCGTCGGCGCACCGCTTCACGGTGCTTGCGCCCTCGGCGGCAGGGGAGCCGCTGAAACAAGCGCTGTCAGGAAGTCTGGGCGTTGCGGATGTTCCGCAACGTACCGGTCGTATCCGTTCAATGCTGTTTCGCGAAATCGAGGCGGTGAGGGCGCATTGGCGCCGTCCGAGCGATCTCGATCGTGTCGCGCGCGCAGAGAAGATCGACTTCATCTGGTTTCTCAGTGCGCATCAGCAGCGGACGGACCTTCCTTACATGACGGTGGTCTGGGACCTCCAGCATCGTGCGACGCCGTGGTTTCCGGAAATGAGCGCGGGCGGTGTCTGGGACAGCCGTGAAGCATCGCATCGCTGGTTCCTGCAGCGTGCGACAAAAATCGTTACAGGAACGGATGTCGGCCGCGAGCAGCTGAAGCAGTTTTTCCAGATCCCTGCTGAGAATGTGTTGATCCTGCCGCACCCGACGCCGTCCTACGCTCTTGCCGCAGCTCCCTTCGAGAGCGCGTCCGCGGTCGCGCGTCTCGGACTCAAACAGCCCTTTGTGCTTTATCCCGCGCAATTCTGGCCGCACAAGAACCACGCCAATCTCCTGCTTGCGATCTCGGAGTTGAAGCGGCGAGGCCGGGAAATCCATCTTGCTTTGGTTGGCTCCGACACGGGCAACCGCCAGTTTGTCGCCGATCTGGCCGCGCGTGAGGGAATTTCCGAGCTGGTTCGCTTCCTGGGCTTCGTCTCCCGCGAGGATCTCGTTGCGCTCTATCGCGAAGCGCTGGCGCTGACTTATGTGTCCTGGTGCGGACCAGAAAACATGCCGCCGCTGGAAGCATTCGCGCTCGGCTGTCCGGTAATTGCCTCACAAATTCCAGGGGCTAACGAGCAGCTAGGCGATGCCGCCTTGATGTGTGAGCCGGGCGATCCCAAGGGCATTTCGGAAGCCGTCGAACGGTTGACATCGGACGGCGCATTGCGTGGGCGTCTGGCCGCAGCGGGTCTCGCCAGGGCAAAACGTTTCACTCCGTCCGATTACGTGGCGGGCGCGATCGGCTTTTTAGATCAATTCGCCGCAATTCGCCGCTGCTGGCCTTGAGTTTCGGTTCCATAGGGCAATGCGTATTTCCGTCGTCACTCCGTCCTTCAACATGGGGCGCTATCTGGAGGACACCATTGCTTCGGTGCTCGCCAATCTCCGTGACGGCGACGAATATTTTGTCATCGATGGCGGGTCGACGGATGAAAGCCTCGATATCATCAAGCGCCACGAAAAGCGGCTCACCGGTTGGGTGAGTCAGCCCGACAACGGATATGCCGATGCGATCGCCAAGGGCTTTGCGCGGGCAAGCGGGGATATTCTTTGTTGGATCAATGCTGGCGATCTTTATCTTGCAGGTGCGTTCGACGCTGCCCGAACAATGTTTGAGCCGGGCATGGATCTTATTTTTGGAGACGATTTCTATGTTGACGAAAATAACAAGATTCTCGCTTTCAGCCGTGGCTGGGTTCCTGATCTGCGAGCCGCCATGCTCTATGGCGGTTGGACTCCCTTGCAAGACTCCTGCTTCTGGCGCCGCGAACTTTACCACAAGATCGGGGGAATGGACGCCAGGTTGCGATATGCCGCTGACTACGATCTTTTCCTGAGAATGGCTTTGGCTGGTTGTGCTAGTTATGTGCCTGTCACGTTTAGCGCCTTCCGTCGCCATGCCGGGCAGAAGTCGATCTCGGGCCTGATCGATTACAACAATGAGCGCCGCCGAACAAGAAACAGGGAAATTAAGGCAATGCAGTCGGGTAAGTTTTCGAAAGCGCTCTATGGCGGAATTAACCGACTGGCAATGAGTGCTCGTGCACGCCTTGGACCGCTAAGGTGGCGCAGGCCCGATCTTGTCGGCACATCGGTGACGGCTTTGCCATGTGGCGCCTACTGGCCTGCAAAAAATCAGTTTTAATGACGTCTTGCGATGACAGAATTTGCCAAGCGTTGGATTGGAGCGGTATTCGATTTGCGTCGCTTGGTCGCTTTGCGATATTTGCCGCGCTACCTGGCGGATTGGCTCACGTTTCGCAAACAGGCTGGGGAGTGGTCGGTCGCCGTCGCCGACAGTTATCCCTGTCTTGCCGATCGATTGCCAGAAACGCCGTTCGATCCGCACTATTTTTATCAAGGCAACTGGCTGGCGCGGCGGCTTGCCGAAGCCAAGCCGAACCAGCATGTCGATGTTGGCTCGAGCATCTTGGCGATAGGTGTTCTTTCAGCACATGTACCGACGATCTTTGTCGACTATCGGCCGCTCGTTGTTCATCAACGCGGACTGAATTGTGTTGCGGCCGACATAAATCGGTTGCCGTTTGCCGATCGTTCGCTGGCGAGCCTGTCCTGTCTACACGTCATCGAGCATATCGGCCTCGGGCGATATGGCGATCCGATCAATCCGGATGGCGCGCGTCTGGCTGCGCTGGAGTTGCAGCGCGTGATCGGAGCCGGTGGAAAACTCTATCTATCGACACCGATCGGGCGAGAGCGGGTCTGTTTCAACGCCCATCGCGTGTTTATGCCTGCGACGATCGTTTCATGGTTCCCACAATTGCGCTTGACCGGTTTCGCTTATGTGTCGGACGAGGGCGCGCTTTATCAAGGGGCTTCGCACGAACACGTTCCGCAACTCGACTACGGTTGCGGTTTTTTCGAATTTCAGCGCTAAAGGCGGTCGGCGTTTCCTTCAACTTTCACTTTTCCTGATGCTTTCCGGATTGCGACATTCCCTTGCCAACAGCGACTTCTTCGCGTTCAACGTGCGCAACCGCGATATCTGGGTCGCGGAGCAGGCGGCGCAGATACCCGCGGGGTCAAAAGTGCTTGACGTTGGCGCCGGTTCAGCCCCCTATCGGGCGCTGTTTGCCCACTGCATTTACAAGACACACGACTTTGCGCAGCTGAAGAACGAACAACTGCGTTACGGCCGCTATGCGCCTATCGACGTCGTCTCTGATGCGAAAACGTTGCCTGTGCCGGACGCCAGCTTCGACGCTGTCATCTGCACCGAGGTCCTGGAGCACGTTCCCGAACCTATCGCCGTGGTGCGTGAAATCGCCCGGATCGTTGCCCCCGGAGGCCGCCTAATCCTTACTGCCCCGCTGGGCTCAGGGATCCATCAAGAGCCTTATCATTTTTACGGCGGTTACACGCCTTATTGGTACGATAAATTCTTGGACGATGCTGGCTTCGAGTCTGTGACGGTCTCTTCCAACGCGGGCAGCTTGCGGCATATCTCGCAGGAGACCATTCGCTTTGTCCGTATGACCCGGCCATTCGGCTTTGCGGCGCCCTGGTTGACGCAATTGGCTTGGCTGCCTTTCTGGCTTCTGTTTGCACCAGTGCTGCTTGTCGGTGTGCCGGTTGCGGCGAAGCTGCTCGACCGCTTCGACCGTGAACGTCGCTTCACCGTCGGTTATCATGTATCGGCCATCCGCAAGCGGGTCGCTCCGGTCCCATGAAGATCCTGTGTGTATTAAGCCGATTTGCCTACGGCAGGTCGGAGCGCGGAGAGAACTATGATTATGTGCACTTCGTTCCGACGTTGGAGCGCTTGGGCCACGAGATCAGCTTTTTCGATTCGGGCGACCGCTCGCTGCATGCGGATTTCGCTGCACTGAATGTCGCGCTATTGGAACGCGTTGTTACGTTTCAGCCTGATGTGATTTTCTGTGTGCTGATGCATTACGAGATCTGGTTCGACACGCTGGACTTGATCCGCGCCAACAGCCCTGCGCTGATTGTCAATTGGGGCACCGACGATTCTTGGAAGTTCGCACAGGCTTCGCGGTTCTTTGCGGGCCACGTCGATCTCCACGTAACGACTGATCGCAGCGCAGACGAGAACGCGCGGTCGTGGGGAATCGACAACGTCATGCTGTCACAATGGGCTGCCTCCGAGACTGATCTCGGAATTCCGCGTCCGTCCGCCCAATGCGGTTATGACGTAAGTTTCGTCGGCAGCATGTACGGTTATCGCGCTACGTGGATCGAATCGCTGCGTCGTGCCGGGGTCTCGGTCGCCTGTTTTGGGCATCGCACGGAGAATGGTGTCGTCGACTCCGCCCGCATTCCCGAGATTTTTCGAGCCTCGCGGATTTCGTTGAATTTTTCCGGGGCGGGCCAAAATCCCGACAGCACCAAAGGCGGCGGTCGTCAAATCAAAGCACGTACGTTTGAGGTTCCTGGCGCCGGCGGGTTTTTATTGACGGAGGTGGCACCGGGACTCGAGCGATATTTCATCCCAAACGCGGAGATTGCGACTTTCTCGTCTCCGCAGGAGTTGGTGGCGCGAGCGCGTTATTTCCTAGAACACACCGATGAACGCGACACGATCGCGCGCGCCGGCCACGCGCGCACTCGAAATGACCATACCTACGAGAAGCGCTTCGCAGCAATCCTGGTCAGGCTTTTGGAGATTGGAGCCAAGCGAAAGAGCCAGGCATGGACGCTGTCGCCGGATGCGCTTACGCGCGCGGTTTCACGTCACCGCAGGAATGGAGCACTGGCCTGGCTTCGCACTCTGACGAGCGGTCCGCTTGTCATGGCCTTTGGCCGCAAGCGAGGGCCACGCGCCGCTCGCCGGCTCCTGTACGAATTGTCGTGGCGCATCTGTGGGGCAACTACATATCGTGCAAGCGGTGTGCCAGGCCGACTATTCTATCACGAAAGCTAAACGTGGTAGGGATAGGACATCCGATCAACACGATCCACGCAGCGACAAACGGGAAACCGAAAAGCTATCCGTCAGTCTCGGTCATCATGTCGATGCGCAACAGCGCCCCGACCGTGGGTGCGGCGGTGCGCTCGGTTATCATGCAGACGCTGCAAGATTGGGAGCTGATTGTCATCGACGACGGCTCGTCGGACCAGAGCAGCGCCATCGTCGAAGGCTTTAACGACGATCGTATCTGCCTTGTCCGTGAAGCCCAGTCCGCTGGCCTCGCGGCGCGTCTCAATCAGGCGGTTGCTCTCGCAAGAGGCGAGTTCATTGCCCGGATGGACGCCGACGACATCTGCTTTCCAGAACGGCTTTCGCAGCAGGTTGCCCGCTTGCGGCAAGAACCACAGCTCGATCTGATCGGTTGCGGCGCTTTGGTTTTCACGAGCCGCGGCGTAGTAATCGGCGAGATGCCGGCCGGTCTTGAACATCGCGACATTGTTGAGCGTCCTTTTGCCGGCTTTGCGCTCCCGCACCCGACCTGGTGTGGACGCAGCGATTGGTTTCGCAACAATCCCTACGACGCCAGGCTGCGATATGCAGAAGATCAGGATTTGCTGCTGCGCAGTTTTCGCCACAGCAGGCTCGGCGGCCTCGATCAGGTTCTCCTCGGCTATCGTCAGGATCAACTGGCGCTGAGGAAGCTCATCCCGGGCCGGGCGACGTTCGCGAGATCTGCCTGGCGCAATGGAATGGCGACGGGGAAGGTTTTCCCTGCGTTGCTTGGGATCTCAAACCACGTTGTAAAGGGTGTCGCGGATGTTGCGACGCTGGCATTGGGTTTCAACCGGCTGATGCAATCACGGCGCTTCAAGCCGGTCTCGCCCGTGGTTGCCGAGACCTGGCGGCAGTTGCAGGAAGAGCTAGATGTCCTCCGCTCCAGTACCGTCAGGGGCGCGGGCTGATGTGCGGCATTGCGGGTCTGTTTCGCCCGGGCGGGGGCGAGGAAGGCGAGCTTTCGACGATTGCGAAGTTCATGACCGATGCGCTGACTTATCGCGGGCCGGACGCGGAGGGCTACTGGGCCAGTGCGTCAGCGGGCGTTGCCTTCGGTCATCGCCGGCTTTCCATTCTTGACCTGTCGCAGGCAGGCAGCCAGCCGATGCACAGCGACTGCGGCCGCTTCACGGTGACGTTCAACGGCGAGATCTACAACCACCTCGACATCAGGGCCGAACTGGAGGCCGCGGGCGAGGCGCCGAACTGGCGCGGACATTCCGACACCGAAACATTGCTTTGCGCCTTCAGGCACTGGGGCGCGCAGGCGGCGTTCCAGCGCCTCGTAGGCATGTTTGCGCTGGCGCTGTGGGACGCGAAGGAGCGGACGCTGACGCTCGCCCGCGATCGCTTTGGCGAGAAGCCGCTGTTTTACGGCTGGTGCGGGCGAGATCTGGTCTTTGGCTCCGAACTGAAGGCGCTCGGGACACATCCCGCATGGTCTCCGGCGCTCGATCGCTCTTCGCTGACCTCGTTAATGCGTTACGCTTATGTTCCCGCGCCAGCCACCATATGGACGGGCATCCGGAAGCTGCCGTCTGCGTCTTGCGTCACCTTTGCCCCGGGTACCGCTCCAGGCGTCATGCCGGAGCCAAAGTCGTATTGGTCGTTGCGTGAGACGGTCGTGGCGGCGCAGACGAAGCGCATCGCGGACGAACGGGAGGCGGTTGCCGAGTTGCAGCGCCTGCTGTCGATCGCGGTGAAGCGTCAATGCCTGTCGGATGTGCCGCTCGGGGCATTCCTGTCCGGCGGGATCGATTCATCCACCATCGTTGCGCTGATGCAGGCGCAAGCCAGCCAGCCGGTTCGCACCTTCACGATTGGCTTTCGGGAAGACGCGTTCGACGAAGCGGCCGAGGCGCGCAAGGTTGCCGCTCACCTCGGCACCTCGCATACCGAGCTTTATGTTGATCCGCAGACGGCGCGGAATGTCATTCCGAAGCTGCCCACGATGTATGACGAGCCGTTCGGCGATTCCTCGCAGATCCCGACGCATCTGGTGTCGGTGCTCGCACGGCAGCATGTCACGGTGGCGCTGTCGGGCGATGCCGGTGATGAGCTGTTCGGCGGCTACAATCGTCATGTCTGGGGTAACAGCCTGAGCCGGCGATTTGGCGCGTTGCCGGCGCCGCTCAGACATATGCTCGGCGCGGTGCTGCGTGCGATCTCGCCGGAGCCCACTGACACGATCGCGCGTATGATGGCGCCGCTATTGCCGCAGCGATTCAATATCCGACGCGCCGGTGACCAGGCGGCCAAGCTTGCGCGTATCGTTGGCTCGACGTCGTTCGATGACATGTACCGGGAGCTCTGTTCGATCGACCGCGACCCGGCGCAGACGATCCTTCACGGCGAGGAGGGCGAAAGCTGGTCGGCCGATGAGATGGACAAGGTGAACGCCGCGCTCGATCCGCTCGATCGCATGACGCTCGCGGATTCCCTGAGCTACCTGACTGACGACATCCTGCAAAAGGTCGATCGCGCCGCGATGGCGGTTGCGCTGGAAACCCGCGTGCCTTTTCTTGACAAGGACGTGGTGGAATTTGCCGCCCGAATTCCACCAGACATGAAGGTTCGCGACGGCCGCGGCAAATGGCTGATCCGGCAGTTGCTCGATCAGCACGTGCCGGCCGCCCTGGTCGACCGGCCGAAGACCGGTTTCGGCATTCCGATCGACGACTGGCTCCGTGGCCCACTCAAGCCCTGGGCCAGCGATCTTTTGTCGCCGGCGCGGCTGCAAACCCAGGGTCTGTTCAACGTCGGCCGCGTGACCGCGCGGGTGAGCGAGCATATGAGCGGCCGCCGCAACCATGGCTCCTGGCTATGGAATGTCTTGATGGTGCAGGCCTGGCACGATCAATGGTGCACGAATTGACCGGCGCCAGTCCGGAGTCGGGACGAGAGGGGTTAGCCATTTCAGCCGTTTCCCCTTGCGAACTCCTTGCCAACAGCTAAACAACCCTTGGGTCTGGAAGTCACTTGATGTCGTCGCGGCGGAAAATCGCAGTTATCGGTTTGGGTTATGTCGGGCTGCCCGTTGCGGTCGCCTTCGCGCGCGAAGGTTTTGTGGTCACGGGGTTCGATATCGACGTGTCGCGTGTCCGGGAGCTGAAGAGCGGGCAGGACCGCACGCGCGAAGTCGAGACAGCCGATCTCAAGCATCCAGCGCTCAGGTTTACCAGCGAGGCCGAAAGCCTTCGCGAGAGCGATTTCTTTATCGTGACGGTGCCGACCCCGATCGATGAGGCGCGGCAGCCCGATCTTCGCGCCATCTTCGAGGCGTCGCGTCTTGTGGGCGCGGCCCTCAAGAAGGGCGATATTGTCGTCTACGAGTCGACCGTCTATCCCGGCGCGGTCGAAGAAGAATGCGCGCCTATTTTGGAACAGTGTTCTGGCCTGAAAGTGGGCGCCGATTTCAACATCGGCTATTCGCCGGAACGCATCAATCCCGGCGACAAGCAGCATCGTCTTGAATCGATCACGAAAGTGGTTTCAGCACAGAATCCGGAAACCCTCGATATCGTCGCCAGCGTTTACGGGGCGGTCGTGAAAGCCGGCATTCATCGTGCGCCCTCGATCAAGGTCGCCGAAGCCGCCAAGGTGATCGAGAACACGCAGCGCGATCTCAACATCGCCTTCATGAACGAGCTCTCGCTGATCTTTCAGGCGCTTAAGATCGACACCGGCGATGTGCTTGCCGCCGCCCGCACGAAATGGAATTTCCTTCCCTTTCAACCCGGCCTCGTCGGCGGCCACTGCATCGGGGTCGATCCGTATTACCTGACCTACCGGGCCGAAAAGGCCGGCTATCACCCCGAGGTCATTCTCGCCGGCCGGCGGATCAACGACGGCATGGGCCAGCGCGTCGCCAAGGAATGCGTGAGAGGATTGTTGCGGCGAAAGGGAGCAGGGGGCGTCGTCACGATTCTCGGCCTGACCTTCAAGGAGGATGTTCCGGACACGCGCAACTCCCGCGTTGTCGACATCGTCCGCGAACTCGAATCCTTCGGCCTTAAGGTGCAGGTACACGATCCTCTCGCGAGCCCCGAAGACGCGAAGCATGAATACGGCTTGACCATTACCGAGCTCGGCGCTTTAGGTCCGGCTGATGCGGTCATTCTGGCGGTCGCGCATGGCAGCTATGTTGAAGGTGGCTGGCCGCTGATCCAAAAGTTGCTGGTTGGCGGCTCGGGTCTGGTCTTCGATATCAAGATGAAACTCGACCGCAGCCAAAAGCCTGATGACGTCGAGCTATGGCGGTTGTGAGCGCGGAACCGGTGAAGGCAATGAAAGAAGGTCAGATCCTCGTCACTGGGGCTGCGGGCTTCATCGGCTTCCATGTTGCACAGCACCTGTTGTCGTCCGGCCGCGAGGTCGTCGGTCTCGACAGCGTCAACAATTATTACGATCCGTCGCTGAAGCAGGCGCGCATCGATGTCCTGAAGCAACAGCCGAAGTTCAGCTTCGTAAAAGCCGATCTCGCGAATCGCGAAACAACGAAGTCGCTGTTTGCGAAACACCGTTTTCCCGCCGTCATCCACCTCGCCGCGCAAGCAGGCGTGCGCTATTCGCTGGAAAATCCGCACGCCTACGCGGATGCGAATATCGAGGGCTTTCTGAATGTGCTCGAGGGCTGCCGCCATCACGGCTGCGGACACCTTCTCTTTGCATCCTCATCGTCAGTCTATGGCGCCAACACCAGGCTGCCATTCTCAGTGCAGGACAATGTCGATCACCCGATCAGCCTTTATGCCGCATCGAAGAAAGCCAATGAGCTGATGGCGCACGCCTACAGCCATCTGTATCGGATTCCCTGCACGGGCCTTCGCTTCTTTACGGTGTATGGTCCCTGGGGCCGTCCGGACATGGCGATCTTCATCTTCGCCAAGGCGATTCTGGAGGGCAAGCCGATCCGACTGTTTAACCACGGGAACATGCGGCGGGATTTCACCTATGTCGACGACGTAGTGGAGGCGATCGCGCGCCTGATCGATCGTCCGCCGCAGGGCAACCCGGCTTGGTCCGGCGACAATCCCGATCCCGCTTCTAGCGCCGCGCCGTGGAAGATCTACAACATTGGCAACAATCGTCCCGAAGAATTGGAGCATGTCGTAGCGCTACTGGAGAAGGAATTCGGCCGTCCAGCGATCAAGGAGATGCTGCCGATGCAGCCGGGCGATGTTCTAGCGACCTACGCTGACATCGAAGATCTTGCTCGTGACGTTGGCTTTAGACCTGCTACAACGATCGAGGACGGCATCGCGCGATTTTCAAAGTGGTTTCGCGAATACCAGAATTAATAAAGAGACCGCAGAATTGGGCTCATCAGTAGTAACTCGAACGCCGCGCAGCAGGCGACCGAACGGCAATTCGTTTGACTCGCGTGATTGAAATATAGCCGGGGTTAAATATTCCTCAGAGATGGCAGCGCAACGTGTCCTGAGGTCTGGCGATAATCTATAACGCCTCCGCAGCCGCCGAAGACGCGGTGTACTCGAGCTTGACTCAATCCGTCGACGGAGTTGCAGTGATGTAACATACCGTGTCGCGCCAAGCCGGCTGCCAATAGATGTCATCAATTTTGAAGCCGTTATCAAGAATTATCTTTTCGAGATTGTTGAACGTCGGATGAAAAAGATGGTGATCTTTAAAGCGTCTGAAGCCGATCGTAGTAAGGATTGGCCGCGCGATCTCTTTCAATTGGCGGTCGATTGCTCGACGACCGCTTTTTCCGCCGTCGACGTAGAGACCTATTACAAGTTTTCCAGCCGGTTTTAGGACTCGTCTTGCTTCTATCAAGGCGAGATCTGGACTATGAACGTGGTCGAGCATCGATCTCATGTGAACCCAGTCAAAGCTCGCTGCCTGAAAGGGCAGGAATTCAGCACAGGCAGCGATAAAATTCAGATGCGATTTCAGGCAGGGATAAACGACCTTTTTTGCAGGCGGAATATTATCTAAGCAGTCGATGAATGGATCAACGGATACGAATTGTGTATCTGGCGGAATAAAGTGACGGACTGATCCCGCCCCGCCGCCAACGTCGAGTATACGGCCATACATCCTGATGTGGTCGTAAACGGGCACTACCCCATCAACCTCGTTCTTGTAGTCTTCGATTGTTGAGCGCTCCCAGCCTTCGTAGGCAGACTGGCCATCGTCCCATTGCACGAACCCGATTGTGTTCCTCAAGAACCGGCGTGCGTCGATCACGCCTCCAGACGTGCCGATTTCATTCGGCGTTGTGGGAAGTTTGGTGAGCGGATCCGCCAAAATATCCAAAACCCATCGATCGAGCGCAACGCCCTGCTTTATCGTTATCGTTGCCTGAGGTGAGCGTTGGTCATCCGTCATATTGATGGGTCGCGTGGTCATTTTTCGCCGTGCTCGGTGGTGTAGATCTCAGAAAATTATTTAATATCAGTATTGTGGCACCTATACCCATTTCGAGTGCGGAATTCAACAAATCGGAAGCGGCCTGTCCTTGTGTACGGTCCCTGGGGTCGTCCGGACATGGCGATCTTCATCTTCGCAAAGGCGATTCTGGAGAGGAAGCCGATCCGGCTGTTTAACCAAGGCAACATGCGGCGGGACTTCACCTATGTTGACGACGTCGTCGAAGCGATCGCCCGCCTGATCGACCGTCCCCCGCAGGGCAACCCGGCGTGGTCCGGCGACAATCCCGATCCCGCTTCCAGCGCCGCGCCGTGGAAGATCTACAACATCGGCAACAACCGCCCCGAAGAATTGATGCATGTCGTCGCGCTGCTTGAGAAGGAATTTGGTTGCAGCGCGGCCAAGGAGATGCTGCCGATGCAACCCGGTGATGTTCCTGCGACCTATGCCGATATCGAAGACCTTGCGCGTGACGTAGGCTTTAGACCGGCTACAACGATCGAAGAGGGCATCGCACGTTTTTCACAGTGGTTTCGGAATTACCGAGACCAGTAGCTTTGCGTCACCGTCGACGCTGTCTGATTTGGATCGACGGGCAGCTCAGTCGATCATCAGGAGTTTCGACTATCCTGCATTTTTCGCAGATCGATCGCGAGAGCTAGCCATCGAAAGTGTTTGACGAATCATAGGAGGCTCTGCCAAAAGTTATCCACTACTTTAAGGGACGATTCAAAGAAATAGCGGCGGGCAACCTCGTTGCCCGAAGAGGCTTGGCCTTGTTCGTCTAGCGTAATTCCGCAAGTGCGCGTTTTCCTGCGTTTAGATGCCGACCTTGCGAATTATCTGCTGGAGACAAGGTAACTTGAACGCTTCTTCGAGAACGCTTGCTGATTCACCCTCTAATAAAAAGCCAGCCAGCGGGGGCGGATCCCGATCGATCCGTGTTGCCGTTTCTATCGCGGCCCTAAGTGTCGCTTTAGCACTGCTATCGAACAACTATGATCTTTCAAAGGTGGGTCAGGATTTCGATGCCCTGACATTACCGGTGGTTGCCATCGTTTCGGTAGCTTTGCTCTCTAATACGCTTGTCGCCGTCATTCGTTTCAAGATCATAGCGAATGACATGGGCGATGCAATGTCGTGGCGCCGCGCCATGGCAACCGTAAGCGCCGGTAGCTTGGCTGGCGCGCTTTTCTTCCAACTAGCGGGGCAGTTGATCGCACGAAGCGCGATCATGAGACGAAGCGGTGTCCCGTTTGCGAACGTTGTCGTCATCACACTTTACGAGCGCGCGGTCGCTGCTGCGCTATCAGCACTGCTAGCTGTTGGCGGAGCCTATCTGGTGTTTGGTCGGATTTATATCGATCCGGACACTGGCGGCGCCGATCTAGTTCGACTTCTGTTTGGATTGATTGCTGCCACCATCGTCGGTGCGATCGTCGGTTACGGTCGGAGCGCGATGAAAGCTGTTGTTCCTTTGCTTTCGGGACATTTTACAACCAGCTTACTTCGCGTGTCCGCTGTTAGCCTCTTCGTTCAAGTTCCTATGATGATCGCCTACGTTGCGATCGCCCACACACTCGCACCCAATGTTGCTCTGCTCGATCTAGCTGCCGCGGCCTCGGTGGTTATGTTTGCAGCAAGCATCCCAATCAGTTTAGCGGGATGGGGAATCCGCGAGATGAGTGCAGTAGCGGCCCTGGGTATGATTGGTGTTTCCAACCACGCGGCCTTCACCACTGCGATTATCGTCGGATTCGGCTCTTTATTCTCCATGGCGATCGTCGCGGCGATTTCACTGCCTATACTCAAGCAAGAGACGGTGGAGGGGGCAGGCTCGACATCTGCCTCCACAATCGACTTTACAAAAGCGCTGTCGTGGACACTTCCCCTTGCAGCCGCAACGTTTGTCTTATTCCAAGTTTACCTCCCGGTCGGTTCGGGGCTGCTCAATATTAATCTTGCCGATCCGATCGCACTCATTGCCGCCGCATTGTTCGTTGTGACAGCTCGCGAGGCTGGTGCGCGCTCGCTTTGGCGCATTCCAGGTCTAAATGTTGCTGTCGCCATGATTACAGCCGTCCTGACTTTGTCCCTTCTCATTGGGGTGGAATCGTTCGGATACACGACATGGGCGTGGGTAAATCGCTATCTCGGCTGGTTCGTGTTGCTCGCCTATGGCGCGACTGGGGCACTGATCGTTGCCAAAGGAGGTGAAGAAGGACGGCGTGCCGTTCTGCTGACCTATATCGGCGCCACGATTGCAGTTTCTGCCGTTGATATTGGTACGTTGCTGCTCAAGCTTTTTGAAGTCGACCTCACCAAGAAACAAAATCTTGAGGCTTTCTCTCAGAATCACAATTTTTTTGCGTTTCAACTGCTCATGGCCACGAGCGCAATCTTTGTGGTCGTGAGAGACAAACGTCTGCGCGTAGCTCTTATGTCTATCGCACTTGTCGCCTTCTGGTTTGCCGGCTCGCGGTCTGGCTGGATTGCACTTTTAAGTATCACCGGTGTTGCGATTTATATGAATGCAATCCGTTTCCGCGAAGTTGCATTCGCTCTCTTGATAGCGTCTGTCACGGCATGCGTTCCCTTTCTTGCTCAAGTTGCCACTCCCAGTCGGACCGCCACAATCAGCCAGGCCTCCTCATCTAATCGAGCCATTACATCCAGCCACGCAGCTACATCCAATCAGGCAAATATGAACGGCAATTCTGTGCCGATCAGACCTGAAATCGTTCCGTCGGTAGTCTCCACACGGGAGCGAACATTTTCTATGGTCGAGGGCTGGAAGCTCTTCGAAACGGCTCCTGTGTTCGGCGCCGGCCTCGGCGCTTTCCGCCATCTCGGATTTCAAGGCAGCAGCCCCGGGATTCCTCTACTGATCCACTCGACAGCGCTATGGCTTCTGGCGGAACTAGGCATTGTTGGATTTGTGGTCTTTGCCATCGCGTTTGTGCGCATCTTTTTGGTCGAAACAAAAACTTACACTGAGGAAGCTTCCGCTGTGGCAGTTCTGTGCATGGTTGCATTCGCCGTAATGTCTGGTCCTGCAGACATGCTCTATCAGAGGACATTTTGGCTTTTGATGGGAGCGGCGCTTGCGTATTCCGGCGAGCCCGCGGTCGAGACTCCAAAGTTGCGTGTAAAAACCGCCGCCTCGGCAACAGCGTAGTATTTCAAGGACCTACGATTCGGCGGCTGGCAAGCGTCTCCTCGATCGGTAGGTCCGATAATTTGGCCGCGACCGGGGCCGCAATCCCGGCATCATCCCGAGCCTTTTGTTGGCAACCTTCATTGTGCCAGATGCTCGCTTGGCGCTGCCTAAGCGGGCTACGTTCACGCCACGCGCGAAAACTCTTCAACGCGGTTAACCATCAGACGATGGAGGAGTCGTGATGACCGAAGGATATAGGCGATCGAGCCCTGTGACCTGACTTGATGTCAGAACAAGCGGCCCATCACCGTCGCGCGGCAAAAAATTAAAAAAAATATCATCGCAATAATGATGACCGAGTAGATCTTGATCCCTTCGGGAACCTCGTCGATCAATCGTTTCGAGAGATTTAGCTTCATGAATGTGCCGTGACGATTAAGCCGTAAATACTCATGGTAGACGATTCGTAACTATCATTTTATCAAGGCTCGCAGGAAATAATAACTGTTTTATTCGAGTGGACGCGGTGCAGGCGTAACCAAGGGCAGAGGCTTATACGTCTGTAACTCGCACCGGTCCATGATGACCGATCGGCGTTCACCCATGAACTTGTCATCGTTGAAGAAAGCCGAATACTGAACTTGCTGTGTTTTTGGTGGTGGGTTTGCTTCCTGAAGCAAACATAGTAATCGTCAGGACCATGATCCGTGCGTCGAACATCAGATAATTCCAGCGGACAATAGTCACGTTTGCACAGGTTGCATTTTCGGCCGGCGGTGATGGTGGCGGCACGTATACAGGCGGAGGTGACTGCACGAGCCGATGAACAGGCGGGTAGCAATGAGCTAACCCTTCGTGCCTGTGGCACAAATATCGCCCTCGGGAAAAATTGGCAATAATGCACTGCTGCAACTCCTAGTGCACAGACGCGGCTCCAGCGGTCTGAAAGTCTAGCGAATATTTATTTTTTTGCGTGAGGGATTTCATGAAGTGCTATTTCGGTATCGCTGTCGCGGCGATGTTGGGCGCTGCGCCGAGCATTCCCGTGCTGGCCCAACTATCAGATAACGGTTTTCCTTACGTCGGAAGCACGCCGCCGGCTCGTGAGCAACCGCCCTTGACGGCAGACGAGCGATCAAAGCTGAAAGACGAACTCGCAAAGGCGAGGGAAGGTGCGAAAGCCGCTACAGCCAAATCGCAGAAGCGCTAGGGGCCGACGCGTTGGCGCCGCCGCAGTAGAGTGCTTCCGTCCCTCGCGCTAACGGCTCGTCAACTTGATTGCCGTAGGTTTCTGATATCGCGAGAGTGCACCGAGTATCGCGATCCTTTCTGGAACGAAACTCACAGGACCCGCCGGATTCGTCCCCGGCGGGTTTTGCTTGCGAGGCCGCGCCGGAGAGCCCTAACCTGCCGTTGCGTGAGCCAGCCGACTGCGACGGTGCGCCTATGGACATGAGAGCATATCGCGAGCCTCAGTCCATCAGGGCAGGGCGGAATTAGAATTATGGGGATTGCAACCTAAAGCGATCTTATCGCGGTGCACAACCTTGATTTAGCCCGAATCTTTTGGCGGAACTCTCGTGCTACGTGGGGCGTTACGTAGTTCACAAAAGTCAGAGAACGGTGGAGATGCGCGGTGCAGATCGCGTTACAGATCAATTTTGCCTTATGGATCATGATGGGGTGCGCGATCGCCGCGATCTCTCAGGTCGTGGGATACCTGTACTAGGTCAACAACCACGTCGTTGCTTTGACCGTCAGCCAACCCAGTGCTGACCACCAGCCGAATGTCGCGACGATGGTTGCGGCCATGAAGGAAACGCTGAAAAACCGCTGCAATAAACTAGCGTCGCCAATCACAGAGCTTGCAAGGGTCTCTTCGGTTAGGTTGCTCTCCAGTCCCGGCCAGGCGCTAGTCGTATCCAGCGCTGGAGCATGTCCGCTAGATTGCAACTTGGCGAACTCAAGTTGATCCTCAAACAATCGCTGTTCGACAAAGCGCAATTCGGCAGGGCTAAGATTTGAACGAGGGAGTTTTTGAAAGCGATCGATATTGCGCTGGAGTGCCCTTAAACGCGCGGTGCTTTCGTCCATCAGAATTACTCCTACAAAATGAACTCTGAAAATTCAGCTCGTTTAGCGGCCTTGCGTTAAATCCCTTTGTCAGCCCCATGAAACTTGGGTCGTGCCGGAAAATGAGGCGATTCTTCCGGTCGTCATACAACCGTAACTTGAAGTCCGATCAGTTTCCCCTGGAATCCAGCAAGTTTTGTGCCAGCGGTCGCGGGCGGAGCCGTTGCAGTCTCAACCCAGTGGGGGCTTTCTCGCTGTGGTGGTTGGATTTTTTGCTGCCACTGCGGGCGACTGCTGGGCCTCGCGATCCATCACATCCCTACAACCAGAACTTAGACTCACGCGGTTTTTGATCATGCAAGCCGTGATCCGGGAGATGTCTGGAACTTCTGAGCTGCAAAAGCGGAATGCATCGCTAGTGCACATTTGCTGCGCTTCGGGGCTGAAGGCGTGGCCCGACGTTGACAGCAAGGAAAACGAAATGGCGAATGCTGCAATCAACGCGCCCCTGCGAAATGACCTTGTCATGACCTAACTCCGTTGTTGGTCGTGAGCTGAAGGCTAGATCCCTCTCTGTTTCAAGAATGTGTCGCGGCTTCGGAAAATGGTTTCAAGCGCTCTAAACGGAGCGAAGGCGGGGCTTGAGGCCCGAGTCACTTGAGGACGCGACGGCGCAACTAGATAATCACCGTCAAATCATCTAGCTGCTCAGCCAGTCGTAAGGAAACGGAATCAGTGGCCAAGGGTCTCTTCAAAAACCAACCTTTGTTGTTGCCCATCGCACTAGCGCGATCTCGTTGAATTAACCAATCGTTAACCAACTAAGCTGATGCTTCTTCTCACGAAGCGACGGAACCGGACAGCCGGGCCGGCAGTCGCTCGGGGTAAGCCGGCGGCGTAGCGCCCGCCGGCTTTCTCGCTAGGGGCGAGACGTTTTGGTGGGCTCCATCCAACCCTAATGGAGGATCATCATGCACGACCTAGAACAGGCCATTCGCGAGCGCGCCTATCACCTTTGGATCGAAAGTGGTTGCCTGGAAGGACGGGCCGAGGACCATTGGCTCGCGGCGCAAAGGTCAATCTTGGGCGCGCTGCTTGGGGCTCGGGAAGATGCTGCGGAAGTGCCGTTGAAGCCAAAGAAGGCGAGGGCACCCCGAAAAAAGCGGGCGGCTTGAGTAGACGGCCATCTCTTTAAGTGCACACCCAGCCCCTCCGTGTTCGAGTTTTGAAGCCGCCGACTTCACCCGCGAGGAACTAAAGCTGCTGCGCTGAGGGCAGGAAAACGCTAGCCGCTTGACACTAAAACAATCTCAAATGCGCGGGACGGCCGGAGAAGCCGCCTGGGCAAGCGGCTTGAGTCTCAGTTTCCGAATCTGCCCCGCGGCTCCAAATATCACTCAAGGAACGTTTTTGACTTCTCGTCCGGATTTGTGGCCGCATCCTTCTTCAGATCAAGCTCGGCCTGAAGCCAAAATTCGTCGTCTCGTCCTTCAGGCCGGCCAGCTTGCTCCCAGAGTTGATGAGCGCGCGCACGAATTGCTTCTTCAGGAATAGGCATAACAGTCTCCGATCGATTTGCTGCAGGCCGCCCGCGGGGTGGCGTCTGGGAAAGCCTCCGCCTATGGCAACAAAGCGCAACGCCACGGAGTTCCGTTAGATGGTGCTACTTTGAAAGTTCTGAGAAGGACGTGCGCAAATACAACACTCGCCGTCGACATTGTGATCGACCACGGATTTCCGGCCGTCGATTTCTTCGCGTGTGCTCCTTCGCCGACTTCTTCGCCTCGATCGACATTAGCATTTCGCAAAGGGCGGCGAAGTCGAACAAGTCGGTTAAGGGGTTCGAAGACGCAGGCGAGGCCAAGAAACCTGCGAGCAGAAAAGCCGCTACGCGAAAGCGCCAATGGCCGGACATGGAAACTCCGGTGTTCCGTTCAACTTCAGAACCTGCGCCGGCCGAGATAGCGAAGTGCAAGCATGATCTGGCAGGCCTGACGCCAAAGGGTAGCTTCGTAGCGGCATAGCCGGTCGAGCGGGTAGGTCGGTAGGTTCGCCAAACGGACATAGGCGCCAGTGGCGTCACCGGGTGGACCGGGCGGCTCTGCGAGCGATGTTGAATCTATGGTCTCGTCGTTCAATTCTTCCAGCTCGTGTTGCGAGCCGCGGTCGATCGCCACCGCCTGCCGGTACAAGTTGTCAAGCAGTTTTTGCCGGTTCTGATGAGCGTGCTGTCGGTGTCGGAATTGAAGTAGCTGTTTCGCTTGAATCTTGAACAGTCCGCTCTCTATTGCCGTGGCGCGGCGCAAACGCCAAAGCAGGCTTGCCAGCCTGAGAACCAATTCCCGCTCGACAGCGGATTCCGCGTCATAATCATCGGTCACGGCCATTTCAAACGCCGCATAGTCCTCGGCGTCTTCCAGCGCATCGATGACCGTTTCGGCGGTTAGCCCATGACGCAGAGCATTTCGCCGCGATCTTTTCTTTCCGTCTTCGGTTGTAGGTCCGGTGCTCAGACGGGCATTGCGTCGGTTGGCTTCGATTTGTCGAAAAGAGGTCATCTTGCCTCCGGGCGGGCAATTGGCTTCGTTTCGCTATTTTGCGACCGATCGGAAGGGGTAGCCCGGTTGATTGAATGTCGTCCATTGATCCCAGCGTGCTGAACATCATCGACCTGTTCTGCAGCCGTAGCGATCTCATGTGCCGTCGTCCAAAGGCTCGCTGCAATCGGCAAGGGATCGATCCCTTGGGTCTCCCACCAGATGCGCTCATCACCGCGGCGATGGAGTTCGCGGTGGTGTATTCGACAGATCGGAACGGTGAATTTGTCACTGACTTTCCGACCCATGGCTCGCTGCTCGGCGAATTTGAGGTGATGGGCGTCTGAGGGGGACCGTCCGCAGACGAGGCAGGGCCGGGACGCAACGAACCGAAGGTGGTTACGGTCGCGCTCGCGTACGGGTTTGGTGATCGGACGTACCTGAGCGCTCTGGCGCCGTCGGCTCTTGGGTGCCTTGTCACGGGTGTCGCTGGGCTGAGTCGATGTCGGAGTGCTCAGCTGGTCCAGCTTGGCTGCAAATTCGCCCTCGACCGTTTTGGCATCTGCCGCCGAGAGTTGGTTTTTCAGCGGCAAGACCCGATGCGCCCAGGCGGCAAGGGCCTCCGGTTCGCTGACCTCCGCGAGCTCAGAGATTAGCTGCTGCTGAAGCCTTTCCGAGTCTTCTGGAGGCAAGGTTGGGGTTTTTGGCTTCTCCGCATGGGCAAGCCTTTGCGGCGGTTGCGGCCGCCGTCGGTGGTGAGTGGGCTTATTGGCCGGCTGGTTCGGTCCGGGCAAGGCGCGTCCGATCTCAGGCGGTCGCTCCTTGGGATCAACGGGCGGGCCTGCCGTGGAGAGGTCAGGAGCATCAAGATCGTCCTCGCCGGCGATGCCGACGAGGGTAAAAAGCGCATAACGCCGGGCATAGGTCAGCGCAGCCCCTTTGACGTGTGCCGATGGTTCGGCCACAGGGCAAACCGGCCAGGTGGACGAGACCCATTCGCCGGAGGCGTGAACGAGCAAGGTGGTCAGGATTATTTGTGCCTGGCCAATTGCAGTTGTCTGCATGACCGCAATCTCGTGTTGGCCCAGACATTTGCGAACCAGGTCCAATCCGCTTGCGAGCGATGCATAGCGGAAACTCCGTCCGCCATCGCCGGAAGGTAACGTGGCAACCATTGTCTTCTCTGGGTTCTCGAGCTCGGCCTGAGCCTTGGCAAGGGCTGTCGCGATCGCACCAATCGTTTGACTGGAATTATGCATCTGCAGCCTCGACCAGCTCGAAGCTGACAGCGCCGGATTTAGAGCGCTTGGCCTTAAGCCCGTGTCCCACGGCTTCCCTGGCATCTTCCGGAACGAGTTTTTTCAGGTCAGCTTTGCTGGCTTCGTGTTCTTCGTAGGCCGTTTTGGTTCGTCGGTAGACGACCGCAAGTTCAGCCCAACTGTTCGACGAGCTCATGTCGACGATGCGGACCGCTTCCAGGCGGGGTCTGGGCGGTTCGAGGCCAAACAGGTGAGGGGGTTCGCCCGATTGCACGCACCGCCAGAACTTCTTCTCGGCGGTCAGCAACAAATGCTGATAAAGCGGATCGGCACTGATCTGGATCTCGACCCACTTTCCGCCTCCGGTGATAATCGAAAGCACTGCGTTGCGGGCGTTGGCCACCCACATGTTGTGCTGAAGCTGGGCCATGTGCTTCTCAGCCGCGGCCTCTTCCGAAAACGACCAGGGCAGCATGAACTTGGCTTCGTACACCGCTCCATTTGGCTCTACGATGCCATCGACGGTCGCAGCCATCCATTTGTGGACGGGATGGCGCAAGCGTTTCTGGGCGTCCTTCACGGTTTGTCCCGTGTTGCTCTCATACCAGCGGCGATTCAGGTCTTCCGTGACGACGCCCAACTGAACGATCAGGTTGCGAGAGAAATCCTGCGGTTCTGCGTCGCCTCGCTTTTCGCGCCACAGACGTAAGAGGTCCGCTTGATCATCTCCCATGATGATGCGGGCGTCCGATCCGCCGATAAAATGGCGCCGATCGGCAGGATTGAAACGAATAACTTGGGAACTTGGCGCGACCGCGCCATTCGACGGACTGATACTCACCGGGGTTCTCCTCTCAAGGTGACGGACGCGACACTGCTTGCCGCACTGCCTTGAGCCCGCACGCGAGCGGGAGGAGATGCCCGGGCAAAAAGCCCTCACGAATCAGTAACGCTCGTTTGGCAGAGGAATGCCAGTCCTTTCTGCAGCAAGATTCTTGCTCGTTTCGCGCCTTGGCCCAGGCCGTTATTGACGAAACAAAGCCAATTCGGGAGCCGGTTTTGCCGCCAACTTTATCGTTGTGGGCTTGGCTTTGTCTTGGTTGCTCTGCGACTGCGACCGGCGCAATCCTCGCGGAACGGCAGGGCAATTGGGGAGGGCTGGCAGGATCTATTTTCAGGTCAGTCGGTGCATTAACGAGACAGCGGCGTGCATTAGTCACCGGCACCGATCGAGAGCTTCACTAACAAAACTCTCGTTGCTGGTGCAGCCGCAAGGCCACGGCGATCGGAGGAGATCCGGCAAGGAAGGGCCGAGCTCCCAGGCAGGAGCTCGGCCAGCTGTTTGACGAAAAGGTCTCGTCGAGAAGCGCATAGATGAACGGCGTCTGTCGGCCGGCCATCTCTCGTGAAAAAGTTAGCTTTCTTCGTCGTCTCTCTCCTTAGCTTTTTTATCAGCGAGATCGTTAACCCATGCATTCGATGCTTCCCTCACCATCTCGATCATCTTCATGTCGGCTTCCGTCATCACACGCTTCCACTCTTCGCGGAAGTCCTTAAGCCCTCCGGTATACTTGAGCAAAAGTTTCGCACTTGCGTCGTCGCCTGAGAGCGCTTTGGTACCAAGCCTCATGAGAATGGCCTCATAGGTTGGTACCTGCTCTTTCTTACCTTTCCGCGTTATCTCAACCGGCTCCATCATGAATCGACGTACTGGAAAATCATCTTCCTCATAAGCAACTCGCGGTCGTCCTTTCGGATTGCCGGATTGCCCACGCCTGAACCGCGAGTGCTTCGGCGGCTTGCAATAGCCGACCTTTTCTTCATCACCCGGATTTTCAGCATCGTCTTCTATGTGGTGAAACTTCACTTTCTTGGTCATGGTAGCCCCCTCTCTCACTCAACGACCCGCACCCCTGCGGGCCTTCACTTCAGCAAAAGTCTCGTTCGTTTCAGCAAGACGCGCGGTCTTGCCGGTGAATGTCTGCCAACGCTCCACGATGGTGTCGCAATAGAGCGGATCAATCTCCATGAGACGCGCGCGGCGTTTGGTGCGCTCAGCCGCGATCATGGTAGTGCCCGAGCCTGCGAACGGGTCGAGCACGACGCCACCGCGGTCCGAGCAGTCCTTTAGGGCGTCCACCACCATGGCGACCGGCTTGACGGTTGGATGCATGGCCAACGTCTCGTCACGCCCGCGCCCGAAACTATTGAAGCCCGGATATTGCCAGACGTTGGTCCGATGTCGGCCCTTGCCACCAAGACCGAAGTTGTTGATCGGCTTGCCAGGAGTGGCATAGACGCAGATCAGCTCGTGCTGCGATCGGTAGAAGCTCCCCATGCCTGCGTTGGGTTTAACCCAGACGATGAGGTTCCTCATCGCCCCGAACACTGGGTGCGCGGCTGCCCACAGCTCGGACAGATGCCGCCAGTCCATGCAAAAGAAGCCGACCGCACCTGCCTGCATGTAGGCGAAGATGTTGCCAAACACGATCGACAGAAACGCCGAAAACTCTCTGGACGACATCTCACCCGCCGCCATGGCGAATTCGCGCACGCCTTCGCGCTTGCTCACGTGACCGGCGTTGGGCACGTTATAAGGGGGGTCCGTGAAGACCATTGCCACTTGGTCACGCCCCATTAACGCGGCATAGTCATCGGGATTTGTAGCGTCCCCGCACAGCAGGCGGTGTTCATCGCACTCCCAGATGTCGCCCGCTGATGTTACGGCTGGCGTCTCTGGAGGCAGCGTCGCGAAAACGTCGGCGGGATCGGCGCGGTCTTTCTTGGTATCGTCGCCGATGATCTGATCGATTTCGACCGTCTCGAAGCCGACGATGCCTGGGTCGAAATCGAGTTCGGTGCTGGCATCGAATAGGAACGAAAGCTCCTCGGTAAGAATGTCCAAGTTCCAGGTCGAAAGCTCTGCGAGCCGATTATCAGCTAGTGCGACACCTTGCTTCTGGGTAGCTGTCAGATGCGAAAGCCTGATCACCGGCAAATGTTCAAAGCGGGAGCGTTTGGCTGCCTCAAAGCGCGCGTGTCCGGCGATGATCTTGTTGTCCTCGTCGACCAGCAAAGGCGTAGTGAACCCGAATTGCTCGAAGTTCGCTTGGAGCAACGCGATCTGCTTTTCCGGGTGCTTCTTTGCGTTTTTGGGATTTGGGTGAAGCTCGACGATCGGGACAACTTCGACGCACTCGGCCCGTATGCGGGCGTCAAGTCGTATCTGCGGCCCTAACGGATCAGGTTGCTCCGCGCGCGGCCGCTCGACGACGACCGGATCGTCGTCGACGTGGGTAGTTGTTTTCGCTGGTTTGGCGCCGAATCTTATTGGCATGACAGCCTCCTTTTTTGGCTGTCACCACCCCGGCATCAGGACGTGCGAGGTCGACAGCCGTTTTGTAACGACTGCTTCATCTCTCTCACCATCCTTGGTTGACCTCATTTGACCGGGTTCGAAGCAAGCCACGGTCTCAAACGGATAGGGGTCCTCAATTTGACCCACGCTCATCCGTCGAGGCTGTCATTCGAATATAAGCAAATGTAAGCTGCAGCAAATGAATTATTTGTAACTTTTTGACGCAGCAGCGCGCGAGCATTCTCGGAAGAGTACTTTTGGATGTCAGCTGCGCGGGTCCGTCGTCGTCGTCAGTCATCTTGGTGGTGCTGTTCTTGAGGCCAAGTGATGGCGAAGAGAGTGCGCGATGAATCCCTGCTCGAGCGCCGACAATTCGCTGCTAAAGCGCGAAGAATTCCCTGTTCTCGGCCGACGTTTTCCCTCCGGTCTTCGTAACGTAATTTGGGAAAATAGGCCGTGGGTCAGGCACTTGTGGCGTGGTGTATTGGCTCTACTAAGCCATTTCTCTCGAGATTTTTTTTAAAAATTCCCTGCTAGCAGGGAATTTAGCAAGATGGGACCACGGTGCAGGTAGCGGACAGTTGCGGAAGCGTCAGCTCCGCTCGTCCGCGATCACCTTGCCGTCGTTGGGCAGGCTTCCGGGCGGGGCGAGTTCGATGCTGCCACCAATGCCCGGCCGGACGATTTCGATAATGAAATCCTCGTTCACCGCCATGTCGGTGCGGGCTTTCAAGGCTGCCGAAGTTTCCGATCTAGGTCGCTCAGTTATTCGTCGTCGTAGTACTGCCACCGCGGCGGGTGCTGCCGGCGCGGCGGTGGCGCCGGCTGCATTCTCGTTTGCGGCGACTGGGTCGGTCCTGCCGAAGGCGGAGACGTCTTGGGCAACGCGCTTTGCTCGGAAACCTTGGCGAGCAGGCGCGCCATGTCTTCCTGCTTCGTCTTGAGCTGCTCGATGGCTTTTGCATTGTCGCTGGCTATTTGGTCTTGCTTTGCCTTGAGCTGTTCCATCGCTTGCTCCAGATTTGCGATATCGCTCGTCACCCTTTGCAGCAACTGTGTCAGGTCTGAAGCCGCCGAGGCAACCGTAGCAGCGTCCTGCGGTCCAGTGTGGGACAACGGTGCTGCTTGCGGCGGCGCTGCCTCCGCCACGGTCACTTGAACGGGGGATGGATCGGGTTGCGCAGGAAACGGCGGGGTCTTCGATGGCAAGGATGGCGTGGAAATGAGCTGCGGCGCCCATTCGGCGCCAATCAGCATCACGCCGCCATGAGACGATTGCAAAACGAAGGCGACGATGCCCACGATACATGCCGCCGACAGCAGGCCGACGAGGCCACGCCTCGTAAGCCTCCGATGCGGTGGTTGCGCGGCGGATCTAACCGAAGGTTCGTGTACGGTATCGCGCCCAATTTTTGAAATCCGTTCAGACACACGCGCAAGCTCTTCATCGGCGCGCGCGATTTGTTCGTAGGCACGCGCGATTTGTTCATCGGCGCGCGAGATCAAGTCATCCTTCGTATTCGGTGTGGAGCTCATTGGCGTTTTTCTCCGTCCAATGTCATCCGCAGATAGGGTCGAACATCCCGCAGGTTGACCGCCAGGCAAGACCTTAATGCAATCTTGTAAGGCGGACGATAGAAAGTATAGGACCACATCACCTGACGCGCCAAGTCTGACGGTAAGACCAGCGAACGCGGGGAATCCAGCATGTCTGGCTACCTCAGGCCAGCTCATCGCTGACCGGGTAGGAGCACGGCCGGACACCGCGCTGGTCTGCGCTCAGGAGCGATCCCGCGACCGGGGGGATCTATCAAAACTTTACCGGGTTGGCTTCAGAGATGGCCCTCAGTCCGAGGCCACTTTGTGCGCGAAGAAAGCCCCGGCCAATGCGCCAGGGTTGCCGCCACATGTCCGTTGTTAGGGATGAGCAGACCTAGCTCGGAACGGGCCGATGTCTGGGCGGCGGCGTCCACTTCATGTAGCGTTGGGGACCCGATCAGTTGCAAAATACTTGATTTCCGCTGCGATGGCATGTCCTGCCGTCGCTGAAATACGTGAAGTTTCCTACAGTCTGCGACGAGGTTCCGTCGCTGTTGTAGCTGTAACTGCCGATACGCTGCGAGCTTGTCCCGTCGCTGTTGTAAGTGAAGTTACCGAGCCGCTGCGATGACGATCCATCATTCCAATAGGTCGTGCTGCCAATACGTTGTCCGGAAACGCCATTGTCGCAGTAGGTCTGAGTTCCGATGATCCGGCAGTTTTGGGCATGAGCAGCCGTGAACTTGCCGGCCAGAGCAGCTATCAAGAGCATACCCATTGCAAGGAGGCTACGCCGTCCGATCGAAATGATCCGCTGCATGAAGCTCCTTCCCCTGAACGAAGGAATTCGACCCCAGCGGGACAACTCAGACAAGATCAATTCCCGAGCTTATTTCGCCAGATCTGCTCAAACATCGCCTTAACATCGGATAGCCCCCAGGCCGATAGCGGCATCATTAAGTTAGAAATCTCCGATACAGCACCATCAGAATTACAAAAATCAGGAAGACAGCACCACCAATCAGAAGCTCCCTATTTTCCTCATGTCTCGTCATGCGTAATCCCCGGAGCGTTACTGCCCTATCTCACTCCTCGTGCGGGGGTTGAGTCAATTGCTGGGAACCGTATTGACTCAAATTTGGGTTGGTCCTGAATACCGCTTTGTTTAGCTTATCGGAGTTTGCAATGAGTAGCCGATACGTGCTTTCGGCGTTGGCCGGCATTTTCCTGGCTGTGGTATTTATTGCGGTCGTTACGACCGTTAAGCATCTCTCTCATAACCAGACCGTAGCGCTGAGCCGTCGCTGATTTTTTTGCAGGCGGTAACAAGTCCGCGCTGGTGGCCCGTGCCGTCCGGTTCAGCAGGAGTGCCGAATAAACTTGGCACCACCAAATTCGGCTTCGCGCCATACGAGCCGACATCGTCGAAAGGTGTGACAGCCGTCTTCGGTGATCACGAATTCGACCGGTAAAAGAGGTTGTTTGCCGTGAAGCCGAAAGGCCATTCCCCGCGTCGAAATATCTCGTATCGTGAACGAGAATAGATCGTTCAACCCGTGAATACGAAGAAGTGCGCCGCGGCTGCACGACGACCGATCAGCTAGCCGACGCTCAAATTCGGCCTCGCAAGGATCGCAAAGCATGATCAGGCCTCTGACCTAGACCGGTTCGCCAGTAATCTGGATCAATGTTGACGGTTAGGTCTCAATCGTCTGGTCAGCGAGTGACAGCACAATAGGTCTCTAAAGTTAAGCTTGATGGGCGTCCTAAAGGTTAAATCGGGAACCATCCCCACATTCCCCGAACCGCGCGCTTGCGCAGCTCACAGATTCAGCTTTGAATTTAAACGGGGACGATCGGCGTTAAGCCGGCCAACGGAGGGAACAATGGCGAGGCATTTCGGACTGAAGCAAATTACAAAAATCGTCAAGAAGCCAAAGGAAAGCCCGAAAGTCTATTCGCCCGCTAGTTGGCGCGGCAAGCCGGAGCGGCGTGCTTTGTCGACGCGATAAACCAGCCGATCTATCGTTTTTGTAATGCGTTTGTGCCCCTCCTAGCCGGAGTAAAGTTTAGCCTGATATCCGTAAGTTGGATGGCGGTGTGGTTTTTTGCAGTGGACGGCGGGATTGCTTGGATCGTTGCCCGTCAGCGCCTTGATGCATTTCGTAGGACGCGACGCGATCGCCGCCCATCAGCTAAGCGTGCTTGAGCAATTCAGAATCCCAGGGACGTAGAGCTGCGCCCTTCGGACATCAAGGCCATGTTCGAGGAATGCAGAGGCTGTTTCGAACCGCGATTTGTCTGCAACGCTTGCGGCGCGCGTGGAGCCGATTTCGTGATAAAATGGATCGTCGGAGGCTGACTTTCAAGCCAATTGACTGGCCGCGCTAAAATCCTGCGAGAGCGCACATGAACTACGACGAACTAGAAGTGCGACCGGGCGCAAGGGTTCGTCTTTCCGCTCTTGGAAAAGAGCGCTGCCCGAAATTCAAGACCGACACAGGTGTAGTACTAGGTAGGATGGGATCGTCGTCCATCCGAGTGAAGTTCGACGGAACCAAAGAACCGCGCACGATCCACTTGAGCTACGTTGAATTTGCTTCGTAGCGACCAGAGTAGGGTCAGCCATATTGCCGCCCGCTGCAATAACACTTCAGCAAGCTATGCGTCAGAATGTCGCGCCGCCCTTACCCGGCGCTGATACTGGCACAGTGAGTACAAACAGCCCGGCGGCAAATACCGGGCTGCTTTCGTTTGCGTACGCAAAAATAATCGCCACCGCTTCTAAGGCGATGAGGTTAAGGGCGGCTCGCGGGAGCGGGGCTGTCGCTCCAACGTAACCGGCGACTACTACTTCGAGTCTCGCATCCCACGAAATTCACGTCAGAAACGCATCTTCATTTCGCACGGTGCTTGTCGCGGCGATTTCGTTGCGTTTAACGGTGTCAGGCTCGGTGAAATAAGCAGCCATGTCTCGGTGAACGCCCTGCCAAGGCGGCCGGGAGTTTCGAAAGCCTTACGCAATTATTCAGCCTAATGAACCGGAAGCATCGTGCTGCCTGTACAACAGTGGAAACCAGCGCGATGCCCGTATGACTACCGGATTGATGGCTTATTCACTGCGCTCGCAACTGCGAACCACACTTTGTGCACAATGTGACACTCAGATGCTACCGCGGTGCGAGTCGGGGAATTCTCGTCGTTCGTCGGGGGACGAAATTGATGCAGACTTTGATCGCCATTGTTGCGATTTGGTTCGGACTGAACCTTGCAATTTTCGCCTTCATCCTGTGGCAGCGTTCACCACACTTTCGGCATCGCGTGTGGCGCCTAACCTTGGGAGTGTTCGCTCCCAAGATCACCGACATTCAAAAACAGGATGAGCGGCTTGGCGAGCGTTTTGAGCGAGGTTGAAGGCGGCATTGCGCGGCGGCAATAGCCGACCTCAAACGTACTTGCGATGCTTCCTTCTTGCGCTCCGCCTGTTCGACCTTTTGCCGTAGTAATGTGATCTCTGACCACATGCGTTGCAAAGTCTCATCAGAAACAGATTTTTCAGCGCGCATCATCAACTCCCACAAATACACCAGCTGGGCTGGAAATACACCGCCCGGATGACATTTAAGCAAAGAGCGTGCCCGAGCGTAAGTGAACTAGTTCACACTTACGGAATCGACATCAGTTAGCGCTTGAATCTCCGTTCGGAGGATAGGTCCCATCAGCCGGAAAAAGGTTCATCATCCGATCGGTTAAAGGCCAGCCGATTTGCGCGCAGGGGAAGCCGCTAGGGATTGATGCTGTGAACGGCCGCCCTACACCAGGTCGCGTAAAGCGATGATCGGCGGGACTGCCACAGCGATATGGCAGGGCAAGCACTTATAAATTCGCGTGAGGGGCTTATTGCCACTCGGTGGCAGCGATCCGATTAGGATCAACATTTGCCCGCACTTGTCACAAGTTGCGTCGTCTAAGGCTTGGTTACACGCCTGCACGAGATCAACCTTCAATGAAAATATGCGCCGTCGGGCTGGAAATTTCGCGTCCCGGCGGCGCTTTATTACTGAGCCTGATAATCCTCAGCGGGTTGGAACTATACAGGTTCGCAACTAAGCAAATATGAAACGGTTCACTAGGGCGCGGTCTGCGCCGGTTCGTTCTAGACTCATGGCGTGCGCGCGCCGATGGGCGACCTAACGACGTTCACGCTTCGTCGTCCGCGAAGCGAGGCAGTATTTTTACGGAATCCAAGAAAGGTGTGGATAGTTGTAATTTGGCTCTTGCCGGAGGAGGAATTTTCATCTCGGACAAATTTTACCGGTGAGCGTAGTTGCAACGTTAGTAAGGGGTCTCAAATGAGCACTCTTCAGCGACAAATATCGGTAGAGCCGATAATCGACCTCAATGCTCAGATGCGCGAAGTTATCCGACTTCGCGACCTGGTCAGGAAAGCGGAGCTGCGCAGCGGTACGATGCACGGTACTATTTCGGAGAACACGGCTGCCGTTGCCGACCCCGAAAGGCGACCTTCCTAGAGTCGGGGCGGGCATTCAAGGGTGGGGGCTTTCGTCCTCGCGCTAACGGCTCGTCAACTTGATTGCCGTAGGTTTCTGATGTCGCGAGAGTGCACCGAGTATCGCGATCCTTTCTGGAACGAAACTCACAGGACCCGCCGGCTTCGTCCCCGGCGGGTTTTGCGCAGAGCCGTCTTTACCTGGAAATCACGCTGCTAACTGCACTCGCTACAACTTGGCTGTAGCGGGCATCGTTGTATTCGGCATCAATTGCGCAAAGAATGGCCACAGCGACTAATACGGCCGTAAAGGCTTTCATAACGGCCTCCCGCTCGAATCAACGTATCCGCTAATTCTGGCCAGAGCATCGCGGCCGAAATGCGGAGGGCTTCGGTCCCGCATCACTGGCCTGTTCGGCGGGACCTTCAACAAGGAGCGCTAGGCTACTGCGCTCAATTTGCTGTTCGCTGTAGAGTTTGTGCAAAAGCGATTGCGAAGGGCTTCTTCGACCAGCGAGAGTGTTTCTAACGCCTGCCTGGCTTTCGCTTCAGCTACTTGAGCACGCACCTCGGCGGCAGTTGCTCGATCTTCGGCGGCCGTAATTTGTATTTGGGCTTGGCTCAGCGCGCGCGAGGCGTCCTGCAGCTTGCACTCCGCCTCGGTGATGATCTTTCGCCTGGCACGGTCTGCCGCCTCGCTCCGTGCCTCAGCGGCGAGCATTCTTTCTGAGGCCGCCTTACACATCGATTGAGCGCGAGCTTCGGTTTCGCGGGCGCGAGCTTCCATGTCGCTGAAGACGTCCGCGGCTTGGTACACAAGATCAAGAGCGCTAGCTCCTGGATCTGGCTCCGATGGCCGAGCGAAGCTGAGGACATTATCGCGGCTGTCTCTCGCCCTTCGAATGTGTTGCGTCATGCAAAAATCCTTGGGACTCATCAATAGCGCGATGATGAGCGATTATGGTGAACGGCTGGTTAATTGAACGCTGTAGTGCGTTTGGTCCCCGACGCGCAAAAGTTGTGTACCGGCGAAGACACTAAAAAATCGCCCGCAAAACGGAGCTTCCGTCGGGCGTTCTGATCGGGCCGTATCCGGTGCAACCGGGCGCAATATCGACCGTGTCCCTGCAGGGGGGCGCATTACAGCTCGGGGACGTGTCCTTTGCGGGGCCCTTGATCCGATCATGCGGAAGATTGCGAGCAGTTGCCAACACGAGCACTCCACAATCAGGTGTCAACCGCTAAGCCACCCATCGGGAAATGGAATAAGCGGCCAGGCGAGGCTGTTGTCGTTAGCGGATTTCTCGGGGTTCTCGAGCCTATCGTCGGGTGTCGCAGTGTCAGTCGGTTGCCGTTCGATATTCGCGGACTTCTTTCGAAATTCTGCACGTCGTCGTGCTTTGATCACTTCGGCCATGAGCTGACCCCTTCGAAATAATTCCCCCGAATTAAATGTTAAAAACCGGGATCCTTAGTAGATTAAATGAGATTTAATACCGCTAAACGCTGGGGAACACCAGACTCAGGCATCTGACAGAGCGGCCCGCTGGAAGGTGGTCTGGCGGTTTTTCTCGCCTAAAAGCGAATTGGCCCCGCCGCGCTGAGAACTTGGCGGAGCCGCCCCTTCATCGGTGGGGGTGGGCCAACCGGTTGCGACGGGCGCAGGGGTTTTACACTAGCTACCTCTCGATCGACCGGTAGTCTGTGCCGGACTTCGATCCGGCGTTAACGGACGTACTGTGCCGGGATTTCAATTTTAGCTTTTTTTGCAAGAGCTTCGAACAGGATGCGATGTGTTCGACAAGCTCAATTTGGTCGGCAAGGCGCAGACCCGAATTTCAGATCTCTAGGGATCGCTTTTCGCACCGAGATCTGCGGCCGTTAGCCTTTCAACCGGTCCTTCGAGAGACAGCACAGCATTTCCCGCGCGGTCGCAGGAGCATGCTTGCTTGAGCGCCAGCCCTCTCGTTTGAAACTGCTGAGATTGGCATACCATCTGGCGGACATCGAGATACCGGAATGACCAGCCGCTCACGTTCAGGTCCCACGTCTGGTCTCGACACAGTCTCAAGTTCACGCATGCACAACGCCGCCAAAGCGCAGTATGATCGCTTGTCGGCGCTGGCTAGTCGCTGGAGTGCTGAAATCCCCCAATCGGAGGATATGTCGGCGTCCCGAGAAAACGGTTCACCCTCTAAATGGACGAAACTAAATTCACGCCAAAATGGCGCGTTTGGCAAAGTCATACGGACCTATTCGCCTGGTTGACGAAAAAACCGTCAAAGTAGAGCGGTCGGTTTAGCCGATGACGCTGGTCCTACGGCCGCCTCCAGGGAAGCGACCGTTGCCAGAAGGTTGTCCCTCCGCGCTCGCAAGTGTCGTGCCACGCTGGGGTATGTCGGGCTTTTCAGGTCACGAACGCCGGTCTGAGCTTCCTGATGTTCAATGTCGGCCGTCAGAATACTTGCCGATCGCATGAGATCGCTAATGAGTGTTGCCATCCGCAACTGGTTCGTCGCGATACGCTGAACTGTCTCTGATCGGTCCAACATCGTCATCGTGAGGCCCGCGCTGGTCTGTTTTGGAACGCATATTGGTGCATCTACTTAAACAGCAAATACGATGCCAAACACCTTCCCGATGCGCTGCGATCAGCGGGCGACAAGACCAGCGTTCACGCGTCGGCATACCTACGATCGAAACGGTGTAGTCATTCGGATTTTTTTGGCAGGGAAGATCGCATCGCCGGTCCGGCGATGCTCGTCGCCGGAGCCAAATAGACCCCAGCGTGGGGGGAACGCCGGGGCTATCTTGGGGGCTGATACGGCGGACCAACCGGTGTGAACGGCAATCGTTCCTAACGAAAAAGAAAAAGCCCCTGCCGGGCAGGATGACCGACAAAGGCTTCATTTGAGGGTGGATGTTGCGAGGCGGCCAAGAAGGGCATCTATAGTCGGTGTCGCTCCAAGGACCCCTATATAGCAAACTGCACTTCTAGAACTCCGGCAAGTCCAAGTGTTGTGCAGGTGGAGTTTTGTGCTGGTGGATGTGCTCTCCATCGGAACCGCTCGGCGACGGTCCTGTGTTACCTGCGAGTGGTCTCTACATTCCAATGCCGCCAATGCGAGCGATGGAATGGAAGGTACGCCCTCGATTGTGCCTGGCCCTGCTCCCGGCGACCATTAGGTTGAAAGTTCGCCGTCCCAACTGCGCTCTCCACAACATCGGCGGATTTTCTTCGCTCGTAGGGGTACCCAATCAATGCTGGTTGCGATCGAAGTCAGTCTTGGCCTTCGGGGCATGACTTTGTGTGCGATCCAAGTGGCGCACCAGTTGGGATGGCCTAGTCGAAAAGTCCAATAACGGCGCTGTAACAGGCCCAAGCGAGGACGCACGTCCAAACGACGGTGGCAAGAACTCCCAAGATCAGCCAACCCAACGGCGGCATGATAGCTAATCGGCGCAACTCAGCGACAATCAGTCTTCTCATTCGCACGCATCAAACTCCGCAAACACGCAAATCGGGGAAGCGGTAAGTGCCGGACTGAATCTAAGTTTCCAAGCTTCGAACTACGGCAACAACGCCGCCCGCTCGAAATAATTGCGAACGGCGTTGGTCCGGCCCCGGGAGGTCATGCAAAGTCCCGGCAACCAATAATTGTGCACGATCCGTGCCAAGGTTTTGTGTCCCAAATCTAAACGGCCAACAGGCCCTGTCCCAGATTTATGTCCCGGGGCGGGTCAACCTTGCGGAGAGATGCGACGATCGGCGGGAATTGCCACCACACGCCTTGGGCCTTCCCAAATCTCCATTGCCGCACCGTCGTAGTCGGTTAGCGCCGAAACGAGCGCAGCCTTATCGTCGTCGCAGTTAATTATTACCGGATCGCCGATCGTGTTTCCCGCGGCGTCCAACCTGTAAACGCGGTAATCGGTCATGCACCATAATTTGGCGGCAAATCGCGAGCTGCTTCGAGCTTGCGCAACTTCAACAGCCGGTTGAATTGGACGATCGATTGCGACCGATTGCGCTCGGCTTCCTCCACCCGCGCTCGCAGAGCCGTAAGTTCAGACATGAGGTTTCGAAGCTGCTCCAGCGAGCGTGTCCTTGGGGTACTCATAAACTAACCTCAAAAAATAGGTCGGCTGGGCTCAAAATACGTGCTCCAGCGCCAGACGTTCTAGCAAAGAACGTAACCGGGCGCACTCCCTCCTGAACGTGTTCGCGGTCAACGATGCTGATGAGCAGCATTGACCAGCGCGTGCGCCAGACGACGCTCGCCGGGAAAGGCAAATAGGCCGAAGGTCGCCCGAAACACCCGATGCCGAAAGCTTGGTGTATGCTGGTAATAGATGAAGACCGGGATAGATAAATTCAGTCCAAACCAAACCGCTACAATCTTCATAACGATTGTCATGAGGGCAAACCTCGCTACCAGGTCAAAGCACCGGCCACTATGGCAAGGCCAATACCTGTGAGCACCGGCAGGGCAGCAAGCGTGCTCAATGCCAGAAAGGTAATTTCGCGCTTCGTTTCTTCATCCATATCGTGCTCCCATCCTTGGGAACCAAACGTCTGAGGCGGGGGTCCTGCCGTCCCCCGCGCGCTACGTCGGCATGCGGCTAACGCACCGCTTCCCGGCACGCCTTTTGCCTGGTTGGGTAATGACCCGGCGCTGCGATCCTGGCTTGCGAAATGTCGGTCGAGGTCCAAGACGATTAGGCCGACGCCGAGATGCGGGACGCTCACGGGGCCTGGACAAATCCCGTTTATCAGATCGATCAGGAAGGGACGCGATCCACGTCAAGTCGCGTGTCGCTGAAGTAGGCCGAAACGACTATCGGCGACGCGGGTCCATGAATACATCGGCTCGGCTTGAGACAGAATCGACGATGCTATCGCGAGGTTCGATCAACAACCCGTCGCCGTAGACGAGCCACTCCGTACCACCACCAGGATCGTAGCGGGCGACGTAGTCCTGCACCATCGCACTGGCGCGATTATTGAGCGCGAGACCGCGCGTGATTCCGAACGGGTCGCTGATCATCGTGTAGACCTTGTCCTCGAATAAGACGGGCAGCTCATCCACGTCGAACGAGCCAAGTAGGCAGCGCGGATGGTCGAACAGGTCTATCCTCATTCGGGTGACCGGTTCGGTCGGTTTCGCCGGAACGAAGACGGCATAGACCAGTGGCACTTTTTGTAGCACGGGCGCTGTCCTCGAAAAACCTTCAAGCGAGGTTACGACTTGAAGCTGACGCGGACCTTACGCCGAGGTCTCTGATGCGGTTTCCGACGCCCGGTGCCACGGCTGGCCCGGCAAACGGCATTCGCAGATCAAGCCCCCGTGAGCACGCGAACCTCCGGAGCCGCAACGCGACTCAAAATGGAGGAGGCCGCTGCGATGCGTCAGCGACAGTAAGTATAGGGGGACGGCCACCCAATTGGATTAAGTTCAGGAATAGAACGGACGCATCAATCGGTCGAGTTATGGAGAGTTGACGATGATGCCAACACCGGTTGCAATTGCGCTGTGCTCACTCGCCGCCGGATGCATTGCCGCGTTTGCCGCGGCGGCTATCGTGTCCAACCTGTGACATTCGGTGGGTTACTGAGTCAAATACGCGTCAACCGCGTGCACCAGAAAAATGCTGACGCTCGCGGCCGCGACAATCGCAACGACAATCTCGAACATAGAACCGTTTCCTGAGCGACTGGCTCGCGATATTCGGAGCCGCAAGATATCTCGCGCAAATCGCAGAAAGGTTCACTTATTGCAGCGCATCAGGGAAAGGCGAATTGCTCGGGCCCATGAATTGAGCCATTGCCAAAGCAAATCTCTCTTCGGACAAGCGTTTTTCGACAAGCCGAACTTCTGTCGAGTTCAGCTTGGATTTCAGCAGCCCTTCGTAGCGCGCGATATTGTTTTGAATGACCTCTAGACGAGCAATTTTTTCGTTCATAGCCACACCCCAAAATGAACCCACTAAAATACCTTTAAGTGTACGCCGGCTAGTTTTCGTCTTGTAGACGCTGACGTTGGGGGATGAGGAAAGAGGGATTATCCTTCGTCCCGCCACAAAACGGTGGCGCCAACGCTCGCAACTCCTTCCCGCCGCAAGCAAATTAACAGCGCCTGATTCAGATCGATGTGAATTAGGTTCACAGTCAAGTTTGAAGTTTGTGGCGCGGGGCTCGGTCCCACGCTCCGCGCGGGTTACTAGTCAGGTAAGCCTCGACCGCATGAGCCAAGAAAATGGTAGCGCTAAAAAAAGCAATCACTGCGACAAAAAGCTCAAACATTGAACTGCCCAAAAACAACAGTGCGCGACTAACAAACGGAGATATGTCGTCCGCATGCGAATTAAGTAGCCGTAGCTGGTGGATTAATTCAGTCCGGTTTGGGGCGCCGATACTGATTCCGAGCGGCTGTAGCAGCTCCGACACAGTTCCCTGGGGGAAACGGTGTTCCCGCACCATAATTAGAGTGTCCGCCGCACCGGGGCTTGCGCCACGCCATCTGTTCACTCCTGCACAATAGCCGAATTTCAAGGAAGGCGGTGCGCCAGACGATTCGGTAATTTTCGAAGGAACACTGGATTGTCAGCGCGATGGCGAAGTGTTGTCACAGTTATGAGGCTGCATGAATCACAGTTCTCTAGTTCAGGGAGTTCGTGGTGGCGTATCGGATTGTCGCAGCAAAAGAAGACGAGACAGTGAGATGGGAGCGCTCGAGCAAACTGATAGCAGTAGCGAAGGCGCGCGTTTGGGTCAGCGAGGGCTGGGAAGTTGTAATTACTGATGACGAGGGAGACAAGGTGGACCCCGCCGAGTTTGCGGCGCCTCTATCCTAAGCCTCCCGCCGACACGCTTACCGCCTGTGGTACTGAGCGAATGCCGACGAATAGGCGTTCGTAAAAGGGCAAGTAGACGTCCCGAGATGGAATCACATAGCTTCCTTACGGGGTGGGCAAAAGAGAGAAGTCCAATGAGACTCTCGGCCCTTGAGACTGCGTTGCTGACTGCCTGCGTCGTCCTTGCCGTAGTAGTCGCGTACTGGGGATTGAAGATCCTCGCGGCCTGAAATTCATGCTTAGATGCGTTAGGTAGTTACAAGCTGCGCGTTCGTGGCGAACGCCGCGGGTCTCATGCACCAATGCGTGGCAGAAAAGACTCAGGCTCGCGATGCACGCTGTCGCAATCTTCAAAGACTCTTGACGGTAATAGGCGACGGACTCAATAGTGGTCCGCAGCAAATCAATCGTTCATGTTGAGTAAGGAGTGTTCCGGTCTTGCGCGGAGGCGCGGGCCGAAAATGCTATTTGAGCCGACGCCGCAATGGACTTTTTCGCTTATTCGATAGTGGTCACCGCCATGGTCGTGGTGCTGGTCGAGTGCGGCTACGCTCTTTATCACCTTTTGCTGCTGGTTTGATCGCTGAAGTGTCGTGTTGACGCGATCTGACGACGGCTAAGCACCTTTCGGCTTGGCTTCTCGGGTTAACCCATTGGTTATTTGTTTGCGGTCATTTGCGCGCTTCCATTCCTCAAGGAGGCACCATGTCTGACGTCACCATTCCCGGCGGCAAGATTCGCGCGTTCGTCGAACGGATCGAAAATATCGACACCGAACTGCAAGAGTTGAACGAACAGAAAAAGGAAGTATTTGCTGAGGCTAAAGGTGAGGGGTTTGACGTGAAGATCCTCAAGGAGATCATCAAGCTGCGAAAGCAGGACCAGGAAGAGCGTGACGAGCGCGAGAGCCTGCTTGATCTCTACATGCGAGCTATGGATCAGGCCGGGCCCCACAAAGTCGCTAAGGCGGCGTAAGCAAGTAGGGCGGGTTGGCGACAGCGTGACTCGCCCTACGCATGCTCAAAAGTTTATCTAAGTAGGGTTTACGTCACGCGTCGTGCAGAATGCCGGCTTTCTTTGACTTCCTCGATAATCTTCGCGCTGCACACCTCAAGGTCGCCAGTAATGAGACCCCGATGTCCGTCTGGGGCGCGTCCTCGTGAGCGTCATCCAATATCGAGAGTCCTGAGGCGACATTCATCTGTGACATCGGCGCGACCGCTGCCTATTTCGTAGATCGCGAAAGTAGCCGGCTGGCCAGCAACGATCCTGCCAAGAAGACGAAGCCCAGCGTGATTAGTGTCATGCCGGCCGGGGCTGCGATCAATTGCCAGTCGTCGGGTACCGCGACGGGTGGACTAGCACTTACTGATGGCTCTGAGAAAGTGGCATTATCCTGATCAAAGGTTGATGCCGCCAAACGCGTCTCCACGTCGACCGGGCGTGGTGTGGCGCGCGCTGGCACGAGTTGATCGGCCGTGAGCTGGATAGGGCTGGACGCTTCAGACACAGGGGGCGCCGCATCGCGAACGGCCACGGAAGCTGTGTTGACGACCTCGAGCGCCGACGCGCCCGACTGGGGCGAGGTCGCCGTGACCGCGGCGCTCAACATTTGAGCCCGCGCGTCCAGAACCCGTCTTTTTTGTAAGGCAGCCTCATTCTCTTCAGCGGTGATGGTAGACCGCTTCGCGGCATCATGACGGATCTGCTTCCTCACCAAAACAGTTGCCGCGTCGGCCTGGAACCAGCATTTCCGGTGCCCCTCGAGATGATAGACCCAGTGACGCCCGGGCGCCGTGGACTCGCCCGGCTGCAGCACACACTCCGGTTGGGCCGGAACAGGCGCGGCGGCCTCCTTCGGGGCAAAGTCGAATAAGTCGGTTAAGGGGTTCGAAGACGCAGGCGAGGCCAAGAAACCTGCGAGTAGAAAAGCCGCTACGCGAAAGCGCCAATGGCCGGACATGGAAACTCCGGTGTTGCGCCCCACCCGGTATGACCTTCGAACTCGACCTAGGTCGCAATGCGACCCCAATTCGGCAGCCTCGGGAATTTATTCGGGCAGAGACCCGGCCTTGATCGCAGCCTTATCGGCAACGGATAGGGTGCTGGCCAACGTATAGTTGAGCGCCTGGATTTACAGAAAATCAGAAGCAGCGATGCCGGGAATCGGAACAGGTCCACCGCCGTCTGCCGGCTTCACCGGCGCCGCTAGTGCTTTTGGGAGATCAGGACATGCAAACCCATTGCGTTCGATACATGCCGATCGCATGAGCCGCGCCGCGAGCTAGATCAATCGCAACGCCGCGCGCAAAAAGGCCCGCGATCATTTATCGTCACGGTGATAGATCTGCCATTCTCAGGATTAGTAACTGTTACCTGAGACCCGAACGGAAGCGTGCGATGGGCGGCCGTGTACCCGTTGGGATTAAAGGATAGACCACTTGCAGTCCTTCGCCCCGACACATAGTAGGTCGCGACGGCATTTTGTCCCGCACAATTTCCGTGGGGTCGAGAGTGTGAGAAGAACCAAGGAAAGCCGCGGCTGTGAGCTTCCTGAGCAGACGACGCGATCAAAATCGCCGCAATTAGTCCAACGACTGACGATGCGCGCATTGAAACTCCAGCACTAACGGCAACTTGCATCTGCGGCGAACGCGAAAATGCAGAGTACAAAAGTTGTAACGATGACCAATGGGATGAAGCCAGAAAACATCTAGTTGTCGTGAAGGAGAGAGCCGCCTTAGACAACCCGAACCTCACGTTAACGCTACCACACCGTTCCAGATGTAACGTTTGGCCGCGGCATCAAAAGGTATCGTTGCGTCGACCCCGACCGGCGATACCCTATTTTCGCGCGCGCCTCGCGCTCAGAATTCGCTCGCGCGATCAGAGGCCGCCGCCACATGTGGCGGCCTCGCCTATAAGACGGGAAGAAGATCAAACGATCCCATCGCGCTGAGAGCGATCCCAAGATTAACGGCGAAGAGCGGCGGCCTTGAGAAGCGATGCGATCGACCCACGCGAGAACCCGATTGCGAGCTTCTCGATGGTTAAGCAACGCAGATCCGAGATTGAGATTTAACCTCTCGCCGGCGCATCAATCTCAATACGAACATTGCGTTGCAGCTTCTCGCGGATCTCATAGAACCGAATGACCGGACATTGCCCCCGTCCGGGCGTGCCCCGAGGCGAAGCCGTCAGCGATTTATACTCCGCTCGGCGGCTTCGTTTTCAACCGGACTTGGCATGCAACCGACCGTGCTTAGCGACGCCGAAGATATGTCCACGGATCCACAGCCTTCATGGGCTGCCGTTTGGCATATCTGGCCAATCATCATCCCTAAAAGGTCGATCGACGGGACTCTGCTTTGGGGTCGTGTTTGGCGGCGGCATGACGGCCGAAGCTGGATTTACAAGCGACTCGTTGGATTCGATTATCACCAGTGATAAGGCCATGAGGCACAACGACTTAAGAGACTTGGCACAACGGTGCAGGCTTATCGCTGGCAAGGCTGACGCCTTCACGAAGAGGCGATTGCTCAACCTAGCGGCCCAGTACGACGCGCGGCTTGAAGGTCCCACAAAGCAGCCCGGCGCTGCAAATTCGGTATTCCAGAAGCTCTATCCTGACCGCCAACACGGTGAGAAAAATCTAGACTAAGGTGAGGGCCTGGGACAGCCGCAATGAACGATAGTTCCCTCGAAAATGAGTTCGAGCGCCGAGCGTCGGAGAGGACTCCGCAGAATCGTGGCGCACTTCTTCGCATCTCAGGGCTAAGAGACCTCTTCGATTTAACCCTGCGGGATGCGTCGGATCGTGGCGTGCCTCGTCTTCCGGCGTCTCCAAATTTACGTTAATCGGTCTTGGTTGTTGAGTTTCGTGCGGCGATTTTTTCCCTCAGATCGTTGCAGATATTGCGGACTTCTGCCGTCACCTGTGAACAATTTTCAATCTGCTGAAAAACACGCTTCGCTTCCTCGCGGTAGCGACTTGCGGTTTCCTTTAACTCTTCGGTCACGCCGAGCGCGTTGCGGGTTACGGTCTCGCATTGCTTGACGAGATCCATTAATTCCATTCCCATCACCTCGATCTCTTTTGCCGCGATTTCGTATTCGCGGACAACAGCCTCCGCAGACAGTTTTCCAATCTCCGTCGCGCCCGCGCTGTGTTCGACATAGTCGGGCATCGCCATAGTTGGCGCGCTTACGGTGGGCGTGGTAGCGTGATTTGGCTCATGCACCGGCGGTCTGTTCCGAACCTCCGCCTCGATTGCGCGCTCGATTTCAGTCAAGTGGTCTTTGCCTAACGACCGCACCATAACTATCGCTCCTTGTTGGCAATAAATATGAGAAATATCTGCAGATGAATCCTCATGCTTTCGCATCTGGAGCAACAGGACTGTTGAGTTAAGCTTGTTAGTTAAGCTTTATGCGTGCGGTACAAGTTAATCCGAGAACCATTGCGCGGCTTGGCAGGGCGCCCGCATTCGTGGGCTTCAGGTCGGTGGGGGGTAGGTCATTCCTTTGCCAACAGTCGACAGCAGACTGGACCCACTAACATCCGCAGGTGTTTTTCGTCTAAGTCGATATTTTGTACGCTAGTGGGCGTATTTTGCAGCCGCATCCGACTTTAGGCCGAAAAGAACCGCCTGCTCCGTCGGGTACCTACAGAGTGGAAATCCGGGAGGGGGGTAGTCGAGGATCCGGTTTGGGGTGCGAAGCCGACGATCATAGAATGCATAATGACCCGCGGCAGACTGCTGGGTGATTGCCCATATTGTCAGGCAAGCAAGAGGTCAAAGCCAAATCTTCAAAATCGCGTTGGGTAGCACCTTATTTCCACAATCGAACTGCCAAATGTAAAATGACTTATCAAAATCGGAATAGGATATGCCAACTGGTCTGAATGGTAGCTGTGGACCGAACGCCTGCCAGTGCGCGCCGTGATCCGAAGAGATCATAACATATTGGAAGCTGAGGCTGACGATCCGGCCGTCGGGCAGTTCAATTGGGTGCACGTTCATAAGGGTGCCGTTTGCAACGGTTGGTCTCCATGTCCAGTTCGAGCCATCGTTGGTTCCCCGCACCATTGAGCCATCCCCGCTCGGCCAGTAAATAGATCCATCGCTTGCAACAAGTGCCTCTGCGCCGCCGCCTTGGGTTGATACGGAACTCCAAGTCGCCCCTGAATCGTTGCTTTGATAAATACCGCCCGTTCCCCCGCCCCAGCTTGGAAAGCAGCCGACAAAAAATGTTTTGGAGTTGATCACCAACGGATAACTGGAAAAGGCAGTGCCAGCTGGGAGATTAACTCCCACGTTTATCCAAGTATTGCCGCCATCTTGTGAGCGATAAACCGTTTGCTTTTGTTCGTGTCCTCCCGCGAGGAGGGTCTGACGAGTTCGATCCGTAAAATCAACGCTGATCGTGTCGTTGTGACGAGTAGAGCCCAGTGCTCGGAACACGTTGCCGTCATCGTCCGTTCGGTAAACGCCGTTGCCGTTGTAGATACCCGACTCCCAAAACACCCCGAGACGCACGGGATCGTAAATGATTGATCCAGTGCGATTGATGACTGTGGCGGAGCCGCCTCCTGACCCGAGTTGATGCCAACTCATTCCACCATCCCGGCTTCCCCAAAGACCTCGTCGCGCAATGCCGGCGATCATGAGATCTTCATTTGGTTTCGCCGACACAAAGGTCATATTCCCACACTCAGAGGTCATCCCGGCAAGATTCGAAGTGACGTTCACCCAGTTTCCCGGAGAGGGGGAAAGTCGACGAGCAATGGCGATCGTGCTGGAGCTTGTACGGGGCGTTGTTACTGGCGGAGACGAATCGGCGGGGTCTGCCGCTGCTTGCCGGCTATAGTCTGTTTGAAGCAGTAACAGTGCGATCAGCCAAAAAGCGCCGCACTTTGTTACAAATTGGACTAAAGCAACTCCATGGTTCATTGTCGCAATCCGCTTCGTTGGAAACATTCGCCACTACCCGTAATTCTGCGCCTCAGGCAACTAACCGACGCTGGTCCCTACCCAAGTTGTCAAGATCGTGCAAATGCCCCTTACCAACAAAACTCAGCCCGTTGGATTGCTCTACTTTTGGGCGTAATACGGATCCGTCGGCGGTTTTGATCGGCCACTGACCGAATGATCTTATAACGTCTATCTTACAAATCGTCTGAACGGACTTGCTTGAGGCCTGGCGTGTGCCCGGGGCGCGATGGGGAATAACGCGCACTCGCTCTGGCTGCCGCTTGCGATGGCGCGGAGAAGTAGCACGCAGATACATAGCAGATACATCGGCTCGAGCCGAATTTTGTCAGTTCGTCACCACTTGAACGCCGACGGGAAAGGGTGAGTCTGTCAATCGCATCGTGGTATGCCTCTTCGATTGTCTGACGCCGTTCGCCGCTGTCGCTCTTCGCTGCCGCATAATGCGAGAGCCTGATCAGCTCATGCCCCGCCAAGACAATTTCCAGGCCGCAGAGGGGTCATCAGAGCGCAGATGGTGGTTCGGTTTCGCTAAAGGCAAACAGTTGAGCGCCGAGATCGGCAAAGGTGCGTTGGGCATGCCGGAGGTTTTGCATGGTCTGATCATATTCGCGGATTTGCCGAGAACTGACCGCCAACTCTCTCGGTCCAGGCAGCGGCGTGTCTCGGAAGGCAAACATCCACTCGCGCGCTTGCTGTCGAAGGCTCCACATCGTTTGGACTGGTCGGCCGAGCAACTCGATCGTTAACTGTCCCAGAAAGGCGGCAACAGGAATCGCGATCAGGTAGACATACCACTGCATGTCGCGCTCCAATCAGCTCGACGGTTCAACCTGGAAATCGTGAACTGGCTCTGTCTTAACTGAGGAGCGGCGGTTGCCATCGCCGCTTGCCGCGCCAATCAACTCTAATAGACCATTACCCGCAAGGCTGAATCGATCGAGGTCGGTCGGCCGCTGCGAACTTAGTTAACATCAATGAAGGCGTTTCGGCACAGTCGCCAAAAATACAATACGCTCCAACAGACTTCGATGGGTGGGGTAGATCTCTAGCAGTGTTGGTTATCTCTAGCAGTGCTTCATACGTGGCTGCGCTCAGCTCTAGAGTACCATGTCTCCATTAACCCTGTGGCATACTGATTGTGCTCACCAGTCCGTCGCGACTCAAAATAGCCTCATAGCTGCACGAAGCCGGTCAAACTTGATGTGGTTGTCTTCTAACGCACTCAAGATCTTTTTATGTTCAGTTTGAAGAGGCGTTGAATGGCAGAGGGCCGGGGAAAAATCGCGCTTTTCATCGATGGCGCAAATCTTCATGCAACGGCCAAGGCTCTTGGTTTTGAAGTCGACTACAAAAAATTGCTTCAAGAATTCGGAGATCAAGAAACGCTGCTTCGCGCAATCTATTACACGGCAATTGCGGAGGGTCAGGAATTCTCCTCGCTGCGACCGCTGGTCGATTGGCTTGATTACAATGGCTACATGGTGGTGACAAAGCCCACCAAGGAATTCACTGATTCCAGCGGACACCGCAAGGTCAAGGGAAACATGGGCGTCGAGCTGGCGATCGACGCGTTGGAGTTGGCCGACCACATTGATCGGATGGTACTGTTTTCGGGAGATGGTGACTTCTGCGCGCTGCTCGCCGCGATGCAGCGCCGTGGCGTCGAGGTTTTGGTCGTTTCGACGATCAGCTGCAAACCGCCGATGATTGCCGATGAACTGCGGAGACGAGCCGATAGATTTATTGACCTTGTAACCCTTCGAGGCCGTATTGCGCGAGCAAATGAAAGACAGTGAGCAGGCTCAACGGGCTTGGAGATTGCCGCCCTTTGTATTTCTTGAAGTCGTGACCGTCTTTAGGTTCGTGGTGGAAAGCAGAAGGAAAAGAGCTCGATTGGCTACGTAAGAGGCCCTCGCGCGCGTCACCTCACTGCCGTGCATGATGGGTCGACCACCATCGTTACTGACCTGCCAATCCCAACGGGCGCGCTTCCTGGTAATTTGGATTTGGAAAGTAGGCAGTTCTTCTCCGCATTCGCCGCGCCAGTTCCGCCGGTCCATTAGGATGCCTATAAGCCGCTTTCTTAATCCCGTCCGTGGGGTGTTCCAGCGCGCGGAACCGTCTGCTGCATTTTTGACCAGCCGCGCTTAGCGGGAGCGGCTTCGGCGCGTTTCACAATTTCTGCAGGACATTTGGATTACGACAACCCTCAAATGAGGTATGGTTGAAAAGAATGTCTCGCCGCTGGCCCGAGCCACGCATTGAGACACAACGCTCGTGACAAGTGGGGACCATGGCCGCGGGCAATGTCGATAGTGAAGCGCTTTTAAAGACAAGTGCACGGCTGGGTGATGCCGTCGTTGATCCTCGCGTTTGGCCGCAAATCCTGAGCGAGATCAGTAGCGCCGTCGGAGCGGTTGGGGCGGCGCTGCTACAGAGTGACATCCGTACGCCGGACATCCCTCGGACCGAGGCCGTTAACGAGGTCTTTGAGCTCTATTTCCGGGAGGGGTGGCATACCCGCGATATCCGAGCGGAGCGGGGAGTTCCGTTGTTGCTAGCCGGCCAGCGAGTGGTCCTCGACCAAGATATTCTGACGCCAGACGAGATCAGGCGTAGCGATTACTATCAAGACCTCTTAGCGCCGAGCGGTCTCGGTTGGTGGGCTGTGATTGGATTTCGGGCTGGACCGGCTCATTGGGGGCTGAGTATCCAGCGTTCAATCCAACAGGGCCCGTTTGCTGAAGAAGATCGACGAATCCTGGCTCAAATCGCTGATCGCCTGACGGAAACGGCAACGTTGTCAACGGCGATGGGTCGGATCGTCCTCTCAGGAATGACAAATGCGTTGGGTTTGCTCAAGCAGCCAGCGGTAGCCCTCGATCGTTCCGGTGTCGTCCTGGATTTTAATGCCGCGGCCGAACAGATGTTCAACGACGATGTCCGCGTCCGCAATCGCAGTTTAGAGCTATCGGATAGGCAAGCCAGACTGAATTTCGATACGTTCCTCCAACGACTGCGAACCGCGAATGAATGTGCGGCTCTGTCTGTAGCTCCGATCGTTGTGCGGCGCTCCTCCAAGCGGCCGTTGCTGCTTCGGGTTTTGCCCGTTGATGGGGCTGCGCGCTCTCCCTTCGTTGGTGCAAGTGCGCTACTGGTGTTCTCGGATTTGCACTCTGAGGCCGGGTTATGTGTGAATCTGCTGTCGCAGGTTTTTGGTCTATCGCCAGCCGAGGCACGATTGGCAGCGGTGCTCGCGGACGGACTTTCTCCGGAACAGGCAGCGCGCAAGCTCGGAATTGCAAAGGCAACGGTACGAAGTCAGTTGAAGGGGGTCTTTTCCAAAACCGAGACCCATCGACAGAGCGAGCTGGTTGCGGTTCTTTCACGGCTTATCTGACTTAAGATAAGTCGCCTTTTTCAAAAGCTGCAGGCGTCTCGTTCGGCAGCCGACTTTGGTCATAGCATCTATCTTGCGAATCGCAATGACGTGGCCGGCGACGAAGCGCGCCTGCCGTCAAATTCCATCAGTCAATGACGGTCTAGATCCAGCCGGCACCGAGGTCGATTCCAACGGTCATCAGCGCGAGCGTTGCGAGCAAGCCCACACCACTGAAGAGAAGGATGGAGCCGAGCGAGTGGTCGCTGCCTTTGCGAGCCGGTTGAACTGAAACGATCGTGGCAAGCGAAAAGTCGGTTATGACGGGCAACGAATAGTCATCTCGCTCGTCGAGCCACGCGGGCGCCACAAGTTTGCGGTCAAAGTCGGACCAGAACAAGAATGCCGGACGGGAGTAGGAGTTCTTTTTCGCCCTAGCGAGCGGGTCTGGAAACAAACTCGAGCAAATTTTTTTCTAGTTTCTCTCTCCTGCCATATGATATTGATATAATTGATATATTTGTAAATATTAGGGGCCCCCGGATTAGCCCCCAGTCGAGACCTTGCTGGGCTGGAACCCGAGCGGGGCGGCCCGTTAGCCTAAGTGACCAACGACGGCCGAATTAGTCGATGAAGGACAAAGGTCCTAAGTCATACTCAACGATACGCCGAGTTTCACCGCTTTGACGGCCGTTGCACCCGGCGTACGCTTTAGCGATTTCGCGATCTTTTTAACGCCCTGCTTCTGCTTAGCCATCGATTTCAGAGTGCGCACGTCGTCTTTAGTCCATGCGCGGCGAACAACTTTTTTCTTTTTGGCCATCTTAGCTCCGTTATTGGGAGCGGCCATGTAGCACGCGATTCTTCTGGGCGCGAGTTCAATTTACTTACGACGTTTTCTACGCATGACGGAAGATAAGGTTTTAAGCCTGTCTTCCGCCTCACGAACCTCTTCTCGAAGGCGGAGCAGTTCTTCGTAGGCGACGAGTAGACTTTGAGTAGCGCTGCTGGGCTTTGTTCTGGGAGGGCGCTCGTTGTCGGTCATCGTTTGTTCGCAAATACTGAAGATTAGTCGGGGCCGCTGAGGCGTGGGTGAATGCTCAGCGACCCCTGTCGCGCGATTTGAAAAATGGCCGAGTGACCGGGGAGTCAGAACGGTCAAGATCGAGCGATAAAAGATGATAACGGGCAGCTTTGACGACGCAATGAAAGGCGGGCGTTAACCTGACCGATCAACGTTAAGGCGCGGTCAGGCTTGGTGAACGGTTCGCGCTTCTCAGCGTCTCCAAGTCGGCTTACGCGCTCAGAAAGCCTTCCCTTTTCCAATGGGGCTCTTTGCGCGCTACGATACGCTTCCGATGTGATCGGCGGATCGCGTTGACCTGCTGAAGCGAAGGTAAAGTGAAGGGATGAAATGGCCGGGAATCCGAGGGTTCTAGTCTGCATCATTGGCGCGTTAATCTTCGTCAGCTGGATGGTTTTGCAGCAGCAATATTATTGAGCGCTCGCCGTTGATTTAGGATCTGGCTGAAGGCGAAGGGAAAGTGAAGAGGCCGCTCAAAGAAAATGAGATCAGGCGCCTGCTGAGCAAAGCTTTGAGCCGACGGCGGCGGCGCGCTTACTCCCGTAACGCTCTGCATCTGAATCTCAATCGCGAACTTAACGACGAGGCGCGTGGCGGCAGCCTCAAATACTTCTCCGTCGTCGTTGGAGCATTGCTGTACATCTTTTATAGTCGCATCGGATTAGGCTAGTCAGAGCCTGAAGGCCAAAGGAAAGTGATAACGTTTCTCCGAGAAGTTCTCTATCTCTGCTGCATTTCATTAGCTTTCTTGTGCGGAATCGCAGCAGTTACGATTGCTGTGGCGATTGCCTCAAATACGCTTTCGGATCCGCAAGCCTGGATGGCAGTCGTGTTTTTTGCCGCTGCCGGCGTCGCATCCTGGATCGCAGCTCGCTCGGCGGTGATCCGAGATGAGTGACCCGTCAGATAGAGCAGGCCTAAGCCAAGAAACCGAGTCGCCGTCGCTCGGCAACGGCTTCGATAGTTATCGAAGCTTGGCGCATCCAGATATTCTAATCCTCGTTGCGCATGACGTTGTCCCTCCATTTCGGTTCAAGGCCGGCGGATGGGAATTGTTGGAGCAGTCGGTTAAAATCGGTTCCGCGATGCGGTCCCGCATCGACGAAAAAGGCTACTTTTTGTTTCGTGTGAATGACGACGGCAGTGGCGGCTCTGAATTGACTGATTTCCCGATAAGCGAGAACTTATCGAGCGATGGGCAATAGCCAAATCGCGGTTTTGGCGTGGCGTATCTCGGTCGCCGGCTCGTCCAGATCGGGCTGAAAGCGAAAGGGAAGTGATTGACAGGGGGGATTCGCCGCAATGGCGGACAATGAACAGGTCGAGAAGTGGATATCCGAATTTGAAGCGACCGGAGAACAGACGGTTCGCGACAACATCAATTTTCGCGGTGCCCTCATGGGCGGAGAAGAAAAGCTATCGACGGCCCTTACGTGGCTGCGCAACCGGGAAAGGCGGCGCGAAGAGGAAGTAACAGCTGCCCTCAATTATATTCGGTGGACTTTTTGGGTCACCGTCGCAGCCGCGGTTTTCGTGATCGGCACCTTTGCCGTCGTAATTGTCGTTCTAGTTCTCCACCGATAGCCTCGAGCAGCGCAGACGGCGCTAGTGAACCGTTTCATATTTGCTTAGTTGTGGACCTTTATAATCCCAACCCGCTGAGGTTTATCAGGCTCAGTAATAAAGCGCCGCCGGGACGCGAAATTTCGAGCCCGACGGCCTTTTAATTGAAGGTTGTGCTGTGCAGGCGCGTAGCGAAGCGTTGGACCACGCAACTTGTGACAAGTGCGGTTCGATGTAGCGGCTCATCTAGCTACGAGCGCGTCCCTTGAGAACGATTCCGAACATGCCTCGCCGCCGCTCTAACAACCCCCACCGTTACCTATCTTTCCGAGATGCCCCGAGGCTCGATGGTGGGCTCATCTTGACCAACGACTTGACTTGAAGTCGCCTTGGTTCCCCCTCCAAGCGCCTTTCCTTGACCGCAAATCGACTGAATCATGGGCATTTATGAACGCCCAAGTCCTCCATATGCCGCCGTCCGGCGGCGACCAGCGGCACTATGTAAACGAACTCCGCAAGGCTGAGCAGGCGCGTGACCGCCTTGTGCGCGAAGCCGAGGCCGCGCTCGAGTGGGGTGATGACGGTCATCACCGATTGGCTTTTCTAGCGCTTGCTGAAGCCCACCGGCTGGATTGCGAACTCTGGTCAACGCGCCTGTTCCTTGGCGTCCCCGACAATCCCTCACCGTCAATTTCCGATGCCCTTCACGGCGGCTATGAGCTGCTAGAGGTGCAATGCCGGCACTGCAATCACACGCAGATGGTGGACCTTGCTCTGGCGACTTGGCCGCGTGTGCGGCCCGTACACAGCATCCACAGTGCGCTCTATTGCGGCAAGTGTGAAGAGCGACATGGTAAGAGAAGCCGTCCCGATCTGGTTGGATTGCGAACGCGACCGTCAGACGATCCGGGCCGCGCAGCGTGGAGTGGGCAGATGAAGATTAACGAGGAGATGCCGCCGGCTGTCGCCCGCGAATTCGTCGAGGACATGCAGGCGTATTTCGCCGAGGATAACAAAAGCCGTCGCGACGCCATAGCCGTCCGGCAACTTCGGACCCTTCAGGATTATCAGGCGCCCCACGAGAAGAAGTTGCGGCTCGATGATGTCAGGGAGCTATTCGAGCGGATGAAATATCACGCGTGAATCCGACAAGCACGCGATAGAGCGCGGCTGGATCGTGATGCACGAGTCCGGCGCCTTCATCCGGTTCACGCAGGCGGGCGCGGACCTGTTCGCACGAAAAAGCCCCGGACGATGCCGGGGCTTTGAAGTTTCAGTCTCTGGACCAATCAGTAATTCGCGACGATCGGTCCTCCGAAACGATAGTTGAGGCCAATCTTTGCGGTGTGCACTCCCGGCTCGCTGGCCGTGTTGGTTTCGACCGTGTCAGCAAGCCCGCCACCCGCCTCACCGGACTGAGTGAATGTCCGGCGCGTGCCGAGATAGAGATACTCGCCCTTGAGGCTCCAGTTGTTGGTGAAGGCGTATTCGATGCCCGCGCCAAACAGCGTAAGTAACCTGGGTATCAGAGTGGCTGAGGAATAGCGTCGAGGTACCACACCCGCCTGTGCTACAGGCATCGTTGAAGTTGTAGCTGTTGCCGACGAAAGCAACGCCGCCTTTGGCGTAAAACAGGGCTCGATCAGCAGCCCAACCTATCCGACCTGCGATAACGCCATAGGCGTCACCGATATGGCTGTTATTGACGCTATCTGGAAATGCAAAGCCGGCGTTGATGGCGTTGATATCTTGTTGCGATCGGTGCAGGTTGAGGTAGCCAGCTTCACCTTCAAGGCCAAATACAAAATTGCTACCGGGTGTTTGCCAATTGTAACCAACCGTGCCGCCATCGATGAAGCTGCTGCTTAGCCCATAGGAATTGACGAGATTGCCGCCGTTGTAGAACGCACCAGCCGGGCTACTAGGGTCGGTCGCGGTCGCCGAAAGCGCCAGCGACGAAACCGCCGATGTAGAAGCCGGTCCAGTCAAAAACCTCCACCGGCATCACCGGAGCCTTGGTGTAGGTGCGAGCCGGAAGATCGGCAGCGAGGGAGACATTCGTCAAGCCGAACAGAGCGAGAGCTCCCAAAAGAAACTTCGTGCGCATATTTACCCCCTAAAAGACTGACTCAAAGGCCGGGCGTGCAACCGCTATGAGGCAAGCTTTATCGCGACACCGGGAAGCGTGCAGTAAACGGTGGCGCATTTTTGCGCAGCGACCCGAGATCGTTCTGCCCGGTCTTATCGGCTGTGTCTGCCGTGAAGGATTTAGCAAACGACAATTTGTCGTTTGCTGAAGTTTCTTCGGCATGGCGCGCTCGGCCACCGACTGCCTTCGCCGACCCGTGGATCGTAACCATCCGGTGAGGGCCGCGGGATAGTCGCGTGGTTCTGTGATCCGATCATGCGGCGGACTGAACAAGGAGCTTCTTCCATTCCCAAGGGAGTAGCTCATTGAGCCGGCCTTGCGGAGTGGCGGCGATGCGGGCGAGCACGTCGGCCAGCCATGCTTGCGGATCGATGTCGTTGAGCTTTGCCGTCATGATCAGGGTGGCCATGATGGCGGCGCGGTCGGCCCCACGTTCGGAGCCGGCGAACAGCCAGGACTTGCGACCCAAAGCAAAGCCGCGCAGCGCGCGCTCCGCCGCGTTGTTGGTCAGACAGATCCGCCAGTCATCGACGAAGCGGGTGAACCGGTCCCAGCGGCGCAGCATGTAGTCGATGGGCTTGGCGACCGCGGACGAGTTCGACAGCCGGGCACGCTGCTCGCGCAGCCAGGCTTCGAGCGCCGTCAGCAGCGGCGCACTCTGTTGCCGGCGGACCCGCAGCCGCTCTTCGGCGCTTTGACCATTGATGCCGCGTTCAATGTCGAACAGTGCATCGATGCGCTTGACTGCTTCCAGCGCGATCGGCGAGATCGCCGCGGCGTTCTTGTCTCGCCTCGCATTGGCGGCGATGTCCGCCAACTCGAAGAACTGCCGCCTGGCGTGCGCCCAACAAAGTGCGGGCATGATGGGTCCCTGCGCGCGCGATGGGTCGTACAGCGCGTTGTAGCCGCTGTAGGCGTCCGCTTGCAGGATGCCGGTGAACGTCTGAAGATGCTGGGCAGGATGCTCCTGCCGGCGATCGCGCGAGGCGTAATAGAGCGCGGCCGGCGGCGCCCGTCCCCGGAACGGGCGGTCGTCGCGGACATAGGTCCAGATGTGGCCCTTGACCGTCTGGCCCTTGGCCAGGATCGGCACCGTGGTGTCGTCGCCATGCAGTCGCTCGGCGGAGAGGACATGACGCTCGATCAGCCGATAAAGCGGCTGCAGGGTCGTCGCACAGGCGCCGACCTGGTCGGCCAGCGTCGATAGGCTCAGATCGATGCCCTCCCGGGCGTAGCGCTCGCTCTGCCGGTTCAAAGGCTGATGCTGGCCAAACTTCTCGAACAGGATCATGGCCAAGAGGTTGGGCCCGGCAAAGCCGCGCGGCGTCACGTGGAAGGGCGCCGGCGGTTGGGTGATTGTCTCGCAATCCCGGCACGAGAACTTCTCGCGCACGGTCTGGATCACCTTCCACTGCCGCGGAATGACCTCCAGCGTCTCGGTGATGTCCTCACCCAGTTTCGAGAGCCTCGATGACCCGCAGCAAGGACAGCTCTCCGGCGCCGGGACCACGACCCGCTCGCGCGGCAGATGATCGGGGAACGGTTTGCGCGACGGCCGCTTACGCTGGAAGGACTTGACGGTCTGTGTCTGAGCCGCCGCCCTCTCAGCCGCCAGTTCGTCCTCGGTTGCGGTTGCTTCCAGCTCTTCAAGCTGAAGCTCCATCTGCTCCAAGAGCCGCGCCTTGCGCTCCGATCGGCTGCCGTAAATCTGGCGACGCAGCTTCTCGATCTCGAGCTTGAGGTAACTGATCAGTGCTTCGGCCGCCTTCGCGTTGGCCGCTTCCGCTTTGGCGCTCGCCGCGACCGCTTCCGCTTGCAGGCGCGCGGCGCGCTCCGCGAGGATCATCGCATGCGCGGCGGCCAGATCGGTGGGGAGCGATTCAGAGGTGGTCACAACGATGATGGAATCACATCCATCGCGATCCGAGAAGTGCAAAGCCTCATCCGACCGATGTCGGCCGCCACGTCTCTTGTGGGTGCCTCCAGTCAATCCCGGACAGGAGATAACCGAGCTGCGCCGACGAGATCGTCACCGCACCCTCAGCCGGGCTCGGCCAGATGAAGCGACCCCGCTCCAGGCGCTTCGTGAACAGGCAGGCGCCCTGGCCATCATGCCAGATCACCTTCAGCAGATTGCCGCGACGACCGCGGAAGCAAAACAGGTGGCCGCCCAGCGGGTCGCGATGCAGGATCTCCTGCACCTGCAAGGCCAGCGACGGAAAGCCCTTCCGCATGTCGGTATAGCCGGTTGCGAGCCACACCCGCACGCCGGCCGGCAACGGGATCATCGTGACTGCCCATCAGTCAGCGCCGCCACGACTGCGCTCAGCGTCGCGGCGTCAACCGCGCCCGTGATCCGCATCCGAGCCCCGGCCGCGAACTCGATCTCGATCGCACCGCTGGTCCCGGAGGGCGCCGCCGACGGTTGCCGCTCTGGCGCAATGGAGACCGCCGCAAAACGGACTTCGTCAGCTTGCCGCTGCATCGGCCCGGGCTCGCAAACGAGGACGCCCGTGCGGGCCTGCCGCCGCCAGGCCGTGACCAGATTGCGGTGAACATCATGTCGTCGAGCAACCTCGACAACACTGGCCCCGGGCGCCAGACTCTCCTCCACGATCCGAAGCTTCTCGGCAGTGGTCCACCGCCGTCGTCGCTCTGGACCGGACAGAATCGTAACCGTTGTCACGTTTGCTCATTTGCTTGCAAATTAATGAGCAAATCATCTCACGATCGAGCCCAATCCGGGAAGGCGGCCCTCAGCGGAGGCTTACCGTGGATCAATTCATGGATGCGCTTGCGCTCGGAGGCCTCGTCCTCAAGGCGGGGCCTTTCGTTCCGCCCGTCCCCGACGGGTTAGCCCATCGGTCTAGCGGGCCCAGCGCGCCCGTCAGGGTGGCGCGCCGGGCCCTGTCGCACGCCAAACTAACGCTGCAGCGACTGCCTCAACTCGAATCTGATTTCGGGACCGTCGGTTTTCTCAACACTCCACGAGGCGAGAGCAACCATCATGAAGACCGTGGCGAAGGCCAATGTGGTGATGCTCGCCACGAGGTAGAACTTCGAAGCTGTGTAATACATGGACCACTCACGCTGAAAACCTACCCAGGACCAGCACGAATCGACGTCACTGAGTCGCGCGGCGAGTTCGTGGCAAGCGAGTGGCATTTTCTCGGACCGCTTGTGATGGAACGGCAGCATGAAGTGTTGCCGGGATACCTCCGGCGCGGTTGAGAATCAGAGCACACTCGCGGCATCCGATCCCCTTCGGATAGGCGCGACCAACCACGTAGGCCCCGCTCGCTTGCCGCGAGCGGGGCTTTTCGTTGGGTACTATCCGATAGCACCCCTATCCGTTACGAGGCTGGAGTCCGATTTCTTACGGGGGTTCCACGGCGTTCCGTATCGGCTATCTCAGGTGCTTCCTCCGCTGGATGTGATCGTGACCTATCCTATCAACAGCATCGACACCTCGTCGCTCTCGGAGCCGGACAGGGTCGAGATCGAGAAGCTGCGGGGGGCCTACGACCGCGCTGGCCCGAAGGCCGTCGCTGAAGGGATGTCGCGCTTGGCCAAAAGCCACCCAGAGCTTTTCAGCTGGCTCATCAGAAATCTAAGGGATTGAGAGTGGAGCGATCAGCGTCCCCGCCTCTCGCTGCGCGGCTTGCCACCACTCACATAACCGTCACATCGCCGACATCGGTCTGAAGCTGAGATGTCGCAGCGGTCGGGGTAGGCTAATCGAGCTGCCGGAGCCGGATGTACGCGTACCGGCAGCTCGCGCGGCCCTCACCAGTGCTCCCCGTTCCGGTGAGGGCGTGCCCTGTGTTCGGCGGACACGTGTGACCGGATCGTCATTGTTCAGTAGCTATCATTTCGAAGTCGAACTGATTTGCTGGGGACTCCATGATGCTGCGCGTTATCGAAGGCGACGCAGCCGAGCTTACCGCCAAATTGAACAAGGCCCGGGAGGTCGGTGACCTTGCCGAGAGATGTGACGGTGCGCTTCGGAGCTGGCGGCACTCGACCGCCGGCGCCGTGCGATGGAACGCGATCGTCAGCGCTAGGATGAACAGACCTCCGTTTGACGTTTGCACCATAAAGGCGAGATCGGTATTCTGGCTTAATGCCGGATATCTTGATCCGATGCCCCGAAACAGGGGTCGCCATACCGACCGAGTTGGACACGGAAACCGTGATCCTCGAGACGCTGCCCCCCAGGAAGTGCTCCCACTCGAATGTCCAGCTTGCGGGCGAACCCACTATTGGAAATGGTCTGACGCGTGGGTGAAAGACAGTGACAAGTCGAACTGACTCGATCAGCTTAGCTGATCACGCTGGCCCAAGTGCCAGCGCCGGCCATCAATAAGACGGCGCCGGCAAAGATGATCGCTTGGATCGTCGATAATGTCGCAGGACTGCGCATGGCTTAACCTGTGGAAAAAGCCTACCCATTGGCGAAAATAAACATGATTCGTGAATGCTTTGCGACGTCAATCCACCCCGATGCAGACTGTGGATAACGTGTGCTTACCGCCTATGCTATAAATTGTTCATGGCGGAAACCGCGTTCAAATACCCGACCTGCGAGACCTCGTACCGGCTTGTGCGGGTTGAGGCGCCCCCGACGCATAACGCCCAGCTTCTCTGCCTAAGCTGCGGCGGGCCTCTCGCGACGGCAAGTATGCCTTGAAATACTTCTGGGTCCGGGATGGGGCGACACTGGCGCAGTGGCGTAAGCCGAAATTGGTTTAATCCTCCGCCATTCGCTGCGAGCGGGGTTCTGTCATGGCGCTGACCTCCGACCATATTAGGCCGCTTTCGCCGGGGCGCTCGCCTCGAGCATCGCTATGGTAGCCACCAAATTGTCACGGCGCGCTCGAAGATTTCGAGCCAACGTGGAATAAGCGGGGTTTTTCAAATCACGCACACCCGTCCGTGCTTCTTCCAGCTCGATGTCGGCCGTGAGCAAGTGTGTCGACCGAGTTAGATGGTGAAGGAACCGGTTCATTGCGGCACGTGGCGTCTCAGAACGGTACTGTTCGCTCATATGTCGGGCTCGCGCTGGTTTGATTCCGGACGGAAAAACCTGTCCCACGACCAGCTAAGCAATCACCATGCCGGATCTTAGTTGGTCCCACTGGCGCGATCGAACCATGACGGTGAGTACGCTGCCCCGCTAAGAGCCTTAGGTCGTACCGAATTCAGCGCCTTTTTTGGAGTATGAAATTAGCCCGGCCGGGCATTCGGGCGAACTTTGCCTACCGGCATTCCAGGGAAAACAGTGATTGGCGGCCCCTCGGAAGCCAAACTTCATCGCAATTCTTAAGATGAGCTTCGCTCGTCGGCGATCACCTTGCCGTCGTTGGGCAGGCTTCCGGGCAGGGTCAGTTCGACGCTGCCGCCAAGGTTCGTTACCGCGCGCAGCGTTGAGGTGACCGCCTCGCGTAGCGCTTCGGTGGGCGCGGCGCATTCGCACCTCAGCGTCATCACGTCCTGTTCGTTGTCACGCCGCACCACGAGCCGCAGCCGTCCGAGTTCAGGGTGACGTTTGGTGATCTCGGCAATCTGTTCGGGGCGAACGAACATGCCTTTTACCTTGGTCGTTTGGTCGGCGCGGCCCATCCATCCCTTGATGCGCAAATTGGTGCGTCCGCACGCGCTTGTGCCCGGCAGCGCCGCGGTGAGGTCGCCGATCGCAAGCCTGATCCAGGGATGGTCGGGATCGAGCGTGGTGACGACGATCTCGCCGACATCACCCTCCGCGACGGGTTTGCCGGTTCCCGGCCGGACGATTTCGAGAATGATATCCTCGTTCACCACCATGCCGTCGCGCGCGGTGGTATCGAAGGCGATCAGGCCGAGATCGGCGGTGCCGAAGGCCTGATAGGCTTCGATGCCGTGCGATTTGATCTCCTTTTGCAGCGACGGCGGAAACGCCGCGCCGGAGACGATCGCGCGCTTGATCGAGGACACGTCGCGGTCGGCGGCGATGGCCGCATCGATCAGGATCTTCAAAAAATCCGGCGTTCCGCAATAGCCGACCGGGCTATACGCCTCGATCAGTTCGAACTGCGCCTCGGTATTGCCGGGGCCGGCGGGAATGACCGCGCAGCCGAGTGCGCGCGCCGACATATCGAACATGAATCCGCCCGGCGTTAGATGATAGCTGAACGTATTCAGCACCACATCGCCCGGCCGAAAGCCGGCGGCATGCAGCGCACGCGCCCCGCGCCAAGGATCGTCGCGGGTGGCTTCGGGCTCGAAGATCGGTCCCGGCGAGGTGAACAGCCGGGCGAAGGCGCCGGGCGGCTTGTTGACGAAGCCGCCAAAAGGCGGTGCGGCCTTGTGGAGCGCGGGCAGGTCGGATTTGCGCAACACCGGCAGCGTGGCGAGCGCCGCGCGGCTCGTGATGTGTGCGGGATTGACGCCGCGCAGCCGCTCGGCATAGCCGGGTGCTTGCATCGCCTTGCGCAGGATTTCAGGCAGGCGCGAGAACAGCTCGGCCTCGCGCGCCGCGGGCGCGCGGGTTTCGATCGCGTCGTAATGCTCGGTCGTGCTCACAGCCATCGCTTCCGTCGTTTGAAGCTCTTCAAATTCTTGAAACTCTTGCGCTGATCGCCGGCGCCGCCGAGATAGAATTCCTTCACATCCTCGTTGTCGCGCAATTCGTCCGCGGTGCCGTCGAGCACCACCTTGCCTTGTTCCATGATATAACCATGGCTGGCCACGGAAAGCGCGGCGCGCGCGTTCTGCTCGACCAGCAGGATCGTGACGCCCAGATCGCGGTTGATGGCCTGGATGATGGCGAATACTTCCTTCACCAGAAGCGGCGACAGGCCCATCGACGGCTCATCCATCAGGATCATCTTGGGACGGGCCATCAGCGCGCGACCGATCGCAAGCATCTGCTGCTCGCCGCCGGAGAGATAGCCGGCAAGCCCGGTGCGCTCCTTCAGCCGCGGGAAATAGTTGAAGACCATGTCGATGTCGGCGGCGATTCCGCCATCGCTGCGCGTAAAGGCGCCGAGCCGCAGGTTTTCCAGCGAGGTCATGTCGGCGACGATGCGGCGGCCCTCCATCACCTGAAAGATGCCGCGGCGGACGATCTTTTCGGGATCGATGCCGTCGATGCGCTCGCCGTCAAACAGGATCTCGCCGCGCGTCACCTCGCCGTCCTCGGTCTTCAACAGGCCCGAGATCGCCTTCAGCGTCGTCGACTTGCCGGCGCCGTTGGCCCCTAGCAGCGCCACGATCGATCCCTTCGGCACGTCGAGGCTCAAGCCGCGCAGCACCAGGATCACGTCGTCATACACCACCTCGATGTTGCGCACGGCGAGGATGGGGGCGGTGGCGGCGGTCGAAGTTTGATCGATCTGCGTTTCTATCGTCTGCAAGAGCAAGTCCTTCGCGGTCTCTTGATCCCTCCCCCTTGTGGGGAGGGTAGCGTGTCGATAGCGAAGCTAGCGACATGTCGGGTGGGGGACATCGGTTGTATCGTGGACCCAGACCCCGGCCTGCGCTTCGCTTGGCCGACCCTCCCAGCAAGGGGAGGGACGGCACCTGCGATTAGATCACCATCCGAACCAGTCAGCCTTGCGCGGCAGCTCGACGGTCTTGACCTTCTCGAGCTTGATCGTGCCCTTGGCCATCACGTCGTTGATGTCGCCGTCGGTCGCGCCGGAAATTTTTGCGCGATAGAGGTCGACCTTGGTGGTCGGGCGATGATCCTTCTCGGTCCAGGTCGAGGGATTGCAGACCCCATCCATGCCGGCCGGCACCCAGTCGGCCTTCTGGTAGAAGCCCTTGGCGACGTTTTCGCCGGTCGCACCGCCGTTCTTCGCGGCCCACTCGATCGCTTCCTTCATGTACAGCGCCGAGCACACGGCTGCGATGTAATGCACCGGGCGATAGACCTTGCCGGTGGGGTCGCTCATCTTGGAAATTTCCATCACGGTCTTCATGCCGGCCGCGTTGCCGCCCCAGCCGACCGCTGTGCGGAGCGGGAAGATCACGCCGTCCGCTGCATCGCCTGCGGTTTTCGCGGCGTTTTCGTCCATGCCCCAGACATTGGAGAGAAATTGCACGTCGACGCCCGTGGTCTTGCACGCCTTCATGACCGAAATATTGGAGGCGGCCGTGTTGCCAAGATAAGCATAGTTGGCGCCCGCGCTCTTCAGGCTCAGGCACTGCGCGCTGTAATCGCCGGGCGAGAGCGCAAACACCAGCGGCGGCATGACCTCGAAGCCGAGCTCGGTCGCGAGCGCTTCGCCGGCCGCCTTCGGCGCGTTCGGATAGGGATGGTTGGCGCCCATGTGGACGAACTTCGGCTTGCCCGGCTTGCCCTTGGCCTTCCAGTCTTCCGCCGCCCAGGTCAGTTCGGCGCGCAGCGCGTCCGAATAGCTCGGGCCATAGAAGAAATTATAGGGCGCAGCCTTGGCCTTGCCGCTGACGCCCTCTGGATCGGTCAGCGCCGCGGCGTAGGAGCCCGACAAGTCCGGAATCTTGTCCTGCGCCACGAAGCCGGTCAGCGCTTCGGTGTCGGCGGTGCCCCAACCCATGATCGCGGACACCTTGCCGTCCGGTGCCGACCACTTCTTGTAGAGCGCAATCGCGCGCGGAACCTGATAGCCGTAATCGTTGCTGTCGACATTGAGCTGTTTGCCGCCAACGCCGCCGTTCTTGTTGACCCAGGCGAAGGTGTCCTTGACGGCCTGGCCGTAGGGCGTACCGACATCGGCCGTGCCGCCGGACAGATCCTCCAGATGGCCGATCGCGATCTGGGCCTGCGCGGTCGATGCCGCGCCGCCGAGCATCACGGCCAGTGAAACGGTGCCGAGCAGTGATTTAAGTGTCATGGTTTCCTCCCGATATTGTTGTTGACGTCCATTGTAGCCCTGTGCGCTCCAACCTCAATGCGAGAACGGGTAGAGTTTCCAGTAGGTCTTGATCTGCCGCCAGCGATGCGCGAGCCCGTCGGGTTCGAACATCAAGAAGCCGATGATGATGAGGCCGACGGTGATTTCGCGCAGGAACGTGATGTTATTGTTGAGCGAGAGCGCGCGGTCGATGCTGGAGCCTTTGAGTGTCGCGCTGATCCACTCCATCGATTCCGGCAGCAGCACCACAAAGGCCGTACCCATCAGGGTGCCCATGACCGAACCGGTGCCGCCGATGATGATCATCGCCAGAAACAGGATCGAGCGCTCGATGCCGAAACCTTCCTGCGAGATCACGAGCTGGTAATGCGCATAAAGCGCGCCGGCGATGCCGGCAAAGAACGCCGCCAGTCCAAACGACAGCGTGCGGTACTTCGTCAGGTTGATGCCCATGATCTCCGCAGAAAGATAGTGATCGCGGATCGCGACCAGCGCGCGGCCATCGCGCGTGCGCATCAGGTTGGTGACGAGCATGAAGCAGACCACGAGATAGGCCAGCACCACGTAGAAATATTGCCGGTCGCCGCGGAAGGCGTAGCCGAAAATCGAGAACGGATTGGCGCTCGCCGGCACCGAGCCGCCGGAGAACCATTCGGCGCGCGAGAAGAAATCGAGCAGGATGTATTGCGCGGCCAGCGTCGCGATCACGAGGTAAAGGCCTTTCAGCCGCGCCGCCGGCAAGCCGAAGATCAGGCCGACCAGCGCGGTGACGACGCCGGCGAGCGGAATGGCAAAGAACACCGGAACCGGAAAGTTGTTGGAGATGTAGGCCGAGCTGAACGCGCCGAACAAAAAGAACGCAGCGTGGCCGATCGAAATCTGGCCGGTGAAGCCGACGAGGATGTTGAGCCCAAGGGCTGCGATCGCAAAGATGCCGATCTGGATCGAGATAGAGAGCCAGTAGTTGGAAAGCAGGTAAGGCGCGAAGCACGCGGCGATGACGCCGAGAATCGCAAAATTGCGGCTCATCGCCGTCGGGAAGATCGTGGTGTCCGCCGCGTAGGAAGTGCGGAAGTCGCCGGAGGGAATGAGGGAGGGGCTTGCCATCCGGCTCTACCTTCCAAGATCGTCAATGTTAGCCATCGGCTCGCCCACTTTTATCTGGGCATGATCGTTACCGAAAACCGGTTTCCACTTTTCGGCGATCATGCCTATTACACCCGCTCGATGTCTTTGGTGCCGAACAGGCCATACGGCTTGATCATCAGGATGATGATCAGCACGTAGAACGGCGCGATCTCGTAGAGATTGCCCCAGTGCAGATATTCGCTGTCGACATATTGCGCGACGTTTTCCAATAGCCCGATGATGATGCCGCCTAGCACCGCGCCGCCGATCGAATCCAGCCCGCCGAGGATTGCGGCCGGAAATACCTTGATGCCATAGGCGGAGAGGCCCGACGACACGCCGTTGACGACGGCGACCACGACGCCCGCGACCGCCGATACGGTAGCCGAAATCGCCCAGGCCATCGCAAACACGTTTTTCACGGAAATGCCGAGCGATTGCGCCACCTGCTGGTTGAAGGCCGTGGCGCGCATCGCAAGACCGTACTTGGAGGCGCGGAAGAACCAGGCCATGCCGATCATCATCGCCAGTGAGACCGCAAGGCTCATCACATAGACGGTCTGAATCTGCAGGCCGAAGAGATCCAGCGATTGACTGGTGAACACCCGCGGGAACGGCTGCGGGTTGACGCCGAAGATCCACTTCAGCGCCGCGTCGAACACGGTCGACAGTCCGATCGTCACCATGATCACGGAAATGATCGGCTCACCGATCATCGGTCTCAGGATCACGACCTGGATCGCGATGCCGAAGGCGAACATGAAGACGAGCGTGAGCGGCATGCCGATCCAGAACGGCACGCCGTATTTGGTAAGCAGAGCCCAGCATACCCAGGCGCCGACCAGCAGCAGTTCGCCTTGCGCGAAATTGACGACTTGGGTGGCCTTGTAGATCAGCACGAACGACATCGCGACCACGCCATAGAGTGTGCCGACCACGAGGCCGTTGACGATGAGCTGGATCAGGAACGCGGTGTTCATTCCGCGGCCTCCGCAAGCGGCGCGTTGCCGGCGAGATCGACCACCTTCAGCGTGGTGCGGATGCGTTGCGTGGTGCCGTCCTGAAAACGGATCACGGTATCGACAGGGATGTCGCTTCGGCCGGAATAAATGGACTCGATGATGTCAGCGTATTTTTCGTTGATCACGCCGCGGCGGACCTTTCGCGTGCGGGTCAATTCGCCGTCGTCGGCGTCGAGTTCCTTGTAGAGGAGCAGGAACCGGGAGATGCGCTGCGCCGGTGGCAGCGTGGCGTTGACCGTCTCGACCTCCTTTTGCAGGAGCTCGTAGACCTCAGGCCGCGCGGAAAGGTCGGTATAGGTCGTGAACGAGATCCGGTTCTTCTCCGCCCATTTCGAGACGATCGAGAAGCGAATGCAAAGCATCGCCGCCAGCCGATCGCGGCCGGCGCCCAGCACCACGGCTTCCGCAACATAGGGCGAGAATTTCAGCTTGTTCTCGAGATATTGCGGCGAGAAGCGCTCGCCGCGCGAGGTCTCGGCGAGATCCTTGATGCGGTCGATGACTACGAGCTGTTTCTTGTCGTTGAAATAGCCGGCATCGCCCGATTGCAGCCAGCCGTCCTTCATTTCGGCTGCGGACGCTTCGGGATTCTTGTAGTAGCCGAGAAACATATTGGGGTGACGGATCACGATTTCGCCGACGCCGTTGATATCGGGATTGTCGATCTTGATTTCGATGCTGTCTGCCATGGCGACACCCGTGGTGTCGGGATCGACGGCGTCTTCCGGGTGCAAGGTATAGGCGCCGAGCGTTTCGGTCTGGCCGTAAAGGGTGCGCAGGGGTACGCCCATAGCGCGGAAAAATCTGAATGTGTCGGGGCCGAGCGCGGCGCCGCCGGTCGCGGCCGAGCGCAGCCGCGTGAAGCCGAGCCGGTCGCGCAACGCGCGGAACAAAAGCGTTTCGGCGACGATCGAATGGCGATTGCGGGCAAGGGCTGAAAGCCCGGCCTTCATGCCGAGATGGTAAAGTCCCTGCTTCAACGGAGAAGCATCCATCACCTGCGCGCGCACGTCGGCGGCCATCGCCTCCCAGACCCGGGGCGCGCACAGCACAAAGGTCGGCGCGATCTCGCGGAAATCGTTGAGCATGGTTTCCGGTTCTTCGAAGAAGTTGACCTTCATCCGGCACAAGAGCCCTTTGCCGAGCACGTAAATCTGCTCCATGATCCACGGCAACGGCAGCACGGAGACGTATTCGTCTTCCGGCCCCTTCGGATCGAAAGCGAGATAAATGGCGCAATGCCGCAGCACGCGTCCCGCCGCGAGCATCGCAAGCTTGGGATGCGACGTCGTGCCTGAGGTGGTGCAGAGGATCGCGACGTCCTCGCCGCGCGTGGCGTCGACGAGGCTGTCGTAGAACGATGGTTCCCGCGCGGCGCGCTCGCGGCCGCGTGCGACGAGCTGTCCGGCCGACATCAGGCGCGGATCGTCATATTTGCGCATGCCGCGTGGATCGGAATAGACGATGTGCCGAAGCGACGGCGCACGGTCGGCGAGGCCCAAGAGCTTGTCGACCTGTTCTTCGTCTTCGGCAAAGACGATTTTGGCTTCGCCGTAGTTGAGGAGATAGGCGGCTTCCTCGTCGAGCACGTCGCGATAGAGGCCGAGGCTCAAGCCTCCAAACGCGTGCGTTGCGATCTCGGCTGCGACCCAGTCGGGGCGGTTGTCGCCAATGATGCCGATGACGTCACCGCGTGTCAGACCGAGTTCGACCATGCCGAGCGCGAAATCGCGAACCCGGGTGTGGTAGTCGTTCCAGGTGAAGAGCTTCCAGAGGCCGAGGTCTTTTTCGCGCAGCGCGATTTCCTTGCCGAACTCGCGCGCGTTCAGCCGCAGCAGTTTCGGATAGGTGTCGGCTTGCGCAACGCGGGCGGCGTAATCCATCATGCCGCATCCTCCGCTTTGACGGGGGCGGGCACATCGTCGGGATCGACCAGCACTTCGTCTTCTTCACCAAGGTAGGCGCGCTTGACGTGGGGATCGGCGAGCACCGCGGCAGGATCGCCTTCGGCGATCTTGCGGCCGAAATCGAGCACCATCACGCGGTGGGAGATGTCCATCACCACGCCCATGTCGTGCTCGATCATCATCACGGTCATGCCGAACTCTTCGTTGAGGTCGACGATGTAGCGCGCCATGTCCTCCTTCTCTTCGAAGTTCATGCCGGCCATCGGCTCGTCGAGCAGGATGAGCTGCGGCTCCAGCGCCATGGCGCGGGCGAGTTCGACGCGCTTGCGCAGACCATAGGGCAGGGTGCCGGCGGTGGCCTTTCGCACCGACTGCAAATCGAGGAAGTCGATGATCTCCTCGACCTTGCGGCGGTGTTCGAGTTCCTCACGCCGTGCGCCGGTCAGCCAGTACAGCGAACCGGTGATGAAGTTGTTCTTCAGAAGGTGATGCCGCCCGACCATGATGTTGTCGAGCACGCTCATGTGGTGGAACAGCGCGAGATTCTGGAAGGTGCGCCCGATGCCGAGCCGCGGCCGCGCGTTCGGGTTCAGCGCGGTGATGTCCTGGCCGCGATAGAACAGGTGGCCTTCGGTCGGCCGGTAGCGGCCGGAGATGCAGTTGACGATCGAGGTTTTGCCGGCGCCGTTGGGGCCGATGATCGAGAACAATTCGCCCGGCTTGACGCCGAAACTGACGTCGGTCAGTGCGCGCACGCCGCCAAAGCGCAAAGAAACCTCGCGCACCTCCAACGTATGGTCCAATCGTCCCTCCCGCTCCACCTCTGGCGCTTTTCGCGCTCTTGGTCGGTTATCCCTTGAAACTTCAACGCGATCCTATATCGGCGCTTCCCGTGAGGCCATGCGACGAATGGCAATTGCCTGAAGCGCTGGTACATCGGATGCCATCCATTCGCGCCGTGTCCCGACGGCGCAATTGGGTGGGCGGCCTGCATAGGCTAAAGGCGGGGCCGGGACTGTCTTGCATTCGACAATTGACCGGTAAATTGTCGAGGGCTGTTGCGATGCAGCAGGGATGCGGAATCCGGGGCCGGTCGGGCGGAAAGATGATCACGGCGGACAACTTAAAGAGGATTGCGGCCTGGTCGCGTGAACTGTCGGGGCGCGAGCTCGAGACCGCCTGTGCCGGGATCACCGAGAAGTCGTACCGGCCGGGCGAGTTCATTTTTCTGCGCGGCGACCGCTTCGACTACTGGACCGGCGTGGTCTCGGGCCTAGTGCGGATGGGCACGGTGTCGCGCGGCGGCAAGGCGATGACATTCACCGGCCTCACCGCCGGTGCGTGGTTTGGCGAGGGGACTGTGCTCAAGAAAGAGGCGCGCCGCTACGACATGGTGGCGCTGCGCGATACGCGCATAGCGTTGATGGATCAGGGCACCTTCTTCTGGCTTTACGAGAACAGCGTCGCCTTCAACCGCTTTCTCGTCGTTCAGCTCAACGAGCGATTGGGGCAGTTCATCGGCCTCGTCGAATACGGCCGCACGCTGGACGTCACCGCGCGGCTCGCGCGTTCGATCGCTTCGCTGTTCAACCCGATCCTTTACCCCGATCTCAGCCGCCATCTCGAGATCACCCAGGAAGAAATCGGAGCGTTGTCCGGCATCTCGCGACAGAATGCCAACCAGTGTCTGAATCGGCTGGAAAAAGAGGGGCTGCTTCGGCTCGAATATGGCGGAGTGACCATCCTCGATCTCGATCGTCTACGCAGTTACGGCGAGTAGGCCTTTGCAGCGGGCGCCTTAAACCTCCAGCCATTCCTTGCGGACGGCAGGATTGGCGTTGAGCTGGTCGGGTGTGCCTTCAAAGACGATCCGGCCGTGTCCCATCACATAGACGCGGTGGGATATCCGCATCGCAATCGAGAGCTTTTGCTCGACCAGCAGGATCGCGACCCCGCGGCGGGCGATTTCGGCAATGAGGTCGCCGACCTGCTGCACGATCAAGGGCGCGAGCCCCTCGGTCGGCTCGTCGATCATGATCAGTTCGGGGTCGCCCATCAGGGTGCGGCAGATCGTCAGCATCTGCTTTTCGCCACCCGAAAGTACGCCGGCGGCGGTGTCGGCCCGCGCGGCGAGGTTGGGGAACATTTCGAGCATGTCCTCGAGCCGCCATTTGCCGGGGCTGGAGGTATCCTTGACGCCGAGCAGCAGGTTCTGCCGCACGGTCAGGCTGGCAAAGATATCGCGGTGCTCCGGCACGTAGCCGAGGCCGAGGCGCGCGATCCGGTAGCTCGGCAGGCCCGCTATGTCGCGGCCCTTGAACTGGATCGAACCTTGCGGGGGGACTTCGCCCATGATCGCCTTGACGGTCGTGGAACGTCCGACGCCGTTCCGCCCCAACAGGCTCACGACCTCGCCGGCGTCGATATGCATATCGACGCCCTGGAGGATGTGGCTCTTGCCGTAATAGGCGTGCAGGTCGGCGACTTGCAACATCAGGCTGCCTCCTCGCCGAGATAGGCTTCCTTGACCTTCGGGTTGTTGCGGATTTCCTCCGGGGTTCCCGAGGCGATGATCTGACCGTAGACCAGAACCGAAATCCGGTCGGCCAGACCAAACACCACGCTCATATCGTGCTCGACGATCAGAAGCGTTCGGCCTTCGGTGAGGCGTCGGATCAGCGCCACCGCGCGTTCGGTCTCGGCCCTGCTCATGCCGGCAGTCGGCTCGTCGAGCAGAATGACGGCGGCGCGGCCGGCGACGGTGATGCCGATCTCGAGCGCCCGCTGCTCGGCGTAAGTCAAAAGGCCTGCCGGGACATCGCGCCGCGCCGTCAGCTCGATGTCGGCGAGGATTTCTGCGGTCCGCTCGCGCACCTCGGGCAGATTGTCGATGTTCTTCCAGAACGCGTAGCGCTGGCCCATCGACCACAGCACCGCGCAGCGCAGGTTTTCCCACACGCTCATATTGGCGAAGACGTTGGTGACCTGGAAACTGCGCGACAACCCCCGGCGGTTGATCTGATAGGGCGGCAGGCCCGAAATCACCTCGCCGTGGAGCAGAACGCTGCCCGTTGTCGGCTTTGTGTACCCGCTGATCAGGTTGAAGGTGGTCGATTTGCCGGCGCCATTGGGGCCGATCAGCGCGTGGCGTTCACCTTGCGCGACGCTGAGCGTGATGTTGCGGATGATCTTGATGTTGCCGAAACTCTTTTCGACGGCGCGCAATTCGATGGCTGGGGTCATGCGGCGCCTGCCTTGTCACGCGCCACAGTGGTAGCCTCGCTCCAGGCCTGCCCGATCCGGCGCCAGGTCGTGCGCGCGACCGCATAGCCGCCGATCAGGAGGATGGCCGACAGGCCCCACACGAAAGGGCTCGCGGCATCGAAGCCGACGCCGAACGCCTTGATGTGGGAGTCGTCGCCGGGATTGACGGTGTAATGCACAATGGTCTCGATCGCGATCACAAGTCCGGCGACCATCGCCAGTGTCGGCACAAGCGCGATCAGGTAGCTCGGCACGACCTTCAACAGCGTGCCAGCCCGGACCAGCGGACGGTGCATCATCAGGAGGCCGGTGATGCCGCCGGGCGCGAACAGGACGACGACCATGAAGATCAGGCCGAAATAGAGTTGCCATACCTGCGTCAGGTCGCTGAGACCGAGCGACAGGAAGGTGACGAAGACTGCGCCGACGATCGGGCCGATGAAAAATCCGATGCCGCCGATATAGGCGGCGAACAGCACCGTGCCCGATTGGGCCGCGCCGAGATAGGCGGAGTTCGCAATCTCGAAATTGATCGCCGCGAGCCCGCCCGCGATGCCGGCGAAGAATCCGGCGAAGCAGAAAGCGAAATAACGCACCGTGTGGGGATCGTACCCGACGAACTGGACGCGCTCGGGGTTATCGCGCACGGCGTTGCACATGCGCCCCAACGGCGTGCGGGTCAGCGCATATATCGCAACGACCGCAATCAGCGTCCAGGCGGCCACCAGATAATAGATCTGGATTTGCGGGCCGAAACTCCAGCCGAACACTTTCAGGAGCTTGGTGCGGTTGGCGGAGACGCCGGCCTCGCCGCCGAAGAAGGTGCGCAGGATCAGCGCGGAGGAAGCGATCAGTTCGGCGACGCCGAGCGAGATCATGGCGAACGCCGTTCCAGAACGCTGGGTCGAGACCCAGCCGAGCAGGGCGGCAAACAATAATCCGGTCAGCCCGCCGATCAGGGGCACGATCGGCAGCGGGATCGGCAGCTTGTTGGCGCCGATGATGTTGATGGCGTGGATCGCCAGGAAGCCGCCGAGGCCGTAATAGACCGCATGCCCGAACGACAGCATCCCGGTCTGGCCGAGCAGGATGTTGTAGGACAGGGAGAAGATGATGGAGATGCCGATCAGACAGAACGTCGTCAGCGAGCCACCGGAGCCGAAGACATACGGCAGCAGCACAAGCACGGCGGCGGTGACGAGCCACAGGCCGTAGAATTTCAGTTTGTCGGCGACGGAAGGCAGCGACGGCGCGACGGCTGAAGCGATGTCACTCATGTGTCGCGCGTCCCGAGCAGGCCAATCGGGCGGAAGATCAGGATCAACACCAGCAACACGTAGGGCATGATCGGGGCGATCTGGGCGATCGTGACGCCCCAGATGTCGGCCAGCCAGGTCGAGGCGTAGTCAGGGCTGAGTGGACCGAACGCACCGGCGAGCGAACCGTTCATGGAGACGGCGAAGGTCTGCACCAGGCCGATCAGCAACGAGGCGATGAAGGCGCCGGGCAGCGATCCGAGACCGCCGACCACGACGACCACGAACAGAATGGGACCGAGCAGGCCGGCCATGTTGGATTGCGTCACCAGCGCGGGTCCCGCGATCACGCCCGCGACCGCGGCAAGCGCAGTGCCGACGCCGAACACCAGCATGAAGATGCGCCCGACATTGTGGCCGAGATGGGCCACCATGTGCGGATGCGTCAGGGCTGCCTGAACGATCAACCCGATCCGCGTCTTCTTCAGGACGATCAACAGCCCCGCGAAGATCGCGATCGACACCAGCAACATGAACATCTTGTAGGCGGGATAGTTGGTCGAGAAAATCGTGAAGGCGGGGAAGTCCAGAAGCGCAGGAACGCGGAAATCGACCGGGCTCTTGCCCCAGATGATCTGGACGATCTCTTCGATGACGAAGGCGAGGCCAAACGTGAACAATAGCTCGGCGACGTGGCCGTTGCGGTGGACGCGGCGCAGCCCGAAGCGTTCGACGCCTGCGCCGATCGCACCCGCCAATAGCGGCGCGATCACGAGTGCCGGCCAGAAGCCCAGCCAGCGGCTGATCTGGAATCCGAAGAAGGCGCCGAGCATGTAGAAGCTGGCATGAGCGAAGTTCAGCACGCCGAGCATGCTGAAGATCACGGTCAGGCCGCTGGCCATCAAGAACAGCAGCATCCCGAACAGGACGCCGTTGAGCGTGGATATGACGATCAGTTCAAGCAAGACGCACCACCTGAAATTACGAGGCGCGTCCGTCCCGATGGTGTTCGGGACAGACGCTTGACGCGCGCGAACGGCTAGTTCGGCCGTTCCATCTTGCAGGTGGTCGGAAGCGTGGTGGCGGGCGTGTCGATTTTGGCGACAAGCTTCCAGCCCCAGCCGGTCTTCTCCTCGTCGAACGGCTCCTTTTCGGTGCGCTCGCCGAGCGAGGAGATATAGATCGGCTGGAAGAACTGGTGATCGTCCTTCCTCATGACGCCCTTGCCGCTGTTGAAGACGTCGAACTCCATGCCTTCGAGCACCAGCGCGACCTTCACCGGGTCGGTCGACTTAGCCTTGTCGGCGGCGGCCGCCAGCATGCGCATTTCGTTGACGGCGCGGGGATAGAACAGGCTGAAGTCATATTTCGCCCGCAGCGCCTTTTCGAATTGCTGCGCCGGCGCATTGTCCTCGTTCGGGATACCTTCGTTGACCTGGAATACCTGGTGATTGAGATTGGCCTGCTTGATGGCCGTCGGCCCACCGGTGCCGCCGGCGTAATACGTGTACCAGTTCACTTTCAGTCCGGCGTCGGCGGCCGCCTTCAACAGCAGCGCGAAATCCTGGCCCCAATTGCCGGTAACGACGGTGTCGGCGCCGGACGCCTTGATTTTCGCAATATACGGCGCGAAGTCGGTGATCTTGAGCAGCGGGTGCAATTCGTCGCCGACGATCTTGATGTCGGGCCGCTTGGCCGCCAGCATCGACTTGGCAGCGGTCCGTACCGCCTCGCCGAACGAATAGTCCTGGTTGATCAGGTAGACGTTTTTGATCGAGGGCGTCGACTTCATGTAGTTGGTCAACGCTTCCATCTTGATGTCGGAATTCGCATCCCAGCGGAAATGCCAGAAGCTGCATTTGGCATTGGTGAGAGCAGGGTCGACCGCGGCGTAATTGAAGTAGAGCACTTCCTTGCCGGGGTTGCGTTCGTTGTATTTGGTCACGAAATCCGACAACGCACCCGCAACCGAGGAGCCGTTGCCCTGGGTGAGGAAGCGCACGCCGGCGTCGATCGCCTTCTGCGCCTGGATCAGGCTTTCCTGCGGATTGGTCTTGTTGTCGAGCGGGACGATCTCGACCTTCTTGCCCTGAATGCCGCCCTTGGCGTTCAATTCGTCGGCCAGAAACTGGAATGTCTTGAGGCCGACTTCGCCGACGCTGGCGCCGCCGCCCGACAACGGATCGATGTAACCGATCTTCAGGGTTTCCTGCGCCATCGCAGCACCGCCAAGCATTGGCAGTGCAAACGCTGCCGCAATCATGAATTTGCGCATGTCCGTCCTCCCGGAGTTCGTTTTCTTGGGTGATTTTTGAAGGTCTGGCCGCTGGAACGACATCTAGTCCAGTGATCTCAGGGCCCTGTTTTGGGAGCAATTGTGGGCCAAGGCTTTGAAGGCCGCAAGCCCGGCGCGCGGCCGGTATTGGACCCGCCTTGGGGATACTTTCGCCGGCAGGGTTGCGGCCAGCCTGTTAACTGCGATCGGCTCGCCTGAACTGTTACGGCGACTTCCGGCGCCTACATCCGAACGGCGATCGATCTCGCCAGGAAGCCGACAAGGAGCCCACAAGGCTGAAAGCGATCGAAGGTTAACGGACAATCGCCTGTCGGTCCTCTTGTTCGATACCGCGCTCTTCACAGGGCATATTGATTGAAGCCGCCTGCACCGCCATGTATCAGCGCCATCCATCCAGTTTGGCGCTCGATCACGTCGTCGTGCAGCCTTGACCGGGGGCGGATGATCGAGCCGATCAGCCGGCGCCGCGCAAGCCTCCGCGAGTAACCAAATCCTGCAATACCGTGACTATGGGCCTGATTTTCCATCCTGTTTTGCATTAGACTTCGATGAGGGCGAATGCTAAGGGCTCCCGGTCCCTCAGGAGGTAGAATGACGGCTCAGGATGCGAAGCAGCGCGTAGCGTTGATCACGGGCGTGACGGGGCAGGACGGCGCCTATCTCGCCGAATATCTGCTCGGCCTCGGCTATACTGTGCACGGCATCAAGCGGCGGTCGTCCTCCTTCAATACCGCCCGCGTCGACCACCTCTATGAGGATCCGCACACCGGGAACGTGCCGTTTTTGATGCATTACGGCGACATGACGGATTCGACCAACCTGATCCGTCTGGTGCAGCAGATCAGACCGACCGAAATCTACAATCTCGCCGCCCAGAGCCACGTCGCCGTCTCTTTCGAGAGCCCGGAATATACCGCCAATGCGGACGCGATCGGCGTGCTTCGCCTGCTCGAGGCGATCCGCATTCTCGGCATGGAGAAAGAGACCCGCTTCTACCAGGCTTCGACCTCGGAACTTTACGGCCTGGTGCAGGAAGTTCCGCAGCGGGAGACCACGCCGTTCTATCCGCGCTCGCCCTATGCGGCGGCGAAGCTCTACGGCTACTGGATCACGGTGAACTACCGCGAGGCCTACGGCATGTTCGCCAGCAACGGTATCCTGTTCAACCACGAGAGCCCGATCCGGGGCGAGACCTTCGTCACCCGCAAAATCACCCGCGCGGTCGCCCGCATCGAGACCGGCCTCGAACAGACGCTTTATCTCGGCAACCTCGACGCCAAGCGCGACTGGGGCCATGCCAAGGATTATGTCGTCGGCATGCACAAGATCCTCCAGGCCGATACGCCTGACGATTTCGTACTGGCCACCGGCGAGACGCGTTCGGTGCGCGAATTCGTCGAACTGGCGTTCAAGGAAGTCGGCGGCGCGATCGAGTGGCGGGGCAAGGGCGTCGACGAAACCGGCATCGACCGGAAATCCGGCAAGACCGTCGTTTGCATCGATCCGCAGTATTTCCGCCCGACGGAGGTCGATCTTCTGATCGGCGACCCCTCTAAGGCGTTCAAGAAACTCGGTTGGAAGGCGCAGACGAGCCTCGCCGATCTCGTCAAGCAGATGGTCGCGGGCGACCTCGAAATTGCACGGCGCGAGATAGCCAATGGCAAGCACGCCGTTTGATCTGAAAGGCAAGCGCGTCTATGTCGCCGGCCATCGCGGCATGGTCGGCAGCGCCTTGGTGCGCCGGCTCGCTTCCGAAGGGGTCGAGCTTCTCACGGTTCCGCGCGCCGAAATGGATTTGCGCAATCAGGCGGCCGTGTTCGACTGGTTTGCGAAGAACCGCCCGCAGGCCGTGTTTTTCGCCGCGGCCAAAGTCGGCGGCATCGTCGCCAACAACACGCTGCGCGCCGAGTTCATCTACGACAACCTGGTCCAGGCCACCACGGTGATCCATGCCGCGCATATGAGCGGCGCCGAGAAATTGATGTTTCTGGGGTCGTCCTGCATCTATCCGAAACTTGCGCCGCAGCCGCTGCGCGAGGATTCGATGCTGACCGGGCCATTGGAAATCACCAACGAGCCTTATGCCATTGCCAAGATCGCCGGCATCAAGATGGCGGAAGCCTATCGCAGCCAGTATGGCAGCGACTTCATCAGCGTGATGCCGACCAATCTCTATGGCCCCGGCGACAACTATCACCCCGAGTACAGCCACGTGGTTGCCGCGCTGATCCGCCGCTTTCACGAGGCGAAAGTGACGGGCGCTGCCAACGTCGTGGTGTGGGGCACCGGAACACCGCGGCGCGAGTTTCTCTATGTCGATGATCTTGCGGATGCCTGCGTCCACCTGATGAAGACGTATTCGAGCGACGAACTCGTCAATATCGGGACCGGTGAGGACATCTCGATCGCCGAATTCGCCCGCGTGGTGGCCGACGCCGTCGGCTATACCGGCACGATCAGCTACGATCACTCGAAGCCCGACGGAACGCCGCGAAAATTGCTCGATGTTTCCAGGCTCGCGCAACTTGGCTGGCGGGCGAGCACCTCGCTCAAAGACGGGATCAGGCGCGCCTACCAGGCCTATCTGCGCGAGCACATGCAGGCGGCGGAGTAAGCCGCGAACGACACCCCGGCCGTCATTGCGAGGAGCGGGAGCGACGAAGCAATCCAGATTGCTTTCGCGCTGACTGGATTGCTTCGCTTGCGCTCGCAATGACAGCTTACTTTGACGTCCTCGATCGCGGCTTCTTCTTCGCCAATTCCACCGCCATCGCCGAAATCAGCGGCTTCATGAAGAACGCATCGTTCGCCGGATAAATCGCAGCCGACAGGCCGTGTGATTTAAGCTCATCGGACACCGCAGGGCCCACCGAGGCGATCGGCGTTTTTGCGAGCCCCTCGCGCAGGCGCGCTTCCAGGCCGTGTGTGCGCGCCACCTCGATCAGGCGGCGAATCTGCCCGAGATTGGTCAGCGCCATCGCATCGACGTGTTCTCGGGCCATTTCCTCGATCGCGGTAACGATATGGCTGTCGGCGGCGCTGATGTCGTAGACATAAGGCGTCACCGGAATGGCGGTCGCGCCCCGGGCTGCGATGGCGCCAAGCAGCGCGCCGTGGTCCTTGTCCGGGTAGAGCTGCACGCCGATGCGATGGCCTTTGAGATCGGCGCGCGACAGCATCTCGATGACGCCGTCAGACGTCGGCTTCTCCGTCGTCAGCTGCGGCTCAAGGCCGATCTCGCGCAGCGCGCGTCCGGGTTTTGGCCCGCGCGCAAACGTGCGAGCGCCTTTGAGCGCAGCGATGAAATCCTGATCCAGCGCAATTTTCCGCGCCGCTTTGACCAACCGCCGCAGGCCTTCGCCGGTCATCAGCACGAGATCGTCGAACGGGCGCTCGATCGCTCCGCGAATCCAGGCTTCGACCGGAGCCGGATCGGGCAGATCGTTGATCGTGAACATCGGGCATTGCAGCACGTCGGCGCCTTGCTCGGTGAGAAGCTTCGAAAACTGGGCCTCCTCGCGCGTTTCCAGGATCAGGATGCGGTAGCCGTTCAATCGATCAGGCATGATTTGATATCCCGGTTTACGCCGCCTTCAGTTTGTTCATCTTGATACCGCTCTCAGGATTGGCGCAAGATCGTTGTGGGTGATAGAGCAAAGCCAATCGTGTGTTCCACTCAAACTCTCATCACGGCCGCCATGCCCGATCATCAATTCGTCCTGACGCTCTCCTGCCCGGATCGGCCGGGCATCGTCTCTGCCGTGTCGACCTTTCTGGCCCATAACGGACAGAACATTCTCGATGCCCAGCAGTTCAACGATGTCGAGACCGGACATTTTTTCATGCGGGTGGTGTTCAACGCCGCCGATCTGGCGGTCGGGCTTTCAGCGCTGCAAACCGGCTTCACCGCGATTGCCGACCGCTTCGGCATGGAGTGGCAGATGCGCGATCGCGCCGGCCGCCGCCGCGTGATGCTGCTGGTGTCCAAATCCGATCATTGCCTGGCCGACATCCTGTATCGCTGGCGCACCGGCGAACTTGCGATGGACCCGACCGCCATCGTCTCCAACCATCCGCGCGAGACCTATGCGAGCCTCGATTTCGGCGACATCCCGTTTCACCACTTGCCGGTCACCAGGGAGACCAAGGCCGCGCAGGAGGCTGCGATCTGGGATCTGGTGCAGGCGACGAAAACCGATCTCGTCGTGCTCGCGCGCTACATGCAGATTCTGTCGGATGAGATGTCGTCGAAGCTTTCGGGGCGCTGCATCAACATCCATCATTCGTTTTTGCCGGGCTTCAAGGGCGCGCGACCCTATCATCAGGCGCATGAGCGCGGCGTCAAGCTGATCGGCGCCACCGCGCATTACGTCACCCGCGACCTCGACGAGGGACCGATCATCGATCAGGACGTCGAGCGCATCAGCCATCGCGACACGCCCGACGATCTCGTGCGCAAGGGCCGCGACATCGAGCGCCGCGTGCTGGCGCGCGCCGTGCGGCATCATCTGGAGGATCGCGTGATCCTCAATGGCCGCAAGACCGTGGTGTTCATGGATTGAGGGCCAGTGTGGCGACTCTGACGTTCCTTTCAGCGTCGCCGCGAGCTCTTCGAAGGAACGTCAGAGTCAAAGCCACACTAGAATAATTATGGTTGCTAGTGTCCCTTGGGTTCTGACATTCGTAAAAGTGCCAGCTGCGATAGAATACGAATGTCAGAACCCGGACACTAGGCTGCGGCGCGGTGCTCTTCCCGGGCGGCGGTCCATACCTCACGCGCCGCATCGGTGTTCATGATGGCAATGCCGAACCCGACAATCAGGTCGGGCCACGCTGATGGCCACAGGAAGGCCGTGACCAGTCCCGCGCCCACGATTGCCACGTTCGCAATCGCGTCGTTACGGGCGGACAGGAAGGCAGCCTTGGTCAGGCTTCCGCGGTGATGACGAAACCGCGCGAGCAGGAACGCACAGCTCAGATTGACGACAAGGGCACCGAGGCCGGTCAACGACAGTGCAAACGGTTCCGGCGCGGCGGGCACGGTGAGCTTCTGCCAAGCGGTCCAGATCGTTGCGACTGCCGGTATGAGAAGGATCGCGGCCATGGCCATGCCAACGCGGGCGCGAGACCTCGCCGACCAGCCCAGTGCCGCCAAAATCAGGAAATTGACCGACGCGTCCTCGAGAAAATCGACTGAGTCCGCGAACAGTGAGACCGATCCGATCGAGAGAGCTACCGTGAACTCGATCCCGAAATAGGCGAGGTTCGCGAGAGCGACAATCGTAACCGCCCGGCGGAGAGCTGAACTGGCCATGTCGCTATCAGCTGCTTGCGGCGAGGTTCTAATGCACCGGCTCGAGCTGCGCTGGCGCCGCTGCATTGGCGTTGGTGGGCGCAGGCTCAAGTCGCTTGCGCTCCTGCTCTTTCATGTAGGCATCGTATTCCGGCGTGCCGCGCCGGGGCGGCACGTCCTTCGGCAGGCCGCCGGCCCATTGCGGGATCGCGTCGCTGACGGCGGGCGTAAGCCGCTCGTTGATCGACGAACAGCCGCCAAGGATCGTTCCCGCCAGCGCGAACGCGGCAATCAGGGTGATATGGCGGGCAATGCGTGACATGAACTGGACGGTAGGGCTATCGCCTTTAAAAAAGATGGATTTGCGGCTGCTTCACGGCCGCAACCCGGTTTACGCCGCGCCGGGATCAAAGGCCAACTGGCCGCAGCCTTTGATGTTTTCCCGCTCGGCACTTTTTGTTGACAAGACCAGCTTATTTGTACATTCGTACAAATAACGGTCGAGCAGGGAAGCGGACAAAGAGGCCGCGGCTTCTCGCCGAAAATCATGGATCGTCACGGCTGCCTCGACCCTGCGCGGTTGACAGTACCATGGCACCATAGTGTGGTCGCGTCGAAATTAGACGCGTGGGGGACGTGAGGCTGAAAGATTTGGACGGCGCACCCTTCGTTCAATTGACGAGGGCAACGCAACCGATGCCTTCTAACGCTTAAAGACCGAAGCACCGTCTTCGGGGATAACCGGTCAGGGAGAAACGTTCATGCTCGTTCGTCGTCACCTCTTGCTCGCGGCCGGCGCGGTCGTCGCCGCAGGCGTGCTTTCTCCGCTGCCGCTGATGGCGCAGGAAGTCGTGAAGATCGGTCTGGTCGTGCCGATGACCGGCGGCCAGGCCTCGACCGGCATCCAGATCAACAATGCCGTGAAGCTCTACATGCAGCAGCACGGCGACACCGTCGCCGGCAAGAAGGTAGAAGTCATCCTCAAGGACGATGCGACGGTGCCGGACAACACCAAGCGTCTGGCGCAGGAGTTGATCGTCAACGACAAGGTCGCCGTAATCGCGGGCATGGGCGTTACGCCGGCGGCGTTCGCGGTGGCGCCGCTCGCTACGCAAGCGAAAGTGCCCGAGGTCGTGATGGCGGCCGGCACCTCGATCATCACCGAGCGCTCGCCCTATATCGTGCGCACCAGCTTCACGCTGGCGCAATCCTCCACCATCATCGCGGACTGGGCGGTGAAGAACGGCATCAAGAAGGTTGCGACGCTGACCTCCGACTACGCGCCGGGCAATGACGCGCTGAACTTCTTCAAGGAGCATTTCATCGCCGGAGGCGGGACGATCGTCGAGGAGGTCAAGACGCCGCTCGCCAATCCCGACTTCGCGCCGTTCCTGCAACGGATGAAGGATGCCAAGCCCGACGCCATGTTCGTGTTCGTACCGGCGGGGCAGGGCGGCAACTTCATGAAGCAATATGCCGAGCGCGGGCTCGACAAGGCCGGCATCAAGGTGATCGGCCCGGGCGACGTCACCGACGACGACGTGCTCAAGGACATGGGCGACGCGGTGCTCGGCACCGTCACCGCGCACATCTATTCGGCCGCGCATCCTTCCGCGATGAACAAGGAATTCGTCGCCGCCTACAAGAAAGCCTACAACCAGCGGCCGGGCTTCATGGCGGTCGGCGGCTATGACGGCATCAATCTGATCTATGAGGCGCTGAAGAAGACCGGCGGCAAGACCGACGGCGATTCCTTGATCGAAGCCATGAAGGGCATGAAGTGGGAAAGCCCGCGCGGCCCGATCTCGATCGATCCGGAGACGCGCGACATCGTCCAGAACGTCTATGTCCGCAAGGTCGAGAAGGTCGACGGCGAGCTCTACAACGTCGAATTCGCGACCTTCGAGGCGGTGAAGGATTCCGGCAAGACCAAGAAGTGACTCCGAAGGAGTCATCCCGGGGCGCGGGCGAAGCCCGTGAACCCGGGATCTCGAAATTGTTGAAATGGATTCCGGGCTCAGCGCTGGGGCGCTGCCCCGGAATGACGATTGTCTTGTAGGGGCGCGTTCGATCCGATGACCACGATCCTCACCATCCTGTTCGACGGCGTCGCCTACGGCATGTTGCTGTTCGTGCTGGCGTGCGGGCTGGCCGTGACGCTCGGCTTGATGAATTTCGTCAATCTCGCGCATGGCGCGTTTGCGATGACCGGCGGCTATATCTGCGCGGTGCTGGTCAACCGGCAGGGCTGGCCGTTCTTTGCGGCGCTTCCGCTCGCCTTTGTCGGCAGTAGCCTGATTGGCGCGGCGCTGGAGCGCACGCTTTATCGCCATCTCTATACCCGAAGCCATCTCGATCAGGTGCTGTTCTCGATCGGCCTTGTCTTCATGTCGGTCGCCGCGGTCGATTACATCATGGGTTCGTCGCGGGTGTTCATTCAGCTGCCTTCGGTGCTGGAAGGTCAGCTCGACGTGTTCGGGGTCGGCATCGGCCGCTACCGGCTGATGATCGTGGTGATCTGCGGCCTGCTGACGGCGCTGTTACAGCTCATCTTGGCGCGTACGCGCTTTGGCAGCCGCCTGCGCGCCGCGGTCGACGATCCGCGCGCGGCGAGCGGGCTTGGCATCAACGTGCCGCAGGTTTTTGCCTTTACGTTTGCCTTCGGATGTGGCCTCGCCGGATTGGGTGGCGCGCTGAGCGCCGAAATCCTCGGGCTCGATCCGTATTTCCCGCTAAAATTCATGATCTACTTTTTGATCGTGGTCACGGTCGGCGGCTCTTCCTCGATCACCGGACCGTTCCTGGCGTCGCTCTTGCTCGGCATCGGCGACGTCGCGGGCAAGTATTACGTGCCGAAGATGGGCCCGTTCGTGATTTACACCATCATGATCGTGATCCTGATCTGGCGTCCCAACGGCCTGTTCGGCCGTACCGCGGCGCGTTGAATATGAGTGCGTCTTCCGACATCGGCGCCATCGCCAAAGCCCATGCCAAATGGCACTGGGGCGAGATCGTGTTCTGGTGCCTGGCACTTTCCTGCGCGTTTCTGTTTCCCTCGCGCTACCTGATCATGACCGACATCGTGCGGCTGGCCTTGTTTGCGCTCTCGCTCGATCTGATCCTGGGTTACGCCGGCATCGTGTCGCTTGGACACGCGGCCTTCTTCGGCGTCGGCGCCTATAGCGCGGGCCTGCTCTCGGTGCATGGCATCGTCACCGAGCCTGTAGTTGCGCTGGTGGTGGCCGGCCTCGCCGCGACGGTGGTCGGCTTCGTGACGAGCTTTCTCGTCATTCGCGGCGTCGATCTGACGCGGTTGATGGTGACGCTCGGCATCGCGCTTCTGCTGGAGGCGCTGGCGGAGCGTTACTCCAACATCACCGGCGGCACCGACGGGCTTCAAGGCATCGAGATGGCGCCGATCCTTGGGTACTTTTCCTTCGATATTTTCGGCAAGGTCGGCTTCTTCTATGCGCTCGCGGTGCTGTTCGTGCTGTTTCTGCTGGCGCGGCGGATCGTGCATTCGCCGTTCGGGCTTTCGCTACGAGCCATCAAGAACAATCCGTTGCGCGCGGCGGCCGTCGGCGTGCCCGTCAATCGCCGCCTGATCGCGGTCTATACGCTGGCCTCGTTCTATGCCGGCATTGCGGGAGCCCTGTTCACGCAGACCACGCAGCTCGCCTCACTCGATGTCTTTGCCTTCGAGCGCTCGGCCGACCTGATGCTGGTGCTTGTCATCGGCGGCACCGGCTATCTCTATGGCGGCCTGATTGGCGCCGTGGTGTTCAAGATGTTGCAGGAACTGTTCCAGATGATCACGCCGCAATACTGGCTGTTCTGGATCGGGCTGGTGCTGGTCGTGATCGTGCTGATCGGACGCGCGCGGCTGCATCGCTGGGTGCTGTTCGTGCCGAATTGGGTGATCCGGCAATTCGCCGGCAGCAAGGCCGCGGTCGCCGTTCCCGAGAGCGATGCCTCATGACACCGGCGCTTGAAACCAGAGGCCTGGCAAAGCAGTTCGGCGGGCTCAAGGTCACACGCGACCTCTCGCTGAAGATCGCGCAAGGAGCCCGCCACGCCTTGATCGGCCCGAACGGCGCCGGCAAGACCACCGTGATCAATCTTCTGACCGGCGTGTTGCGGCCAAACGGCGGGCGGATTTTGCTGGAAGGCAACGACATCACGGACGTCACCGTGCATGGCCGCGTGCTGCGGGGGCTGTCGCGCACCTTCCAGATCAACCAGCTCTATCCCGATCTGACGCCGATCGAGACCATCGGGCTTGCGGTCTCCGAGCGGCTTGGCCGTGGCGGTGACTGGTGGCGCGTGATGGGCACGCGCAGCGACGTCAATGCCGAGATCGCCGAAAACCTCGAACGCTTTCATCTTACCGACGTCATGAACGAGCCGACGGCAACGCTGCCTTACGGCAAGCAGCGGCTGCTCGAAATCGCGGTTGCGATCGCGACCAAACCGCGCGTGCTGCTGCTGGACGAGCCCGCCGCCGGCGTTCCCGAAAGCGAGCGTCACGATATTCTGGCCGCAGTTGCGAGCCTGCCGCGCGACGTCACCGTGCTCCTGATCGAGCACGACATGGATCTGGTGTTTTCCTTTGCCGACCGGATTTCGGTGCTGGTCAATGGCGCCATGCTGGTGGAGGGCGCGCCCGACGAAGTGGCGCGCGACAGCCAAGTGAAGGCTGTCTATCTCGGGGAGGGCGCCGATGGCTGACCTCCTTTCGATCGAAAATCTGCGCGCCGGCTACGGCGAGGCCGTGGTGCTGCCCGATATGACGCTGCGTCTCGCGGAGGGCGAAGTGCTGGCGCTGCTCGGCCGCAACGGCACCGGCAAGACCACGCTGATCAATTCGATCGTGGGCGTGACGCGGCGGTTCGGCGGCAAGGTCGCGCTTGGGGGGCGCGATTTGACCGCGATGCGGCCCGATCAGCGGGCGCGCGCCGGCATCGGCTGGGTGCCGCAGGAGCGCAATATTTTCCGCTCGCTCACGGTGGAAGAGAACATGACCGCCGTAGCGCAGCCGGGGCCATGGACCGTCGAAAAGATCTACGAGATGTTTCCGCGCCTGAAAGAGCGGCGGAGCAATTTCGGCAACCAGCTTTCCGGCGGCGAGCAACAGATGTTGGCGGTCGGCCGCGCCTTGACCCTCAATCCGAAGGTGCTTCTGTTGGACGAGCCGACCGAAGGGCTCGCGCCGATCATTGTCGAGGAATTGTTGCGGGCGCTCGGCACCATCACCCGGTCGAGCGGCATCTGTTCGATCATTGTCGAACAGAACGCCCGGAAGATTCTGGGGCTTGCCGACCGCGCCGTGATATTGGAACGTGGTGCGATCGTGCACGACGCGGCGAGCAGCGCCCTGAAGGCCGATGCTTCGGCGCTCGAGCGGTTTCTGGGTGTCGCCGGCAAGTCGTGACGTCTTTGAACGGCCCTGCGAGGAGAAAAACCATGCAACGAACCAAACCTCCGTTCCGCGCCGACGAGGTCGGCAGCCTGTTGCGGCCGCAGCGCATCAAGGAAGCCCGCGCCAAACTCGAAAAGGGCGAGATCACGGCGGAGGAGTTGCGCAAGGCCGAGGACATCGAGATCGAGAAGGTCGTGCACCGGCAGGCTTCGACCGGCTTGAGGCTCGCGACCGACGGCGAGTTCCGCCGTTCCTGGTGGCATTTCGATTTTCTCGCCAAGCTCACCGGCTGCGAGATGTTTCAGCCCGAACAGGGCATTCAGTTCGCCGGCGTCCAGACCCGCCACGAGGCGGTGCGCGTGATCGGCCAGCTCGATTTTCCCGACGACCATCCGATGCTCGAGCATTTCAAATTCCTGAAGAAGAAATGCGATGCGGCGCATGTCACACCGAAGATGACGATCCCGTCGCCCGCGGTGCTGCATTTCCGCGGCGGCCGCAACGCGATTTCGAAGCAGGCCTATCCCGACCTCGACGCGTTCTTCCATGATCTCGCCAAAACCTATCGCAAGGCGGTGAAGGCGTTCTATGACGCGGGCTGCCGCTATCTCCAGTTCGACGACACCGTGTGGGCCTATCTCTGCTCGCAGGAGGAACTCAACAAGGCGCGTGAGCGCGGCAACGACCTCGACGGCCTTCAGCAGATCTATGCCCGCGTCATCAACTACGCGCTCGCCGAGCGGCCGGCCGACATGACCGTCACGACGCATGTCTGCCGCGGCAATTTCCGATCGACCTGGATTTCATCCGGCGGCTATGAGCCGGTGGCCGAGACGCTGCTCGCCGGCACCAATTACGACGGCTACTTCCTGGAATATGACAGCGAACGTGCCGGCGGATTCGAGCCGCTGCGTTATCTGCCGAGAGGCAACAAGGTCGTGGTGGCCGGTCTCATCACCTCCAAGAGCGGCGCGCTGGAAACCAAAGACGATCTCAAGCGCCGGCTCGACGAGGCCGCGAAGTTTACCTCGCTCGATCAGCTCGCGCTGTCGCCGCAATGTGGATTTGCCTCCACCGAGGAAGGCAACATCCTCACCGAAGAAGAGCAGTGGGCAAAGCTGCGGCTTGCGGTCGAGGTGGCGCAGGAGGTGTGGGGCAGGTAGTGCCGGCACCTCGGGCCTGATGAAATCCGCGACCCGCGATCGGCTTCCTTACCCATTCTTAAGGCGAACTTCTTAATCCTCCTTCGGGAAATGGAAGGAGTTCGCATGCGCGTCGTGATCCGATCTGTCATTTTTCTGACCATGGCGGTCGGCCCGGCCGGCGCCAGCGAGGCGTTCATCGCTCAACTCACCAGCAAGGCTATCGCGGCCGAGCAGGCCGCGGCAGGCTCAGCGAAGGCGGCGCAGTCGCAGGCGATGCTCGCGCTGCCGCTGCAACCGAAAGCGATCAGCCTGCCGGCGGTGCCTGCGGCCAATCCTGCGACCAATACCTCTTTGGTGGTGCAGGTCGGCACCAATAATTTCGCTGCCGTCACCCAGAGCGGCGGCGGCAATGCTTCCTCGATCGTCCAGCACGGCAGCGGCAATCAGGCGACCGTGACGCAACGTCACTAACCTGGTCGCTTTTTCTCCTCATCCAGAGGAGCCGCGCAAGCGGCGTCTCGAAGGATGAGGTCGATATCGGGGCCTCATGGATCTCCTGGCGGTGCGAATCATCGTCCAGCGACGGCGCACAATTGTTTTGTGCCGTTCGCTAACGGCCTCGCTTGCACTCGGCCTGCTCGGGCACGTACGCCTCCTCACCATGAGGGCGTTGACCGAGTAGGGCTAGCGAAGGCGATTGGCCGTCAACCTTCTGCCGGCGTGACCGTCAGCGATCCGACCTGGAGTTCGCCCGGGCCGCCATTGATCAGTGCGCGCACCTGGATCATTCCGGGCTCCGGAATTTCGAGCGGCGTGAAAACCAGGCTTGCGGCAACCACGATGCAGGGCGGCGCGCCGCCGTTTTTGGGCAGGCTCGCCAGCAAATTAATCTGGTCCTGAAGCCGCGGCACCTCGATCGCTTCCTCGGCAATGGGATCGGTGCGGCCGGGCACATAGCATCGCGACAATACCGATTCATAAGGCTGCGTCGCCGGCGAGAACACGTGGAAGTGGATGCAGAACTTCGGCAGAACCAGCGGAAACCGCGGCGCGGTGAACATCACCGCATTGTAGCAGCCGACAAACGAGAGTTTGCCGCCCGGTTCGTTGCGAATGTCATCGCAGAATATCGAATAGCCGTAGCGTTCCATCATGCTGACTTTTTCGGCTGCCCGAGTTCGGAATTCGCTGGCACGGCGTGCGCCGAAAGCTGCTTGGCGGCGCCGTTGAGGTATTTGATCTGCCCGTGCCGGACGGTGGACGTGGTCTGATTTTCAAGCGCCGGATTTTCAAGAGCCTGATTTTGAATGGGCTGATTCTGGCCGGCCTCAGCCGCCGGCTTTTTCAGCTCGAACGAGATTTCGAGGTCCATCGCCCACGCAAGGTCCGCCAGCGAGCGCAAGGTAAGATTGCTTTCGCCGGAAAGCTGCCGGTTGATCAGCGAGCGCTCGGTATCGAGCTTTCGGGCCAGCGCTTCCTGCGAAAGCCCGCCTTCGCTCTTGCGCTCCGAGAGGGCGCGCAGCAGTTCGCCCCGCACGCGGCCGATGAACCGGCCTGCATTTCGTGCCCGCCCGCCGATGTCAAAGTGAAAGGACGTCACCCGGCAATACCCCCTGCACACACAACGTTTCGTCCACTCCCCATTCCCGGCGCATCCTGCGGATGGAAATCCGGTAGCCGCGATAGAGGTCGTGATCCTTGATCACGTCGGCCCAGTTCCCGAACACGGCGACGAAGCAATCCTTCTTCAAGAACCAGCCGAAGATCCGCACATCCGGAGTCTTCAATTCCCAAACGGCATTTTTCTCGGCGCGAATTGATCGAAACTGCTTCATGTAAATCAGAGGCTGGCCGCTCAGAAATGTATTGAAGAGTTCATCGACTTGTTCGGCCGCCGTTGCTTCTCCGAGCCTCCGTTCCGGGCCTGCGCCTTCTGCCAGCCGGCCAAGCCATTCGATGAAGTCTGGCGTGCCGTAAAGCAATCGCAGCTCCTGGTCGCGCGGATGCATCTCGACCTGAATTCGCGAGATGGCGTTCGCTGCAACCAGTTCCTCGATTGTCGTCATATGTGTCCGCGGCTGCGATCCGAAGCCATTACGTGGAATCGAAGCGCAGTCTACAACGCGGGGGCGTTGGCACATATGTCGGCGAACAAAAATCCGACGACGCTGCCACCTTTAAAGGCTGAACATGACAGTAAAATTGCAGGTCGAAATGCCGTGCGCGGGGATGTCGGCAACCTGTTTTCTTCATCCGAACGGAGGAGCTTTGAATCGTTCCAGGCGGACAAAAAATCCGAAGCGAAAATTCAAGAAGTCCGCGATCTGCAAGGCTTTTCGCGATGTCTATTGTAACGGTTATATGAATTTTTTGCCCGCCCATTGTGGTCGCCGTTAACAGCGTGTTAACGCCTCGCGCGAGGGCGGCGATTGTCGCTGACCCCACTTTGGAAAACAGGGAAGTGTTATGAAGCACCTCACGACGCTGGCCATCCTTCTGGCCACGACGTCGCTGGCTTCTGCTGCCAGCAACGAGTCTTTCATCATCCAGGCCGGCAAGAAGAACAACGCGATCGTCGGCCAGACTAACGGCCACAACAAGCAGGCCACCGGACAGTTCGGTAATGACAACAGCGCCGTCACGGCGCAGCAGACCACCGGCAAGAATTCCAACGAGTCCGGCACCCTCGAGATCGGCAACAAGAACACCTCGACGGTCGGCCAGCTCGGCGGCAACAACAGCCAGGGCACGTTGCAGATCGGCGACAAGAACAACGCCGTGACGCTCCAGACCAACGATACCGACAACAAGAACAAGTCGTTCACCGGCCAGTTCGGCAACGGCAACAACTCGGTCGCCGGTCAGGCGGGCGGCAACAACAACCAGACCACGCTTCAGTTCGGCGCGGGCAAGGATTCCGGCAATCTCGCCGTGACCGGCCAGCTCACCGCCGCGAACGGCGGCAAGAACGACTCCAAGATCATTCAGGCCGGCGCGGAGAACACCGCGAAGGTCAACCAGGACTCCGAAGGTGCTGCGAGCGGCAAGAATCCGGGTCTGGGCGGAACGAACAATCAGTTCACGCTCCAGGTCGGCGCCGGCAACACCGCAAAGACCAACCAGGACTCCATCGGTTCCGGCAAGGGTTCTTCGGCCGAGAGCGGCGTCAAGAACGACGCGGCCACCTTGCAGTTCGGCTTCGACAACTCGTCGACCACCAATCAGAGCGGCGCGTCCGACGGCAAGAAGGCCGACAAGGCCGACAACGCCTCGCTGACCGCGCAGTTCGGTGTCGATAACTCGGCGAAGACCAACCAGGTCAACGGCAACAACTTGCAGGCCACGCTGCAGGTCGGCGTCGGCAACGTCGCCAAGACCAAGCAGACCAACGCCGAAGACGCCAACAACGTCAATGCCTCGCTGATCGCTCAGTTCGGCAAGGACAACACCGCGACCGCCAAGCAGACCAACGGCGACAACCTGCAAGGGACGGTGCAGATCGGCAAGGACAACACCGCCACCACCAAGCAGAAGAACGTCGATGGCGGCAACGGCATCAACGCCTCGCTGACGCTCGAAGCCGGCAAGGGCAACACCGCAGTCACCAGCCAGAAGATCGCCGATCCGCTCAACAGCGGCATCAACGGCTCGCTGATTGCCCAGCTCGGCAAGAACAACTCCGCCACCGTGCATCAGGGCGACACCGGCGTCCAGCCGATGATCGGCCAGAACCTGCAAGCCACTGTGCAGGCCGGCAACGGCAACAACGCAACCACGGTGCAGACCGCGAGCGCGAACGTTTCCAACGCTTCGGTGACGGCGCAGTTCGGTTCGCACAACGTCGCGATCACGACGCAGAAGTAAGTCGACCAGGAGCGGCGGGATCATCTCCCGCCGCTCTCGTTTCTTGAGAGGCGCCGATGCCGGAAGTACGCGCGGCTCTGATCAAGCGATTGATTATCGCAGTTTTGGGCGTTGTTGTTTCTTGCGCGCGGACAGATGCGGAGTCCGCTGATGTCGAGCAGGTCATGGCGGTCGGGTGTCGTATTCGGGTCACGGCGGAGGGCGAAGCCATCCGTATCGAAGCCGTTGCGACGAGCCGCTTGGACGTGAACGGCAGCTATCGGCTCGACATTCGGAAGAACAGCGCCGACGGCAGCAGCCACAATATCCAAAGCGGCAAATTCAGCCTCGAAGCCAATAAGGAAGAAATTCTTTCGACCACGTTCCTGGGTGCATCCGACGCGGGGCACTTTCAGGCGAGGTTGGTGATCGATTCAAATTCCGGGAGTGTCTCGTGCAGTTCGCCCTGAGAAATCATTTGTATGCCATCGCGTTCCTCGCATCGACGGTGCCGGCCTTTGCCGACGGTGCTTTCATCACCCAGGCCTCCAGCAGCGCCTTTTTCGGCCATTCGGCGATCTCGACGCCGATCAACGTGCCGTCGCAGGTTCCGTTTGCGCCGCCACGCGGCGGCACCACGCAACTGACGCCGGAAACTACGGTGCCTGCGTCGGGCGGCAATTCGGCCGGCACGCTGGAGATGGGGCGCAGCAACTTCGTGCTTCAGGCGCAGGCCGGCGGCGGCAACAGCTCCAATGTCGGGATCATCGGCGGCAAGCACGATACGGTCGGCGTGTTTCAGCACGGGCAGGGGCTCGTCTCCAACGTCGCGCTGGTCGGTGTGCAAGGGCTGACGGTGGATGTGCTTCAGCCGCCCGGCACGGCGCCCGTCAACATGCTGATTGCGCGGCTGCCGAACGGCGCATTCGACATCATTCAGCCGAAAGGCGCGCCGCAGGCCAGCATCGTTCGCGTCGGCAACGTGCTGGTCGTCAGGTGACGGACGGCTGTAACGGGTCAGTTGCGTAATCTCGAAGGGGGCAGACATGGGTAAGATCGCATTTCGGGTGATGTGTATTGCGGGCGTCGTCGGGCTTTTTGCGCCGGCCTTGGCGACAGAGCAGATCTATCATCCCGTCAGTCCCACCCTGGGTGGCAACCCGAACAACGGCTCGTTCCTGCTGTCGACCGCGCAGTCGCAGGGAGAAGGCACCAAGTCGGGCAATCAAGGACCGGATCTGTCAGGCCTGACCAACGCCTTGAGCGGCATTGGCAGTAACGGCACATCGGGCAGCGGCGCGAATGGCAGTTCCGGCAACGGATCGGCCACGCAGAACTCGGTGGCTAATCCAACCAGTACATTCTCCGGCAGGTTCTAACTCTCGGGCTGGCGCGCCAAGGGGATATCGGCGCGGCCCCGGATAGCTGTCATGTAGCGCTGATACCAAGTCGGGACTGTATTTTGTTCATTTGGGTGGGGGCATAAATTGGGTTTGCGTGTTGCCAGACTGGCGTGTCTGTTGCTGTTCGCGTTGCCGGCGGGCGGATGCATGTTCGACCCGATGGCAGGAACGGTCAAAGACCCCGTGGACGAGGCCGCCTTCATGGTGTCGTCGACCAAGACCGGCGTCGTCCTCGACAACCTGCCGCCGCCCAGGCGCAAGCTCGACGTCTCCATCTATAATTTTCCCGACCTGACCGGCCAGAACAAATCCAACGACAACTTCGCGGAATTCTCGCGCGCGCTCACGCAAGGCGGCTCGTCCATCCTCACCGACGTCGTGGTGAAGGCCGGCGGCGGGGCCTGGTTCGACGTGGCCGAACGCGCCGATCTCCAGCCGCTGTTGCAGGAACGGCAGATCATCCAGAATACGCGGACCGCCATCGACGGCGACAAGGCGCAGAGCCTGCCGCCGCTGCGCTTTGCCGGCATCCTCCTCGAGGGCGGTGTGATCGGTTACGACACCAACGAAACCACCGGCGGCATTGGCGCCAACTATCTCGGCGTCGGACCCAACGTGCAGTACCGTCAGGACATCATCACCGTGGCGTTGCGCGCCGTCAGCGTGCAGACCGGCCGCGTGCTCGCCTCGGTCACCACGACCAAGATCGTCTATTCGATCAATGTCGCCGGCACCGGCTTCCTGTTCGCCGCCGTCGACAAGCTGCTTCAGGCCGACATCGGATTTACGAAGAATACGCCGCCGACGCTCGCGGTGCGCGAAGGCGTTCAGCTTGCGGTCTATTCGCTGATCTTCGAGGGCGTGAAGAACAAGCTGTGGGAATTCAAGGACCGGGCCGCGGGCGAGGCGTTCATGCGCGAACTCGACAAGCAGCAAAAGGCCGCCGTGCCGGCGGAAGTCGCCGCCGCCACCAGGCTTCAGCGCGAGGCGGTGGTCGCGAAGTATTGAGGCCGCAAATCCTGTTCGGGGGCGCCGGCGGAATCCGGTCCTTGACGGCCGTTCGTCATGCGGGGAATGGGAGCATTGCTCTCTGCTCCTTGATCGAGGGCATCTGACGGCCCATAAGATCGAGGATGTATACCGCATTCTTTGATCTCGACGGCACGCTGACCAATCCGAAGCCCGGCATCACCAGATGCATCCAGTATGCCCTTGAACGGCTCGGTTACCCGGTTCCGCACGAGGATGACCTGGTCTGGTGCATCGGTCCGCCGCTGCACGCCAGCTTCAAGGAGTTCGTCGGTACCGACGAGCTTGCACACCGCGCGCTCGAACTCTACCGCGAACGATTTCGCGACGTCGGCCTTTACGAGAACGAGGTGTATGCCGGCATCGAGGAGACGCTGTCAGCGGTCGCGGCCTCTGGCCGGCGGATGTTCGTTGCCACCAGCAAACCGAAAATCTACGCCGACCGCATCATCGAGCATTTCGATCTCGGACGTCACTTCGAGCATGTGTTCGGCTCGGAGCTCGATGGCACGCGAGCCGACAAGGCGGAACTGCTGGCCTATGCCCTCGGTCAGACCAGGGTTGATCCGGCGCGCGCGGTCATGATCGGTGATCGCAGCCATGACGTGACGGGCGCCAGAAAGAACGGCATGACGGCCATCGGCGTCCTGTACGGCTATGGCACCTTGACCGAGCTGACGGAAGCGGGCGCGCACCATCTCTGCGCGGCGCATCCGGATGTGGTGCCGCATTGCGCCGTGTTGGCCGGATCGCCGTAGCAGACCGCCTGTCTGCCAAAACAAACGGATCCCGCCGAGAGCCTTCGCGCTCGCCATCGGCCGCAGTGCACCATGTAAAAGCCATTTGCACTCATCGACTGTCACCGTCATAGTTTTGCAAAACTCAAGCCGGACGTTTTTACGAACTGGCCCGCAATGACATGACGGGAGGCTTCGCATGGACGACATCGAGAAGCGTGTCATCGGCAAGGTGATGAGACGTCTCATTCCGTTCCTGATCTTGTGTTACTTCGTCGCCTATCTCGATCGCGTCAATGTCGGCTTTGCCAAACTGCACATGAACCAGGCGCTTGGTTTGAGCGAGGCCGCCTATGGCCTCGGTGCGGGATTGTTCTTTGTTGGCTACTTCGTATTCGAAGTCCCCTCCAACCTGTTTTTGGAAAAAGTAGGCGCGCGCGTCTGGATCGCACGCATCATGATTACCTGGGGGATCGTTTCGGCGGCCTTCGCATTCATCCCGTCGATATCGGCGACGAGCGGAATTCCGACCACGGGTGTTTTCTATGCGCTCCGTTTGCTGCTCGGCGCCTGCGAGGCCGGCTTCTTTCCGGGCATCATCTTCTATCTGACCCTCTGGTTCCCGGCGGTGTACCGCGCCCGGGTCATCAGCCTGTTCATGCTGGCAATCCCGATTTCGTCGATCATCGGATCGCCAATCTCGGGACTGCTGCTCGGCGTGACCGGCTGGGGCCTGGAAGGCTGGCAGTGGCTGTTCATTCTCGAGGCGTTGCCGTCCGTTCTGGTCGGCATCGGCGTCCTGACCTACCTGACCGATTTCCCCCGTCAGGCCCGCTGGCTGCAACCGGATGAGATCGCCTGGCTCGAGAACGTTCAGGCTACCGAGAAGCAAAACAAGGAGAAGGTCGAACACCTGTCCCTGTTTCAGGCGCTCACGGATATCAGAATTCTATTGTGCGCTCTGGTTTACTTTTGCCTGAATGCCGCAAGTTACGGCGTAGCGTTTTTTCTACCGACCATCATCAAGGGTTTCGGTGTGAGCGACGCCCAGACCGGATTGCTGGCGGCGCTGCCCTTTGTTTTCGGGGCCATTGGCATGGTGGTGCTCGGTCGCCATTCCGACCGGACTATGGAACGAAAAGGCCATGTCGCCGCTGCCCTTTTGATGGCCGCGATAGGGGTCGGACTGGCCGGCTTCGTTCCCAATCCGGTCGTCGTCATGGCGTTGCTCTGTTTTGCGCAAATTGGCATCTCCGCGGTGCCGCCGATGTTTTGGCCGCTACCGGCAAGCTTCCTGACCGGTGCATCGGCCGCCGCGGGCATCGCCGCGATCAACTCGCTAGGAAATCTTTCCGGTTTCGCCGGTCCTTATGCGATGGGCTACCTGAAGGATCTGACGGGCGACTTCACGGCAGGCCTTCTACTGCTCGCGGGCTGCGCGCTGCTGGGCGCCATCGTTGTCGTGATGCTGCGGATCGATGCAAGGCGCGAGCAGTTGTCGGGTGAAGTCGCAAGCGCCGCTCACGCCTAAAGCGCGATCTTCATCGCGCTTTAATTCCTCGATTGGCCGTCGCCGGTTGTGAGACGACCGTTCGCAATGCGTGACTCAATTATTCGGGCGGCGAATCCAGGTAGACATAGAGAGCGGCGATCTTGCCGTCGCGCACGATGATGAAATCGACGCCGGTGTAGGCGGGTGTCTCGCCTTTCGGCCCCGAGCCCCACGCCAGACGCGCCGAGTTGTGCAGAACCTGCGGTTCGCCGTGCGGCGTGTAGACAAAATGCGGATGTGTTGCCCGCAGATCGCCAGCGAACTTGTCCAGTGCGTCGTGGCCGACGAACGTACCTGGCGGGACGTACAGCACACAGTCTTCGGCATAGAGTTCTCGAATCGCAGCCTTTCGGCGGACCGGATCACCCTCGCCGAAAACTTCCGGAAGATTGCGGTTGAGCAGCGTCGCAACGCCACTCACATCTGCGCCCGCGGACGGCGGGACGCTGGCTTTACTGGAATGATCGCTCATTTGACGGCTCCTTTGTTGCATGTGCTGATATGTTGAGGCCGTCAGTTGGGTTACGAAACAGAAATAATCGAAAGCCATTGTTTCTATTTTTGTGCTGATGATTTGACTGTGGGCGGCGGCCCCTTGCCGCGCCTTGCAGCACACATGCTTACGGTGCCCGGAGACGGGCCCGCAGGTGTCCGACCGACCAGCGATGGGCTATCCTGCGTCGATGATGACGTTGAGGCAGATCGAAGTCATTCGCGCCGTGATGATCTCGGGGACGATCACCGGCGCGGCAAAGCTCCTCAATGTCTCGGCGCCGGGGATCAGCCGCCTCATCAAGTATACCGAGCGGTCGCTTGGGGTCCGCTTCTTCATGCGGCAAAACGGTCGCTATTTTCCGACGCCCGACGCGCAACTCATCTTCGAGCAGATCAACACGATCTACAAGAAAGTGGACGATCTCGCCGAGGTTGTCGGCAAGATCGGCCGCGGCCAACTGTCGGAACTCAGGATCGGGTCGGTGCCGAGCATCGCCCAGGTCATGGTGCCGCGGGCCGTGGAGAAAATCCGCAAGCGCTATCCCGACCTGAAGCTGGACATCAACATCCTCAAGATCGAGGAGGTGATCGACTATCTGTTGCTCGGCAAGGGCGATTGCGCCGCAATCAGCTACAAGCTCGATCATCCGGCGCTGGAGTTTCTGCCGCTCGCTTCCGGCCGCCTGTTCTGCATCGTTCCGGAAGGCCACGCCCTTGCCGAACGCAAGAAGATATCGGCCGCCGAGATGACGCGATTTCCACTGATCGGAATCGATCCGACCGATCCCTACGGCCGCATCATGTCGGAGCTGTTTGCGCGGAACAAGCTGCCCTACGACATCACGATTCGCGCCCGCTTCGGCAACACCGTCTGCTCGCTGGTTCAGGCTCGCCTCGGGATCGCGGTCATCGACGAGTTCTCAGTGGCGCACGGCAACATCCCCGGCCTGCGGCTGCTCGAAATCCAGGAGCCGACCCGGTTCGACACCTTCATCGCGATCAAGCGCGGTGCGCCGCTGTCGCCCTATGCCACGCACTTCATTGCTTCGCTGCGCGAGGAGATGGAAGCCGTCGGAAAGCCGCGGCGGACGCGACCGTCCACAAGATAACATGATGTTAAGTTTGTCGCATATCTGAGTAATTGTGTTATCTGGCTCCGCCGCTATGGTCGCGCCCATCCGGAGCACAATCGCGATTGCGTCGGCGAAAGACCGAGTCTCCGCAACAAGAAAAGCCGGCCGTCAAACGGCTGCCAATCAATATTGTGGAGGAATTCAACATGACGGAATCAGCGAACCGCCCCGCAGCCCTGCGGCAATCGAAGATCGCCGCGGCAAGCGGCTGGATCGGGTCGGCTCTCGAATACTACGACTTCTTCATCTACGCGACCGCCGCGTCCCTGGTCTTTCCGCAAATCTTTTTCCCTTCGCAGAACCCGACGGTCGCGATCGTCGCCTCGCTTGCGACCTACGGCGTCGGCTATGTCGCGCGACCGATTGGCGCCTTTTTTCTCGGCCATTGGGGCGACACGCATGGGCGAAAGAACGTTCTTGTGCTTTGCCTGTTCCTGATGGGCTTTTCGACCATGCTGGTCGGCGTGCTTCCGACCTATCAGCAGGTCGGAATCTGGGCGCCCGTCTTTCTGGTTATCCTGCGGCTGGTGCAGGGCTTTGCGGTGGCGGGAGAAATTTCGGGCGCGAGTTCAATGGTGCTCGAGCATGCGCCGTTCGGCAGGCGCGGGTTCTTCGCGAGCTTTACGCTGCAGGGCGTTCAGGCCGGGCAAATTCTCGCGGCCGCCGTGTTCCTGCCGATCGCTCATTACATGCCCAAGGAAGACTTCAACAACTGGGGCTGGCGTATCCCGTTTTTGCTGAGCTTCTTCGTGATCATCGTCGGCTATCTCATCCGGCGCGAGGTCGATGAGACACCGGCGTTCGCCAGCGAAAGCAAGGAGGGCAGGGTACCGAAGGCGCCGATCGTTCAGGCCTTCACGACCAGCTGGGCCGATATGCTGCGGGTGGTCTGTATGGCGCTGATGAACGTGATTCCCGTCGTGGCGACCATCTTCGGCGCAGCTTACGCCGTGCAGCCCGCTTACGGGGTCGGCTTCAAACCCGATGTCTATCTCTGGATTCCGGTGCTCGGCAATATTGCGGCGGTGCTGGTGATCCCGATGGTCGGCAATCTGTCGGACAGGATCGGACGGAGACCGCCGATTATCACCGGCGCTCTGTGTTCCGGCTTGCTTGCCTTTGGTTATCTTTACGCCATCAGCATCCAGAGTGTTCCGATGGCGATCGCCTTCTCGATCGTCATGTGGGGAGTTGTCTATCAGGGCTACAACGCGGTGTTTCCGAGCTTCTATCCCGAACTGTTCCAGACGCGATACCGCGTGTCCGCGATGGCCATTTCGCAGAACATCGGTACGACGATCACGGCGCTGCTGCCGGCGCTTTTCGCCACCGCCGCACCTCCCGGATCGACCGACGTCCCGCTCACGGTCGGGCTCATCACCTTTGCGATTACGGCGGTCGCCGCGGCTGCGGCCTTCTCCGCAAGGGAAACCTATCGGCTGCCGGTGAGCGATCTCGGCAACCCGACCGCGGCCCCGATGGCAAAGCCGGACTACGATCGATTGAGAGCGGCTTCGTTCGGCGGCGCCGCGCCGGCATAGCTCTCTGTCCGGAGATGACGCGCAGCTTTCCCTGGAAGGCTGTGCGTGCTCTGGCTGCAGTGCGAGGAGAATTTCATGACGCCCGAATATGAGTTTCACCAGCGCGATCGCGATATCCATCCTCCCGCGTTGACGCCCGTCTACAAGACCAGCGTCTTGCGATCGCCGCGCATTCCGCTTTTCTCGCTGCAAAACTCGCTGTCGGAAGTGACCGGTCCGGCTTTTTCTCACGACGAACTCGGCCCGCTGGATAACGATCTGGTCCTGAACTATGCGAGGGACGGCAAGCCGATCGGCGAACAGACGATCGTTCATGGCCATGTGCTCGACGGCAATGGCCGTCCCGTTCGCAATACCCTCGTCGAGGTCTGGCAGGCCAACGCCGGCGGCCGCTATCGCCACCGCAACGACACTTATATTGCGCCGATCGATCCAAACTTCGGCGGCTGCGGACGCATGCTCACCGACGACAATGGCTATTATTTTTTCCGCACCGTGAAGCCCGGCGCCTATCCATTTCGCAACCGCGTTAATAGCTGGCGTCCGGCTCACATCCACTTCTCGGTCTTCGGATCGGGCTTTGCGCAGCGGCTGATCACGCAGATGTATTTCGAAGGCGACCCGCTGATCCCTCATGATTCCATCATCGCTACGATTCCCGACAAGTCAGCCGCGGAAAGGTTGATCGCCAGGCTCGACCTCAATGCCTCGCTGCCGCTGGAGTGTCTGGCCTACCGCTTCGACATTGTCCTGCGCGGCAGCCGTCAGACCTTGTTTGAGAACAAGTTGCAGGGAGGCTGATCATGGGAACCGAGCTCTACCTGGGCGAGACGCCGTCGCAGACCGCAGGGCCCTATGTGCATATCGGATTGATCCCGAACCAGGCCGGCTTCGATATCTTTGAGAATAATTTCGATGCGGACATTGCCGGTCCCGATGTCGCCGGCGAGCGCATTGTCATCGAAGGAAGGATCTATGATGCCACGGGCCATCCCGCGAAGGATGTCCTGATCGAGACCTGGCAGGCGAATGTGGCGGGCCGATATAACCATCCGGCCGACCGGCAGGACAAATTGCTCGACAAGGGCTTTCGCGGCTGGGCGCGGACCGGGACCGATTTGGAGACCGGCCTCTACCGCATCCGGACCATCAAGCCGGGTCCGGTCGCGGGGCGGAGGGGCCGAAAGGCGATGGCGCCTCACATCAACTTCTGGATCGTCGCCCGTGGCATCAACATCGGTCTTTCAACGCGCATGTACTTCGGCGACGAAGTGGCGGCGAACGCCGAAGATCCGGTCGTCAACATCATTGAGCCGCCCGCGCGCCGGCAAACGCTGATCGCGGCGCGCTCGGAACGCGATGGTGTTGCCACCTACACGTTCGACATTTTCCTGCAGGGCGAGCGTGAGACCGTTTTCTTCGACGTCTGAGAATTGATTGCATTGAAGGCTTTACGAAAATGATCGATGGCAAAACAAGACTGATCGCTCACGTCGGCTATCCGACGGAATCGTTCAAGTCCTCGATGATCTACAATCCGTTTTTCGAAAAACGGAAGATCAATGCGTGCGTGGTGCCGATGGGCTGCAAAGCTGAGGATTTTGAGGCGTTCCTGACGCTGGCCTTCAGGCTCACCAACATGCATGGCGCCCTCATCACGATGCCGCATAAGGTAACCACGCTTGCGCTGGTGGACGAGGCTTCCGTGTCGGCCAAGATCGCCGGCGCCTGCAACGCGGTGCGGCTCGATGAGCGAGGCCTCTTGATCGGCGACATGTTCGATGGCGAAGGCTTTGTGCGCGGTGTGTTGAAAAAGGGCCGGGCCGTGGCGGGAGCGAAGGTCCTGGTTTTCGGTTGCGGCGGCGTCGGCTCGGCGATCGCCGCGTCCATCGCAAAAGCGGGGGCCGGCACGCTTGGATTATACGATGCCTTCCACCAGGCCGCGGATGGGCTGGCCGGGCGCCTCAAGGCGCATTATCCGAACCTCGCCGTCAGTGCGGGTTCTCCGGACCCCGCAGGCTACGACATCGTCATCAATGCCAGCCCGCTCGGGATGAAGAAGGACGATCCGCTGCCGATGGATGTCGATCGCATCGCTGCGTCAGCCTTCGTCGGTGAAGTCGTCATGAAAGAAGAGATTACGCCGTTTCTGGCCGCGGTGCGGGCGCGCGGCTGCGACTATCAAGTCGGCACCGACATGCTGTTTGAGCAGATACCGGCCTATCTCGAATTCTTCGGCCTTGGCACGGCCACATCGGATGAACTGCGCCAGGTCGCGCAAATACATTACTGAGCGGGAAGGCTGGGACGAGCTCGCTTCAAGGTCAAAACCGGAGTGACAAAATGATACGCTCGATTGCGACAGTTTCGATCGGCGGGGCTCTCGACCAGAAACTCAAGACCATCGCCGCGGCCGGTTTCGACGCGGTAGAAATCTTCGAGAACGATTTTACCTGCTTCGACGGCTCGCCGCGCGATGTTGCCCGGATGTGCGGCGACCTCGGCCTGAAGATCTGCGCCCTCCAGCCGTTTCGCGATTTCGAGGGGATGCCTGAACCGCAGCGCAAGCAGGCCTTCCGCAGGGCCGAAAAGAAATTCGACCTGATGGAAGAACTCGGCACCGATCTGTTGCTGGTGTGCAGCAACGTGTCGCCCGTTTCGATGGGCGGAATCGACCGTGCCGCCGAAGATTTTCACGAGCTGGGCGAGCGGGCAAAGGCGCGGGGCTTACGCGTCGGATTTGAAGCGTTGGCCTGGGGGAGCCACGTCAACGATTACAGAGACGCCTGGGAGATCGTGAGGCGGGCAGATCACCCCTCGATCGGGGTCATCCTGGACAGCTTTCACACCTTGGCGCCCGGATTTCCCGTCGCTGCCATCGAATCGATACCTGGAGACCGAATATTTCTGGTTCAGCTCGCGGACGCTCCGCAGCTCGATCTCGATGTTCTCTCGTGGAGCCGGCACTACCGATCTTTTCCCGGGCAGGGGAATCTTCCCGTCGCCGACTTCATGCGCGCGATAGACGCCACCGGATACAAGGGGCCGCTCTCTCTCGAAGTCTTTAATGACCAGTTCCGCGCTCAGTCGACGAAAGAGGTTGCGATCGACGGGATGCGCTCGCTCATGCTGCTTGGCAATGAGCCCAACGAGCAGGCGGCCCCCGCGCTGCGGACCCGATCGAACGTCTCCGGCGTGGCGTTTGTCGAGTTCGGCGTCGACCCGGCGCACGCTGCGGGGCTGGCGCACCTGTTTCAAGGACTTGGCTTCACGCTAACCGGCCGTCACCGCTCCAAGGCCGTTGAACGCTGGTCCCAAGGCTCCATCAACCTCTTGATCAATTGTTCTGAAAACAGCTTCGCCCGGTCGCATTACCTGACGCATGGCTCGGGCGTATGCGCGATCGGACTGGAAGTTGACGACGTTGCTACCATGATGAGCAGGGCGGAGGCCTTGCAAGCCGCCGCATTCCGACAGCCGGTCGGAGTAGGCGAAATGACGATTCCGGCAATCCGCGGCGTCGGAGGAAGTCTGCTTTACCTGCTGGAGCCAGGATCGTCGAATTGGGACGTCGATTTCGTCCCGGTGCTCGGCGAAAATCGCCGCGGGCTGTTAAGCCAGATCGACCACATATCGCAATCGATGCAGTTCGCAGAGATGCTCTCGTGGGAGCAGTTCTATGCTGCGTTGTTTGACGTTCGGAGATCGCCGCAATTCGAGGTCGCCGATCCGCTCGGACTCGTGAAAAGCCAGGTTCTTCAGAATCAGGACGGATCGCTTCGTCTCGTTCTCAACGCTTCGACGGCCTTGCAGACGATGTCGTCGCGATTCCTGTCCGAATTTTTTGGCGCGGGCGTGCAGCATATCGCGTTCGGCAGCGACGACATTTTCGCGTCGGTGTCGGCCATGCGCGCAGCCGGCGCAACCTTCCTGAGCATTCCGCAAAACTACTACGATGACCTTGATAGCCGCTACGAGCTCGATCCCGATCTGCTAGCGGCGATGAAGCAACATGGGATCCTCTACGATCGCGACGGCGAAGGAGAATTCTTCCAGGTCTATACCCACGCATTCGAGGAACGGTTCTTCTTCGAGATCGTGGAACGGCGCGGCTACAAGGGATTTGGCGCGCCAAATGCAAGCGTCCGTCTCGCCGCGCAGACCCGGGAAGCGCGGCCTCGCACAATGCCCCGGACCTGATGAGAAAGATCCGGCAAACCGAACTCGCGGCGAAACTGAAAGGAACGTCAGAGCCGCCGCATCAACTCGCGATCTCAGCCCATCAGCGAACGACTTATTTGCCCTTGCTCTGTTGCGTCGCGCTGTAGCAGGCGGGCGAGGACGCATTCTGCTGATTGCAGGTGGCGGGGTTGGTCGGGCTGCCGGCTGCCGCCGCCGTTGAACTGCCCTCGGGCGCCGCCTTCGGCTTGCTCTCGTCGGTGACGGGCGTGCCACCGGAAATGCGGCCGCTCGACTGCTTGACCCAGACCTCGGAGGCCTGCGCCGCCGAGATCGAGAGTATCAGGACGATCATCACCCCGGAAATCGTCCCTCTGTTTTGCACGTCCGTCACTTCTTCATCCGTCTGCCGATCCACACAGGCGCAATTTAACGCACCCGCGTGAGTTATGTGAGTCCGGAAATCTGTTCACGCAGAGGTTCTGGCGTGAACACTGTCATCACCAAGTCATCAATGGCGCGCCAAGGCGCCAGTGTCCCGGTTCTGACATTCGTACGATATCGCGGCGGGCACTTTTACGAATGTCAGAACCGAAGGGACACTCGCAACCATACGATTCTAGTGTGGTTTCTGACGTTCCTTCGAAGAACTCGCGGCGAAACTGAAAGGAACGTCAGTGTCGCCACACTAGTCCGAACGGACTAGTCAATAAGCCCCCGCGGAAAGACGCAATTCCAGCGCTTTTGCCATCATCACTCGGCTTGACTTTGGGTGTGGCTGCTAAAGCGCTGGCGTCACGATGGACAGCGACGTACCGCGAATTGAGTCTTCGAGGGACATCTATTCGATTCTCGATTCTAGACGCGGCAACATCGTGTGTACCGGTGTGGTGCGCGTGGAGAACTCGTTTGGGATGATGGCGTGGAGCCGATCTAGGTGGCGCGCCGCAGGCAAGTAGATTCAGGGGGGACGTCGGGTTGGGTCCATAACCTCTTCGGAAATTGAGAATTGCCGGGTGCAACAGCGTCCTCGAGCGAGGGGTACTGGCCTGGCGATCCACGGGCTGGAGGCAAAAGCAACCAGCTTTTTGAAGCGAGAAGATTGCCACAGGAGTGATTGCAATGAGAGGACAGCATGCTGCCGTGAGGCCCTTCGATGTCAGTCGGATCGAAGGGGAAATCCAGGACGCCGTGCAACAAAGGTCACCGCGCATCCAGGCGGTGGGGCCGATGCCGCGGGCTCCGGTAGTTCCAGACTATGTCAGCCATCGCGACGACGTAAGCGAGATCGGCAAGCTCTCGGCCGAGGCCCTTGTCAGGGAATATGAGGTAACTGCGAAGGAAATCGAGGCGGTGGGCGAATTCGTCAAGGACATGGCCCAGCGCTGCGAGCAGCTCACCAACTCGGCTTCCGTCATGCTCAAGGAAATCAATGCCACCGCGGCGCGCTATCGCAAGGAGGGCAAACGCATCTTCAATGAAATTGAATCCTGCTCCAGCGCGACGGACGAAGTCCGGAAATTGTGCGAGACATTTCGCGACAAGATCGCGGCGAAAACCGCCGAGGGAGGGGCATGATCCTGTACTGGGTGGTGCCGTACCTCTTGGTCGCGGCACCATTCGTCATCGTGCTGTTCGCAATCGTGCTTGGCGGTTGTGCGATGACGAGGACGGCGGGGGATCAGGCCTATCAATCGCGGTTCTATTCCGACCCGAATAGCAGAACCGGCCAAGAGCTGGTGAACGAGTTGGAGCGGCGCGAGGCCCGCGCAGAACTGCGACGCATCATTGACGAGGCGCAGCGATGATCTGTGAGTCTTGCCGACGCGATGTGGATTACGTCAAGGCATCGTTCTGGCATGAGGACGCGATGATATGCCGAGAGTGCTTCGCGCAATGGTGCGATCCCGATAACTTCTACGCCAGCGCGGGCGACGCGGCGAGCGTCGGAAACTATGTACGCCTCCAACATGGTCTTCCGCCGCTCGCCGCTACGCTGGCGGTCCTGCTGCTGGCCGGCACGCCGACAGCGCACGCGTCTCGCCATTGCCTCGACCAGGCCGAAGCAGCGAGGACATGGCCGACGCGGACGCTCGTGAAGGATGGCGACGGATGCTGGACTTACGACCGTCATCCGTCCCGCGCGCAAGTACTTGTCGCGGCGCCGGAAATGCCCGCGGTCCCCGATACGCCCGTACCCGTGGGGGAGATAACGATGGCGGATCGCTGGGATGACGTGGGCAGGCTTCGGCTCGAGCCGCGTGAGCTCGAGCCGAAGCCCGTTTCGCAGCCGCCATCGCAGTCTGGGCCGTTCGAAAGCACAGGGCAATTCGCGCTGTTCATCTGGATCGTGCTTGCAATCACGTCCGTAGTCGAAGTTGCGACCGGCGGCCGCACTAGCCGGGCCCGGCGCCCACGATGGCCGGCTCAGAAAGCCCCTGCGGATTCGACCACAGCTGAAGCTCTCAGCGGGCCGTTTCGTCCTGGAGCAATATCGGCAGCCCGGCCTGCTCCTCGCTGGGCTGATCGAACAGGTGGTGGTTAAACGCCCAGATCGCAGCCTGTGTACGATTGTTGGCGCCAATTTTTCTCAAGATAGCCTTCACATGCGCCTTCACGGTCGGTTCAGCGATGCTGAAGAACCGTGCGACCTGCTTATTCGAGTCGCCCCGTACGATGCGTTCAAGGATTGCGATCTCTCGTGCGGACAGCTTCATGAATTGAGGCTCGTCGGCGGCATCCCACAGCATCTCGCTGCTCAGGGGAGGTGACAACCGCTCTTCGGCCTTTGGCTGGATTTCCAGCGGCCAGAGACGGGCATCTATGAGAATGAGCTTACCATTGATGACCGCTTGCAGCGTGTTGACGAGGTCATGGGGGCTAACGGTATTGAAGAGCGCTGCGTTTGCTCCGTCATCCAGCGCACTCGCGAGCGAGCCCGGATTGCTCTCGTCAGCGACCGCCACGATGAATGCGAGCGGATAGCGGCTTCGAATCTTGCTGCAGATGACGGCTTGGTTCGCGTCCATCGCCACGATGAACAGAACAGGTTTGTCATCGGGGATTCCGGTGAGGTCCTCCAAGTCAATTGCGCAACCGTGGGCACGGAAGCGGGTCTTCGACAGTATTAGTCGAAGACCTTCCCGGAACAGGCCGTCACTTTGCAGGATATAGGTCGGTACAGCAGACTCACTCGACATATCCTAGCTGCCACTCCAATGAACACAGTACCTCGTCACCAGCAGCCTCCCCGGCTGTCGGCGCCGGGCATCAACCTACATTCTAGGATATATTCAGTAATAACCTAGATAAATTCTAGTGCCGGCCTTGTTCCAATGGAACTTGCAGCCCGGTTCCAGTGGCCGCCCCGGGGACTCGCGAGCCGGAACCACCTTCTTCTGACCTCCAAAAAGGACTAATCCGAATTCGCTGCGTTGCAAGAACCTCAGTTCCCGCAGATGGTTCCCAGTGACGACGTCAGACCCCGATCTTTTTGGGCGGCGGGAATGCCTAAGCGCGGTCTTTCCGGGCCAGTATCGGAAGATGGGCGGAAGGTGGTAGGACATCGCTCACCGTAATCTGCCCAACGGCGTCTTCCCACTTTACCACTTAGATGAAGAACGACGAGATCCTCGCCCAGATATCGGAATTCTGCCGAAACGCCGATATGGCCGAATCGACGTTCGGGCGGCGGGCGGTCAATGACGGCAAGCTGGTGCACCGCCTGCGCGAGGGCAAGCGCATCACCATCGATACGCTTGAGCGCATCCAGGCCTATATGGCGGCATCGATGCCGGGGGGCATGACGCCACGCCCGCGCGGCCTCGAAGTGGTGCCGGAAAAGCGCGATCCCAGGGGCAATTTCCGCTTCTTCGAGAACCGCCAGAAATACCTCCTGTTCGTCCACACCTGTAGCGAGAAGCGGGTGGTCGCGGAGCGGGTAGCGCTGGAGCTGTCGGCGATCCATCCCCGCCCACCGGCGCTGCGGGTATTCGATGCCGGCTGCGGCGACGGCACGGTGCTGGCGCGGGTGATGCGATCGATGCATTCGCGCTTTCCCCACATGCCTTTTTATATTGCGGGCAAGGAGCTCAGCCTCGAGGACGTCCGCCTGACGCTGGACAAGGTGCCGGACCGGCTGTTCGAGCACCCGTCCACCGTCTTCGTGTTGACCAACATGCATTATGCCGAGGCGCCCTGGCTGACGCCGGCCTCGCCCGCGGCTGCCAGCGGCATGATCTGGCACGAGGTCCCGCTGCGAGGGGCCGCTTCGGGCGATTTCGAGGCCCAAATCGCCGAATTGGGGCCATTTCTGGAGCAGAACTGGCGGGCCAGCGTCTCGCCCCGTTCCGGCATGCCCAGCTATGAGCGCCCCGTGGCGCTGGTGCTGTATCGGGAAGACCACCGGTTTTTGCTCGATTCGATCATTCCGAGGGCCGGCCGGGTCGAGGCCAATTTCGACCTGATTATCGCATCCCAGCCATACCGGGCCAAATCCAGCGTCAATTTCCGCGCCAAACGCATTATTGCGCCCTTGGGGAGGGCCTTGCGGGCGGGGGGCCGTTTGATCGGAATCCACTCCCACGGGCAGGACCCGGGATTGGAGATTATCCAGGCGGTATGGCCGGGAGAAAATCCTTTCGCCGTGAGCCGTCATGAGCTATTGCGCGCGGTGAAATACGAGCTCGGATCGGCCGGGCGCGACCTTAACTTTAACGCCTATGCCGATAACCGTTCGATCTTCCGTTATGATATGGAAGCGCTGCCCAACGAGGTCACCGGCTCGATCGGAACCTCGACGGCCTTTGCAGCATGGAATGCGGCGGTGTATGTCGCACAGATTGAAGACGACCGGTTGACGGAAATGACCCAGAGTGGCCGTTATCTCGACGCCGTCAGAGAGGTTCTGCGCAAGCATAACGGACTCTGGTTTTACGACGAATCCTACGTCATCTCGCGCCGTCGGGATTGACCAATCAGGAACATTTAAAAGCACCGCCGAACATCCGGCGGAAAAAGGGGCTACCTAGATGCGCGCGTCTTACCTGTTCACCTCAGAGTCGGTTTCCGAGGGTCATCCCGACAAGGTCTGCGACCGGATTTCCGATGAGATCGTCGATCTGTTCTACCGCGAAGGCCCGAAGGCTGGCATCGATCCCTGGGCGATCCGGGCGGCCTGCGAAACGCTCGCCACCACCAACAAGGTGGTGATCGCCGGCGAAACCCGCGGCCCGAAGTCCGTCACCAACGACCAGATCGAGAGCGTGGTGCGCGCAGCCATCAAGGACATTGGCTACGAGCAGGATGGCTTCCACTGGGAGAACTGCGACATCGACATTCTCCTGCATCCGCAGTCGGCCGACATCGCGCAGGGCGTCGACGCGCTGCAGCCGGGCGTGGCCAAGGAAGAGGGCGCGGGCGACCAGGGCATCATGTTCGGCTATGCCTGCAACGAGACACCCGACCTCATGCCGGCGCCGATCTTCTACGCCCACAAGATCCTGCGCCTGATCTCGGAAGCGCGTCACTCCGGCCGCGAGAAGGTGCTGGGCCCGGACTCCAAGAGCCAGGTCACCGTGCAATACGAGAACGGCAAGCCGGTCGGCGTGCGCGAGATTGTGGTCTCGCACCAGCATCTGGTCGAGGACTTGAGCTCGACGCAGGTGCGCGAGATCGTCGAACCGTATGTGCGCGAGGCGCTGCCGAAGGAATGGATCAACGGCAAGACGATCTGGCACATCAATCCCACCGGCAAGTTCTACATCGGCGGTCCCGACGGCGACACCGGCCTCACCGGCCGCAAGATCATCGTCGATACCTATGGCGGCGCGGCCCCGCATGGCGGCGGCGCGTTCTCCGGCAAGGACCCGACCAAGGTCGACCGCTCGGCCGCTTACGCCGCGCGGTACATGGCGAAAAACATCGTCGCCGCCGGTCTTGCCGACCGCTGCACGTTGCAGCTCGCTTACGCCATCGGCGTGGCGCGTCCGCTGTCGATCTATATCGACACGCACGGCACCGGAAAGGTGCCGGAGGACAAGCTCGAGAAGGCAGCAGCCGAGGTGATGGATCTCACCCCGCGCGGCATCCGCACCCATCTCGACCTCAACCGTCCGATCTACGCGCGCACCTCGGCCTACGGCCATTTCGGCCGCACGCCGGACAATGAAGGCGGCTTCTCCTGGGAGAAGACCGATCTCGTCGAGCCGCTCAAGCGCGCGGTGTGATGAGTATTAGTGTGCTGCGACACATTTAAGTCGTCATGGCCGGGCTTGTCCCGGCCATCTACGTCTTTCTTGTAGCGGCCAAGACGTGGATGTCCGGGACAAGCCCGGGCATGACGAGGAGCTAATCAGTCCGTTCGTTGCAAAGCGGCGTTCGAACGAGGACCAAAAGGACAACCACATGACCGCCACCGCCAAGAAGCCCGGCTTCACCGACTACATCGTCAAGGACATTTCGCTCGCCGAGTTCGGCCGCAAGGAACTCTCGCTGGCCGAGACCGAAATGCCCGGTCTGATGGCGACGCGCGAGGAATACGGTCCGAAGCAGCCCTTGAAGGGCGCGCGCATTGCGGGCTCGCTGCACATGACCATTCAGACCGGCGTGCTGATCGAAACGCTGGCTGCGCTCGGGGCCGACATCCGCTGGGTCTCCTGCAACATCTATTCGACGCAGGATCACGCGGCCGCCGCGATCGCCGCGGCCGGCATTCCGGTGTTCGCGGTGAAGGGGGAGAGCCTCGCCGAATACTGGGACTACACCGCCAAGCTGTTCGACTGGCATGGCGGCGGCCATCCCAACATGATCCTCGATGACGGCGGCGACGCCACCATGTATGTGCATCTCGGCCTCAAGGCTGAGAACGGCGACGCGGCGTTCCTCGACAAGCCCGGTTCGGAAGAAGAGGAAGTATTCTTCGCGCTCTTGAAGAAGCAGCTCAAGGAGAAGCCGAAAGGCTACTTTGCAGGCATCGCCAAGTCGATCCAGGGCGTCTCGGAAGAGACGACCACGGGCGTGCATCGTCTCTACGACATGCAGAAGGCCGGCACGCTGCTGTGGCCCGCCATCAACGTCAACGACAGCGTCACCAAGTCGAAGTTCGACAACCTCTATGGCTGCCGTGAATCGCTGGTCGACGGCATCCGCCGCGGCACCGACGTCATGATGTCGGGCAAGGTGGCGATGGTCGCGGGCTTCGGCGACGTCGGCAAGGGCTCGGCGGCCTCACTGCGCCAGGCCGGCTGCCGCGTGATGGTTTCCGAAGTCGATCCGATCTGCGCGTTGCAGGCGGCGATGGAAGGCTATGAAGTCGTCACCATGGAAGACGCCGCACCGCGCGCCGACATCTTCGTCACCGCGACCGGCAACAAGGACATCATCACCATCGAGCACATGCGCGCGATGAAGGATCGCGCCATCGTCTGCAACATCGGGCATTTCGACAACGAGATCCAGATCGCGGGCCTGCGCAACCTGAAATGGACCAACATCAAGCCGCAGGTCGACGAGATCGAGTTTCCCGACAAGCACCGCATCATCCTGCTCTCCGAAGGCCGCCTGGTGAACCTCGGCAACGCGATGGGCCATCCGTCCTTCGTGATGTCGGCTTCCTTCACCAACCAGACGCTGGCGCAGATCGAACTGTTCGCCAACAACAAGGACGGCAAATACAAGAAGGAAGTCTACGTGCTGCCGAAGTCGCTGGACGAGAAGGTGGCCCGCCTGCACCTCGCCAAGATCGGCGTGAAGCTGACGACCCTGCGCAAGGACCAGGCCGACTATATCGGCGTGAAGCAGGAAGGCCCGTTCAAGTCGGATCATTATCGGTATTGAGATCGACGCCTCTCTCCGCAGTCATTGCGAGCGCAGCGAAGCAATCCAGCAAGGCCACCAAAAGACTCTGGATTGCTTCGTCGCTCCAGCGCAAAATTGCTTTGCAATTTTGTCGCGGGCCCCTCGCAATGACTCGCCTAGTTCAGTGCTGGGCGGCAGCGGGCTCTGCAACAACTGGGCTTTCAAGGGCTGTAAGCGGACTTTCGGCCCATTTCACAGCAGGGTCATCGCAGCTTATGCATTGGAGTTCGGTGCGGCCTGAGATAGCGACAACCGGTTCCAACAGTTTTCCGCATTTGGCGCAGCGCGTGATGCGTTCCATGACAGATACTCCCTGTGTTCGCCCCAACTCGGAACCGGCATTTTTGTTCCACTCGCGTGTTGAGATTTGATCCTGGGGCTTTTGCTTTGGAGCGCTGGGTGCGAGCGGGAGGGTCGAAATCGGGCAGTTATTAACGATGCGCTAAGCCACCGGCTGCATCTTGGCCCATCAGGACCATAACGCCGCCGGTGGCCAGGCATGACGTCGATCGATCAACCTGTGAAAGCTCCGGCCGGAGAGTCTTTTGCGCGCCTGCTGGACCCGGCACGCCTCAAGCTGATCGCGCGGTGCTCGATCGTCGTCGCGCCTGTCATCTACCTCTGCGATCTCCTGCAACAGACGCGCCTCGATCTCACCGACGGCGTTCACCGGCCGTTCGGCGACGATTTCATCAACTACTGGTCCGGCGCCTGGCTCGCGCTGCACGAACGGGCGAAGGGCGTCTACGATTTCGACGCCTTCCATCTCTTCGAGACCTCGGTGGTCGGATCGCACATCGATCCCTATCACTACTCCTACCCGCCGGTGCTGTTGCTGCTGACGGCGCCGCTTGCGCTCATCCCCTACGTGCCCGCGCTCGGCGTCTGGCTGGCCGCGACCTGGTATGCGTTCTATCGTGCGTTGAAGGCGGCAAGCGGCGAGGGCGCACTTCTGCTGTCGCTGGCGACGCCGGCCTTGTTCGTCAATGCGGTCGGCGGACAGAACGGCGCGTTGACCGCGGCGCTGTTGTGCGGCGGATTGGTGCTGCTCGATCGCCGGCCGGTCGTGGCCGGCCTGCTGTTCGGCTGCCTCGTCTACAAGCCGCATCTGGCAGTGATCCTGCCCTTTGCGCTTGTTGCGGGCCGGCGCTGGCTGACCGTCGTGACGACCGGCACGACGGCCGTGGTGCTGGTAGCCGTGAGCGTGACGCTGTTCGGGATGCAATCCTGGCTCGATTATATCCACAACCTCGGCATCCTGCGCGCCGCGATTCTCGAGGATGGCACGGGCGTCTGGCACCGGATGGTGTCGATGTTCGTGTTTGCGCGGCGGCTCGGCGCGGACGTGCAGACGGCCTATGCCGTGCAAGCCGTCTTTGCGGTAGTGGCTGCGATCGTTGTCGCTCGATCCTGGTGGCGCGACGACGCGGCGCCGGTTCGCAACGCGCTGGTCGTGATGGGCACCTGCCTGATCACGCCCTACTTGCAGGACTACGACCTCGTGATGAGCGCGTTCGTCGCGGTCTGGCTCAAGCAGGCCGGCGAACGACACGTGAGCGTTTCGCCGACCATGATCGCAGCCGGCATGGCCGCGATCATGCTGGCGCCTTTCTTCGCCGCACCGCTCGCAAAGGCCACGGGCCTCGTTTGGGCGACGCCGGTTCTTGTCGCGGTGTTCGCATTGCTGGTGGCCCTGATGCTGGCGCCGCCGAAGCATACGGTTCAGACCTGATCATTATCCGCAGTGCGGAATGACAGGGGACATTTCGCACGTCGCGCCTTTTGCTTTAGCGTTGATTTTCGTTCCGCTTTGCGTGCTAATCGGCGCTCATGGAAACGACCCAGAAGACGGAACATTTTGACGTCGTGATCGTCGGCGCCGGTCTGTCCGGCATCGGCGCGGGCTATCACTTGCAGCAGAAATGCCCGGGCAAGAGCTACGTCATTCTCGGGGGGCGCGATTGCATCGGCGGCACCTGGGATCTATTTCGTTATCCCGGCATCCGCTCCGACAGCGACATGTTCACGCTCGGTTATTCGTTCAAGCCGTGGACCGATCCGAAGGCGATCGCGGACGGGCCGAGCATTCTCAATTACGTGCGCGAGACCGCAGCCGAGAACGGCATCGACAAGAAGATTCGCTTCCGCCATCGCGTGAAGCGCGCGTCATGGTCGACGCCGGATGCGCGCTGGACCATCGAGGCCGAGCGCGGCGAGGGCACGGGCGACATCGTTCGCTTCACCTGCAATTTCCTGTTCTCGTGCTCCGGCTACTACCGCTACACCGACGGCTACACGCCGGAGTTTGCAGGGAGAGACGATTTCAAGGGCCAGATCCTTCATCCACAAAAATGGCCCGACAAGCTCGACTATGCCGGCAAGCGCGTCGTGGTGATCGGCTCGGGCGCGACCGCCGTGACGCTGGTGCCGGCGATGGCGGAGAAGGCCAGCCACGTCACCATGTTGCAGCGTTCGCCGACCTATGTGGTGTCGCGTCCGGCGCAGGATAAGCTTGCGATCTTGCTGCGCGAGAAGTTCGGCAAGAGCATTGCCTATCATGCGATCCGCTGGCGCAATGTGCTTCTGGGACTGGCGTTCTTCCAGTTCGCGCGCCGCAGGCCGCAGCGGTTCAAGCGGATGGTGCTCGGCGGCGTCCGCATGGCGCTCGGCCCCGACTACGACATCGCGAACTTCAACCCGAGCTATAATCCCTGGGATCAGCGGCTGTGCCTTGTGCCGGACGGCGATCTCTTCAAGTCGATCAGGGAAAAGCGCGCCTCCGTCGTCACCGCCGGGATCGACCGCTTCACGATGCGCGGCATTCGCCTGAAAGACGGCAGCGAACTTCAAGCCGACATCATCGTCACCGCGACCGGCCTCGTGTTGCAGCTTCTGGGCGGCATGGAGACCGTGGTCGACGGCCGCACCATCGATTTCGCCAAAACCATGAACTACAAGGGCATGATGTATTCGGACGTGCCAAATCTCGCCTCTGCTTTCGGATATACCAACGCGTCCTGGACGCTGAAGTGCGATCTTACCTGCGAATATGTCTGCCGCCTGCTCAATTACATGGACCGGCACGGCTACAAGCAGTGCGTGCCGCACAATGTCGATCCTTCCGTCGAGCAACTGCCGGTTCTGGATTTCTCGTCGGGCTACGTGCAGCGCGCGTTGCCGATGCTTCCAAAGCAGGGCTCCAAACGGCCGTGGCGGCTGTTCCAGAACTACGCTTTCGACATCGTGACGTTGCGCTTCGGCAAGGTCGATGACGGCGTGATGAAGTACTCCTGACGGAACTTAAGGCATTCGACGATTAGGCATGCGTTGTTTTGCGTATACGTAACCGGGTTCGAATCGGCGAAGATGGCAAACGGTTAACGCCGAATTAATCGGTGGAACCTAGAATCAGGCGGTCGCTTTGAAGGCCGCATGAGGAAGCCCATGGACGCCCAGCGAATTGCTATCGATGCCGTTGTTGCGTTGACCGATTGCGACCGTGAAATGGTCGCGGCCTTCATCCGCCGCTTCTATCTGGCCGGCGTCAAGGACCCGAAGCGCCTGACCTTCAAGGGCCTGCAGGCGATCTCGCAGGGGTAGCGGCTCACCTCGTTCCCCGGATGCTGCGCAGCGTGCAACGATGCGCTGCTGATCCGGGGTCCCATACGTTTGTCGACGGTCCCGGCTCTGCATCGCACCACTTCGTGATGCGACGCGTCCGGGACACGATACTTCCTCACTTCTCCGGTTCGCCGATGTTCACCTTCAGCGTGCCGACGCCGTCGACGCCGCACTCGATCTTGTCGCCGGGATGAAGCTGGGAGACGCCCGCCGGCGTGCCCGTCATGATGATGTCGCCGGCGGCGAGCTTCACCTGCTGCGACAATTGCCAGATGATCTCCGGCACGCTCCAGATCAGTTCGGTGAGGTCGCCCTTTTGCGTTTCCTTGCCGTTGACGGTCAGCCAGATCTTGCCCTTGGAGGGATGACCGATCTTGGCGGCCGGCTCGATCGCCGAGCACGGCGCGGAGTAGTCGAAGGACTTGCCGACTTCCCACGGCCGCTCCTTCTTGCGCGAGGCGATCTGCAGGTCGCGGCGGGTGAGGTCGATGCCGACGGCGTAGCCATAGACATGCTCGAGCGCCTTGTCGGCCGGAATGTTCAAGCCACCGCTCTTCATGGCGACGATCAGCTCGACCTCGTGATGCAGGTCCTTGGTGAGCGGCGGATAGGGGACGGTCGCACCATCGCCCACCAGCATGTCGGCGTGCTTGGCGAAAAAGAACGGCGGCGCCCGCTCGTCATTTCCCATCTCGCGGATGTGTTCGAGATAGTTGCGTCCGACGCACCAGATGCGGCGGACCGGATAGGCCTTGGTGTCGCCGACAACGGGCAAGGAGGGCTGGGGCGGTAAGGGAATGACGTAGGAAGTCGCGGTCATCAAGCAATCTCGGGGTTGGGGTGACAAAATCGGGTTGTTTTTACGCGTTTGTGCCGGGCTGCGCCAGCGCCCAACCTGGCCGTTTGGGCCCTTGATGACGCTTCGCCGGCGTGGTGGAATCGGGGCTTGGTGTAACCCCGCGGTCGACGTAAAGGAACGGCCGGTTTTTTCCAGAGCTCGTCCATGTTGAAAACACTTCTCGCCCCGCAATTCATCGGCCTTTACGTACTGGCGGCGTCGACCGTGTATGTGCATTTCCGCGGCCGAGAGCGGCTCCGCCTCGGCCGTCAGCTCGGCGATCACTCGACCTACCTCGCGCCTTACAATGTGCTGATGTATGCGGGCTCGGCCGTTCCGAACCAGCCGGTGATCCCGCTCGAGCAGTTTCCCGAACTCGCCAAACTGCACGAGAACTGGCAGACCATCCGCGACGAGGCGACGCGCCTGTTCGACGAGGGCTTTATCCGGGCGGCCGCCAAGAACAACGACTGGGGTTTCTATTCGTTCTTCAAGAGCGGCTGGAAGCGCTTTTACCTGAAATGGTACGACGATTTCCTGCCGTCGGCGCGCTCGCTGTGCCCACAGACGGTGGAGCTTCTCAACTCGATCCCGAGCGTTCATGGCGCGATGTTTGCGATGCTGCCGCCCGGCGGCAAGTTAGGCGCACATCGCGATCCCTTTGCCGGCTCGCTGCGCTATCATTTAGGGCTGGTGACGCCCAATTCGGACAAATGCCGCATCCTGGTCGACGGCGTTCAGTGCGTCTGGCGCGACGGCGAAGCCTTCATGTTCGACGAGACCTTCATCCACAGCGCGGAGAATGCGACCGACGTCAACCGCATCATCCTGTTCTGCGACGTCGAGCGTCCGATGAAGTACGGCTTCATGACGGCGATGAACCGCTGGGTCAGCCATCACATCGTCAAGGCGTCGGCGACCCAGAACGTCGAGGGCGAGCATATCGGCGTGCTGAATAAAGTATTCGGCAAGCTCTATGAGGTGCATCTGCTCGGCCGCCGCATCAAGGACTGGAACCGCAAGGTGTATTACGCGCTGAAATACACGCTGACCTTGGCGGTGCTCGGCCTGATCGTGGTGTCGGCGTTCCGCTGATCTGCTCACCTCTCCCCGTTTACGGGGAGAGGGGGCGCAGCTTTACCGCCGCTTCAGTTACACCGAATCAATTCGCGCCTTATTCGGCCGCGCTGATCTCGGCCAGATAACCGGTGTCGCGCTGTTGCAGGCGGAAGAACGAGGCATAGCGGCCGCCGCGGCGTAACAACTCCTCGTGACGGCCGCGCTCGACGATCTCGCCGCCTTCCACCACCAGAATGGCGTCGGCATGCATGATCGTGTGCAGGCGATGCGCGATCACGATGGTGGTGCGGTTCTGGCACAGATGTTCGATCGCTTCCTGCACCTGCTTTTCGGACTCAGAGTCGAGTGCGGCGGTCGCCTCATCCAGCAGGATGATCGGTGCGTTCCGCAGTAGCGCGCGCGCGACCGCGATGCGCTGGCGCTGGCCGCCCGACAGCTGCGTGCCGTGTTCGCCGACCGGCGTGTCATAGCCGAGCGGGAAGGCCATGATGAAATCGTGAGCGCACGCCGCCTTCGCGGCTTCGACGATTTCTTCTTCGGTCGCGTTTTCCTTGCCGAAAGCGATATTGGCGCGGATGTTGTCGCGGAACATATAGACGTCCTGGCCGACATAGCCGATCTGGTGCCGCAGCGAGCGCCGCGACACGTCCGAGATCGGCTGATCGTCGATCAGGACCGCGCCGTCCTTGACCTCGTAGAAGCGCAGCAACAGCGCCAGCACCGTCGACTTGCCGCCGCCGGAGGGGCCGACGAGGGCGGTCATCTTGCCGGGCTCGGCGACAAAGCTCATGCGGTTCAACACCGGCTCGTCCGTCCGATAGGCGAACGAGACGTCCTTGAATTCGATCCTAGCGTCGGAGAGCTTCAGCGCCGGCTTGTCGTCGTCCGCCTTCTCGGTCGCGGGACTGTCGATGACTTCGAGCAGCATCCGCGCGCCGACCAGCTGGCTGTTGAGATCGATATTGAGCCGTGCCAGCCGCTTGGCGGGTTCGGTGGCCATCAGGAAGGCGGTCATGAAGGAAAAGAACGCGCCGGGCGTCGCATTGAGCGCGACCACGCTGTAGCCGGCATACATCAGGCAGCCGGCGACGGCAAAACCGCCGAGCATTTCCATCAGCGGGTTGGAGCGGTTAGACACCCGCGCCATTTTGTTGGCGTTGCGTTCGACGGCCGCGATGTTCCCGTCGATGCGCTTCTGCATCGCCCCTTCCAGCGTGAATGCCTTGACGGTGCGGATGCCTTGCAGGGATTCCTGCATCGTCTCCATGATGCTGGCGGTGCCGGTAAACTGCGTGTGCGCGAGGCCCTTGATGCGCTTGACGAGCTTTCGCAGCATCAGCATCGCCGGCGGCACGGCGACGAGGCCGATCAGCGACAGGATCGGGTCCTGGCTCACCATGACCGCGATCATCGCCACCAGCACCAGGAAGTCGCGCCCGATCGCGTTGATCAGCATGTTCAACAGGTCGGTGATGGATTTGGCGCCGGCGGTCATCCGCGCCAGGAATTCCGAGGAATGCCGCTCGGAGAAGAAGCCGACGCTCTCGTTCATCAGCTTGGCAAACAGCTGGCGCTGGTTATAGGCGAGAATGGCGTTCGAGATCTTCGACAGGATCACGGTGTGGCCGTAGGTCCCGATGCCCTTGACGAACAGCAAGAGCACCGTGACGCCGGAGAGAGTGGCGATGCCGGCGACGTTCTTGTTGACGTAGGCCTGGTTGATCACCTGCCCGAGCACGTAGGTCGCGCCGGCGCTGGCCGCTGCCACCACGCCCATCAGCGCAAACGCCGCCAGGTATTGCCGCCAGTAGCCGAGGCCCTGTTCCACCACCAGGCGGCGGATCAGGATCGCCGCGCCATAGGGATCATCGGTGATTTTCTTTGGAAATTCGGCCATCCGCATTCCATTGACGTCGGGCTGCGCTTGTCGGTTTGCCCGCACTTAAGCCGATTTTCAAGCTAATTCGGCTTTGAAAAACCCGACCTAACCGCTTGATTTTTCTAGGCCGAACCAGTCGCCTCAACCCTCAAATCGGCTTCGCCAAAATCTCCGCCACGAAAGCATCGAGGTCGCCGCCCGCAAACAGAAAGCCGGGCAGGCGAGCTGCTTCCGCCGCCTCGATATCGCTCTCGCGGTCGCCAATGACAAAACTGCCGTCGCGCCGCACCGGCCAGTGCGCCATCAGATCGAGAATCATGCCGGGCTTGGGCTTTCGCCAGTGATGGTCTTCGAGATAGCCCGCAACCGTTCCCTTCGGATGATGTGGGCAATAGCGGACGTCGTCGATCCGTGCCCCCCGTGCGGCGAGCTCGCTGCGCATCCAGTCGTGCAATGTGTTGAGTTCGTCTTCGGTGAAGAAGCCGCGGGCGACGCCGGATTGATTGGTGAAGAAGAACACGAAGTAGCCGGCGTCGTTCAGCCTTCGGATCGCCTTGGCTGCATTCGGCATCCAGCGAATGCGGTCGCGGGTAGCCACAAAGCCGTCGTCATGGTTGATGACGCCGTCACGGTCGAGAAAGGCGGCCGGCCGCGGCGACGAGCGAGCAGGGGATTCGCCGCTCATGTCAGGCTTGCGACCCGTGCGATAACGTCTGCTCGATCACTTCGCAGATGCCGTGCGCAAAGGCCATGTGGATCTGCTGGATCACCGCGGTGTCGTCGCTCGGCGCCACCAGCAGATGATCGCAGGATGCGCCGAGCGCGCTGCCTTTGGCTCCAGTAAAGCCAACTGTGACCAGTCCTTGGCTCCGCGCTGCCTTCAGGCAGCTAAGAATGTTCGGCGAGCGGCCTGATGTCGTCATCGCGAGCAGAACGTCGCCGCGGCGGCCGAGCGCTTCAACCTGACGGGAAAACACATGCTCGAAGCCGTAATCGTTGCCGATGGCGGTGAGTGCCGAGGTGTCCGTGGTCAGCGCGATCGCCGCATAGGCCGGGCGGTCTTTCTTATAGCGGCCGACGATCTCGGCGGCGATATGCTGGGCGTCAGCGGCGCTGCCGCCATTGCCTGCGATCAGGAGCTTGTGGCCGGCGCGCAAGCTGGCTGCGATCACCTCGGCGATCTTTCGCGCCACCGCAAGCAGGCTCGCGTCGCCGCTCGCGCGCTCCAGCGCCTCGCGCGACAGCGCCAGATGGGCGGCAATCGGATCTTTCGAAATCTGATTCAAGCGTCACCGCTAACGTGATGGTCTATCTTGGTAATCGGGGTGGTGAGTCCGTGCAAGCACACATCATGCTTAATCCGCAGCCTGAGCCACAAGCCTCATCACCTCATCGGCCACGTCGGACGCCGGAATGTCCCGCATGCAAGCATGATCGTTCATGGTGCAGACCGGGCGGTGACAGGGTTGGCAGGGCACCGTGGTCCTGGTTCGAATGGTGGCCGCAAGGCCGTTGATCGGCGCCCAGTGATAGGGGCTGGTCGGGCCGAAAATGCCCATGGTCGGCGTGCCCAGCGCGGCCGCGATGTGCATCAGGCCGGAATCGTTACTGACGGCGATGTTCGCGGCGGCCATCGCCAGAATGCCGTTGCGCAGGTCCGTTCCCGTGAGGTCGCGCACGCGCGATCCGCCGGCCGCGACGATCTCGGCTGCGATGGCCTTTTCGCCGGGGCCCCCGACGACCCAGACGTCCAGCCCGTGCCTGGCCAGATGCCGGGCGGCTTCCGGGTAATAGGTCCAGCGCTTCGACGAGCCGACCGAGCCCGGCGCCAGCGCGACCGCGCCGCCCTGGCCGAGCTGATCTGCTTGCCGGAAGCGCATCGCTTCCTCGCGCGGCACCCGCAATTGCGGAACCGGCCATTCCGCCGGCAACGCGGCCCCGTCGGGCAGGGCCAACGCGGCGTTCTTGTCCAGAAATCTGGGCAGGCGTTTCTCGCCCCAGCGCCATCGATTGAGGAGGCCAAATCTTGCCTCGCCGACAAAACCTATTCGCTCGGGGATTCCGGCAAGGGCCGGCGCAATCGCCGACTTCCAGGTCCGGGGCAGCACCAGCACTGTTGCGTAATTGCGCGCCTTCAGTTCCGCGGCGAGGGCCCGCTGCTTGGCCAGGGCCAACCGCCCGCGCGGCAGGTCAAAGACGATGCCGGCACGGACACCCGGCATGTAATCGACCAGCGGCGCGCACAGGCTGGTGGTCAGGAGATCGACCGGCCGGTTCGGAAAGCGCTGGTTCAGCACCCGAACCACGCTGTGGCCACGGACGAAATCGCCGATCCACATATAGGGGACGATCAGGATCGGCCTGACGTCCTCGGCATCCTCTACGGCCACGGAATGGTCTGAATCATTGTTCATAATTTGATGGGTATCGCCCATGTCCGTTTCGGTAACGGCTCTGTTCGGGTAGGTAAAGCCTCGCTTTAACCTTCACTATATCGCCTTCCCCAAGTTGCTTGACCGACCCGGTTAAGGCAATGCTGGGGCATCAAGAACAGGGTGCATCGAATGCTGCTGGTGACCGGGGGGGCCGGTTTTATCGGGTCGAATATCGTGGCCGCGCTCAACGACGCCGGCCGCACGGATGTCGCCGTCTGCGACGTGCTCGGCCATGACGGCAAATGGCGCAATCTTGCCAAGCGGCAGCTCGCCGACATCGTCCCGCCGGGCGAGCTTGCGGCCTGGCTCGACGGCCGGCGCCTCGAGGCGGTCATTCACATGGGCGCGATTTCGGAGACGACCGCAACCGACGGCGACCTCGTGATCGAGACCAACTTCCGCCTCTCCGTCAGGCTGCTCGACTGGTGCACCGCGCATGCGGTGCCCTTCATCTATGCGTCGTCGGCGGCGACCTATGGCGATGGCGCGCAGGGTTTCGCCGACGATCCGTCGCTCGCCGCGCTGAAGACCTTGCGGCCGATGAACCTCTACGGCTGGAGCAAGCACCTGTTCGACATGGCCTTGATCGAACGCGTCGCGCGCGGCGACAAGCTGCCGCCGCAATGGGCCGGCCTCAAGTTCTTCAACGTGTTCGGGCCCAACGAGTATCACAAGGGCACGATGATGAGCGTGCTGGCGAAGCGTTTCGACGATATCAAGGCTGGACGCACCATCGAACTCTTCAAGTCGCACCGCGACGGCATCGCCGACGGCGATCAGCGGCGCGATTTCATCTATGTCGACGACGTGGTGCGGGTGGTGATGTGGCTGCAGGCTGCGCCCTCGGTTTCCGGCCTGTTCAACGTCGGCACCGGCAAAGCGCGCAGCTTCAAGGATCTCATGCTCTCGGCCTACGCGGCGCTGGGACGGAAGCCGGATATCCGCTATATCGACATGCCCGCGTCGATCCGCGACAGCTATCAGTATTTCACCGAGAGCAAGGTCGATCGGATGCAGCGTGCCGGCTATAACGGCGGCTTCACCGCGCTCGAAGAAGCGGTCGGCCTTTACGTCAAGGGTTATCTCGATTCGCCCGATCGCTATCGCTAGGTAACGGCTAACCGATGTTCGATTTCGACTCCTTTCACCGCGCGATGGCTGGCCAGACCGTGCTTTGCATCGGCGATCTCATGCTCGACGAATTCGTCTACGGCGAAGTGTCGCGGATTTCGCCGGAAGCGCCGGCGCCCGTCATCGCAGCCAAGCGCAGCGAGACCAATATCGGCGGCGCAGGCAACGTGGCGCGCAACATCGCCGCGCTGGGCGCCAAATGCATCTTCGTCGGTCTGATCGGCGAGGACGCCGCAGCCGCGGAACTCAAGGCGGCGCTGGCGAAGGAACCTCGGATCGAGAGCGTTCTGGTTGCGGACGGCTCGCGTCCGACCACGCGCAAGGTGCGGTTTGTTTCCGAGCATTTCCTCACCCACATGCTGCGGGCGGATTGGGAAATCACCCATCCTGCATCCGGCGCGACCGAGCAGAAGCTGATCGATACGATTCTGCCGCTGATCCCGCGCGCCGATATCGTGCTGTTGTCGGATTATGCCAAGGGTGTGCTCACCGCGCGCGTGATCCGCAATGTCATCGACGCCGCGCGCAAAGCTTCCAAGGCCGTGATCGTCGATCCCAAAAGCGCCAACTTCGCGATCTATCGCGGCGCGACCTTGCTGACGCCAAACCGGAAAGAGTTTTCGGAGGCGACCCGAAGCCGCGCCGATTCAAGCGAGAGCATCGCGATGGCCGCGCAGGACGCGATGCTATCAGCCGATTGCGAGGCCATCCTGGTGACGCAAAGCGAACGCGGCATGACGCTGGTTCCGCGCAAGGGCGAGGCCGTCCATGTTCCGGCTTTCCCGGTCAAGGTGCGCGACGTCTCCGGCGCCGGCGACACGGTGGTGGCGGTGTTGTCGGTGGCGCGCGCCGCAGGAGCCGATTGGGAAGACGCATTGCGATTGGCCAATGCGGCGGCGGCCGTTGCCGTAGCCAAGAAGGGCACCGCGATCGTGACGCCGGCCGAATTGCGCCGCCAGATCCTGCCGCATGCCTCGCTCGCGGCTGAAGAAAAGATCGTCGCCTCGGGCGGCGAACTTGAAGCGCGTCTTTCCGATTGGCGCAAACAGGATTTGCGGATCGGTTTCACCAATGGTTGTTTCGACATCCTGCATCCCGGCCACGTCAAGGTGCTGACGGCCGCGCGCGGCGCCTGCGACCGCCTGATCGTCGGCCTCAACAGCGATGCTTCCGTCAAGCGGCTGAAGGGCGAGGGACGGCCGGTGCAGACCGAGCGCGCGCGCGCCGAGGTGCTGGCGGCGCTGGAGGCGGTGGATCTTGTTGTCATCTTCGAGGAAGATACGCCGCTGAAGCTGATCGAAGAGATCAAGCCGAGCGCGCTGGTGAAGGGTGGCGATTATACCCGCGAGCAGGTGGTCGGCCACGAGATCGTCGAGGCGCATGGCGGGCAGGTGATCCTGGTCGAGGTGCTGGCGGGATTTTCCACGACCTCGCTGGTGGACCGCGCACGCGGAGGCAAGGCGTGACTGCCGCCGCAGAGCCGATCGGCACGCTGTTGTGGAAACGTTGGCGGGATCCGGCGGCCTGGATGACCACGGCCGACATCGTAACCGTGCTGCTGGCTCTGTCGTTGCCATGGTCGACGTCGCTGGTCGGAATCTTCGGCGTCGTGCTGGTGCTGGTGATGCTGCCGACAATTGACGCAGCCGCGTTCATCGCCTCGCTGAAACGCCCGGCTTGCGTGGCGCCGATCGCGCTGTTTGTGCTCGCTCTCGCCGGTACGCTTTGGTCGGATGCGAACTGGGGGCTGCGCTTCCATTCGGTCGCGCCAACCGCCAAGCTCCTGCTGTTGCCGCTGTTGTTTGATCACTTCGAGCGTTCGCGCCGGGGCCTGTGGGTGTTCACGGCGTTTCTCGCTTCATGCGCCGTGATGGTCGTGGCGTCCTGGATCGTCGCCTATTTTCCCGGATTGACGCTCAAGGCCCCGGGCTATGACTCGCGCGGCGTTTTCGTCAAAAACTATATCGACCAGAGCCAGGAATTCGCGCTGTGCGCGGTGGCGCTCGCTTTTCCGATTGCGACGATGCTGCGCGAGAAGAAGCTGGGGCTGGCACTTCTGCTTGGCGCGCTCTCGCTCAGCTTTCTCGCCAACATGGCTTTTGTCATCGTCTCGCGCACCGCGCTCGTCACGATCCCAATCATGCTCGCGGCCTTTGCCGTGTTGCATCTGCGGCTGAAGACCACGCTCATGATCCTGTGCGCCTGCGTCGTGGCAGGCGCCGTCGTCTGGTTCGCCTCGCCGCAACTGGAGACGACCGTCGCGACGTTCCGGCAGCAGTACCAGGATTATATGGCAACGGGATCGACGACCTCGATTGGCCAGCGGCTGGAATACTATCGCAAGTCGCTGCATTTCTTCGGCGAGGCGCCGGTGATCGGCCACGGCACCGGATCGATCGAGGGGCTGTTCGTTCAGGCGGCGGTCGGGCAAACCGGCGCTGCCGCCGACGTCGTCAGAAACCCCCACAACCAGACCCTGAACGTCGCGGTGCAGTGGGGCGTGCTCGGCGTCATTGTCCTCTATGCGATGTGGATCGCCCATCTGATGCTGTTCCGCGGCGAGGGGCTTGCAAACTGGATCGGACTGTTGGTCGTGGTGCAGAACATCTTCACCTCGCTGTTCAACTCCCACATTTTCGATTTTCACGAAGGCTGGATGTATGTGATCGGCGTCGGCGTCGCCGGCGGGCTAGTTGCTAAAGCGCGCGGGCCGGCCCAGGCGCCTATGGTCAACTCCTGAATGTGTTTTCCCTGCGCTTTGCAGCGCGCTCCTGATGGGCTATCGGTCTTCGAATGACGCGTTTGACGCATCTGACGTTGCGCAATTATCTGATCGCCCTGCATGACGCGGGCGCATCGGCGGCGGCGTTTTTTGCCGCTTTCTATTTGCGCTTCGAGGGGGCGGAACAGTTCTGGGAACGGATGCCGCTGTTGCTGCGCATCCTGCCGTACTTCCTGGTGCTCAGCGTCGTCGTTTGCTATCTCTTTAATCTCACCACCACCAAATGGCGCTTCATCTCGCTGCCGGATGCGCTCAACATCCTGCGCGCCGCGTCCGTGCTCGCCATCGCGCTTTTGGTGCTCGACTACATTCTGGTGGCGCCCAACGTGCACGGCACCTTCTTCTTCGGCAAGGTGACCATCATCCTGTTCTGGTTCCTCGAGGTCTCCTTCCTCAGCGCGTTGCGTTTTGCCTACCGCTATTTCCGCTACACGCGGGTCCGCCATCACGCGAAATCCGAGGAGGCGTCCCCGACGCTTCTGGTTGGCCGCACCGCCGACGCCGAGATTCTCCTGCGCGGCATCGAAAGCGGAGCCGTGAAACGGATCTGGCCGGTCGGCATCCTCTCGCCCTCGGTTTCCGATCGCGGCCAGTTGATCCGCAACGTCCCCGTGCTCGGCAATATCGATGACGTCGAGGATGTCGCGGCCGATTTCGCACGGCGCAACAAACCGATCGCGCGCACCGTGATGCTGCCTTCCGCCTTTGAAGCCGAAGCCCATCCCGAAACCTTCCTGATGCGCGCCAAGCGCCTGCGGCTGATCGTGAGCCGTCTGCCGTCGCTCGAAAGCGGCGACGTGCCACGGCTTGCGCCGGTTGCGGTCGAGGACCTGTTGCTCCGCCAGAGTACCACGATCGACTATGCGCGGCTGGAAGCGCTCGTGAAGGGCAAGTCGGTGATCGTGACCGGCGGTGGCGGTTCGATCGGCGCGGAGGTCTGCCACCGCGTCGTGGCCTTTGGCGCGGCGCGGCTTTTGATCATCGAGAATTCCGAGCCGGCGCTTTACGCGGTGACCGAGGCGCTCGCGGCCCTTGGGGTCGAAGCCGAGGTCGACGGGCGCATCGCCGACATCCGCGATCGCGAACGCATTCTGCGGCTGATGAGCGAGTTCAAGCCCGACCTTGTGTTCCACGCCGCGGCGCTCAAGCACGTGCCGATCCTCGAGCGCGACTGGAGCGAAGGGGTCAAGACCAACATCTTCGGCTCGGTCAACGTTGCCGATGCGGCGCTTGCCGCCGGCGCCGAGGCGATGGTGATGATCTCGACCGACAAGGCGATCGAGCCGGTCTCGATGCTCGGCCTGACCAAGCGTTTCGCGGAGATGTACTGCCAGGCGCTCGACCATGATCCCGCCGTGCAAGTCGGGCGCAAGCGCATGCGGCTGATCTCGGTGCGGTTCGGCAATGTGCTGGCGTCCAACGGCTCGGTGGTGCCGAAATTCAAGGCGCAGATCGAGGCGGGCGGGCCGGTGACCGTGACCCATCCCGAGATGGTGCGCTACTTCATGACCATCCGCGAAGCCTGCGATCTCGTGATCACGGCGGCGACGCACGCGCTTGGCGCGCAGCGCTCGGTGTCGGTCTATGTGCTCAACATGGGGCAACCCGTGAAGATCGTCGACCTCGCCGAGCGGATGATCCGCCTGTCGGGCTTGCAGCCCGGCATCGATATCGAAGTCGTCTTCACCGGGATGCGGCCGGGCGAACGGCTCAACGAAATCCTGTTCGCCAGCGAAGAGCCTGCGGTCGAGATCGGGGTGGCCGGCATCATGGCGGCCAAGCCCAACGAGCCGCCGATGCAGGCATTGAAGAACTGGATGACGGCGCTGCGGCAGGCGATCGAAAACGACGATCCCGCCACGATCAAGACGATCCTGAAGGACGCCGTGCCGGAATTCGGCTCGAACGCGGCGTAGCGCCCGTTTTTAGCGCGGCCTTGAAAAGCGAAGCATCGTTGCTGCGACAGCCGCGGCGCCGACCGCGAACAGCGCAAATTCGGCGGTCGGCGAAGCAGCCTTGATCGAAAACGCGGCAAGCGCCGCCAGCACGAGGTTGAGCGTGAATACCTCGCTCACCACCTGCGTCACCGTAAAGCCGTTGTCGGTGGCGCGTTGATAGAAATGCGAGCGGTGCGCGACCCAGAACGGTTCGCGGCGCATCAATCGCCGCAACAGCGTCACCGTGGCATCAGTGAGATAATAAAGCGGCAACAGCAGCGCGGCCGCCGGATGCTGCTGCCCGGCGAGTTGCAGCAGGCACCAGCCGAGCAACAGGCCGATCGGCAGACTGCCGACGTCGCCGAGAAAGATCGTCGCAACGGGGCGGTTGAACGGCGCAAAGCCGATCATCGCGCCGCAGAGAGCGGTCGCAATGATGACCGCCGTAAGTGGGAGTTCGCCGGCGAGGCCGAGCAGCGCCAGTGCGGCCGTCACCGGAACGACTTCCGCCGCCGTCATCCAGTCGAGCCCGTCCATGAAGTTGACGAGATTGACGAACCAGAGGCCTGCGAGCACGAGGAGGCCGCGCTCGATCCAGGCCGGAAGCATCGGCGCGATGCGAATGTCACAGGAGCCGGCCAGCACCACCGCGCCAACCGCGATCGCTTGCAGCAAAAGCCGCGGCAGCACCGGGACCGGCCTGATATCGTCGGCGAAGCCGAGCGCTGCGATAAAGAGCGTGGCGCCAAACAGGACGACCGGAAAACTCGAGCCGGCTCCGGCAAAGTAAGCGAGCGCGAGAGCTGCGGCGACCAGCGTTGCCCCGATCACCGCAATGCCGGCGCCTTGCGGTGTCGGAACACGATGGGACGATCGGTCGTTCGGCTTGGCCAGCGCGTGCCTGAGCAGGAGCGGCCGGATGATCAGGATCGCGACCGCCGAGACGATGGCGGCGGCCACTGTCACAGCCAGTACCAGCCACAATTCCGGAGCGGTCATCGACTCCGAACAGGCGTTCATTCCGGCGCCTCGATCTGCTCCGTGTCCTTGGCCGCTTTCTCGGCGGAGAAGATCCACACCAGCCCGCCGATGGCGCCGGCGACGAAGTAGACCGCGCCGAACAGCAGCGAGATGTTGACGCCTTCGTTGGTGACAAGCCCGGCATAGCCGAAGGCAAGCCCCATCGTGGCTTCGCGCACGCCCCAGCCAGCAATCGAAATCGGCAGCATCGTGATCAGCATCACCGGTGGGATCAGAAGGAACGTCTGCTCAAATGCTACGGGGGCTGAGATCGACTGCACGACGCACCAGGCGATCACCACGGCGAGAATATGAATCAGAAACGAAAGGATCACGATCGCCGGCTCGTTGCGGGCGCTGAAAATCACCCGGTTTGCGATCACCGAACAGGCATGGATGTGATGGGTTGCCCACCACTTCTTCAGCCACGGCCACGGCAGGACGCCAATCACGAGAAAGCCAGCGCCGCCCGCAAGTGCGGCGAAGTCGAGCAGCGTGAGCGCGGAGCGGCCGTAGGCATCCGCAATCAGGTGGGAGCTCCAGGGGAGGCTAGCGACGATCATGATCGCGAGCGCAATCAGCCCGACGGCGCGGTCGACGAAAATGGAGTAGGTCGCGGCGCGCCAGCCGGCGCCGGATCGCGCCACCAGCCACAGCCGCACGGCATCCCCGCCGATCGAGGAGGGCAGCGTCTGGTTGAAGAAGGTTCCGATCACGTTGTAGCGCATCGCCTGGCGGAGCGGCAGCGGCGCACCGGCTTCGACGCTGACGATGCGCCATCGCAACACGCCGACGAAAATCTGGAGGAAGACCACGGCAACGGCAACGAACAGCCAGGCGGCGCTTGTCAGATCGAGGCGCGAGGCCAGGTCGGCGAAGCTGGCCTTGCGGAGCGCGAGATAAAGTAACGCGCCCGAGACCAGGATCTTGATCGCAGAAAGCAGGATTCGGCGCATTTCGCCCGCATTGGCCAAGGTTTTGGGATATTCGAAGGCCGCGGCCGCCAGTGGTCCGATTCAACGTCGCGCACCAAACTTCCGCGCCTTGGTATGGTTTTAGGGCCGATCTGGCAATAGCGGCGGGTGGCGCGATTTTGGCACCGGAGGGCGATTTCGGCTGGCTTTTGCCTGTGTGTTTAGGGTTACCAGACTAGTAAATCTCAAATCAGTTGCGGCACCGGCAAGGGGACGGCTAAAGAGGCCCATCGGGCAGGTCCTAAAAAAGCGGGCCATCGCCGATGATGGCAATCGTTAACGACGGAAGCTAACGGCCTGATATTCCGGCCGGTGGCAGCGATGAGACACCGATGGACAAAAAGATTGTTCCACTGATCATGTGCGGCGGCGCCGGCACGCGGCTATGGCCGGCTTCCCGCGAGGTTCGTCCGAAACAATTCCTGCCTCTGTTCGGGCCACGTTCGACATTTCAGGAAACGATCCTGCGGGTCTCGGATCATCAGCTGTTCGATCGTCCGATCGTCATCACGAACAAGGCCTACCGTTTCATGGTCGCGGAGCAACTGGCCGAGATCGGCCTTGCTGCCGATATTCTGCTGGAGCCGATGCGTCGGGATTCCGGACCTGCGATTGCGGCAGGCAGCGCCTTTGCCGAAACCCGCGCGACCGACGCCGTGGTGCTGGCGCTCGCCGCCGATCATGTCGTTGCCGACAACGCGGCCTTTGTCGCGGCCTGCCGCGAGGGACTGGTCGCCGCTGATCAGGGGCGCATCGTCACCTTCGGCGTGAAGCCGGAGCGCGCCGCCACCGAATACGGCTATATCAATCCGGGCGAGGCGGTCTCGGGTCAGGTTCGCGCCGTCAAGCAATTCGTCGAGAAGCCCGATGCGGCCAAGGCCGCCGAATACGTCAAGGCCGGCTATTTCTGGAACAGCGGCAACTTCATGTTCCGCGCCAATGTGCTGCTCGACGAGTACCGCAATGTCGATGCGGAAAGCGTGCAGTCGGTTTCCGACGCGGTGACGAAAGCCGGCCGCGACCTCGGCTTCGTCACGCTGGATGAAGCAGCCTTTGCATCGGCGAACGCCATCTCGATCGACTATGCGGTGATGGAAAAGACCAAGCGCGCCGCGGTCATTCCGGTGGCCTGCGGCTGGTCCGATGTCGGATCGTGGCATGCGGTCTGGGAGTTGTCGGAGAAGGACGGACACGGCAATGCCATGCAGGGCGCAGCCGTGTTCGAGGATTCCCGCAACTGCAACGTTTCGACCGACAAGGCGCTGGTGGCGCTCGAGGGCGTCGACGACCTCGTCGTGGTCGCCACGCAGGATGCCGTGTTGGTGTCGCGCCAGAAGGACGCCAACGGGCTGAAACGGCTGGTCACGAAACTGAAGACCGTCGCCCCGCAGGTGACGGAAGATCATCTGAAGGTGCATCGCCCCTGGGGTTCCTACCAGTCCGTCGATATGGGCGAGCGGCACCAGGTCAAGCGCATCATCGTCAAACCGGGCGAACGGCTCTCATTGCAAAAGCATCACCACCGCTCCGAACACTGGATCGTGGTGCGGGGCGCCGCGCGCGTGACGGTGAACGAAGATATCAAGATCGTGCACGAGAATGAATCGATCTACATTCCGATCGGCGCGGTGCATCGGCTGGAGAATCCCGGCAAGATCTTGCTTGAACTGATCGAGGTTCAGACCGGGAGCTATCTCGGCGAAGACGATATCATCCGGCTCGAGGACGACTATCGCCGCTCGTGAAATTGGACGTCGCTTGTCAGCGAATCAGCGACGCCGGATCGGCGTTATCGCCGGAGACGCCCGACGTCCAGTCCGGGAGTCCACGGCGTCAGCTTCCGGGCGTGTAATTCTTTGAATCAAAACGTGTTTGGGCATCCTTGGCAGGCATTCGCCACATCTGTGGTGACGTGCTAGGAAACCACCCGTTAGAGGTGATTTGCGCCGCTATTTTTTTGTTATGTCGCTGGCGCGCTTGCACTAACGGCCCTTCGGGGCTTGGTGGGGTTCGGGTTATCAGGGGTCAGTTTGCATGGTTACAAAGGCGGTCGCGTCTCACCACAAGGCTGATGCGCAAGCAGCGCTTCGTATCGGCGTGATCGGCGCCGGCATCATGGGCTCCAACCATGCCCGCGTGCTGGCCGGTCTGCCGGGAGCCGAGCTTGTCGGCATTGTCGATCCGCTGCCGGAACATCGCGCCCGCGCCACCCAGCTCGTCGGCTGCCGCGCCTTTGCCAGCGTCGACGAACTACTCGGCGAGGGCGTCGATGCGGTGACGATCGCAGCCCCCACGCATCTGCATCACGAGATCGCGCTCGCCTGCATCGCGCGCAACATCCATGTCCTGGTCGAGAAGCCGATCGCGTCAACGGTGGAAGAGGGGCACGAGATCGTGGCCGCCGCCAGCCGCGCCGGCGTCACCTTGATGGTCGGGCATGTCGAGCGGTTCAACCCGGCCGTCGCCGCCATCAAACAGGCGATCTCGGGCGAAGACATTCTGTCGATCGGCATTACGCGCGTCGGGCCGTTCCCGCCACGCATGTCGAATGTCGGCGTGGTGATCGATCTTGCCGTTCACGACATCGACCTGATCCGCTGGTTCACCGAGTCCGATATTGTCGAGGTGCAGCCGCAGCTCTCGAGCGCGGTCGCCGAGCGCGAAGACATCGCGCTGTTGCAGTTCCGGACTGCGTCCGGCGTGCTCGCCCACATCAACACCAACTGGCTGACGCCGTTCAAGGCGCGCAACGTCACGGTGGCGACGCGCGGCAAGTATGTGATGGGCGACCTGTTGACCCGTCAGGTTACCGAATGCTTCGGTTTCAAGCCCGATGGCAGCTATTCGATGCGTCATCTGCCGGTCGGTCATGACGAGCCGCTGCGTGCCGAGTTGATCGCGTTCCTGCGCGCCGTGCGTGGCGAAGTGCCGGCCGTGACCGGCGACGAGGGCGTCGCCAGTCTCGAGATCGCGATCCGGTGTCTGGAAAATCCGCCGCGGCCGGCGGCGAGTTCGCCGCCCCGCAAGGGACCGCGCCGCGTCGTCGGCTAAAGCTTCCCATGTCTTCCGCCCAATCCTTGCAAGGCTCCATGAACCAGCACCTGCGCCCTGAAAACATTCCGTTCATCGACATTGCCGCCCAGCGCCGCCGGATTGGCCCCGCGGTGGACGAGGCGGTGGCGCGCGTGCTCGCGCATTGCCAGTTCATCAACGGTCCGGAAGTGACCGCGCTCGAATCCGCGCTCGCAGCCTTCTGCGGCGCCAAGCATGTCGTGACCTGCGCAAGCGGCACCGACGCACTGGTCATGGTGCTGATGGCCAAGGGCGTCGGCCCCGGCGATGCGGTGCTGTGTCCGTCGTTTACGTTCTGCGCGACCGGCGAAGCGGTCGCGATCACGGGCGGGACGCCGGTGTTTTGCGATGTCGATGAAGCGACGTTCAACATCGATGCGGCCTCGTTCAAGCGCGGCATCGCAACCGCCAAGCGCCTGGGGCTGAAGCCGCGCGGCGTCATTCCGGTCGACCTGTTCGGCCAGAGCGCCGACCATGACGAAGTCTTTGCCATCGCCGCCGCCGAAGGAATGTTCGTGCTGGACGACGCGGCACAGGGATTCGGCGCAAGCTACAAAGGCCGTCGGCTCGGCGGCATGGGCATCATCACCGCGACCAGCTTTTTTCCGGCCAAGCCGCTGGGCTGTTACGGCGACGGCGGCGCGATCTTCACCGACGATGCGGCCTTTGCCGAGGTGCTGCGCAGCATCCGCGTGCACGGGCAGGGCAGCGACAAATACGACAACGTGCGCCTCGGTCTCACCGGCCGGCTCGATACGATCCAGGCGGCGGTGCTGATCGAGAAACTGAAAATCTTCGACGACGAAATCGCCGCGCGCAACAAGGTTGCGGAGCGCTACGCGCAAGGCCTCGGCAACGTCGTCACCGTGCCGCGGCTCGCCGAGAGGCACAGCTCGGTCTGGGCGCAGTACACGATCCGCCTGCCGCAAGGCACCGATCGCGACGCGTTTGCGGCGGCGCTGAAGGCGCAGGGCGTTCCGACCGCGATCTACTATCCGAAGTCGATGCATCAGCAGACGGCCTACAAGAATTATCCCGTCGCCGACGGCGGCCTGGCGGTCAGCGAGCGCCTGTCATCGGACGTGATCAGCCTGCCGATGCATGCCTATCTCGACGAAGCGAGCCAGGACCGGGTCATCCAGGCGGTGCGGGGCTTTTTCGGCGCCTGAGAAAGACGTGGATGGCCGGGACAAGCCCGGCCATGGCATCATTCGGCCATTTTGAAGCGCGGCGCGCATGCTGTAGAAGCTCCGCATGCTCGGTCGTATCTTCACCGTCGGCGGCTACACGCTTCTTTCGCGGCTGACCGGATTCGCGCGCGACATCATGCTGGCGGCCATACTCGGCGCCGGCCCCGCGGCCGACGCCTTTTTCGTGGCGCTGCGGCTGCCCAATCATTTCCGCGCGATCTTTGCCGAAGGAGCGTTCAACGCCGCCTTCGTGCCGGCCTATGCGCATGTCAGCGGCGAGGGCGGCGAGAAGGCGGCCAGTCTGTTTGCCAACCGCATCTTTACGCTGCTGTTCGTGTCGCAACTCGTTCTGCTGGTTGTCGCGTGGCTGTGCATGCCGCAGGCGATGAGCTTGCTGGCGCCCGGATTTACCGAGGACACCGCGCAGCGAAATCTGGCGATCGAACTGACGCGCATCACCTTTCCCTATCTCTTGCTGATCACGCTGGTGACGCTCTATGGCGGCATCCTCAATGTGATGCATCGCTTTGCGAGCGCGGCGGCGGCGTCCATTCTGCTGAATGTCTCGATGATGGCGACGCTGACGGTCGCGGTGTGGTTTCCGACGCCCGGCCACGCGGCGGCGTGGGGCGTCCTGATCTCGGGCTTCCTGCAATATTTCCTGCTGGCCGGCGACCTCGGCACGCATGGCGGCTTGCCGCGCTTTGCGCCGATCAAGTGGGACGAAAATGTCCGCGCGTTTTTCCGCGCGCTGGGACCAGCGACGATCGGGTCGATGGGCACGCAGGTGGCGCTGTTCGCCGACACCATCATCGCGACCTTTCTTCCCGCCGGCGCGCTCTCGGCGCTCTATTATGCCGACCGGCTCAACCAGCTTCCGATCGGCGTGATCGGCATTGCCATCGGCACGGTGTTATTACCGGAAATGTCGCGGCGGCTGACGTCGGAGGATCACGAGGGCGCCTCGATCGCTCAGCGGCGCGCCTTCGATTTCACGCTGCTATTGTCGGTGCCCTTCGTGACCGCGTTTCTGGTGGTGCCGGACCCGATCATGCGGGCAATGTTTGCCCGCGGCGCCTTCACCAAAGGCGATGCGGCAGCCGCCGGCGCCACGCTCGCCGCCTACGCGGTCGGGCTCATTCCCTTCGTGCTGATCCGAAGCGCGGTTGCGACGTTCTATGCGCGGCGCGATACGGCAACGCCAGTCAAGGCGGCGTTGATCGGCGTTGCCGCCAACGTCGCGCTGAAAATTGCATTGGTCGGACCGCTTGCCCAGGTCGGCCTTGCCTTTGCGACCGCGGTCGGCGCCTGGATCAATTTATCGTTGGTGATCGCCTTTGCGGTACGCGCCGGCTATCTGCAACTCGATGCGGTCCTGATGCGGTCAATGGCGAAATTTGTCGCGGCCGGTGTCGTGACGGGGGCGGCATTATGGCTGGCGATGCGCTTCTCGGCTTCCTATCTGTCGGGCGTGACCACGCTGCATGACGAAGCTGCGTTTTTGCTGCTGATCGTGGTCGGCAGCGTGGTTTACGCTGCGGCGATCCTGCTCCTGTTCGGCAGGCGGTGGGTGCTGTCGCTGGTAAAAGGCTAGGTATAGGCCGTTTGCGTGGTTCCCCGATCCGCGCCAATATGTGTGCCGGACGAACTGCAAGGTCGGATACAAAATGGCTCCCGTCAAATTCGGTGTCGGTCAAAGCGTACTTCGCAAGGAAGACGACGCGCTCATTCGCGGCAAGGGCCGCTATACCGACGATGTCGCGCCCTCACAGGCCTTGCACGCGCTGGTGCTGCGCTCGCCGCATGCGCATGCGAAATTCACGATCGATGCGGGCCGTGCGCGCAACGTAGCAGGCGTGGCGCTGATCCTCACGGCCGAAGACGTCGGCGATCTCGGCGATCTGCCCTGCCTGTTCAATCTCGAGGACAATCCCTTCACCGGGCCGCCTTATCCGATATTGGCGAAAGACGAGGTGCGTCACGTCGGCGACGCCATCGCTTTTGTCGTGGCGGAAACGATCGATGCGGCGCGCGATGCGATCGAAGCAATCGAGGTCAAGTGGACGCCGCTTGCCTCGGTCGTCGGCGTGCGCAACGCGGTCAAGAAAGATGCGCCGCAGGTCTGGGCGAAACATGCCGGCAACGTGCTGTTCGATGTCTCGATCGGCGACAGACAGGCGACCGAGGCCGCGTTCGCCAGGGCGCATGCGGTCGTCGAGATTTCGATCGTCAATCCGCGCATCGTCACCAATTTCATGGAGACGCGCGCGGCCGTGTGCGAATACGACGCGCGGCGCGATCACCTGACATTGACCGTCGGCAGCCAGGGCAGCCATCGCATCCGGGAAATCATCGGCGGCATGGTGCTGAAGATTCCGCCGGAAAAGATGCGCGTGATCTGCCCCGATGTCGGCGGCGGGTTCGGCACTAAGCTATTTCCCTACCGCGAATATGCGCTTGTAGCGGTGGCCGCGCGCAAATTGCGCAAGACCGTGAAATGGGCCGCCGACCGCGCCGATCATTTCGTCGGCGATGCGCAGGGGCGCGATAACGCCACCATCGCGCGGATGGCGTTGGCGGAAGACGGCAAATTCCTCGCCATGGACGTCGACCTGATCGGCGACATGGGCGCGTATCTCTCGACCTTCGGTCCCTACATTCCGCATGGCGGCGCCGGCATGCTGCCCGGCCTCTACGACATCCAGGCTTTCCATTGCCGCGTGCGTACGGTCTTCACCAACACCGTGCCGGTCGATGCCTATCGCGGCGCCGGCCGGCCCGAGGCGGCCTATGTGCTGGAGCGCCTCGTCGATGCAGCCGCGCGAAAACTCGACATGACGGTCGATGCGATCCGCCGCAAGAACTTCATCCCGCCGCGCGCGATGCCGTACAAGACCGCAACCGGCAAGGTCTATGACTCCGGCGACTTCGCCGCGCACTTAAAGCGGGCGATGGAAGTTGCGGAGTGGAAGGATTTTGGCAAGCGCGCCAAGGCGGCGAAAAAACAAGGCCTCGTGCGCGGCATCGGCCTGGCTTGCTATGTCGAGGTTTGCGGCACCATGGGCGAGGAGACCGCCAAGGTGCAACTCGATCCGAACGGCGACGTGTCGGTCCTGATCGGCACGCAGTCGAGCGGGCAGGGCCATCAGACGGCCTACGCGCAGCTCGTCGCCGAACAGTTCGGATTGTCGCCGGAGCGGGTCCACGTTTTCCAGGGCGATACCGACATGATCGCGACCGGGCTTGGCACCGGCGGCTCGGCTTCGATCCCGACCGGTGGCGTCAGCGTCGAGCGCGCCACGCGCGATCTCGGCAAGAACTTGCGCGAGTTGGCGGCAGAGGCGCTGGAAGCAAGCAGCGGCGACCTCGAAATCAACGACGGCACCATTCGCGTTGCCGGCACCGACCGCTCGATCAGCTTTGGCGATCTGGCGAAGCGGCCGGGCGTCGATCCGTCGAAGCTCAATGCGAGCGCGACCTTTACGCAGGCCGACGGCACGTTCCCGAACGGCACGCATCTCGCCGAGGTCGAGATCGATCCGGCGACGGGTTTCATCCGGATCATCAACTACGTCATCGTCGACGACTTCGGCGTGACGTTGAACCCGCTATTGCTTGCCGGTCAGGTGCATGGCGGCGCGATGCAGGGCATCGGCCAGGCCTTGATGGAGCAGGCGGTCTATAGCGACAAGGACGGCCAGCTCCAGACCGGAACGTTCATGGATTACGCGCTGCCGCGCGCGGCCGATGGCCCGTCATTCGTGTTCGAGACCCATAACGTGCCGTGCACCACCAATCCGCTCGGCGTGAAGGGCGCAGGCGAGGCCGGCGCGATCGGCTCGTGCCCTGCGGTCGTCAACGCGATCATCGAGGGTCTCTGGCGCGAATACCGGATCGACCATATCGACATGCCGGCAACGCCTGAGCGGGTCTGGACCGCGATCCAGGAGCATCACCGCCGCCACAGCCTGTGACGGTTTTACCAGTGTAGCGGAGGTTCAGAAATTCGCATCATTTCTGCCGCGCCGTTCGTCATGCGAATTTCTGAACCAAAGCCACACTAGATCAATAGTTTGCTAGTGTCCCTTCGATTCCGAAGTTCGTAAACGAGGGGCCGCAAAAAGATACGAACTTCGGAATCGGGACACTAGCCGAGGCGGAGGAATGCTGTATTCAGGGGAATGTTGTCATCATTGCGGGGTTGGGGAAGGTACTGAGAGCTTGAGCATACTGACGTCAATTGGAAAAACATAAGGGACACAACGGATGATGCGGACTGCCTTGGTAGTTGGAGCTTTGTTGCTGGGCGCCGGCGCGGTGATGGCACAGCAGGATCTGGTCAAGCAGAACCAGGACACCATGAAAGCCAATGCGAAAAATCTTGGCGCCATGGTCGCGATGGTCAAGGGCGAGAAGCCCTATGATCAGGCAACCGTGACGGCCGGGCTTGCGCAGCTCGACGAGACGGCCAAGAAGCTGCCGACGATGTTTCCGGACAGCATCAAGGGAATGAATCCGGGCGGTGACTACGAAGTCTCGCCCAAGATCTGGGACGACAAGGCCGGCTTCCAGGCCAAGATCGAAAGCTTCGCCAAGATTGTCACCGAGGCCAAGTCCAAGATCACGGACCTCGACACGCTCAAAGTCAACGCGCCCGCCATCGGCAAGGAATGTGGCGGCTGCCACGAGACCTTTCGCATCAAGAAGGGCTGACGTCTCGGATTGCGAGGCTTGGCTCTTTGCGGCGTGAGAAAGACCTGAAAAAGAAAAGGGGTGAAAAGCCGGACGGCTTTCACCCCTTCATCGTTCGAAATGCAATGAAGTGAAAAACTTCGTGAGGCGAAAAAGTTCGCGGACGCGATGACCGCGCCTGCTTACTTCGTGACTTATCTAGTCGTGACCTATTTGGTGACCTGGCCGCGGATTTCGCCGCCCGGGTTCGCCTCGGTGTGGACGTTGATATAGTACTTGCCGGCTACGAGGTCGGCGGCCTGCGCGTCGGTCAGCGTGGCTGAGCCCTCGGCCGGGCTCGAGGTGGCGCCGGGAATGGCGACCGCAACGCCGGCGTTCTTGCCGGCCTCGGCGGGGCCATGGAAATGGGCCGCCTTCGCCGCGCCGGAGAGGCCGGTATAGGTCAGTTTCCAGGAGAGCTTCTTGGTCGCCGGGTCATAGTCGATATCGGCGCTGCCGGTGCCCGTTGAAGTCGTGGGCGGCACTTCGGATTTGCCGTCGAGCGCGGCCTTGAATTTCTCGGCAAAGGCGGGCCCGGCGACGATGGCTGCCGCGGCGAACGCCAGTGTTACTAAAGCGGTCTTGTTCATGGTTCTCTCCCTGTAGCGCTGGTCTGAATAGTCACACATCATTGTACGAAACTGACAACAGTTAGGTTCCAATTTTATTCCCGGAACGGCACCTTGCGCTGCAAGAATTTTCGGTCTCGTTGAGCCGGCCTGATCGCTATATTGATACAAATCCTCAAATGACGGATCGATGATGCGGCGACGAATTATTCTTGTGGCGGGAATTGCCGCGATCATCGGTGTTGCGATTTTCGGATGGCTGACGGCCGCTCCCGCGGCGCTGGCGCCGCTGCCGGCCTATACGCCGGACCTCGCCAATGGCCTCGTCGCGTTCAATGCCGGCGGCTGCGCGTCGTGCCACGCGGTGCCGAACCAGCCGGATCGCCTGAGGCTTGGCGGCGGGCTTGCGATCCCTTCGCCGTTCGGAACGTTCTACGCGCCGAACATTTCGCCAGATGAAACGTACGGGATCGGACGCTGGAGCGAGGCTCAGTTTGTCACCGCCGTGACAAGGGGCGTCTCGCCGAGCGGCGAGCACTACTTCCCGGCGTTTCCCTATACGTCCTACGCGCATGCGCGGATCGTCGATATCCGCGACCTTTTCGCTTATCTGAAGACGCTTGCGCCGGTGTCCGGCCATGCGCGCGATCACGACCTGCCGTTTCCGTTCAACATCCGCCGCAACGTCGGCATCTGGAAGCTGATGTTCTTCGACGAGCGGCCGTTCGCTCCGGATACGAGCCGTTCGCCGCCATGGAATCGCGGCGCCTATCTCGTTAATGGTCTCGGCCATTGCGCCGAATGTCATTCCCATCGCAATTTTCTCGGCGGCATCATTGCCGCGCAGCGCTTTGCCGGCGGACCCAATCCCGAAGGCGAGGGGTGGGTGCCCAACATCACCCAGAAGGGTATTGGGGACTGGAGCGTCAAGGACATCGATTATTTTCTGGAGACCGGGCAGATGCCGGACGGCGATTCCGCCGGCGGATCGATGGTGCGCGTGATCAAGAATACTTCGCAGCTTTCGGCTGGCGATCGCGCCGCGATATCAGAGTATCTGAAATCGTTAGCCCCGGTCGAAGGACCGCCGAAGCCGAAGAAGGCGGACAAGAAGGAAGACGGCTAGGCGGTTGAGCGATCGGTACGCCGCCAGCGTCAGCCGCGTGCTGTCACGCTCTGGATATTGTGCCGGGCTGTCTTCTGGACACGAACTTGCGCAGATCACGCAAGAGATCGTCCCCCAGTTCCGAAAGGCAGTTGATTTCCCGTTGTGCGTCGACCGCGTGCTGCCTGCACAAGTCTTTCGATTCGTCTCTCGCCGACGCCAGCGCATGCAAGTGTCCGGCAAGGCCTCCCGCGCGCGTAAAAAAATATGCAATCTGCCGCTGGGTCGCGGCGTCGAACAAATTCAAACGATCCACATTTGATTCGAACACCGAGAACTTCGGCAACGTAAAAGCGCCGAGTTCACCAAGATGTTCATCGGCTCCGATGTCCATCTCCTCGAGCCTGCGGACTTCTTCAAATCCCTCCATATCCTCGATGATAGCCGTGATCTCTCCGATGAGGGCTGACGCTAGGCCTCGTCTCGAACGGCTTTGTCCAAAAAGAAGCATCGTTTCCTCCCGCTTTGACTACCTGGTCACGAGCACGCGCGGGGGCGAACTCGACGCTATCCTACCAACGGCCTGCCATGGACACCATCAGCATCGCTGGCTGCTCGCGCCGTCGCTGTGCGCTGCGGGACGACTTTCGCGGCAGCAAAACATGGGGAAGTTATCCTGACCCATGCGAAGGCCGGGCGGATGACGTGAAGTCGCTGCCGCCGGTCGAAGGGCCGCCGAAGCCGAAGAAAGAGGGCTAGGCGGTCGAGCGGCACGGCCTGCTTCAAGGCGCGGGAATTGCCCTGCTTCAATGGTCGTCGTCCAGCTTCTGAAAATCTTCTCCTTAAGCGTTCTTACTCAACGGAAATGAATGGCTGAAGACGCAATCGGCGGCGGTCAGATGATGACATCAATGTCACGCTGCCATTTTTTCTGGGACTTCCGTGCGCCACGACTTGTTCTCTTCCTTCGGTTGCGTTTGGATGCTCCCGGGCTGAGGGAATCATTAGATGAGCTATCAAGCCGAAACCGCGGCGCCGGCCGCGAGCTTCGAGGTTCAGGTCGCGGATGATCTCTCCGACGCTGCAAAGAACTGGCTCCGCTCACAACCAAAGTTTCGCTTAGCCGAATCGCTTGTTGCCTTTGTCTCGGAGACCGATGTCGGTCTCCCACGCGATCAGTTCCTGAGACTGGTGGTCAATCGTATCGTTGCCGAGTTGAGTGCGCCGCTGAGGGCCTAAGCATCCCATAGGACGTGAAGCGGCATTGCGCGTTCGCTGAACCGCTGCCACCTCACTCGGATCGTGGCGCCGAGCTTTACGATTCCGGCGGTCGTGCTCGGCCGCGACTGGGCGACGGCAACCGTCGGGACCCGGGTCAGGCTGGGCGAACGCCTGAGCGGCTATGCGGCGGTGATCGCCGCACTCGGCCAGAACAACGTCACCACCTATGGCGGCCAGATCGGCATCAACTACGCGCTCGATCCGCCGGTGGCGACCGCGAAGAACTGAATTTTCGCTTCATAGCGAGACGCGCGCGGAGCTTGTCTTTCGTCAGGCGCCGCCGAACGCCTTGAAGGTGATGATGGTGTGGGTGTCCTGGATACCGGGAATGACCTGCACCTTTTCATTCACGAAGTGGCCGATATCGGTTTTCTCATCGACATAGAATTTGACGAGCAGATCGTAGTGGCCCGCGGTCGAATAGATCTCGGACGCGATTTCGGCCTCGGCCAGCGCGTTGGCGACCGTGTAGGACTGGCCGAGCTTGCATTTGATCTGGATGAAAAAAGGGACCATCGCTGTCGTCTCCGAGGGGTATCTACCACCCCAATCCCAATATAGCGCGGCAAACTTGCTGGCAACACCACGCCGCGCTAGCGTGATAGCCTCCATCTGGCGGCGAAAGAGGCGATGACCACACCCGTAGCGCTCACCATTGCAGGCTCGGATTCGAGCGGCGGCGCCGGCATTCAGGCCGACCTGAAGACTTTTGCCGCTTTCGGGGTCTATGGGGCCTCGGTCATCACGGCGCTGACCGCGCAGAACACGCAAGGCGTCCGCGGTGTTCATCCGGTGCCGGCCGATTTCGTGACCGCGCAGTTGGAGGCGGTGTTCGACGATCTCGATGTTTCAGCCGTCAAAATCGGCATGGTCGCCGAACTCGATATCGTCAAGGCGATCGCCTCAAACCTCTCGCGCCGGGCACCTGATCACGTGGTGCTCGATCCAGTGATGGTCGCGACGTCCGACGACCGGCTGCTGTCGCCTGACGCGGTCAAGTGCTTGCGCGACGATCTGATGCCGCGCGCCACGCTGATCACGCCGAATCTGCCGGAGGCCGCCGCACTTCTCGAGGAGGACGTCGCTGCCAGCGAGGCGGCGATTGCCGATCAGGGCCGGCGGCTGCTCGCACTTGGCGCGCGCGCCGTGCTGATCAAGGGCGGCCACGGGAAAGGCGCCGAGAGCATCGATTATCTTTTCACGCAGGACGGTGTGACGGCGTTGCCGGCGCCGCGCATCGCGACCAAAAATACCCACGGCACCGGATGCTCGCTGTCGTCGGCGATTGCAGCCGGCCTCGCCAAAGGCGAAACGCTGGAGCAGGCCGTGCGCCACGCCAAGACGTGGATATCAGCGGCGATCGCGGCCGCCGATCGCATCAGCGTTGGCAAGGGCCACGGCCCGATCCATCATTTCCATCGATTTGATTGAGCGGCGGTTCGTCAAAAAGACACATCGTCAAAAAGACGTATAGGCGACACATAGCAGATGTAGCAACACTACCAGCGTGCAACGAAGCACGTGCCGATACCAGCCAACGGAGCGACCCATGCCTACAATCACGACCAAAGACGGCGTCGAGATTTTCTACAAGGATTGGGGCAAGGGGCAACCGATCGTCTTCAGCCATGGCTGGCCGCTGTCGGCCGATGACTGGGACACTCAGATGATGTTTTTCCTCAACCACGGTTTCCGCGTCATCGCGCACGACCGGCGCGGCCATGGCCGCTCCAGCCAGACCGCCGACGGCCACGACATGGATCATTATGCGGACGATCTCGCCGCCGTCGTCACGCACCTTGATCTCGAGGAAGCCATTCACGTCGGCCATTCCACCGGCGGCGGCGAAGTCGTGCATTATCTGGCGCGTCACGGCGCGGGCCGGGCGACCAAGGCTGCGATAATTTCGGCCGTGCCGCCGCTGATGGTGAAGACAGCGGCCAATCCGAATGGTTTGCCCAAGGAGGTCTTTGACGGATTTCAGGCCGCGCTCGCGGCCGGCCGCTCGCAATTCTACCGCGACGTCGCCGCGGGTCCGTTCTATGGCTACAATCGGCCCGGCGCGAAACCATCTGAAGCCGTGATCGAGAACTGGTGGCGTCAGGGCATGATGGGCGGAGCGAAAGCGCATTACGACGGCATTGTCGCTTTCTCGCAAACCGACTTCACCGAAGACCTGAAGAAGATCAAGATTCCGGTGCTGGTGATGCATGGCGACGACGATCAGATCGTTCCCTATGTCGCATCGGGGCCGCTGTCGGCAAAGCTTCTCCAGAACGGCACCTTGAAGACCTATAAGGGTTTTCCGCACGGCATGCCGACCACGGAAGCGGAAACCATCAACGCCGATCTCCTCGCCTTCATCAGGGGATAGCTAGTGGAGTTAGAATCGGACCACTAACCCGATTTCGCCGGTGCAACGAGACGCAGTATAGCCATCAGCGTCGCGGACCGATAAACTTCGCGGATAGATGATAACGGGCCTGAATGATCAGGCCCGCCGGACATTTGCTTATGGCCGCTTCAATCTCGTCTCGCCCCGCCTTGCCTCTGGTTCTCAGCTTCAATGCGGGCTTTGTCGATACGGCCGGCTTTCTCGCACTTCAGGGCCTGTTCACCGCCCACGTCACCGGCAACTTCGTCACCCTCGGCGCCTCGCTCGTGCTCGGCACGTCAGGCGCGATCGCCAAGCTGCTCGCGTTGCCGGTGTTCTGCGTGATGGTGATCGGCGCGCGGTGGCTCGGGACGCTGTTGTCGCATCATTCGACGCATCCGTTCGTGCCGCTCTTGGTGCTGAAAGTGCTGCTGCTGATCGCGGGATCGGCGATGGCCATCCACTTCGGACCGTTCCACGACGGCGATAGCTGGCAGGCGATCGCAACCGGCATAGTGCTGGTGGCCGCGATGGCGATCCAGAACGCGGTGCATCGCGTGCATCTTTCAAGCGCGCCGCCCTCGACGCTGATGACGGGGACGACGACGCAGGTGATGCTCGATATCGCCGACGTCATCTACCCGCGCGAAGGCGCGCAAGTTCAGACCGCGCGGCTGGCGCAGATGGCGACCAACGTCGTCGTGTTCGCGATCGGTTGCGGAGCCGCCGCGCTGCTTTACGCGCGATTCAGTGTCTGGTGCTTCGTGGTGCCGCCGCTGGTCGGTGCCTTGTCGCTGATCATTCGGCTGACCGAACCGAAGCCCGCTTCCTGAGGTGGCGGCTTTTGCCGACACGTTCGCCGGCGCCGTAAACGGCGAGCTGCGGGCGCTACGACGTTCTCGTTTCCGTAACCCCGTCGACGCTGAGGGGGCCCGCGCCTCCCGCGAGGACGAACAGGGCGCCGCCGGCGAGCCCGATATCCTTCCAGAAATGGATGAACTGGCCCCAGCGCGCGGTGGCGTCGCCGGTGATCGACCAGTAGGGATGGCCGATCGCCGCGGCAAAGAGATTGAAGAACACCAGGAGCAGGGCAAACTCACGGGTGCGGAAGCCGAGCACCAGCGCGGCTCCGCTGACGACCTCGATGGTCGCCGCCAGCATCGCCCAAACATCCGCCGAACCGGGCAGGCTACCCATGAAGTGCGTGAGCAGCTTCAGGTCCAGCCAATGATTGGTCCCCGACATCAGGAACAGCGATCCCATGCAGAGCCGACCAAGCAACTGGATCATCGGCTCGCTGCGCAGAACCCATGAATCGATAACCCGCGACGTCATTATGCCCACCCCAAACTTGCTTCCCGTCCCGGCTTTTAGGGCACGGCGAAAGGGCGGACAATCGCTTCGGCCGCACCGAATGCTCAATTTTCAATGATTTGCCAGCCGCGGATGGGACGGGCGTGCTATCCTCGCAGCCGCGACGAAGGAATTAATCACCGCGCTTGAGGTGTTGCGATGATCACTATTCCGGAATTGGTGGCGCAGGCCCTGGGGTCGTTCCTGACGTCGGACACCAAGAGCCGGTTTGGCGCTTCACATGCGCGGCTCGCCGAAGTCGTGCCCTTCGCGGCCCGGCTGACCCTTGATTGCATCGGCAACAGCGACGCGCTCTATCACAACATCGAGCACTCGATGCTGGTCACGCTTGCCGGGCACGACATCCTGATGGGCCGGCAGATGCTGCGGGCGACCACCGCCGAGGACTATGCCAATTTCATCCTGGCTTGCCTTGCCCATGACATCGGATATGTTCGCGGAATCCTGCAAGGCGATGACGGCGAATCCTATGTCGCGGATCTCTCTGGCCGCACGGTTCAATTGCCGCGAGGGTCGTCCGATGCCGCGCTCGCGCCCTATCATGTCGACCGCTCGAAGCTGTTCGTCTCCGAGCGCCTCGACGGGACCGAAGAGGTGGATGCGGGCAGGATCGCGCGGGCCATCGAATATACCCGCTTTCCATATACCTCCTCCTCGAACGAGGACGACGATCTGACCGAGGAGGAGGGGTTGTTGCTGCGCGCGGCCGATCTGATCGGCCAGCTCGGCGATCCCAACTACCTGAGAAAGGCCAATGCGCTGTTCTACGAATTCGAGGAAATCGGCTTGAACAAGAAGCTCGGCTACGACACGCCCGCCGACGTCGTCTACAAGTACCCGCAGTTCTACTGGAACAACGTCGCGCCGCAAATTCAGATGGCGATACGCTACCTCAACGTCACCTCGAGCGGACGGCAGTGGATCGCCAACCTCTATGCCAATGTTTTCCGCGCCGAGCGCGAGCTGCACCTGTCGGGTCCGCAGCTATGACCGGCGGTACGGCCGCCAACACATGGTTACTATTGAATAATTTCTCCCGGAGACACTGTGAATTGGCGCAATCGTGATGAGCCCGCGGTTTGCAGGGCTGTTCGTGGTGTGCGAAAAGTGGCCATGGATCTGCGGAAAGTCTTCAACTGGCTGATCGCTTTCGCTGTCGCGACGGGGCTGCTCGTGGCGCCGCTGTCGGCACCCGCGGTGGCCGCCTCGCATATGGCCGCCGCCGCCCACGAAGTGCAGATGGCCGAAGATATGCAGATGGCGGAAGACATGCCGTGCTGCCCCGGCCAGCCCGACCAGAAAGCCAGGGATTGCGGGTCCTGCTCGTTCGTCGCCCTTTGCATGCTGACGATCACCATGCCGCCGCCCGACGGCGCTGCTGCGCTGCTCGAACGCGCGTTCTCGCTTGGCGCCTTCGCGCTGCCCGACGATCTCTTGATCGATGGGCTGGGCGAGCACCCGCCCGACCAACCACCTCGAACGACCGTCTGACCGGCGGCTTTCCGCCGGAACGTTGACGCGCGACCACGACCGGCCGTGCGCATCGTCGCATGCCGCGACTCTTGCGGCCACCATCAGACGTTTCGAGGAAAAACAATCATGAAGACTTCCACAAGCACGCGCGCCATCGCGGCTGCGCTGATCGCACTCTTGCTGGCGGCAGCGCCGAAGCTCGCCTTCGCCGCTATCACCGACTACGAATTCCAGCTCGTCGAGCCGACCGTCCAGCCCGGCGCCGACAAGATCGTCACGGTCAGGCTGGTGAACACGAAGACCGGAACACCGGTGGCCGATGCCGTCGTGTTCGCGTCCCGGCTCGACATGTCGCCGGACGGCATGCAGGAGATGGCGACGAAGGTGACGGCGATGCCGGGAACGGAGCCCGGCACCTACCGCTTCAAGGCCACCTTCGGCATGGCCGGCCGCTGGCAATTGTCGCTCGGCGCCAAGGTTCAGGGCGAGACCGGCACCGTCGAAAGCAAGCTCGTCATCACGGCGCAAAAATGAACCGCGCCATCTCGCTGGGCGCAGCCGCTGCGATTGTCGCAGTGGCTGGCGCCGCCTTCGTCGCGGGCGGGATGCCACGCGCAAGGCCGTTCGCCGCGCCGTCCATCATGCCATCGGCGAGAGCGGCCGAAACCGGCGCGATCTACTATCAGGACCCCGACGGAAAGCCGCTCTATTCGCCGACGCCGAAGAAAACCCCTGACGGCCGCGACTGGCGCGCCGTGCCGGCGGACACCGACGTCAGCTTCAACGATCCCGAGGAGACGTCCGCGGACAAAAAGGCAGCCGAGGCGAAACCCGAGCGAAGGATCAAGTTCTATCGCAACCCCATGGGGCTGCCGGATAAGTCTCCCACGCCGAAGAAAGACAATATGGGGATGGCCTACATCGCGGTCTACGAGGACGAAGACAGCGACGATGGCTCCGTCAAGCTTTCGCCCGGCAGGATTCAGCGCAGCGGCGCGAAATCCGAGCCGGTGATGCGGCAGCCCGTCAGGTCGGTCATCCGCGTGCCCGGCACGATCCAGCTGGACGAGCGGCGCGTCTCGGTCGTCACGCTGCGTTTCGAGGGATTCGTCGAGAGCGTCGCGAACGTGACGACCGGCGATCACGTTCAGAAGGGGCAACCGCTGATGAACGTCTACAGTCCGGCGATTTCCAGCGCCGCGGCCGAATATCTCTCCGCGATCAGCGTCGGCGCTGCGGGAAAAGAACTGAAGGGTGCGCGGCGGAGGCTGGAGAACCTCGCGATGCCGGAGCCTGCCGTCAAGGAGATCGAACGCACCCGCGAGATCTCGCTGTCGATTCCGTGGCTCGCGCCTCAGGATGGCGAGATCCTCGAACGCAATGCCGTGAACGGAATGCGCGCCGCGCCGGGCGAGGTGCTTTTCCGGATCGCGGACCACCAGATCGTCTGGGCGCTTCTCGACGTCGCCGAACGCGATCTTCCGCAAGTTACCATCGGCGCCAAGGCGACGATCCATCCGCGCGCGCTCGCGGGGCATACGTTCACCGGCACCGTGGCGCTGATCTATCCCCATCTCAACGCCCGGACGCGCACCGCGCGCATCCGTGTCGAGGTGCCCAATCCCGACGAGGTGCTGCGGCCGGAGATGTATGTCGACGCCGAGATCGAAACGGGAGCGCCGGACCCAGTGCTGGCCGTGCCGGAAAGCGCCATCCTCGACAACGGCGCGCGCCAGGCCGTCCTGATCGACAGGGGCGATGGCCGTTTCGAACCGCGCGAGATCAGGTCCGGCCGCCGCGGCGGTGGTTACGTCGAAATCGTCAAGGGCGTCACTGAGGGCGAAGCGGTCGTGACCTCAGCCAATTTCCTGATCGACGCCGAAAGCAACCTGAAGGCGGCACTCAAGGGCTTTGCCGAGGCAGATGAGATGCAACGGCCGGCCGGCCAGGAGCCTCGCCCATGATCGCCCGCCTCATCGCCTGGTCGGCGCGCAACCTGTTGCTGGTGCTGTTCGGGACCGGTTTTGCCGCCGCCGCCGGAATCTACGCACTGGTCCATCTGCCGCTCGACGCCATTCCCGATCTCTCCGATACGCAGGTCATCATCTACACGGAGTATACAGGGCAGGCGCCGCAGGTGATCGAGGACCAGGTCACCTATCCGCTGACGACCGCCATGCTGACGGTGCCGAGATCGAAGGTCGTCCGCGGCTTCTCGTTCTTTGGCGTATCGTTCGTCTATGTGATCTTTGAAGACGGCACGGACATCTATTGGGCGCGCTCGCGGGTCCTCGAATTCCTGAACGCCGCCAACGCGCGCCTCCCGGCGGGCGTGACCCCGACCATCGGTCCCGACGCCACCGGCGTCGGCTGGGTCTACCAATACGCCGTGATGTCGAGAGAATTGAATCTCGCCGACACCAGGACGATCCAGGACTGGAATCTGAAATTTGCGCTGGCGAAAGCCGAAGGCGTGGCGGAGGTCGCAAGCGTCGGCGGCTTTGTGAAGCAGTACAACGTGGTGCTCGATCCGCAGCGGATGCGCGATCTCGGCATCACCATGCAAAAGGTTCGCGACGCGATCCGCGCCAGCAATGCCGATGTCGGCGGGCGCACGGTCGAATTGTCGGAATTCGAATACGTCATTCGGGGCAAAGGCTATCTCAAGGGTATCGACGACCTCGGCAACATCGTGCTGAAGAACGACGGCGGGACACCCGTCCTGTTGCGAGACGTCTCCAGGGTCGAACTCGGGCCAGACGAGCGGCGCGGCGTCACCGAACTCAATGGCGAGGGCGAAGTCGCCGGCGGCATTGCGCTACAACGCTTCGGCATGAACGCGCTCGACGTCATCGAGAACGTCAAGAAGCGTTTCAGGGAAATCGCAACGTCCTTGCCGAAATCCGTCGAGATCGTTCCCGTCTACGACCGCTCCAATCTGATCTACGCCGCGGTCGACACGCTCAAGCATACGCTCTTTGAGGAGAGCCTCGTCGTCGCCTTCGTGTGCATCGTGTTCCTGCTGCACGTCCGCAGCGCGCTCGTCGCGATCCTGATGCTGCCGGTCGGAATCCTGATCGCCTTCGCCGCGATGAAGCTGCTCGGCATCGGCTCCAACATCATGAGCCTCGGCGGCATCGCCATTGCGATCGGCGCCATGGTCGACGCTGCGATCGTCATGATCGAGAACGCGCACAAGCATCTCGAGCGCGCCGCGCCGGGAATGTCACGCATTGCGGTCCTGATCGAGGCGGCGGCGGAGGTGGGGCCCGCGCTGTTCTTCAGCCTGCTGATCATCACCGTCTCGTTCATGCCGATCTTCACGCTGGAATCGCAGGAAGGGCGGCTGTTCAGCCCGCTCGCTTTCACCAAGACGTTCGCGATGGCGGCGGCCGCGCTGCTCTCGGTGACGCTGGTGCCGGCGCTGATGGTGATCTGCGTGCGCGGCCGGATCGTGCCGGAGCACAAGAATCCGATCAACCGCTTCCTGATCTGGATCTACCGGCCGGTCATCAAGGGCGTGCTGCGGGCAAGAACCCTCGTCGTCCTGCTCGCGCTCGCGGCGCTGGCGATCACGATATGGCCGGCGCGCCAGCTCGGCAGCGAATTCATGCCAAACCTCAACGAAGGCACGCTGCTCTATATGCCAACCACGTTGCCCGGCATCTCCGTCACCAAGGCCACTGAGCTGATGCAGATGCAGGACCGCATCATCAAGTCGTTCCCGGAGGTCGCCTCCGTGTTCGGCAAGGCCGGCCGAGCCGAGACGTCGACCGATCCGGCGCCCCCGGAAATGTTCGAGACGATCGTCAATCTCGCGCCAAAGGAGCAATGGCGGCCGGGCCTCACCCTCGACGGCCTGATCGCCGAGATGGACAAGGCGTTGCAATTTCCGGGCGTATCGAACGCCTGGACGATGCCGATCAAGGCGCGCATCGACATGCTCTCGACCGGCATCCGCACCCCCGTCGGCGTCAAGGTGATTGGTACCGATCTTGTCGAGATCGATCACCTCGCAAGGCAGATCGAGCAGGTGCTGAGAACCGTCCCCGGCACATCGTCGGCCTATGCCGAGCGCGGCCTCGGCGGCTACTATCTGGAGATCGTGCCCGACCGGGCGGCGCTCGCGCGTTACGGCATCATGGTTCAGGACGTCCAGGACACGATTGCGACCGCGCTTGGCGGACAGGCGGTGACGACGACCGTCGAAGGCCGGCAGCGGTTTACGGTCAACATGCGCTATCCGCGCGACCTCCGCGACAACCCGGCGAAGATCGCAAGCGACATCCTCGTTGCCATGCCGGACGGCGGCGCCGTCCCGTTGGCGGAGGTCGCGACCGTCCAGCTCGCGCGTGGCCCAAGCTCGATCCGGACCGAGAATGCGCAACTCGCGACCTATATCTACGTCGACATCCGCGATCGCGACCTCGGCGGCTATGTCGCGGACGCCCAGCGCGCGGTCGAGGCCAGCGTCGCGTTTCCTCCAGGCTACTATGTAGTCTGGAGCGGGCAGTACGAATATCTGGAACGCGCCACCGCGCGGCTGAAGATCGTGGTGCCGGCGACGTTGCTCATCATCTTCCTGCTGCTCTACCTCAATTTCAGGTCGGTCACGGATACGATGATCGTCATGCTGTCGCTGCCGTTCGCGCTGGTCGGCGGGCTCTGGCTGATGTGGTGGCTCGGTTTCAATCTCTCGGTCGCGGTTGCGGTCGGATTTATCGCGCTCGCCGGCGTCGCCGCCGAGACCGGCGTCGTGATGCTGATCTATCTCCACCATTCGCTCGCCGAGATCAGGCAGCGCCGCCTCGCGGAGGGGCGAACGCTGAGTCAGCTCGATCTCCGCGAAGCGATCCTCAACGGCGCCGTCGAGCGCGTCCGGCCGAAGATGATGACCGTGGTGGCGATCATGGCGGGGCTGCTGCCGATCCTGTGGAGCACAGGCACCGGTTCGGAGATCATGCAGCGCATCGCCGTTCCGATGATCGGCGGCATGATCTCCTCGACGCTGCTGACGTTGATCGTCATTCCCGCGATCTTCGCCCTCGTCGAGGGTTTTCGTTTGCCGCGCGCCTCGAACGCTGGGGCAGCGGAGACCGGAACCGCTGGAACTGTTGAGCTGCCAGCACGTTAGCTCGGGTTCCACGTTTCCCCGCTAGCTTTCGCCGCCCCGATATGCAACGCTCTCGGGCGCCCGCCGAGGCGCCGTTTTCGTTGCAGAGGACGCTGATGTGTTGACGGAAGCCCAGCCCCGACCTTCACATTCCACGCTGCGCGATGACCTGGATGAGCGAAGGCGGGAAGAGCTGCGCGAACGGGAAACGTGGCTATCCGGACAGCGGCAAGCATTTGAATCGGCCCTGAGCGATGCCCCTCTTGCCGAGTCGCTCGGCATTCTCGTCGACACGGCTATTGCTGCGTTGGGCTCCGGCGTCCGGGCGGCATTTTATCACGCCAACGCCGATGGCACAGCCCTGCATCACGTCGTCGGCATGTCCGCCGAATATGCGCAAGCCGCGGACGGCTGCGCCATCGGTCCGGAATCGCTCGCATGCGGCCTTGCGGCCGGTGAGGCTGTGTTGACCGCCGACGTGAGAGGTGACCCGCGATGGGAGCCCTGGCTATGGATGGCTGCCAGGTTCGGCTATCGCGGCTGCTGGAGTTTTCCGATCCACACAGCCGGCCCACGCTTCGCCGGGACGTTCGCGCTTTATTGGCCGGAGCCGCGTGAGGCGACCGCAAACGATACCGAACTCGCCGGGAGGATCACGCAGACCGCTGCGATGATCATCGCCCGGCACGAGCGCGCCGAACAGCGGCGTTCTGCCATCCATAAACTTCAGGAAACCCAAAGCCAGCTCGAATCCGAATTGCGGGATAGCGAGCTGCTCCGGCAAATCAGCCTTGAACTCCTCGACGAGGCCCATGAGGACGCGCTTTACGGCAAGCTGGCCGAGGCGGCGGCCACGATCATGCAGTCCGAAGTGTCCATGGTGCTGATCTTTCACCCGGAGCGCGGTCCCGCCGGTGAGCTTCAGATGCTGGCGTCGAGAGGACTGTCACCAGAGGGCATGCGCTTCTGGGAATGGGTACGCGCCGATTCCGGATGCACCTGCGGCGAGGTGTTGCGAACCGGCAAGCGCGCGATCGCCGAGGACGTCGCCAACTGCGCCTTCATGGCCGGCAAGCCGGACCGCGACGCATTGCTGGCGGCAGGCATCCGGGCCGGGCAAAGCACGCCGCTCATCGCGCGCAGCGGCAAATTGGTGGGCATGATCTCGACCCATTGGGCCAGGCCGCACCGGCCTTCCGAACGCGACCTCCGCATGCTCGACATTCTGGCGCGTCCGACGGCGGACCTGATCGAACGCAAACGGGCCGCCGAAACCCAGCGCCTCTTGCTGAACGAGCTCAATCATCGTGTGAAGAATACGCTTGCCGTGGTGCAAGCCATGGCGCACCGAACGCTGACGCGTCATCGTGACCCGAAGGAGTTTGCGAGGAGTTTTGGCGGCCGCGTCCAGGCGCTGGCCCGCGTTCACAACATGCTCAGCGAGACAAGCTGGCAACGCGCAGAACTTCGCGAGCTGATCGGCGATCAGGTACTTCTGGGACGCGGCGATGATGCGCGATTGACGGCAGAGGGGCCGGTTGTGCGGCTCGACTCGCAGGTGGCTCTTCATATGGCGCTTGTCCTGCACGAACTCGCCACCAACTCCACGAAATACGGAGCGCTGTCGGTCCCGACCGGCCGCGTGTCGGTAACCTGGGTGGCGGATGATGCACTGCGCATGCGTTGGACGGAGCGCGGCGGCCCGCTCGTCGCGCCTTCGCCAACGCCGGGCTTTGGCACCACGTTGATCGCTCAAAGCGTGAAGGGGCAGGGCGGCGAAGCGCACATGACGTCGGAGCCGGAGGGGATTAGCTGGAGCATCGTGCTTCCGCTTAGCTGCGGCATCGCCAGCGAGGCCAACGCGGCGCCGACGAGCGCGCGAACCGTAGAGAGCACCGGTACGGCTGACAGCCATAGTCTCGAAGGGCGGCGCTTCCTCGTGGTCGAAGACGAGCCCTTGATCGGGCTCGACATCGTCAGTGCGCTCGAGGACGTCAAGGCCAGCGTGGAAGGGCCGGTCACGACCGTTGAGAAAGCATGTGAACTGATCGAGCGATCGCACTTCGATGGCGTCCTGCTCGACGCCAATCTGCACGGCAGCCCGGTGGACCAGATCGCGAGCGCATTGTCACAGCGTGACATCCCGTTCGCATTCGTCACAGGCTATAATGGCAGTGCGCTCCCGGAAGCCTTTCGCGGCATCCCTGTCCTGAACAAGCCGTGTAGCCAGGAGCAGGTGATCGAAACAGCGGTAAGCCTGCTCGCGCGCACCGCCGAGAAGCGGGCGGCAGGTCCTCCGATTTAGGCAGGATCAGCCTCGGAATGAATCTACCTTGCGACCCCGCGATTACCCCGGTCACCGGGCGTCATGTCCTCCTGAGACAGGCCCAGCTTTCCCCAAAGCTGGGGCTGTTCTTTTTGCCCGACATACAAAGGATTGAAGTCGATCACGGGCATCCCAAGTCGACACCGGCGCATGATGGCCGCATGATCGATGATCTCTATTTTGGGCAAGTAAACGTGGCGTGGTAACGGGAAAAGCGCTAAATTGGATGCGAGGCTCTGTCCGCAAAACATTTAGTCTAAGTTGCCGAAACTGCATCGGCTGATCCGAAAGAAAGCGCCATCATCGAGCTAACGTAAAAAAGACATTCGCCAAAGGGGGGAGTTGATGTGCAGTGATTGCTATTCATTCGGCTCCATGCAGGCGGCGCAAAAGGAAACGAAAGCGCCGACAATTCCAGGGAATGTACTTTCGCACGACGCTGCACGGCAGCGCCTGAAGGCCGGACATGCATGCTGCGTCGCCCGAACGTCCGGGCGTGATGCGGGAGCTGCGGTTCGCGTTGCGATTTGCGCTTTATTGCTGGCGGCAGCCTTTGTCTCGCCGTCACGTGCACAACAAGCATCCGCTCCTGTTCCCGTCGGGGTTGTCAAGGCCGAACGCAAGCCGATCACACTTTCGCTCGACTTCGTTGGGCGCGTCGATGCGATCAATCGGGTCGATATCCAGGCGCGGGTGACGGGGTTCCTGGAAGCCGTCCTGTTCAAGGAGGGCGATGCGATCAGCGAAGCCGCCCCGCTCTACCGTATCGAAAAGGGGCTGTTCCAGGCTGCGGTCGAGCAGGCCGAGGGCGCGCTCGAACGCAGCAAGGCTGCAAAGGTTTTGAGCGCACTGCAACTCCAGCGCGCCCAGGAGTTGCTCGACAAGAACGTCGGCACAGTGGTGGCGCGCGATCAACAAAAGGCAGCGGACGATCAGGCCGCGGGCGCGGTGCTGAGCGACGATTCCGCCCTCGCGACCGCCAAGATCAATCTCGGTTACACCGATATTACTTCGCCGATCGCGGGCAAGATCAGCAAGACAAACGTGACCAAAGGCAATCTCGTCAGTCCGGGTAGCGGCACACTGACCACGATCGTCAGCCAGGACCCGATGTATGTCACTTTCCCCGTCAGCCAGCGCGATTTTCTGAAAGCGCGCGAGACCAAGACCAAGGTCGATCTCAGCGCCCTCAGGGCAAGTCTTCGTTTCGCCGATGGAACGATCTACGACCAGCCGGGACGGATCAACTTCGTCGACGTGACGGTCGATCGCGCGACAGACACGGTGCTGGTGCGCGCCACTTTCCCGAATCCCGCTTCCAGCCTCATCGACGGTCAGTTCGTCCGGGTGCGGGTGGATCTGGAAAGTGGCAGCGTGAAGGAGCAAGTCGTGGTGCCGCAGGCGGCCCTCATTGCCGACCAGGAGGGTGTCTACGTGTTCGTCGTGGAAGACGGCAAGGCGGTCGTGAAGCGGGTCAAGCCGACAGGGGGAACCGGCACTGACGTCGCTTTGGAGTCCGGGCTCAACGGCGGTGAGGAGGTCATCGTACAGGGACTCCAGTCCGTGCGCCCCGGCGCGCCGGTGCGTGCGACTCCGCTTCAGCCGGCGCTCAACCAGGGGGGTTGAGGCCATGCTGTCAGCCATCTTCGTCGATCGGCCGCGGCTCGCAATCGTCATCGCCATCGTCACGACGATCGCCGGTGCACTCGCGCTCTATTCCATACCCATCGCGCAATATCCCGACATCGTGCCGCCGCAGGTATCGGTTACAACTTTCTATCCCGGCGCCAACAGCACCGTGGTCGACCAGACGGTCGCCCAACCCATCGAGGCGCAGGTGGTCGGCGTCGACAAGATGATCTACATGAAGAGCGTCAGCGGCGACGACGGCAGCTACACACTGATCGTCTCCTTCGAGCTCGGCACCAATCCTGACATCAACACCGTCAACGTGAACAACCGGGTGCAGGTTGCACTCTCCAGCCTGCCGCAAACTGTGCAGCAACAAGGCGTCACGGTGAAGAAGAAGTCGTCAGCCCTGCTCGGCGTGATCGCGCTGTACTCACCGAAACACACGCACGATTCGTTGTTTCTGTCCAACTATGTCACGATCAACATGCTCGATGCGATCAGGAGCACGCCTGGTGTCGGGGACGCAAGCCTTTGGGGTGCGCAGGACTACTCGATGCGCGCCTGGGTACGGACCGATCGGCTGACCGGCCTTAACCTGACGACCGGGGACATCATCAACGCGATCAAGGCACAGAACGTTCAGGCGGCCGTCGGACGGATTGGCGCACGACCCATCTCAAACGATCAGCAGCTCCAGCTCAACATTCAAACGACAGGCCGGCTGACTTCAGCAAAGGAATTCGAGAACATCGTCGTGCGCACCAACCCGGACGGATCGGTGCTGCGCCTGGGCGACGTGGCGCGAATCGATCTGGGTGCAGCAAATCTCGATCGCGATACCCGCTTCAACGGTGGACCGGCCGCAGCCATCGCCATGTACCAGAGCCCCGGCGCAAATGCGATCGCCACGCTGAAGGCGGTGCGCGCCAAGATCGAGGAATTGCAGACGCGTTTCCCCGAGGACCTGGACTGGAAAGTCACCTACGACCCGACCGTCTTCGTGACCGACACCATCCACGAGGTACTGAAGACGCTGTTCGAGGCCTTCATCCTCGTCGTGCTCGTGGTCTACCTTTTTCTCGGCAGCATCCGCGCCACCCTCATTCCAACCGTCGCTGTTCCGGTCAGCCTGATCGGGACTTTCATTGTGTTGCTCGCCGTCGGTTATTCGGCAAACTCGGTGTCGCTGCTCGCGGTCGTGCTCGCAATCGGCATTGTGGTCGACGACGCCATTGTCGTGGTCGAGAACATCGAACGCGTGATGGAAGAACATCCGGAATTGTCGCCCGCCGAGGCGAGCAAACAGGCCATGTCGGAGATCACCGCTCCGATCATCGCCATCACCATGGTGCTGCTCTCGGTGTTCGTGCCGGTGGCCTTTATTCCGGGCATCTCCGGCGAGCTGTTCCGGCAGTTTGCGGTCACTGTCGCGGTGTCGATGTTCCTCTCGGCGATCAACGCGCTCACCTTGTCCCCGGCGCTGGGCGGCGTGCTGCTGCGGCCACATCATGGGCCGCGCCGCGGTCCGATCGGCTATGTGATGCGCGGGATTGACCATGTGCGTGACCTCTACGGCGCGGCCGTGGCGCGCATCGTACGGCTGTCGATCATCGGACTCGTCATGGTCGCAGTTGCCGGCGCTGGTGTGCTCGGCTTGGCAAAAATCACGCCCACCGGTTTCTTGCCTGAGGATGATCAGGGCGCGCTGTTCGTGGTCGTCCAGCTGCCGGGCGGTTCGTCCGTCGCGCGGACAGCTGGCGTAATCCAGCAGGCGGAGGCGATCCTCAAGGCGGACCCCGCCGTCGCGGACTATACCTCGGTCATCGGTTTGAACTTCATCGACAGCTATTCTGCATCCAACTCCGGGTTCATTGTCGTGACCCTCAAGCCGTTCGATGAGCGCAAGAAGGATCGATCATTGGGCGTGGCAGCACTGATTCCGCGCCTGGGCGCGGAATTCCGTCAGATCGGTGATGGGGTGGTCGTCCCGCTCGCGCCACCGCCGATCATCGGGCTCGGTACCGGAGGCGGCTTCGCCTACGTTCTGGAAGACCTGCGCGGTGGCAGCCCGGCGGCGATGGCGCAGGCTCTGCGCGGCCTTGTAGTAGCGGCAAACCAGGATCCGCAACTGAACCGCGTGTTCAGCACGTTCTCGGCCACCAACCCGTCGATCTACCTCGATATCGACCGCGACAAGGTCCAGATCCTGGGGGTGCAGTTGAACGATGTCTTCCAGGCGCTGCAGGCGTCGCTGGGCGGCATCTACGTGAACGATATCAACCTGTTTGGGCGGCGGTGGCAGGTCAACGTCCAGGCCGAGGCATCCGACCGGGCCAGCATTGACGATATTTATCGCATCAACGTCAGGAATGCCGACGGCAAGATGATCCCGCTTCGAAGCCTGGCGGAAGCGCGAGTCGCAGTCGGACCGCCGGCGCTGATCCGTTACAACAATCTTCGCGCAGTGACCGTTCAAGGGAGCCCCGCCGCCGGCGTCTCGTCCGGACAGGCGCTGAAGGCTATGGAAGCCGTAGCCGCCAAGACATTGCCTCCCGGCTACGCTGGAGAATGGACCGACACGGCATTCCAGGAGAAGCGCGCTGAGGGCAAGACAGGAATCATCCTCGGGTTTGCGGTGCTGTTTGCCTATCTGTTTCTGGTTGGATTGTACGAAAGCTGGACGATTCCCGTACCTGTGTTGCTGTCGGTTTCGATCGGCATTCTTGGCTCTTTCATTGCCATGACCCTGAGCGGCCTCACGCTCGATCTTTACGCGCAGATCGGCATGGTGGTGTTGATCGGCCTTGCCGCCAAGAACGGCATCCTGATTGTCGAATTTGCCAAGGAGCAGCGTGAAAAGGGAGTCCCGTTGCTCGAGGCTGCCACCGAGGGCTCGCGGCTGCGATTCCGTCCGGTGATGATGACTTCGTTTGCCTTTATCCTCGGACTGTTGCCGTTGGTCGTTGCGACGGGCGCCTCCGAGCTTGCGCGTCGTGACGTCGGCACTCCGGTGTTCGGCGGGATGATCCTGGCGTCTTTCATCGGCATCTTTGCAATCCCGCCACTCTACGTGACGTTTCAGGCGGCGCGCGAACGGCTGCGGCCCGGATCCCGGCCGCAGGCCGACAAGCCAGCGCTCGGACAAGCGGAAGCGCCAAAACACTGATTTCTCGAGCCGCTTCAATCTGATTCCAGCTGTCCAGTCCTCTTGCCAAAAATATTTCGCTTAAGGCGACGGGCAAATCACTGGCAGTTCTTCGCCCGTCTCGCTTGATACGAGGGGCGTTGGCCATCGTCACGAACGTTGGGCGGGATGCGGTCGACGCTTGCGGTGCGGCTGACGAATGCGCAGACAGGCGGACGGCGAAGTCGTGTGGTCCTGATGCCTCGACGCTGGCATCAACGCGGTGACGATTGCTTTGGCAATCGCACCGGGGATGGTGACACAAAGCCCGATCACCAGGGAGAGCGCGAAAGAAGCCGTTAAAACCACTCGCGCGGGGAAGGCCGGATCAATCCGGTGAACCTGTGGTGAACTTATCTGCGTGCTTTCCATTTTTTGCACGCGGAGCTGCGGGTGCATTGGACACCCGGCTTTCCCTGCGCCCTCGATTCAAGAGTGGCTCATTTCTGTGCACGGCTCGGACGCATTGTGTCGCGGGAAGCGCGGATTCATGGCCTTCGCTTGGCACAAACGCGTTAACCATTGTTGGTCGAAAGGAACCTTGCTCGCACCCCGCAGATGTCGCCTGTTTGTCGCAAGCGGCTGTTATCGCAAGTCATAATCGGCAACGCTTCGATTCGGATGGGACGCCGGATTGTAGCAGTCATGGAATTGTCATCGGAATCTGTTAGGCGCGCGCATGGGAAGTGACTCGATGAGTGAAGAACAGCCGGAGCGGCATTTTCGCACCCTGTTTATCTCCGACGTGCATCTCGGAGCGCGCGGTTCACAGGCCGACAAACTTCTTGATTTTCTCCGCGTCCACGATGCCGACACGATCTATCTGGTCGGCGACATCGTCGATGGCTGGGCGCTGAAGTCGGGCTGGCACTGGCCGCAATCGCATAACGACTTCGTGCAGAAGATGCTGCGCAAGGCGCGCAAGGGCGCCAAGGTGATCTATATCCCCGGCAATCACGACGAGTTCCTGCGCAAATATTACGGCACGCATTTCGGCGGCATCGATGTGGTCGAAAACGCCGTGCATACCGGCGCCGACGGCAAGCGCTATCTCGTCATCCATGGCGATATCTTCGATCTCGTGGTGCAGAACGCGCGCTGGCTCGCCCATCTCGGCGACAAGGCCTACGACTTCGCGATCCAGATGAACCGGCTGGTCAACTTCTTCCGCCGCCTGTTCGGCGTCGGCTACTGGTCGCTGTCGCAATGGGCCAAGCAGAAGGTCAAGAAGGCGGTGAACTATATCGGCGCGTTCGAAAACGCGCTGGTCGCCGAAGCCCGCCGCTACGACGCCGAGGGCGTGATCTGTGGCCACATCCACTATGCCGTGATCCGCGACGAGCAGGGCATCCGCTACATGAATTGCGGCGACTGGGTCGAAAGCTGCACCGCGCTCGTCGAGCATGAGGACGGCCGGTTTGAGATCATCAGCTGGACCGATCTGCAACGTGAAAACGCGCTGGTTCCCGCGGTCGCGGCGCGCGCCGCCGCGTAAGCCTGCCACGGCATACCGCTCGGGCTACGGCAGCCTTCTTTCTGACCAACGGAAGGTCGCTTGCGCCCTTGTCTGCGCTCTTGCCGCCGCCGCGCGAGAGGCGTTAAATCCGATCCATGAACGAACCTCTTTCGCACGCGCCGCCATCTCACGTACCCGTGAGTTCCGCCGATATCGACGCCGCCGCCAAGGTGATTGCGCCGTTTGCGGTCCGTACGCCGCTGTTGTTGCCGCCGGTGCTCTGCGATCGCCTCAGTGCGAAAGTATTTCTCAAGCCGGAAGTCTTGCAACGCACCGGCTCGTTCAAGTTCCGCGGCGCATTCAACAAGCTTGCTTCGATACCGGAAAGCGCCCGCAAGGGCGGCGTCGTCGCATTTTCGTCCGGCAATCACGCGCAGGGCGTGGCCGCGGCAGCGAAGATTTTGAACATGCCGGCCACCATCGTGATGCCGGTGGATTCGCCGCTGCTGAAGCGCGAGCGCACCAAGTCCTTTGGCGCGGAAGTCGTGCTCTATGATCGCGATCGCGAGGACCGCGAGGCGATCGCGCGCGACATCGCCGGCAAAAACGGCGCGACGCTGGTGCCGCCTTATGACGATCCCAAGGTGATCGCGGGGCAGGGCACCATCGGGCGGGAGATCTGCGAGGACCTCGCCGCGCTCGGCATCGCGCCTGACATTGTCGTCGCGCCGGTTTCCGGCGGCGGCCTCATTGCCGGCGTCGCCACCGCCGTCAAATCGCGCTTTCCGCAGGCGCAGGTGATGTCGGCCGAGCCGGAAGCTTTCGACGATCACGCCCGCTCGCTGCGCGCGGGCAAGCGCGAGGGTCATGGCGCCAAGGGCCGCACCATTTGCGATGCGCTGATGGCCGCGATCCCCGGCGAGATCACTTTTGCCATCAACGGCAAGCTGCTTTCGAAAGGAGTCACCGCGAGCGATGCGGAAGTTGGCGCCGCGGTGGCGTTTGCCTTCCGCGAATTGAAGCTCGTGGTCGAGCCGGGCGGGGCGATCGGCCTCGCCGCACTACTCGCCGGGCGCATCGATGCGCGCGGCAAGACGATCGTGATCGTGCTGTCCGGCGGCAACGTGGATTCGGAACTTTATTCGCGCCTGATCGCCTGCGGGCTTGCATCGCCGCGGTGCTAGTTCTCGCCGGAACCTGATCGGTCTGTTATCGTGGCAGCACGCGTCATCAAAAGACGCGAGTTGAAAAACAGACCGGGAGTTGGTGATGCACAGGCTGCTCGTCCTTTACAACGAACCCAAGGACCCCGCCCATTTCAGAAAATACTACGTCGAGACGCATGTGCCGCTGGCGAACACGATTCCCGGCGCCAAGAACGCGCACTATTCGTTCGACGCAAAACGGCTGGGGCCCGGCGAGGCGCCGTATTTCTGCATCTTCGAGGCCGACTTCGACAGCGAGGCGGCGTTGATGAGCGCGCTCGGCTCAAAAGAAGGTCAGGCAGTTGCGGGCGACATTCCCAATTACGCTTCCGGCGGCGTCACCATGGTGCATTTCCCGGTGAAGTAATCGGGGCTATCCTCGACGCGATGATGGAGCGCCAGGCAGAGAAGGCTTGGCGTCACCGCCCAACTAATGCAGCCTTGGGCTCGGTTTGATGCGCGGAATGCTTGATGTCGAAACGAATCGACAAATCGTGGCTGGTCTTTGTCAGCGTCGAAAATTCGGAACACGATCGATGCGTGGATATTTTCTCGCGGCCAGACGGCAGCTATGGATTCGAGGAGTTTCGTCGCGACGTTGAAGATGGCGGCCAATGGACGCCGGTGCAGTACTATTCGGGCGTTGCTTATCGTTCAGCAGTCGTCGTGCTGGATTCCGCCGAACGGACTATACCGTGGCTCACCGATATCCTCGTGCGGAATCCGGAACTGAGGATGAAAATCCGTTCAAGCTGAGATAGCGCGACAGATTTACGAGAAGAACGCGATCTTCTCGGTCTGGCTCATGCGCCGGATCGGGGCCAGCGGATCGGGCCGCGAGGCGCGGGGCCGTGACACGATGCCGTTTGCGATCAGGCTCGAACCGAGCGACGGCTCGGGCTCTGCTTCCGGCACAGTCACGGTTATCGGCTGGGGTGGCGGCGCTGGCGTCGATTGAAGCGGGGTCACGACCGGCAGCGCCGATGTGGTCGCAGGCGCCAGGTCGCTGGCGTTGTCTTCGGGGAAGGTGACGTCGATCTCGTAGGGCGCAATTTCCAGACCCGGCTCGGCCGCGTTCAACTCATCCGCCGGGTCGGCGTGGGCATGTTCGTCGTCGATATGCCCGTCGTCGAGCTTGGGCTCGTAGGCTGCATCCGTATCGGGCGCGGCCATCTCCATCGCCACCATGTCGAGCATGGCTTCATCGGTGGCGTCGAAGGCATCGTGTGGTTCGCCTTCCGCGATCGCATGCGGCGCTGGCTCGGTCGCCGTCATCGTCGAGGCGGGAGCGGCTTCAGCCGGTTGCTCCGCGTGGACCTCGGCTTGGGCCATCGCGGCCGGCGCTTCCGTGGCTTCCGGCGCATCGGGCGGCGGCGAGGCGGCGGCCTCGTTCGCGTCGAAAGCTGCGATTTTCTGTTCGATCTGGTCGAAAGCGCCGCTTAAGGCGCGGGCGAGGTCGGCCGGCGCCATTTTCTCGGTCGCCGCCTCCATTGCGCCGATCTGGGAATCGATCAGGTCGCAAATCCGGCCGTCGCCCCCAATCTCGCGCCAGCGCCACGAAATTTCACGGATGATGCGGACGCCCTTGCGCACCGGCGCCAGATTCTGCTCCAGCGCCAGATCCGCGACCGCTGTATCGGCGACCTCACGCGCTTGCGTCAGCGCCGAGCGGAGCGATTGCAGCGCCTGGTCGAGCAGGGGATCGCGCACGGGCTGCCTCGAGGCCGCCAGCGTCTCCTCGATCCGCGCGACCGCGTCGAGCACCATTCTGGTATCGGAATTGCGGTTGCGTTTGGCATACTCGCCGAGAAACCAGCGTCCCCGCGAGGTCTCCATGAACGCTTCCTGGATCGCGTCATAATCCGCTTCGCTCGGCTGGGCCGCGCGCGCAGAAATCGGGGACAGGGCAAATGCTTCGTCGGCCATGGCTAACTCATGCCCCGCGCAAACCATCACGGGTTAAGCTAACGATCACCACGATATCGTCCGAATCGCAATTGAATTGATGTCCTTCGAATCACAAATCCCCATCGCATCTTCTATCGTCTCGCGGCGATTCGCGCGCCGCCTGGCGCTGTTCTATGGTTCGATCTTCGCCCTGATCGGCTGCCATCTGCCGTTCTTTCCGGTGTGGCTCAGGGCCGTCGGGATCGACGCGGCCTGGATCGGCGTCATTGCCGCGGTTCCGGCGGTGACAAGGTTCACCGTGCTGCCGGTCGTCACCGGCCTAGCCGAGCGTCATGCCGCCGTGCGCGGCGCCATGGTCGCAACGGCCATCGTCACGGCGTTTGGTTTCGCCGTGATTGGCACCCAGCATCTGCCGCTTGCGGTATTCCTGGTCTATGCCGTGACCGCGGCGTCATGGACGCCGACCGTCCCCTTGACCGACGCCTATGCGCTGCGGGGCGTGGCGCGATACGGCCTCGATTACGGCCCGCTGCGGCTGTGGGGGTCGGCGGCCTTTATCGCCGGCGCGCTCGGCTGCGGCCTGTTGGCCGATGTCATTGCGCCGAAGCATCTGATCTGGATCATCGTCGCCGCCGGGGTGCTCGCCGCCCTGATCGGCCTTGGCTTGCAGCCGCTGGATAGCCGCAAGGCGAAGTCCCCGGCGGTGCACGGAACAAGTGCGCTGCTTCGCGACGGCGGCTTTCTCGCCATCATCGCGGCCTCGGCGCTGATCCAGGGCAGTCACTCGACCTATTACGTCTTCGGCTCGATCACCTGGCAACTCGCAGGCCTCGGCGGCTTGACGATTGCGGGGCTATGGGCGCTCGGCGTCATTGCCGAGATCGCGGTGTTTGCGTTATCGCCGCGGTTTACCCTTCAACCGTCGACCCTGGTGATCATCGGCGGGTTGGGATCGGTATCGCGTTGGCTGATCACGGCGCAGGAGCCGCCGGTCGCGGTGCTGGCCGTGGTTCAGCTCGCGCATGGCCTGAGTTTCGGGCTGACGCAGGTGGGCACCATGAACCTGATGGTGCGGCATGTGCCGCTATCGGCGATTACGCGGGCCCAGGGTTATCTCGCGGCCTGCGGCGGCATCGTTTCCTCAAGCGCCTCGATCATCTCGGGCATGATTTACGCCCGTTACGGCCAGGGCGCCTATTACGCGATGGCCGTGATGGCGCTTTCGGGCGCTGCCATTATGTGGGCCGCGCGGCGCGCCGTTGACGTTCACCCCCAGAGCGCGGCGTCGGGCGGGTAAACGAGACTGCCATCGTAGCGCAGCCCTCCATCGCGATCGCGCGCCAAGAGCAGCGGGCCGTCGAGGTCGACAAAGCGGGCCATTGGCGTGAGCAGCATCGCCGGCGCCATCGCAAGCGAGGTCGCGACCATGCAGCCGACCATAATGCCAAAGCCTTGCGCGGCTGCTGCGTCCGCCATGGCCAGCGCTTCGGTCAGTCCACCCGTCTTGTCGAGCTTGATATTGACGGCATCGTAGCGCTCGCGAAGGCCGCCCAGGGAAGCCCGATCATGCACGCTTTCGTCGGCGCAGACCGCAATCGGCCGCTTGATGCGGGCGAGCGCTGAATCCTTGCCGGCCGGCAGCGGTTGCTCGACCAGCGTGACGCCGGCTTTGGCGCAGGCGGCGAGGTTTTGCTCCAGATTGGCCTCGGTCCAGGCCTCGTTGGCATCGACGATGAGTTCCGAATGGGGCGCGGCCCGGCGCACGGCGGCAATTCGCAAGCCGTCGCCGTCGCCGCCGAGCTTGATCTTGAGGAGCCGCCGGTGCGAAGCCTTGGCAGCAGCCGTCGCCATCGTCTCGGGCGTGCCGAGCGAAATCGTGTAGGCGGTGACACAGGCGGGCGGCGCGGCGCGGCCGAGCCGATCCCAGATGCGTTTGTTTCCTTGTTTTGCATCGAGGTCGAGCAGGGCGCAGTCGAGTGCATTGCGGGCAGCCGAGGGCGGCATCGCCGCTTGCAGCGCCTGCCAATCCAGGCCGCCGCCTCCAAATCCGTCGACGATGGCATCCGTCATGCCAAGGATCGCCTTAAGCGTTGCTTCCGGCGTCTCGCCATAACGGGGATAGGGAACGCACTCGCCGCGGCCGGTCGTGTTACCGTGGGTTACTTCCGCCACCACCACGACCGCCTCGGTCTTGGCGCCGCGGCTGATCGTAAAGTTGCCTTCAATCGGCCAACGTTCGATTCTCGCGTCCAACGTTGGTACTTTGCTGGAAGTCATTTTAATATCTAGCACTTTCTCGGCGCCGCGATCGGCGGCCCTATGCTAGACATTATTTATCAAGACGTATCTGGTTTTTGTTTCAGTCGGCATCTGGGAACAGCGCGGAGTTGGCATCGTGAAGGGCGACCCGACATTGGAGCGTATCGCAAGGGGCAACGGCCTGGCGCTGTGTGCGGCTGGCCCGTGGACCGCGCGCTTTGCCTCCGAACTCGAGCAGATGGTCTCGGATGCCGAACGGCTGAAGGGAAAGGCTGCAAACGTCTTCATCGACGTCTCGCAAATCTCCAAGCTCGACACCTTCGGCGCCTGGCTGATCGAACGGCTGCGCCGCGGCCTCACCCAGGGCGGCATCGAGGCCAAGATTGCGGGATTGTCGGCGGATTATTCGACGCTCGTCGAGGAAGTGCGCCGCGTGAAGGCGGCTCCTCCTGCCGAAGCGACGACCGTGACGGTCACGGGCATCCTGGACCAGGTCGGCCGCACCATGGCCGGGGTTGGCGGCACGATCCTTGGCCTCGTCGACATGCTCGGGGCAGTCCTGGCCGCAAGCTTTCATGTATTGACCCATCCAAGGACGTTCCGCCTCACGTCCACCGTGCACCACCTGGAGCAGGTGTGCTGGCGCGCGGTGCCGATCGTCGTCCTGATCACCTTTCTGATCGGCTGCATCATCTCGCAGCAGGGCATCTTCCACTTCCGCAGGTTCGGCGCCGATATCTTCGTGGTCGATATGTTGGGTGTACTGGTGCTGCGCGAGATCGGCGTGCTTCTCGTCGCGATCATGGTCGCGGGCCGGTCGGGAAGCGCTTACACCGCCGAGCTTGGCTCGATGAAGATGCGCGAGGAAATCGATGCCTTGCGCACCATGGGCTTCGATCCGATCGAGGTCCTGATCCTGCCGCGAATGCTGGCGCTGGTGCTGGCGCTGCCGATCCTGGCCTTTCTCGGCGCGATCGCGGCCCTTTATGGCGGCGGGCTGGTGGCCTGGCTTTATGGCGGGGTTGATCCGGAGGCGTTTTTGCTAAGGTTGCGCGATGCGATCTCGATCGATCACTTCACCGTCGGCCTGATCAAGGCGCCGGTCATGGCGGCCGTGATCGGAATCGTTGCCTGCGTCGAGGGGCTTGCGGTTCAGGGCAGCGCGGAATCGCTCGGACAGCACACGACGTCGTCGGTCGTGAAGGGCATCTTCTTCGTGATCGTGATGGACGGCGTATTCGCGATCTTCTTTGCATCGATCGGGATGTGACGATGGCGGTTCAGGTGCAGAGCCAGGTTCTGAGCCAAGGTCCGAGCCAGCCGCAGATCCAGCCGCAGGATGCGATCATCCGGGTGCGCGACATCTCGGTGCAGTTCGGCAAGACAAGAGTGCTCGACGGTCTCGACCTCGACGTCAAGCGCGGCGAGATCCTAGGGTTTGTCGGTCCCTCCGGCGCCGGCAAATCCGTGCTGACGCGCACCATCATCGGGCTCGTTCCAAAAGTCTCCGGGCGGATCGAGGTGTTCGGCGTCGACCTCGACGCGGCGAGTTCAGCGGAACGGCGCGCGGTGGAGCGGCGCTGGGGCATCCTGTTTCAGCAGGGCGCGCTGTTCTCTTCGCTGACGGTGCGGCAGAACATCCAGTTTCCGGTGCGCGAATATCTCCACGTCACCCAACGCCTGCTCGACGAGATCACCATGGCCAAGCTCGTCATGGTGGGCTTGCGTCCCGAAGTGGCCGATCGTTTCCCCTCGGAACTCTCCGGCGGCATGATCAAGCGCGTGGCGCTGGCGCGCGCGCTCGCGCTCGACCCGGAACTGGTATTTCTGGACGAACCGACCTCGGGCCTTGATCCGATCGGCGCCGGCGACTTCGATGAGCTGGTCCGGACCCTCCAGCGGACTTTGGGCCTGACCGTTTTCATGGTAACCCACGACCTCGACAGCCTTTATACGGCGTGCGACCGGATTGCCGTTTTAGGGAACGGTAAGATCATTGCCGCAGGATCGATGGCCGACATGCAGGCCTCGCAGCATCCCTGGTTGAGGGCCTACTTCCACGGCAAACGCGCCCGCGCGGTCATGGGATAGTTCAAGAGCTCATTTTGCCCCTTATTTTGGTTATTGGGCTGGTTTTGGTCGGTCTTGGAGTTCGGTAATGGAAACGCGGGCGAACTACGTTCTGATCGGATCGTTCACGCTCGCCGTGATCGCCGCCGCGTTCGGATTCGTGCTGTGGTTCCAGAGCCTGCACACCACCAAGCTGCGCAGCCCCATGAACGTCATTTTCGAAGGCCCGGCGGCGGGTCTGCGCAACGGAGCCAGCGTCAATTTCAACGGTATCAGGATAGGCGAAGTCACCTCCGTTAAGCTCGACAACCCGCGTCGCGTGGTCGCACGCGCGATGATCGAGAACAACGCGCCGGTCCGTAAAGACACGTTCGTCGGGCTCGAATTTCAGGGATTGACCGGCGTGGCCGCGATCTCGCTCAAGGGCGGTGACGAAAACGCCCCGCCGGTTCCGCTCGGCGAGGACGGCATTCCGGTGCTGACCGCCGATCCAAGCGCGCTCCAGGACGTCACGGAGGCGATCCGCGGCACCTTGCAGAACATCAACCGCGTGGTCGCCGACAACCAGCAGGCCGTGAAGAATTCGCTGCATAACCTCGAGACCTTCACCGGCGCGCTGGCGCGCAACGCCTCGAGGATCGACGACGTGATGGCGAAGGTCGATGGCGTGATGGGCAAGGCCGACAATCTGATGCTCGGCCTCAACAGGCTCGCCGGCGGCAAGGACGGCGGGGAGTTGTTCCTGACCGTGCAGTCGATCCGCGAACTCGCCGAAGACTTCGACAAGCGCTCCGGCGCGTTGATGTCTGACGGCCGGCGGACGCTCGGCGATATCAGCCGCGCGGTGAATAACCTCGACCGCAACCCGACCCGGCTGTTGTTCGGTGCCAGTGGTTCGACTTCGCCGGCAGCCGCCTCGGCCTCGACGCCGACCCCGCCGCCGGCGCAGCCACGGCGTTAAGGGCGGCCGCGAAGTCCTTTTACCGCAATGAAAAAGGGAGGCATCGCTGCCTCCCTTTGCGATTCACAAATCAGACGAGCTTCAGCCCAGCCGTCCCGCCGCGTGCGCGAGCAGCGTGTAGACGAGGCCGGTCTCCGAGGTGAGGTGACCGCGCAGCGCCTGCGGTCCGCGATCTTCGCGCGCGACCTCATCGAGCAACCGCTCGAACTCGGCGATATAGCGATCGACCGTCTGCTTGAAGTTGCGGTCGCTGCGATACTTGCGGGCGACTTCATCGAAGGCCTTCTGGCCAGCCGGTGTATAGAGCCGCTTGGAGAACGCCTTGCTCTCGCCGCGCTGATAGCGGTCCCACATTTCGGCAGCCAGGTTGCGATCCATCAGCCGGCCGATGTCGAGCGACAGCGACTCCAGCGGATTGCCGCCGCCGCTTTGGTTCGCGGTGCGGCCGCCGCGTTGCGGGGACTGCTGCGGCGCGCCGGCGCCATCGGTGCGGCTCAAGAGGTCGGACAGCCAGCCATCCTGTCCCTGGCTGGAGGGAACCGCGGGCGCCACCGGCGGGGCTTCGGTGCGGCGCGCGGCCGGCATGCCGAGGTCGGGCGGCGGCAGGTTCGAGGCGCTGTTGCCACGCTGGGCGGGCGCAGGTCGCTCGGTGCGTCCACCGACGGCGGCAAGCGCGGGTTCTTCCTCGCGATAGGCGGAGGTGTTGGTGCGGCCGGTCGAGACCACGTCGAGGCCGCGGCCGTGATGGGCGACGATACGGTTGAGTTCCGCCAGCGCCTCGATCTGGTCGACGATCACCTTGCGCATCTGCGCGGTGGAGTCGGCGGCCTCCTGCGGCATTTCGAGCACGCCACGGCGCAGTTCGTTGCGGGTCGCTTCGAGCTCGCGCTGCATTTCGCCAGCCATCTGCTTCATGCTGCCGACCATGTTGGCGAACTTGTCGGCGGACTGCTTGAACATCGCATCCGCTTCTTCGGTGCTTTGCTGGTAGATTTCGGCCATCGTATCCGCAGTCTGGCGGCGCTCTTCTTCGGCGGCCATGCGCACGGCTTCGAACTGCCGACTGATCGCGGCCGATCCGGCACCGGCGGTTTCCGCCACCACGCGGGCGATATCGCGGGCGCGTTCTTCGGCTGCGGCGAGCGATTCATCGAGCAGGCTCGTGAAGCGCGACAGCCGCTGGTCGAGGTCGGTGGTGCGTAGATCGATCGTGGTGACGAGCGATTCCAGCGTCGACTTGCGTTCGGCGAGCGATGTCGTGGTGCTGCGATTGCTCTGCTCGACGACAGCGGCCGCCTCGACGAGGGCCTTGCCGTGGATATCGAACTGGCCGGACAGGGAGTGGAGGTCATCCAGCGCCTTCGCGGTCTTGGAGTTGAAGACGCTCAACTGGTCTTCGAGCGTCTGGGTTGCCGCACCGTTGCGTGTGGTGACGTCGTTCATGGCCGAGACGAAGTCGGCCACGCGGGTCACGAGTGCGCGCTCGAGCGAGTTGAGGTTGTCGTGGGCGCCGGTCAGCACCTCCTGGAGCAGGATGTTGCCTTCGCGCAGCCGCTCGAACAGCGCGACCGTGTCGGTGCGGAGGATCTTGCTGGTCTCCTGCATCTCGGTGACGGCGGCAATCGAGACCTGGCGCGACTGATCGATCGCGGTTTTCGACGCCAGCTCGAGGTCCTTCAGCGACTTGTTGATCGTGCTGGTGGCGAGTTCACCGGCCGAGGTGATGTTGCGCGCCACCTCGCTGCTGTTGCCGAGCATGGCCTGCGAGAAGCCCTGGCCGCGGGTTTCGATCGCACGCAGCGCTTCCGCCGTGACGCGGTCGACTTCGACGGTGAGCTGGGTGGTCCTGGCGCCAATGGCCTCGACCAGCGCGCCGCGTTTGCTGTCGATGGTCTGCGACAGACGATCGGTCTGCTGCTGCACGTAGGAGACGATCTCGTCGGTCTTGCCGGTCATGGCGGTGCCGAACGAACTTGAAGCGGCCAGCACCGAACGCTCCACGTCTGCCGTGGTCGACTTGACCTTCGAGGCGGCTTCGTTGGAGGCCGTAACCAGTGCCTGCTGCGCGGTCTGCGCGGTGGCGGTGATCCGGTCGGTGGTGTTGGCGGTTACCGTCGAGAGCGCGCGTTCGAGATCGTTGGAGATCGAGCGGATCTGGCTTGCCGCATCCGCCGAGGTTGCGGTGAGGGAGGCCTGGGCCTCGCGGGCGCTGTTGAGGATCGACGCCGCGGTGTCGGAGCCGACCGCGGTGAGGGTGCGTTCGACGTCGGCCGCAAGCGTCTTGACGTGATCGGAAGCCTCGGAGGACGCGCCGACGAGGGTGGTCTGGGCTTCGCGCGCGCCGCCGAGGATCGCGGCTGCGGTCGCGCTGCCGGAGGCCGACAGCGAGCGTTCGACATCGGCGGCCAGCGACTTGACCTGGTTGGCGGCCTCAGACGAGGCGCTGACGAGCGTGGTCTGGACGTCGCGCGCGCTGGCGAGGATCGAGGCGGCGGTGGCGCTGCCGGCGGCCGACAGCGAGCGTTCGATATCGGTGGCGAGCGCCTTGACCTGGTTGGCGGCGTCGGACGAGGCCGTCACCAGCGTGGTCTGGGCGTCGCGTGCGCTGGTCACGATCGAGTTGGCGGCGCTGCCGCCGACGGCGGTCAGTGCGCGCTCCACCTCGGAGGAGGTCAGCTTCAGTTGAGCGCCGACTTCCGAGGAGACGCCGAGCAGCGACTGCTGCGCCGAGCGGGCGCTGGTCTGGATGGTCTCGCTGGTATTGACGACAAGGTTGGCGAGCGAGCGTTCGGCGTCCTCGACGTGGGACTTGATCCCGGCCGACAGTTGCTCGGCGCGGGCCACGAGGCCTTCGCTGGCCTCCCGTCCGCTGCTTTCGATACGGCCGGCGACCGCCTCGATGCGCGAATCCAGCAGCTCCTCGAACTGCGACACGCGGGTGTCGATGTCGGTTGCGACCGCGCCGATCCGGCTCTCGATGCCCCGATGAATTTCCTGGAAGCGCGCCGTGATGGTCTCGGTGAGCTGGTGGCTGCGGCCGTCGATGGTTTCGTGTGCGCTGGCGATGCGCTGGTCGATCGCGGCAACCGCCTGGGCCGCGCCATCCGTCAGCGACGTGGTGAGGGTGTTCAGCCGTCCATCGATGGTCTCGGTGACGGACTGGGCGCGGGTATCGAAGGTCTGTTCCAGCGATTTCAGGCGGCCATTGATCGCCTCGTCGAACGCCTTGATCTTGCCGTCCATCGACGTGTCGAGATGCTCGACGCGGCCGTGCAGCGTGGTCTCGAACTGCAGCAGGCGCTGATCGAGCGAGGCGGTGATCTCGCCGCCGTTCGAGGTGAGGCGGCTGTCGAAGTTGTCGACATAGCCCTTCAGCGTCTCGGCGATGTCGCTGGTGCGTTGGCCCATGCGGTCGACGATCTCGCCGCCGAAGGTTTTGACGGTGCGGTCGAATTCCGAAATGTGGCGGGTGATCAGCGCCCCTAACGTGCCGGAGTCGCGCGCGAACCTTTCCGCAAGCTCGGAGCCCTGGTTCTTCACCAGCTCGTCGAACGAGCTCATCTGCAGGGATAGCGCATCGTGGGCGCTTTCGGTCTGGCTGACGACCTTGGCCACCAGCGAATTCACGGTAACGTCGAGCGAGTCGCTTGCCTTCTCGCCGGAGGACAGGATCTTGGAGGCGAGGCGGTTGCCGGATTCGTCGATCTTGTTGACGAGGTCGCCCGAGCGCAGCTCGAGTTCGAGCAGCAGCGAGTCGCTGGAGTTCTTCAGCGAGTCGTGCACCTGCTCGGTGCGGTCCGAAATGCCGTCGACGATGGTCGCCGAGCGCTGTTCGAAATCGGCGGTGACGCGATCGAGACGCTCGTTGAGCATGTCGTGCACGCGGTCGGCAAGTTCGACGAACTCGTCGTGAACGTGGCCGGTCTTGAAGTTGAGGCTCGTGGTCAGGCGTTCCGACGCATCGAGCACCGCGCGCGTGGTTTCGGCGCTGGCTTCCTCGAGGCGGTCGAGCAGGTCGCCGCCGCGTTCGCCGAGCGCCAGGATCATGTTGTCGCCGGCATTGGAGAGCGCGCTCGTGATATGCGAACCGCGTTCTTCCAGCGCGCCGGTGATGCTCTTGGCCACCTCGTCGACGCGGGAGGCGATCGCATCCGAAATCAGCGCAATATCGTGACGCAAATCGATCTGCACGCCGGAGATCGCGCTGCGCACCTGTTCGGCCTGGCCGACCAGGTTGTCGCGCTGGTGGGCGATATCCTGGAGCAAAGCGCGAATTCGCACCTCGTTGTCGCTATAGGCGCGCTCGAGAGCCGCGACCTCGTTGGCGACCAGCGTTTCAAGCTCGCCGGCGCGCGCGATCGCGCGTTCGATGCCGTCGCCCATCGCTGCCACTTCGCGGCGGATCGCCTGGCCGACCGTCACCATGGAATCGCTGGCGGCGGTTTCCGGATCGGAGAAACGCATCGCCACATGCGCCATCGATTGCGCGATCGCCTGCAATTCGCGGCCGCGCGACGACAGGTTCGCCATGAAGAAGAACATCAGGGCCGGCGCGGCCAACAACGCAATCAATGCCGCCAGCGCCAGCACGCCGCCGGCGCCCTGTCCGGCCGCTGCCGTGATCGAGGACCAGAATCCAGCGGCCAACAGCGCGCCTGCGATGATCCACACGAGGCTCGCAATCGCCGCAAACGTGTAGGCGTTGCGGCCGGCGCGGCCTCGCTGAAGCGCCTGCAAGGCTTGGCCGATGGCTTCGCGGTCGTCATTGGCGGCGCGGCGCGCGACGCGCGTTTCTTCGATCGGGTTGAAAGAGGGGCGGTCGTTGTTGGAGCGCGTGTCGAACGACGGCTCGTTGACGTTGAAGGGTTCGTCGAACGAGGGCGCGCTGGCAGTGACCTCGGGCGCCGGCTCGTTACGAGCCGCACTGCGGGTATCGTTGCGGCTGTCGGTGCCGGGCGAATTGTCGGCGATGTTGAGAGCTTCCTGAATGGCAGAGAGCGCGACTTCTGTCGGATCTTTGACCTTTTTGGGGGTGTTTGCCATGTCCAGTCCCAGCCCTCGTTACTTGTACTTACGCAATGTCCGGCAAGAGGTCCTGCGATTGCCCCCGCAAGTCCAAGACCGAAAATCGTGATCCAATGCTGCGCCCAGCCGCCAAAGAGAGGTCGGCATGTCCCGCTCATGTCCGTCAAACATCCTATTGGTTAGGCGTCACGAATGAAATGGTGCGATTAATACAATCTTAATCATCGTTAATAGCGTCGCGCCGTAAGGCCTTACAGGGCTTGGAAATTCTGTACACCAAGGTTAATTGAGGCGACACTTCGCTGAAAACAAGGCGAAGATACGGCGCAAATCCGGACCGCCGGAACCGTTGTCCACAGCAGGCGAACCATCCGTTAACCATTCCATGGTTCGCTTGGCCGGCGGCCTCGCCGATCAGCGGCGGGCTGACCAACGATTCGGAAGTACCATGTCGCTTCATCTGGACCGGATTGAATGGATGCCATCGCCCCCGCTCGCTCCCGATGACGGCCCGATCGATATCGCCCACTTGCGGCGGATGACGCTTGGCGATGCGGCGCTCGAGCGCGAAGTGCTGACGATGTTCTCGGCACAGGCCTCGCGTCTCGTCACCGCACTTGCCGCGCTTCCACCGGATGCGTCGGCGCTGGCCCACACGCTGAAGGGTTCGGCGCGCGCGGTCGGCGCGTTTGCGCTCGGCGATGCCGCCGCCCATGTCGAGAACCTGATCCGGTCAGGCGGCAATCCGGCGGACGCCTTGAGCGAGCTTGATGATGCCGTCACCGACGCCAAAAGCGCGATCGCCGCGGTTCTGCGTCAGGCCTGACGAAACGGCGGTTTAGGGCCGCCAAATGCCAACTAGCGCTGACGGGATCGACCCGTTATAGGTCTGCCGGACCCTTTCTTCCGGCAGTACGAGCGAACATGGCCAAGATCCACTTTGTCGACCATTCCGGCGAAACCCGCACCATTGACGTCGAAAACGGCGCCACCGTCATGGAAGCGGCGATCCGCAATTCGATCCCGGGTATCGAGGCGGAATGCGGCGGCGCCTGTGCCTGCGCAACCTGCCACGTCTATGTCGACGAAGCCTGGCGCGAGAAGGTCGGACCGCCATCGCCGATGGAAGAGGACATGCTGGATTTCGGTTTCGATGTGCGGCCGAACTCGCGCCTGTCCTGTCAGATCAAGGTCTCCGATGAACTCGACGGCCTCACGGTTTCGACGCCCGAGCGGCAGGCCTGATCAATCTTGCTGCGCCATGCCGCGGCGCAGCCACGGCTGAAATTTCGCGATGATCTCCGGTGTCAGCGGCGTCGGCTTGCGCGTGGCTTGATCGATCAGCACCGTCACCGATTGAGCAGACGCGACGCAACGCTCGTTTGAAAACACCACCTGATCGAAGGTCACGGAGGTGCGGCCGAATTTCGCGACCCCAAGCCCCATCTCGATCGTTCCTGGCCAGTGCAATTCGGCGCGGAAATGGATGTCGAGGCGCACCATGATCCAGGTCAGCCCCTCCGGCAGTTGCCAGTAGGTCTTGTCCTTCATCAGCGTGACGCGGCCGGTTTCGAAATAGGTCGCATAGACCGCGTTGTTGACGTGCCCGTTGGGATCGAGATCGGCAAAACGCACGTTATCGGCGAGGCGATAGGGAAAATCTTCCAGTCGCGGCGTGGAATCGGAATTGGCAGGGGCGTTCACGAGAGGCGGTCTCCGGAATCGGCCTTTCTTACAGCGTAGTTGTCGAACGTCGGCAAGGGGTTGTCGTGGTGTCCGCAACCCGTATTATGGCTTTCCTTTCCGGCGCCCCGGCCCCTTCAATCGAAAAGAAGTGACATGAGCGAAGCCATCAAGACCGACGTGTTGATCATTGGCGCGGGCCCGTGCGGGCTGTTTGCCGTTTTCGAACTGGGCCTGCTCGACATGAAGACCCATCTCGTCGACATCCTCGACAAGGTCGGCGGTCAGTGCGCCGAGCTCTATCCGGAAAAGCCGATCTACGACATTCCCGGCATCCCTTTCGTCACCGGTCAGGGCCTTACCGAGGCGCTGATGGAGCAGATCAAGCCGTTCAAGCCGACCTTCCATCTGGGTGAAATGGTCGAGAAGATCGAAAAGATCGGCGACCCGGCGTTTCGCGTCACGACCGATGCCGGCAAGGTGTTCGAATGCAAGGTGGTGGTGATTTCGGCCGGCGGCGGCTCGTTCCAGCCGAAGCGCCCGCCGGTGCCGGGCATCGAGGCCTATGAAGGCACGTCAGTGTTTTACGCCGTGCGCAAGATGGAGCAGTTCCGCGACAGGGACATCCTGATCGTCGGCGGCGGCGATTCCGCGCTCGACTGGACCCTCAACCTGCATCCGATCGCGAAGAGCGTCACGCTGCTGCACCGGCGTGACGACTTCCGCGCCGCGCCGCACAGCGTCGAGCAGATGCGCGCGCTGGTGGCGGCCGGAAAGCTCGACCTGAAGATCGGTCAGGTCACAACGTTGGAAGGCGACGGCGGCAAGCTCAGCGGTGCGCACGTCAAGGGCAACGACAATGCGATGTCGAGGGTCACCTGCAATACCATGCTGCCGTTCTTCGGGCTCACGATGAAGCTGGGCCCGGTCGCGAACTGGGGCATCGAGCTTGAGAACAATCTCATTCCGGTCGAGACGTCGGCGTTCGAGACCAGTGTTCCCGGCATCTTTGCCATCGGCGATATCAACACCTATCCGGGCAAGCTCAAGCTCATTCTCTGTGGCTTCCACGAGGGTTCGCTGATGGCCCAGAAGGCGCACCGTTACGTCTATCCGGACAAGCGCCTGGTGTTCCAGTACACGACCTCGTCCACGAGCCTGCAAAAGAAGCTCGGCGTCAACTGACGGCCAAAATACCGGTATTTCAACGCGTCATCGGCGCGTCGCGAAAGTGACGCGCGAAGGTAGGACGTTACGGCCTGCGGCCTGGTGTCCCGATTCCGAAGTTCGTAGCATTTTCGGAGCCACGTTTCGAACTTCGGAATCGAAAGGACACCAGCGAAATTGTTGATCTAGTGTGGCTTTGGATCAGAGGTCCGCATGGCGAGCTCGCGGCAAAAATGATGCGGACTTCTGATCCGCCACACTAGGGCCGCTGGTTGCGTCCGGCAAACGGCCATATTCTTTCGTGTAAATGTGAGACCAACCGATCGGGTGATGACGATGGCGGGTTCCAGATGGTGGCGGCGGATTTCTTCGATCGCGGGCGGATGCGCCATCGCGTTCGCGACCGCGTTTGCCGCGCACGCAGCCGAGCCGACCGCCGCAGGCCTCTGGCAGAAGATCGAAGACGGCAAGCCGGTGGTCTGGGTTCTCTTTGTCGATCACCGCGACGGCACGTTCGAAGGCGCGATCGCCAAGACCTTTCCAAAGCCCGGCACGCCTCCGCATTTGACCTGCGCGAAATGCACGGACGACCGCAAGGATGCGGCGGTCCTGGGCATCTCCTTCATTCGCGACATGAAACGAAACGGCCTCGAATATGAAGGCGGCAATATTCTGGATCCGCGCGACGGGCAGGTCTGGAAAGCCAAGATGACCTTGAGCGCGGACGGGCAGCAGCTCACGCTGCGCGGCTACGTGATGACGCCGCTTCTCGGCAAGGACGAGTATTGGCAGCGTCTGCCGGACTCCGAACTGGCCTCGCTCGATCCGACCGTCGTCGCCAAGTATCTGCCGTCTCAGGCGGTCGCGACCAAGCAGCCGGCGGGCAAGAAGCCAGCAGCCCCCGCCAAGCAATAAAGTTAAACAGAAGGTCTAGTGGTGGGAGCCGGCGCGCGAGCGTTGCCGGAATGGCAGCGTCGCCTTCACCTCGACGACTTCGGCCGTGTCGGTGTCGATGGTGGTGGACGTCTCTGCTTGCTTGCGACGTGCCTGCCAGGGCTGCACCACGCTGAGCCAGAGCTCGCGCGTGCCCATGATCGAGATCGCGATGCCGAAGGGGATCATGAAGTAGAGGATGCGGAACACCACCAGCGTCGCGAGCAACTGCTCCTTGCCGAATTCCGGGAGCGCCACCAGCATCGCGGCATCGAATACGCCGATCGAGCCCGGCGCGTGGCTGGCGAAGCCGAGCAGCGTCGCCAGAATGAACACCACCGCCAGCGACATGAAGTCGATGTGGGGTTGGGCCGGCATCAACAGATACATCGCCATGGCGCAGAAGCCGAGGTCGACCACGCCGATCAGGATTTGCACCAGCGTCAGCGGCGCCGAAGGCAACCTGACCTTCCAGCCATTCTGCCCGAGTTCGCGCCGTTCTTCGCCGAGACCAAGCCACACGAAATAGGAAACGATGGCGCCGAGCACGCCGAACGCGATCAGCCGGTTGATCGCGGGCGGAAGCTGATCCATCGAGGAAGCGGCTGCCGGGTGCCAGGCCATGCCGATGCCGAGCACAAAAGTGTTGCCAAGCCAGAATGTGAGCCCGGAAAGGAAACAGATCTTGGCGACGTCGACGGCGCTCAGGCCGTAGTCCGAATAGATCCGAAAACGAATGGCGCCACCGGTGAAAACCGTGGCGCCGATATTGTGACCGATCGAATAGCTGGTGAAACTGGACAGCGCTGCAATGCGGTAGGGCACATGTTTCTTGCCGATCGTTCGCAGCGCAAAGAAGTCGTAGAACGTCAGCGTGCAGAACGCGCAGACCACGCATAGCCCGGCGAGCACGATGTGTTGAGGCGGAATGTCGGTCAGCGCCACCAGCATGACGCCGGTATCGATACCCTTGAGGGTGCGGACCAGCGTTGAGATCGCAAAGGCGATAATGACGAGGCTGGCGGCAATTCCGACCCGTTTCCAGCCTATCCGTTCCTTGAAGCCACGCCGCAGCGCGGCCAATAGCCGAACCATTCGTCCTCCCGGCAGGGCCGCAACGGCGTTGCCGGCCTTATCAAAGCGATCGAGCGGCCTTTGGGGCCGATCGCCCTCGGAAACCAGACACATAAGGCAAAAACCTTTGCTTGTGCAGTCCTTGACAAAGCGACCGACTGTCGCGCATCCGCCTCACCCGAAACTTCGCAAGTAGCGAGAATTCAACTGGAACGTCCGGACCATGGCCGTTCGATGTCCGTAGATTCCCGGATGTTCCCCGACATGAAGAAGTGCCCCGACAGGAACGTCGTCTGCACGCGTCTGTTAGCGCAACATCGGCAATCGAACACTTAATCGGCGCGGCTGCGTGAGGGCGCGCGGTTGTGTTGACTTTGAAACGGCCGCAACGGTTGCGCGGCCATTCTCCAGAGGACGCTCGCCGAAGAAGATCGCCGACAAGAAATTGACCTCGCTTGCCGAGGGCAAGGTGAATATGCGCGCGGCAAGCTGATCGGTTTGTCGTGACAGGAGCGCCGCCGAGTTCGGTTCCGTGGCGTTTCGTTTCCCGTCGTTTCAGGCTTGATCGTTGTCGTTCCAGCCCCGGTTCCACCGGTAGCGGTAGAATCGTCCTAAAGCCCATTTTTGGCTGCAAATTTCCACAGCTTCGGTCTCGCGAACCGTCCGCAATCGTGTAAGAAAGATTCTGAAGATTTGGGAGCCGCGCGAGGCATTTGGACGGGGCATTTGGAAAAGCCATTTAATACCAGCATAAGTACTGCCGCGACCTGCGTCACTGAGGTTCCGGCCGCATTGCCCCTGCCGCTCGGGGCGAGCGAGCGGCGGATCAACTGGCGCTATGTGGCGGCGGTCGGCACCTATCATGCGCTGGCGTTGCTTGCCTTCGTTCCCTGGTTCTATTCGACCACGGGCGCCGTGCTCGCCTTTGTCGGCGTCTATGTCTACGGCGCCTGCGGGATGAATCTCTGCTATCACCGCCTGCTCACCCATCGCAGCTTCAAATGCCCGCTCTGGCTCGAGCATGCCTTTACGGTTCTTGCGGTGTGGTGCGTGGAGGATACGCCGGCGCGCTGGGTGGCGACGCATCGCCTGCACCACCACCGTTCCGATGAGCGCCCCGATCCGCACAGCCCGCTGGTCAATTTCTTCTGGTCGCATATGGGCTGGCTGTTCCTGGAGAACACCGACCTCGGCCGTCAGAGCGCCTACGACCGTTATGCGCGCGACGTTCTTCGCGATGGCTTCTATCGTTTCATCGAACGATATGTCGTGTGGGTCACGCTCGCTCAATCCGTCATCTATTATGGCGTCGGCCTGCTGATCGGGCTTGCGCTTGGCCGCGACCTCATGGCCGCGGTTCAATTCGGCGCCAGCGTCTGGCTGTGGGGCGTGGTCGTGCGCACGGTGATCGTCTGGCACATCACCTGGAGTGTGAATTCGCTGGCGCATGTCTCCGGCTATCAGAATTACGACACCGGCGATCACAGCCGCAACAATGCGCTGGTGGCGTTTCTCGCCAGCGGCGAGGGCTGGCACAACAATCACCACGCCGAGCCGAGCTGTGCCTGCAATCAGCGGCACTGGTGGGAGATCGATCTGACCTATCTGCTGCTGCGTCTGTTCGTGCTGGTGGGCCTCGCCTGGGATGTGCAAATGCCGACGCGCAAGCCGGGAGACTGACGGCGCCTTGACGGGTCCGTCGCGGAACCCGCCGCGACCCCTCCCGGCACACTTCGGCATTGATCGAAATTTCGAGGCGAACGAGCGGCTATCTCTGACGTTGGGGCCCGTGGCTTACGACGGAGATAGTCCATGCGAGAAGCAGCCATCGAATTGCGGCCGTTTCCGGCCACGGCGGAAGCCGGTCAGGACCGCAAGCCGGATGACCAGGAGTTCCGCAACCAGCCGATTGGGGAACAACAACCGCCGCGCGGCCTGCCGGCGTCGCTGACCCTGTTTGCGATGAGCCTCGGTTACGGCGTGGTTCAACTCGACGTCACCATCGTCAACACCGCGCTCGATCGCATCGGTTCCGCGCTCGGCGGTGGCGTGTCGGAGCTCCAGTGGGTCGTGAACGCCTACACCATTGCGTTTGCCGCCTTTATTCTCACTTCCGGTGCGCTCGGTGACCGCATCGGCGCCAAGCGCGTCTTCATGGCGGGCTTTGCCATCTTCACGACGGCTTCGCTCGCCTGTGCGCTGGCGCCGAATTCCGCAGCCCTGATCGCCGCGCGCGCGGTGCAGGGATTGGGCGCGGCCGTTCTCGTGCCCAATTCGCTGGCATTGCTCAATCACGCCTATCGGGATCGGCAGGCGCGCGGACGCGCGGTGGGCATCTGGGCGGCCGGCGCCAGTCTTGCGCTGACGGCCGGACCGCTGGCGGGCGGTGCGCTGATCGCGCTGATCGGCTGGCGCTCGATTTTCCTGGTGAATGTGCCGATCGGCATCGCCGGGCTCTGGTTGAGCTGGCGCTATGCGACCGAGACCACGCGCAACCGGCAACGCGAGGTCGACTTGCCGGGCCAGTGTCTGGCGATCGCAGCGCTTGGATGCCTCGCCGGTACGATCATCGAGGGCGGCGCGGTCGGCTTGCACAATTCTTACGTGATCGCAGGCTTTGCTGCGTCGGCGTTGCTTGCACTTCTGTTCATCGTGCAGGAGCGGCGCTCGTCGCATCCGATGTTGCCGCTGTCCTTGTTCGGTCATCGCCTGTTTGCGCTGACGTCGCTGGTCGGCCTGCTCGTCAACATCGCCTTCTACGGCCTGATCTTCGTGTTCAGCCTCTATTTCCAGCGCGTCAACGGGCTGACGCCGCTGCAAACCGGACTCGCCTTCGTTCCGATGATGGGCATCGTGCTGCCGGCCAATCTGGTCGCGGCGCGCATCAGCGAACGTATCGGCGCGCCGGCGGCGATTGCGGCCGGCGGCGTGCTGGCCGCGGCCGGATGTGTGACGTTGCTTCCGATCGAACCCGGCACGCCCTACGTCGAGATGCTGGCGCAGCTCATGATCATCGGCGGCGGGCTCGGTCTGTTGGTGCCGCCGCTCACCGCAACACTGCTCGGCAGTGTCGAGACGTCACGCTCCGGGATTGCGGCTGGCGTGCTCAATGCGACACGGCAGACCGGCAGCGTGCTGGGCGTCGCGTTGTTTGGTTCGCTGGTCGGGCAGCCTGATGCGTTCATGCGCGGCGCGCATCTCGCGTTGATGATTTCGGTAGTGCTTCTGCTGATAGCCAGCGTGGTGATCTGGCGCGGTGCTGCAACGCGCGACTAGATTATGCTTTGCGGAGCGCGAAATGCGCGCCGCAAAACGCCATCAAGGCGCCAAGGGCAAGCGCGGCAAGCGCGGCCAGGAATCCGCCAGCGGTCGGCATCGAACTCGGTCCTGAAGCGACTTGCCCCGCGCCGGCGAGCAGCAGCACGCCGACCGCGATCAGGAACTGCCGCATCCGCATCGGGATCTGACCCGATGCGGCGCTGTGCATCAGCGTCGCGGTAAAGTAGCCGCCGCAAAAGCCGACGGTTGCGATCAGCCACCATGCGAGCGCCGCGCCCGCCGGCATGAACACGATGGCATCGGATCGCCACAGGCCGCCGAGATCAAGTCCGAACCTCGCGCCCAACATGTGCACGGCGAGCGCGAGCAGCACGCCGGAGATCGCAGCGGCGGCAAGGATCAGGCGGCTTGGAAAGGGAGTCGTCTCGGGCATGCAGGGGTTGTAGGATAGGGCGAGCGATCGGTGCAAGCTGATCGTCAAGATCAACTCCCTTGACGAGGTTTGGCATGGCGTTCGGCCTTCTTGCATTGATCGCTTCCGCAATGTTTACCGGTGCGGCGTTCTATGTGAACTTCGCCGAGCAGCCGGCGCGGCTCACGCTCGACGATTCCGCGCTGCTCACCGAGTGGAAGCCGTCCTACAAGCGCGGCGCAACCATGCAGGCGCCGCTTGCGCTGGTCGGGTTTGTCCTGGGGCTCGTGGCGTGGTGGCAGACCTCCCATCCCGGGTTCCTCATCGGGGCACTTCTGATCATCGCGCCGTGGCCCTGGACGTTGATCGTCATCAAGCCGACCAACGACGCCTTGCTGGCGACGGAGCTGGACGCAGCCGGCCCGCTGTCGCGCGCGCTCATCGTCAAATGGGGCGGTATCCACGCGGTGCGAACCGTGCTTGGGGGATTGGCGACGGCGGCATTTTTTTGGGCGTGCCTGTCGCGCTAATGTAAGGACCCGCAATCAATAAGAGGTTGTTCGCAGCCGATGCCGTCGTCCGGTCAAATTGGCCTTCATTACGCCTACAAGGCTTCGCTGATCGGATCGGCGCATCAGTTCGATCTGACGGAGCAGGGCTTGTCCTGGCGGATCTCCGGCCGCTCCGGCCTCTGGCCTTATGCTGACATCGCCAGCGTGCGGCTGTCCTATCGGCCGGTTTCGATGCAGGCACGGCGTTTCCGCGCCGACGTCGGCAACAGTAGCGGCGGAAGGCTTTCGATTTTTTCGACAAGTTGGCAGACCGCCGCGCTGATGGCGCCGCAGGACAAAGACTATCGCGACTTCATCACCGAACTGCATGCGCGCATGGCGAAGGCCGGAAGCCGGGCGGTGCTGACCGGCGGTCTTGGTCCGCGGCTCTATGTGGCGGCGATCGTATGTGTGGCGCTGGTGGCGATCGCGATGGGGGGGCTGATGGTGCAGTCGGCCGCCTCAAGCCAATGGGCAGGCGCGCTGTTTCTTGTGGGCTTCGCCGCTCTGTTCGCGTGGCAGGTCGGCGGCTTCGTCAGGCGCAACAAACCGCTGACCTACCGCTTCGGCGAAGTGCCGCAGACGTTGTTGCCGTAAGCGTTCCGGATTTATTGCTCCGAGAACAATGTTTGGCTTGCACCGAGACATTGACGCGTTCATTTAAGGTCCATCAAGCCCATGATGCTCCGAGGGCTGCCAGGGCGGCCTTGAGGGGTTGAGTGCAAGGCGCGCTTCGCGGCGCGCCGACGGCATCGCCTTGTCGCGCGGCTTGCCATGGAGACGAAAATGACCGCGAGTTCCTTCAACATCCGCACCAGTGCGTCACGCGAATGGGGCCGGTGGCTTTCCGCAGGCATGACCCGCGTGATGACCTTTTGGGCGCGCCGGGAAACCATCAAGATGCTGCGCGAGCTCGACGACCATCAGCTCCGCGACATCGGACTTCCGCGTCACCAGATTGAATCGGCGGTCAAACGCCGCAAGGACTCGGGCGCAGAGCTAGCTCGATAGATCGCGCGATCGCGATCCGCTAGTGTCCTGATTCCGAAGTTCGCATCATCTTGCGGCCCCGCCTTTGCGAACTTCGGAATCGAAAGGACACTAGCAAACCTATTGATCTAGTGTGGCTTTGGTTCAGAAGTCCGCATGACGAACTCGCGGCACAAATGATGCGGACTTCTGAACCGCCACATTAGTGTCCTGATTCCGAAGTTCAGTGCCGCACCACCAGCACCGAGCATTTGGCGTAGCGCACGACATGGCCGGCATTCGAGCCCAGGAAATAGGTGCGCATGGCCGGCCGGTGCGAGGTCATCACGATCAGGTCGGCTTTGACCGTGGCGGCCTCTTCGAGAATCTCGTGATAGATGCCGCCCTGGCGCACCGCACTCGAGATGCGCGTCGCCTCAACGCCGGATTCGCGGGCAATGATCGCAAGCGCCTCCTCCGAAGTCTCGCGCTGCTGAACGTCGAAATCTGCCGGAACGTATTCGGCCAGCATCACCGGCGTCATCGGCAGCACGTTGAGAAGCCTGATCTTGCCGTTCGAATTCTGCGAGAGGGTCGCGGCCGTGGCGAGAGCAGGGCGCGCGAGATCGGTGTCCGCCAGATCGAGCGGTACGAGGATGGAACTGAACATCTATCCCTCCTGTAAGATGCCGGTTCGGGAACAGCTTAGCACAGTTTGGCAAGTGTTCTGGAAGTGAGACCTTAGTCGTCCTGATGGTCCGTCAAGCCCACTCCACTAGGTCTGCTTTAACAATTTCGGACTGACGAACAGCTCGAGCCGGCCGCGCCGGATCCGGACGTCGGTCCAGTCGTCGATGTCGAAATCGAGAATCGCAAGGCCCGCCGTCGGCAGGTTGTCGGCCAGCGCCTCGCGGCCTGCGGCGTCGCCGCTGCCGGCGAGCGCGAAGGCGAGTTCATGCATTCCGGGATTGTGTCCGACCAGCATCAGCCGCTTCGGGTCGGAGACCGACGCGTTGCGAACGGTTTCAAGCAATTGGGAGACATCCGCGCCGTAAAGTTCCGGCGTCAGTTCGACCTGGGGCGCCGTCGCAAGCTCCTTCATCGCTTCCCAGGCGATTTCCCAGGTCTGGTGCGCCCGCACCGCGTGCGAAACCAGCACGAGATCAGGGAATGGCGGATTTCGGCCGATAAAGCGGCCAATCTCGACGGCATCGTGGCGACCACGATTATCCAGCCTGCGGTCCTGATCGCGGCCACTCGGCGCGTCGTGTTCGGTCTTGGCGTGCCGCAACAGCATCAGACGGCGCATGGAGCATCCCGATTCGATTTCTCGTGGCCCAATTCTAACATTCGCACCCAAGCGCTGGTAGCAACGGTCTGAATTTCGTAAGAAAACGGCATGAGCGATATACTTGACGGAACGGCCAGTGAAGGTGAGACGGCCCGCGCGCGGCTGACCTTCGATCTGGATGCCGACATTTGCGTGGTCGGCGCAGGGCTTGCCGGCCTGACGGTTGCGCTGGAAGCGGCGCGCCTCGGCGCGAGCGTCGTCGTGCTGGAGGGTCGCCACGTCGGCTGGTCGGCCTCCGGCGGCTTGCTCGGCACCGTGATGCCGGGCTTCGGCCTCGGCTTGAAGGATTTGATCGCGCGCATCGGCCTCGAGGACGCCAGGGAGCTCTGGGACTTGTCGAAGGAAGGCGCCGACTATGTCCGCGCCCAGGCCACTGAGCAGCAGATGCCGGGGATTGCGGTCACCGACGGCGTGCTCGAAGTCTCCAACGTCGATGCCGGCGACCGCCTGATCAGCGAATTGCAAGTGCTTAGCGAAGACTTCGCAACCGAAGTCGAAGGTTGGCAAATCGATCAGGTCCGCGCTCGGCTCAGGACCGATCGCTATTTCCACGGCGTCTACTTTCCGAAGGCGTTCCAGATCGATGGCCGCAAATACGTGCACGGCCTTGCAGAATTGGCGACGCGGGCAGGTGCGCGGATTTTCGAAGACACGCCGGTCGTTGGCATCGACGCATCCGGAATTCGCAAGCGCATCGTCACCCCGTCGGCGCGGCTGCGGGCCTCGCACATCGTTCTGGCCGGCAACGTGCACCTCGGCGCGCCTTCGCGGCGTCTGTCGGAAACGCTGTTGCCGGTCTGGCGTTACGCCGGGATCACCGAGCCGCTCGGCGATCGCTTAAGCGATGTGATCGCCTTCAAGGGATCGGTGATCGATACCGATGGCATCGATCAATTCAGAATCGTCGAAGGCGGCCGTTTGATGTGGGCAAGCCCGGAAACCACCTGGGATGCCCGCCCGCGACGGCAGGCCGCCGGCATTGCGCGCCGCATCCGCACCATTTTCCCCCAGCTTGGGCGGGTGCAGATCGAGGATGTGTGGGGCGGCGCGACCGGCCAGACCGTGCACGGCATGCCGCAGGTCGGACAGTTGCGCCGGGGGCTTTGGGTCGCGAGCGGATTTGGCCGGCAAGGGTTGGCGACCAGTGCGATGGCCGGACAACTGATCGCCCGCAGCATTCTCTGGGGCGATGAACGCTGGCGGCTGTTTTCGCCGTTCGAACTCGTGTGGGCGGGCGGCATCACCGGCCGGGCGGCCGGCCACCTGATCGGCCTCTGGGAACGCGGAAGTTCGGCCGCCGCCGGCGCGCTCGCCCGTTATCGCGAGCGGTTGCGCGAGCAGGAGCGCATCCGCGAAGAGCGGCTTGCCGAAGCCAACCGGCTGGCGGGGATGAGACCGATGCGGTCCCAGCCGCCGCCCGGCCAGCCAAGCCCGAGACCTCAGCGCAGTCCTCAACCGGCGGAGCATCCGGAAGCACCGGTGGTGGCCGGTCCGGGCGAGCGGAGCGTCTGATGCCTTTAAAACTCGCGGGAACGTGAGAAATTGTCGTTCGGCCGGGTGTAACTTTCCCGGTCGGTGGCCGTATTTGAGAGCGAACGGGTTCTGCCGCCTTGCACCCTTGCACGGAGATATCAGATGATCGATCGCCGTATTCTGCTCGCTTCTACCGCCGGTTTGTTTGGCTTTGCGGCGCTGCGCTGGCTGCGTGGCGAAGCTGCTCTGGCCGCAACGGAAGAAAAGTTCGAGATCGAAAAGACCGACGCGGAGTGGCGCGCCCAGCTCACACCGCAGCAATATGAAATCCTGCGCAAGGAAGGCACCGAGCGCCCGTGGACGAGCCCGCTGCTCAAGGAGCATCGCAAGGGCACGTTTGCCTGCGCCGGCTGCGACCTGCCGCTGTTTGCTTCCGAGACCAAGTTCGAAAGCGGCACCGGCTGGCCGAGCTTCTATCAGCCGCTGGAGAATGCCGTCGGCAAGCGCGAAGACCGGACTTTCGGCATGAAGCGCGTCGAAGTTCACTGCCGGCGTTGCGGCGGCCATCTCGGCCACGTTTTCGACGATGGTCCGAAGCCGACCGGCCTGCGCTATTGCATGGACGGCTTCGCCCTGACGTTCCATCCGGCGGCGCCGACGGCGAGCTGACATCCGGCACTCGTCCGGAACTTTGCTCCCGGCAATTGTTGCCCGCCCGGCAATTGTGCCCCGGTCCTTGTGAACGGGGTTTTTTGTTTAAGTCATTGAATTTGTTGTAATTCACTGTTTGGCACGGCGATTGCGATGTCTCCCTCGAGGACGGCCATGCGTGGGCAAAAGGCCCCCGGTGTCCTGGGATCGAACGTGGAGACAAAGTTATGGGTATCTTCGACGCGCTAAATACCTCGGTAGGCGGCCTTCAGGCTCAATCCTTCGCGTTGCAGAACATATCGGGCAACATCGCGAACGCCTCCACCGTCGGCTACAAGGGCATCAATACCAGCTTCGAAGATCTGATTCCGGCAGCGCTGGCGGTGAACAAACAGGTCGCCGGCGGCGTCACCGCGCACGCGCAGCAGACCATCACCACGCAGGGTACGGTTTCGAACTCGACGGTCGCAACCAACATCGCCATCAACGGCGACGGCTTCTTTGACGTGCAAAAGCCGACCGGCATCACCGACAACGTCCCGACGTTCAACGGGGTCACCGACTACACGCGCGCCGGCGATTTCCAGGTCAATGCGCAGGGCTATCTGGTCAACAGCGCCGGCTACTACCTGATGGGTACGGCGGTCGACCCGAAGACTGGCAATGCGCTCGGCAGCGTGCCGACGGTTCTGCAATTCAACAACAACTTCGTTCCGGCGCAGGCGACGACGACGATTCAATATGCCGCCAACCTGCCGACGGTGCCGGTGACCCAGGCAAGTCCGAATGCAACGCAGGGGTCTTTCGTCTCCAAAGGCGGACTCAACCCGGCCGATTTCAGCCAAAACCCCGAGGTTCTGGGCACGGCGCCGCCGGCGTTCGGCAATTCAGCTGTGGTCGGCAACCAGGTCATCATCGGCGGGACCCCGATCACCTCGGGGACGGCACTGAGCACGTTGCCGACCAGCATCGCCGGGAAGTCCATCACCGTCGATGGGCACGTGATCGATTTCTCGAGCACCGTCGCGACCTCGGGCTCGTTCTCGGGGGCAGGGCCGTTCACCATCAACGTCAATGATCCGACAACCGGCACCCCTCCAGGCTCCACCGTCGGAACGTTGCTTGGCGCCATCGACACGATCAATGGCAATACCACCAACCCGAGCACCATCAGTACAACCGGTACACCTGGTGAGATCACGCTGAACACCGGCTTAGCCAACAATCTGGTGATCACGGACAACAATTCGAACGCGATATTCTCGCAGCTCGGTTTCTCGGCGGACCCGGCGGCAACCCGGACGGGCGGCGGCGGTACCGGTACCGGCGCGGTGGCCAACTCCGATTTGACGACCTTTGACAACGAGAGCATCAGCGGTGGGGCCATCACGGTCTATAATTCGGCCGGTACGCCGGTCAACGTTCAGCTCCGCTGGGCGCTGGTCGCCCCGAACACCTGGAATCTCTTCTACCAGAGCAATTCGACCCCGACGCTGCCGAGCGATACGACCTGGACCAACGTCGGTCAGACCTTCACCTTCAACTCCAACGGCAACCTGGTGAGCCCGACGGGCGGTGGCATCACCATCCCGAACCTCACGGTCAACAATCAGCAGGTCGGAGACGTTCGACTCAACATCGCCTCCGGCGCGCTGTCGCAATTTGCGTCCACCACCGGTAACGCGACCGTCGGCCAGATCACGCAGAACGGTTTTGCCGCCGGTCAGCTCCAGTCGGTGGCCATCAACAACAGCGGACTCGTGGTCGGCACGTTCTCCAACGGCCAGAACATCGATCTGGCCTCGATCACGCTGTCGCACTTCAACGGCACCAATTATCTGCAAGCGCTCGACGGTCAGGCCTATGCGGCGACTGCCGAGTCCGGACCGGCGATCCAGGGCGCCTCCGGCTCGATCGCGGGCTCGTCGCTCGAAGGTTCCAACACCGATATCGCCGACGAATTCACGAAGCTGATCGTGACCCAGCAGGCTTATTCGGCCAACACCAAGGTGATCACCACGGCCAACGACATGGTTCAGAGTTTGCTGAACGTGTTGCGTTGATCGGCGCCGGCCTGTTCCGGCGTGATCTAATACAAGGCGGGTAAAGATGGGTTTGAGTTCTGCCCTTGCCAGTGCGGTGGCCGGCCTGCGTGCCAACCAGGCCGCGCTTTCGATTACGTCGGCGAATGTCGCCAACGCCAACACGCCTGGTTATGTCGCCCAGTCCGTCAACCAGATCGAGGTGGCGAGCGGCGGCTCCGGCTCATCGGTCCTGGTGACCGGCGTCACCCGTGACATCGATCAGTTCATCCAGGGGCAGCTTCGCACCGAGACCGGCGGCGCCGGCTATGCCAACCAGATCTCGAACATCCTCGGGCAACTGCAAAGCATCTACGGTACGCCCGGGGGCACCGGTACGCTGGAGTCTGCGTACAACAATTTCACCTCCGCCATCCAGGCGCTGCAGACCAACACGACCGGATTGGCGGCGCAGACCACGGCGTTGAGTGCGGCACAGACACTGGCGCAGACGATCAACACGACGTCGCAGGGCATCCAGACGCTGCGCACCAACGTCAACCAGGACATCAGCAACTCGGTGGCGCAGGTCAACACCGACCTGAAGCAGATCGCGGCGATCAATACCAAGCTTCAAAGCCTGAGCGCGACCGATCCGTCCGCCGCTACGCTGCAAGATCAGCGCGACGCCGCCATCAACGACGTCTCGAAATATGTCGACGTGAAAGCCGTCAACAGTGGCGTCAACGGTGTCAACGTCTTTACGACCACGGGCGTTCAACTTGTCGGCGACGGCCAGGCATCGCAATTCAACTTCAGCGCGGCGGGAACGCTGAGCCCGACGTCGCTGTACAATACCGATCCGACCAAATCCACCGTCGGCACGCTGACCGTGACGCTGCCCAATGGCGCGAGCCTCGATGCCATTGCCAACAAGGTGATCAGCTCCGGCCAGATCGCCGCCGACATAACACTGCGCGACCAGACGCTGGTGCAGGCGCAAACTCAGGTCGACCAGCTCGCCGCGACGCTTTCAAGTTCGCTGTCGGATCAGACCACGCAGGGCACCGCGGTGAATCCCTCCGCGTCGCTTTCCGGATTCACGCTCGATCTGTCCAACGTGCAGCCCGGCAATTCGATCAACCTGACCTACACGAACAATGCCGGCCAGCAGCAGCAGGTGCAGATCGTCCGCGTCGACGATCCCAAGGCGCTGCCGCTGGCAAACCCGCCGGGCGCCAGTCCGCAGGTGATCGGGGTCAACTTCACCGGCGGTATCACGTCGGTGGTGTCGCAGTTGAACGCCGCGCTCGGCCAGACCCATCTGCAATTCGCCAACTCATCTGGATTGTTGCAGGTCGCCGCCAACCCGGCCGACAACGTTACCGTGAATTCGGCCTCGACCACCACGACGGTCACCTCGTTGACCAGCGGCAGCCCGCAACTGCCGTTTTTCACCGACTCAAGCTCGCCCTATACCGGCGCGATCACCGGCGCCGGTTCGGAGTTGACCGGCTTTGCGCAGCGGATCCAGGTCAATCCGGCGCTGCTCGCCAATCCCGCGAACGTCACCGTGTACAGCAATTCGCCGCCGACGCCGGCCGGCGACACCACGCGCTCGGATTTCATCTTCTCGCAGCTGACGTCCAGCACCTTCAGCTATTCGCCGCAGACCGGGCTCGGTTCGACCACAGCGCCGTTCAAGGGCACCATCGGCAATTATATTCAACAGTTCATCAGCCAGCAGGCCACGGCTGCAAACTCCGCCACGCAACTCCAGCAAGGCCAGAGCGTCGTCGTCAGTACCTTGCAGCAGAAATTCAATACGACCTCGGAAGTCAACATCGATTCCGAGCTGTCGAACCTGATCGCGTTACAGAATTCCTACGCGGCCAACGCCCACGTGATGTCGGTCGTCCAGAGCATGATGCAGACCCTGATGCAGGTCCAACTTTAGGTTCCAAGCGTAAGGCGGTTTCCAGATGTCGATTAACAGTATCGGTTTCAACAATTCGCTGTTTGGCCAGGCTGTCCAGAATCTCAACAGCCAGCTCACGAACCTGTCGACCCAACTGGCGACCGGCGAGAAGTCGACCACCTATTCGGGTATGGGCCTCAACGAGGGCTTTGCGATCGCCGCGCGGTCGCAGCTCTCCAACATCTCGGCCTTCACGACCACGATCACCAACGTCAATACCAGCATTGGCGCCGCCAATACGGCGCTGCAATCGTTGTCGAATATCTCTACCGCGGTAAAGAACGATGCGGCTTCCACGCCACAAGATCTCAACAGCACCGGCCAGACCGTTGGGCAGCAGAACGCGCTGAGCCAGCTTTCTTCCGTCGTCGGGATCCTCAACACCCAGGCCGGCGACCGCTTTCTGTTTTCGGGAAGCGCGATCGACACGCCGGCGGTTGCCGACGTCAATACCATCCTCAATGGCACCGGCACCAAGGCCGGGTTGAAGCAGCTCATTGCGGAACGCGCGCAAGCCGACGGCACCACCGGCCTCGGGCGTCTCGTGATCTCGTCGCCGACCACCTCAGGAGGCACGACGTCATTCTCGGTCGCTGAAGACGCAGCCGGGTCGCCGTTCGGACTGAAGCTGAGCACGGTCACGTCGAACCTGACCGGCGCCACTGTGACCGGCCCGGCCGGGTCGCCGGCCGCGGTGTCGTTCAGCTTTGGCGCGACCAATCCCAATCCGGGCGATCAGGTCACGCTCAACTTCAATCTGCCCGACGGCACGACATCGTCCGTGACGTTGACAGCCTCGAACACCACGCCGGCGCCCGCCAATACCTTTGCGATCGGTTCGACGCCGGCGCAGACCGCGGCCAATCTCAACAGCGCGTTGAACACGGCGATCGGCACCGTGGCGAACACCGATCTGGTCGCGGCGTCCGCGGTTGCCGCGGGCAACGATTTCTTCGATCCTTCGAGCAGCGCGACCGGAAGCGTCGCCACCAACCAGCAGACACCGGCTGCCCCGATCACCAGCGCGACCAAGCTGTCAGGTACGGCTCCTTCGGACTCGCTCACCGCGGGTTTTCAGAACGGCGACTCCATCTCCGTCAACGGGACCGCGATCACGTTTTCAACGTCGTCACCGACCTCGTTGACGGGCCCCACCTACAATATCAATCCGACCACCGGCACGGTCGGTAACCTGCTGTCTGCGATCGACTCGATCACCGGCACCACGACGCCTTCCTCGATCGATGGCGGCGCAATCACGCTGAACACGCCGAACGCGGCGAGTTTTTCGATCTCCGGCACGACGGCGAACGCGACCTCGGCGTTGTCCTCACTGGGCTTCAGCAGCAGTCCGATCACCGCACCCCAACCGCCGCTGCGTGTGTCCGGCTCGCCGCTCTCAAGCGCGACTTCACTTGTCAACGGTTCGGCCAGTACAGTTGCCTGGTACACCGGAAATTCCTCGGCCGATCCGCGCGCATCGTCCAACGCCCGGATCGACTCCGGGATCACGGTCAATTATGGCGCCCAGGCCAACGAGCAGGCGATCCGCCAGCAGCTTGAGGGTATCGCGGTTTATGCCGCGGTCAGCTTCTCGCCGACCGCGGCCAATTCGCCCAAACAGGCCGCGGCACTCTCGTTACGCATTTCCAACAACCTGACGTCGCAGCCGGGCCAGCAAACGATCGCGGACATTCAGACGGATTACGCGGCCGCCCAGACCCAGATGCAGGCCGCGAGCGCACGGCAGTCGCAGACCCAGACGGTGCTGCAAAATCTCGTCGACTCGACCGAAACGGTGTCCACCGATCAGGTCGCGAGCGAAATCCTGCAACTGCAGACGACGTTGTCGGCTTCCTACCAGACCACCTCGATCCTGGCCGGCTTGAGCCTGACCAAGTTCCTGGCGCCAGGTGGCTAAAGGTGAGGGTCGGGCCGAATGCGGCCGGCGCGTCCGCGCGGGCCATAAAGCTTTCGTTAACCATAGCTGTTTACTTCTCCTAACGCGGGTTAACGCCGCATTAGCGGCCATTGGGGCTCATTAAAGTTCCGCTGATCAAGGCGGACATCGAGGTCTTGGAATGCTCCACGGTAGTGTTCGATTCCAGGTATCAGAGGCGGCGAGCTCTACGGGCCGGTCGCGATCGGCCTCCGCGATGGCCGAACTGTTCGCGCCGCTCGATTCCCTTCTGATCACGGGCGGCGACTCGCGTCTCGCCATCAATCCAGCGACGAACCTCAACGAATATGGTTGCCAGTCAACGCCTTGCCCGGAAACGCTGAGCTTTTCGTCCAGTACGGCGACCTCGATTTCGGAGCGCGCTTACGAGCGTGCGCAAGCTGCGCGCGAAGCGGTGATGCGATCGGCGATCGATGTCGGCATCGAGGCCGCGTTCGACGAACGACTTGAGGAGATGCGCAACGAACTTCGGTTCTTCCTCGGGCTGAAGCCGGCGCAAGCCGATGTCGTGTTTTCGCCCTCGGGCACGGATTCGCAACTCCAGGCGCTGTTTCTTGTGCGCGCGCTGCTCGGACCTGAACTGGTCAGCGTCGTGGTCGCGGCCGACCAGACCGGCAGCGGCACCGTCAATACCTCGCGTGGCTGTCACTTCAGCGCCACTACCGCCAACGGCAGCCGCGTGCAGAAGGGCGAACCGATTACGGGGCTTGCGTCCGCCTTGACAAGCGTTGCGCTTCCGCTGTTCGACGAAAGCGGCGAGGGCAGCTCGACCGCCGCAAGCGATGCAGTGGTGTTCGCGGCCGTGGAGCGCGCGGTGGCCGGCGGCGACAAAGTGCTGCTTCAGGTGATGGATTCCTCGAAGTTCGGCTGGCGCGCGCCGAGCGATGAATGCGTGGAGGCCATCAAGGCGCGCTGGCCCGATCAGGTGCAGGTCGTCGTCGATGCCTGCCAGATGCGGCTTGGCCGTGCCCGCCTCAAGGGTTTTCTCGACCGTGGCCATATCGTGATCGTGACGGGATCGAAATTCTTCACCGGTCCCCCCTTCAGCGGCGCGTTGCTCGTGCCGGGAGTGCTCGCCTCCCGGCTCGACGCCGCGAGCGCTATCCCATCGGGTCTGCTCGAATATTCCAGCCGCAGCGACTGGCCGCAAAACTGGCCGCTGCTGCGATCGCGCTTTCCGGTCCGGATGAATTTCGGCCAATGGCTGCGCTGGGAGGCCGGGATCGAGGAGATCGGCGCCTATTATCGCGTGCCGGATTCGTTTCGTCAGAGCGCGCTCGCAACCTTCGGCAAGGCGGTCGAAAAACTGATCGCGGATGCGCCTTCGCTTGAACTCCTGCCGTGGCAGGAGCGAGCGATCGACGCCGCCGACGAAGAGATGACGCAGCGGACGATCTTTTCCTTTGTGGTTCGCCGGGACGAGCGCCTTCGCTCGCTCGAGGAGTGCCGGACGCTGTATCGTGCGCTTGCGGGCAACGGCACCAAGCACTCTGCCGCGCAACCTTGCCTGATCGGACAGCCGGTTGCGTTGGGACGCGATCCATCTCCGCCGGCGGCTCTGCGCATCAGCGCCAGCGCGCGGCTGGTCTCGGAAGCGTGGTCACCGAACGCCGATATGGCGCATCGCAACCTGCGACGTGCGATCGATCAGGCGGCCGCCGCCATTGCCAGTCTTGAGTCGATGCTGGCCGATGCAAGCAGGTTCGAACCATTGGGTGCTTCTCATGGATCGTGAGGATACCGGTCTTGCAAGCCATCCGAGCGCCGAGCGGATCGGCTTTGCCAGATTGACGACGATGGCATTCGAGGGCGCCGACCTGCGCCCGCTGCGCGACCAGTTGATCGGCCGGCTGGCCGACGGCTCGGCCAGCGCGGGCGAGGGCCTCGACCTGTCGCTGATCATCCAGCTTCTTGGCGACAAGCAGACCGGCATGGCGATCCAGGCGGAAGTTCTCGCCTATCATCAGCTCTATCGCTCGCCCTGTTCGTCGCAGGCGCCGAAACTGCGGGTGCTGGCGCTGGCGGCCGCGATCGACATGGGCGGCAACACCCCGATCGAGTTTCTCCTGGAAAATTCCGGCATCGAGCTTCAGACGCTTTATGTCGTCGCCGGTATCGATTTGCCGATACCGCTTCCCGAACATGACGTCGCGATCGTGATCGCGTCCGATTCGGAAGAATGCGTCGAGGCGCTGCGGAAGATCGACGCCATGGCGCCGCGCTGGCCGCGGCGGCTGCTCAATTCGCCGCGCTTCGTCCGCAACCTCGATCGCGACAAGCTGTATGGCCTGTTGCAGGGCTGCGCCGGGCTCGAAATTCCTGCTACGCTTAGCGTGGCCCGCGCCGAGCTGACGTCGATGGCGCAATCCACAGATCTCTCCGCCATCGCAACCGGGCTGAAATTTCCGGTGATCGTGCGACCGCGCGGTTCACATGCCGGCGTCGGGCTCGTCAAGGTCGACGATGGCGCTGCTCTTGCACAATACCTCGCCGGGCGGCCGGAGCAGGCGTTCTTCGTCTCGCGCTTTGTCGACTATTCGAGCGCAGACGGGCTTTATCGCAAATATCGCGCCGTCTTCATCGACGGCAAACCCTATGCCTGCCACATGGCGATCGCCGATCGCTGGGACATCTGGTACCTCAATGCCGGCATGGCGTTCAGCGAAGAGAAGCGGGAAGAAGAAGCGCGCTTCATGCGCGACTTCGATCATGACTTCGCGTTTCGCCACAGGGCGGCGCTCGCCGCCGTCGCGAACCGGGTGGGGCTGGATTATTTCACGATCGATTGCGCGGAAAACAAAAGCGGCGAGCTTCTGATTTTCGAAGCCGATAACACCGCCGTGGTCCACAACATGGATTCGCCTGTCGTGTTTCCCTACAAGGCGCCGCAGATGCGCAAGATCTTCGATGCGTTTGCGGCCATGCTATCGCGCGCGGCGCCGAAGCGCGAGCAGGCGGCCTAGCGAAGCTGGATCAATGATGCTGCGGGCTTTGGCGGTCGGGGCTCAAGGCCGCCGCCGCGGCGTTCGCGATATCGGTGTCGGTCTCCTTGCTCGAGCCGGCAACGCCGACCGCGCCCACGACTTCACCATTCACGCGTATCGGCGCGCCGCCTCGCAATGCCATGATGTTGGCGGTGACGAATGCCGTTCGGCCGTGATCGATGTTGTCTTCGATCTCGGCCGTCGGCCGTTCCAGCCGCGCAGCCGTTTTCGCCTTCCCGATGGCGAGGTCGGCACTTGCCGGGCGGACACGATCCATCCGCTGGAAAGCAAGCAAATCTCCGGCGGGATCGACGACCGCGATCGCCGAGGGCGCATTCCGCCGCTGGGCCATCTCCCTCGCTGCCTGCAGGACTGTCTGGGCTCCAGCTTGATCGAGAGCCAATTTGCTGATGGTCTGTGCCCTGACCGGCAGGCAGAAGATTGTCGCCAGAATCCCGGCGCCAATTGCAAGTTTCATCGTAGAGCTCGTCGTTTTGACCGTTGGCATCTGCTTTCGCACCTGTCCTAGCGTCTGGTCCGTTATCTAGGAAGAAACGAGCACCATGCTCATCACACTTGAGTGTGATGCCGCGTCAGGCGACGGCTTTGTCAGGGGCCGCCTGCAACAGCGCCAGGATCTGGGCCGCCGGCACCGGGCGGCTGAACAGGAAGCCCTGCATCTCCGTGCAGCCCAGCGTGCGCAGCAGTTCGCGTTGCTCGGCTTTTTCGACGCCTTCGGCCAGCGTCATCATGTTTCGCGCGGCCGCGATATTCACCACGGCCTGCACGATCGACGAGCCGCCTTGGGTGGAGAGGTCGTTGACGAAGCAGCGGTCGATCTTGATCTTGTCAAAGGGAAAGCGCTGCAAATAGCTCAGCGATGAATAGCCGGTGCCGAAGTCGTCGAGGGCAATCCGCACCCCGATGGCGCGAAGCTGATGCAGGATGGCAAGCGCCGCATCGTCGTCGCGGATCAGAACCGCTTCGGTAATTTCGAGCTCGAGCCGCTTGGGGGGAAGCCGCGAGGCAGCCAGCGCCGCCGCGATCTTCAGCGCCAGCGTGCCGCTCTTGAACTGGACCGGCGAGACGTTGACCGCAAGCTTGAAGTCGCCCGGCCAGGTCATGGCCTCCTTGCAGGCGATATCGAGCACCCATTCGCCGAGTTCGTTGATCAGTCCGGTCTCCTCGGCGACCGGAATGAATTCGGCCGGCGAGATCATGCCGCGCTCGGGATGATGCCAGCGCACCAGCGCCTCGCATCCGGTGATGCGGTTGTCCTCGAGCCCGACGCAGGGCTGATAGTAGACTTCGAACTGACCGTCGAGCAGCGCCTGGCGCATGTCCATCTCAAGCGCCCGCCGCGCCTTGACCCGCGCATCCATCGCGGGCTCGAAGAATCGCCAGGTCTTGCGCCCTGCGGTCTTCGCCGCATACATCGCAAGGTCGGCGTTCTTGAGAATCTGGTCGAGACTGGCGCCGTGCTGCGGCGCGACCGCGACGCCGACGCTGGCATCCGTCGTGACGCGATGACCGTGACACTCGAACGGGGTGCGGATTGCCTCGAACACGCGCGTGATCAGGTCGATGATTTCGGCCTGATTCCTGATGGCGGTTTGCATGATCGCGAATTCGTCGCCACCGAGACGCGCGACGAACTCGTTCGCGTTGGCCCGCCGGCGAAGGCCGCCGGCCACCGATTTGAGCAATTCATCGCCGACCTGGTGGCCGAGCGTGTCGTTGACGCTCTTGAATTCGTCGATGTCGATATAGATCACCGCGAGCTGCCGGTCCGGCGTGGCGCGGGCGATCTCTTCCCGCAACCGTTCATGAAACATCGCACGGTTCGGCAGGTCCGTCAGCGCATCGAAATGCGCGAGATGTCTTATTTTTTCTTCGGCGCGCCGGCGCTCGGTGACGTCCTCGTGGGTTGCGACCCAACCGCCGCCGGGCACCGGCTTGTTGACGATCTGGATGGTCCGGCCGTCGGGGGTGTCGCTCTGCTGATGGCTGGTTCGTCCCTCCAGCATGCTGCGCGAAAGCGCATTGCAATATTCATCGACATCGCCGTGAAACGATCCGATTTCCCTGCGATGGAGGATCAGCTCGCGCAGGCTGATGCCGGGTCTGACGATCTCCGGCGACAGGGCGTACATCGCGATGTAACTGTGGTTGCAGACGATCAGCCGCCCCGTGACGTCAAACAGCAACAGACCTTGCGTCATGTTGTTGATGGCGACGTCGAAGCGCACGTTCTGTGCGTGCAAGTCGCGCTCGCGCGCCCGTAATTCCGCCGAGCGATTGGCGACAAGCTGCTCGAGATTGCGGTTGACCGTATCGACTTCCTCGATCATCAGCGACATCGAGCGGTCGGTGCGACGGCGGTCGCGATCGAGTTCCTCATAGGCGCTGCTGACGAGCTCGGCGAGCTTGTCGATGTCGACCGCGCCCGCTGCGCCGGTCGCCTTTGCAATCTGTTTGGCGATCAGGCGGTGCACGGTCAGAGTCTCGCTTCCGCAAAGGTCGTGACGGTCATGGTCTGATTGTGCAGCTCGCAGATGCCGGAGTTGGCGTGCGGCGAGATTTCGCCGTAGGAGTAGAAGCCAAGCCGTAGCGTACCGGCGCCGAGTTCCGCTGCTGCCGCTTCCGTCTCGTCGGAGGTCCGCTGCCCCATCAGAAGCTTGCGGCCGATGCAGCTGACGAGAATGGAAAACTGGTGGTCGTCCTTGCCGGCCTTCAGGCTGGTTTGCGCCTGGCGCGCGGCGTCTGCCGCGCCTTCTGCCAGCCGGTCGAAGGTTCCGCGCATCAATTGCGCGGTCCAGCCTTGCGGAACGTCACCCGCAAAGGTCATGGAGCGCGCTTCGCGGTCGACCGCCAGCACGGTGCGCACCACGGCGGAGTCCGGCTGCTCGGCATCGTGAACCTGGATCGGAAACAACAGCGCCGAGCCCGGCAGCCCTTCCGAATCTTCGGGCCCGAGATAATGCTCGTACAGATCGAGGGCCGGTTTTCCGTCGAGTTCGAACAGGACGTTGCCGCTGGATCGGGTCACCTGACGGCGCGGGCCGAACAGATCCCAGCCGCCGGCGCTGCCATGCCCGATCCGGATCGCGTTGCCGTAGAAGCCGAGGCCGACCACCGCGCGGCTTCGCGGTGCGCAATCGCCGCCGACCAGCGTTGCCAAGAAATCGGCGCCGTCACCGGCGAGACCTCCGGTCAGGGGAATGCCGGGTCCGATCACCGAAACCAGGCCGTTGACGAGTTCGCTGCCGTTGACGTTCAAGCCGTCGGACAGCAGGAACACGCCGGCGAGATCGGGGGCCATCAAGGCTTTGCCGATGGCTTCGCCGCACTCCCAGGAGTGCGAGCCATCGACGATATGGTTGTGAACCAGCTTCAGAGGTGTCGAATCGAGGTGGATCGCGGCCGCGACGATGCCGTCATCGTTCACATCGCTGTTATTGATTTGGCCGCCGGTGCTGCAGCCCAGAATATGCGCGGACGGAAACATCGCGCGAAGTTCGTGATAACGCGTGCCGCAGGCCAGCAGGTCGCGCGGGCCGAAATAGAAGACAAGCGCAACCTCGTCCGGACGCTCCACGGCCAGATTCCAGCCTCCTTGCTGAGTCCAGGAAATCGGCTGCGAATGCATTGTTGTCTGCCGTAAAACGCCTGATGGGTTGCGCCGGTATCGTATGGCGCATCGCCGCTGAATAGTTGGTTAGATCAATCGGCGAACGACGGAGGCGGGATGCGAAATGATTTCTATGCTTGACGCCCTCCTAATGCGGCCTGCAAGTTGGCGGGGTTGAAAGAAAGCTGGCGTTAAGATTGGAGGGAGCCTCGGCCCCTCGTCATGACCGGCTGCGGAAAACAAGCGGACACGAACCGCTCAAGAAAAAAGGGGAGGTCAGCGAATGACCGCGCGAAGCGAACAAGACAACATGCTCATCGAATGGGACGTCGGCATCGCCATGGACGACGGCGTGGTGGTCCGCGCCGACGTATTCCGGCCGGTGACGCCGGGAAGGTTCCCGGTGCTCGTGAGCTACGGTCCCTATGCGAAGGGACTGGCCTTTCAGAAGGGTTATCCGAGCGCGTGGCAGAACATGATCGCCGGCCACCCCGATGTGGCGTTCGGATCGACCAACAAGTATCAGAACTGGGAAGTGGTCGACCCCGAGAAGTGGGTGCCGCACGGTTATGTCTGCGTGCGCGTCGATTCCCGCGGCACTGGCCGCTCGCCCGGCACTATCGATCATTTTTCACCGCGCGAGACGTGCGATTTCTACCAATGCATCGAATGGGCCGGCGTTCAGGCGTGGTCGAACGGCAATGTCGGGCTCAACGGCGTTTCGTATTATGGCATCAACCAGTGGCATGTCGCCTCGCTTCAGCCGCCGCATTTGAAAGCGATGTGCATCTGGGAAGGCGCGGCCGACTGGTACCGCGACATGACCCATCACGGCGGCATCGTGTCGACGTTCTGGGCTAACTGGTACGACATGCAGGTCAAGACCGTTCAATACGGTCTCGGCGAGCGAGGGCCGCGCAGCCCCGTCACCGGCGCACTGGTCTGCGGCGACGAAACGCTTTCCGATGAAGAACTCGCGCGCAATCGTTCAAGCTTCGGCGACGAGATCCTCGCGCATCCGCTCGACGACGGCTATCACAAAGCGCGTTCGCCGGACTGGAGCAGGGTCACGGTGCCGTTTTTGTCGGCGGCCAATTGGGGCGGGCAGGGCCTGCATCCGCGCGGCAACTTCGAGGGATTCGTTCGCGCCGCCTCGAAGCAGAAATGGCTCGAATGCCACGGGCTTGAGCACTGGACGCATTTTTATACCGATTACGGCCGTGAATTGCAGCGAAGGTTCTTCGATTTCCATCTCAAGGGCGAAGCCAACGGCTGGGACAGGCAGCCGAAGGTGCAGCTTCAGGTTCGCCATGTCGACGGTTTCGTCGAGCGTCACGAGAGCGAATGGCCGTTGCCATCCACGCGTTGGACGAAATTCTATCTCGATCCCAAAAGCCAGACGCTTTCCCGCGAGCTGCCGTCCGAGGATGCCGAGATCAGCTTCGCCGCGATGGGGGATGGCCTGACCTTCATGTCGGAGCCGCTTTCGGAAGCGACGGAGATCACCGGGCCGCTGGCTGCGAAGCTGCGCATCTCTTCCAGCACGGAAGACGCCGATATTTTTGTCGTGTTTCGCGTCTTCACGGCGGACTTGCGCGAGATCACTTTTCTCGGCGCGATCGATCCGCATACGCCGGTCGCGCAAGGCTGGCTGCGCGCGTCGCACCGCAAGCTCGACGAAAGGCTGTCGAAGCCCTATCGCCAGTACCACAGCCACGACGAAGTGCAGCCGCTTCAGCCGGGCAAACCGGTCGATCTCGACGTCGAATTGTGGCCGACTTCGATCGTGGTGCCGAAGGGATATCGCATTGCCCTCTCCGTGCGCGGCAATGATTACAAATGGCAGGCGAGCACGGGCGCCAGGCTTTCCAACTTCAAGAACGAGCTGTTGGGGTGCGGGCCGTTCCTGCACGATGACCCGCGTGACCGTCCGCGCCGGCTCTTTGCCGGGACGACGACGCTGCATCTCGATCGGCAGGGGAGTTGTCATCTGCTGCTGCCGATCATTCCCCCGCGTTAGTGGAGTGGATTTGACATTCGCTAACCGCTTTAGCCGCGAGTTCGCAAAGCGAATGTCAAATCCCAAGCTCCAGTAGAAAACCTATATTTGCTAGTGGTCCTTTGATTCTAACATTCGCAGATGTGTCGGCTGAGAAGGGATGCGAATGTTAGAATCGGACCACTAGTGCGGTTAACCTCACTGCATGCTGACGAGCGTCAGGTCGATGAACCACGACTGCGGCGAGACGAATCCCTTGACCTTGGGGCTCATCGCGCGCGGATTGAGGTCGTGGACGATGTAAAGCCATGGCGGATTGTCGACCAGCCGCTCATGCGCCTTGCGAAGCGCGCTTGAAATGATCGCTGGATCGTTCGCCTCGGCCAGCGTCGTGAGCGCGTTATCGAACTCGTCATCCTTCCATTGTTCGAAATTGAATCCGTTCGGTGAGAAGTTGGCGGAAGAAAAATAGCGCGCCATGACGCCGACATCGGAGGAGGGCGAGGAGACGTTGATCACCATGGCGCCCTTGAGGTTCGGGCTGTCGGGCGTCGCCCGGCCGGCGTTGAGCAGGATCTGCCACTCGACGACATCGAAGGTGACGTCGACGCCGCAGGACTCTTTAAGATTCTGCTGGATGAATTCGTTCATCGGCAGCGGCGACATTTGTCCCGAACCCGACGTCGAGATCATGGCCTTGAAGGCGAGCGGCTTGTCCGGCGTGAAGCCGGCTTCGGCGAGCAGCTTCTTGCCTTTCGCCGCATCGAACGTGTAGCGGTTTTGCGGCGTCCCGAAATTCGGATCGCTTGCTTTGAGCCATCCGGCCGATGGTTCGGCGGTGCCGTTGAGCAGTTCGACCAGTGCGGCGCGGTCGACGCAATAGTTCAGCGCCTGGCGGACCCTGACGTCCTTGAACGGACTGCCAGCCGCGCCCATGTTGTAGAACCACGGCCAGACATGTGGATAGGAGCCGGTCGTGATGGTGAAACTGGAGGCCTTCAGCGAGGCGATTCCGTCCGGCGGAGGCACCTCGATCCAGTCGACCTGGCCGGAGCGCAAGGCTGCGAGCCGCGTATTGGCTTCGGGGATCGGCATCAGCACGACGTTATCGAGCCTGGCTTTCTTGTTCGGGTCCCAGTAGCCGTCCCAGCGCGCGAGATCGACCTCCTGGCGCGGCGCGACCCTGGTGATGCGAAATGGTCCGGTGCCGGCGGCCGGCAAGGTCGCCACCTTGGTCCAGTCGTTACCGGCCTTCGCGAACGAGGCGGGAGAGGTGAAGAGAATATAGACCGCCATGTAGGGGAAGTAGGACGCCGGCTTGGTCGTGGTGATCGCAACCGTCGCGTCATCAATCTTCTTGTAGGAGGCGAGCAGCGGCGCACGGGCGCGGGTGATCGCCGAACCCGGAAGCTCGTATTGCGGGCTGTCGTTCTTGAAGTAGCGATCGAGGTTCCAGATGACGGCGTCGGCGTTGAAGTCGGTGCCGTCGTGAAACTTCACGCCCTGACGCAGGTGAAAGATCCAGGTCTTGTTGTCGTCGGGCGCCTGTTCCCATTTTTCCGCGAGTCCCGGGCGAAGATCGGCGACGCGATCCGTATGCGCGAGGTCCCAGAGCACCAGTCCCTCGAAAATCGGATAGCCGAGAAAGCGCATGCCCTCGAAGCCGTTGTTGGGCATGCCCGTCGTCGTCGGGATGTCGGAAGCGGTCATGGCGATGCGAAGCGTGGTTTCGGCCTTTGCCGGCAGTCCACAGAGCCCGGCCGCCACAGCGGCGACAGCGAAAGTATGGAAAAAGCGCATGTGCCTCACCCTAGTGTCACGGGAGCGTTGGGTAAATTCGATGCAAGTTGTGGACCAGATATGTGACAGACGCGAGGCTAGTGGAGTGGATTTGACATTCGCAACCCGCCTGGCCGCGGGCTTTCGATGCGAATGTCAAATCCAAAACTCCACTAGAAACCTGTATTTGGTAGTGGTCCTTTGATTCTAGCATTCGCAAAAGTGCCCGCTGAGAAGGGATGCGAATGTTAGAATCGGACCACTAGCGCAGCCATCGGGTGCTTCCGCCGAATAAGCCCCAAAAATGATAGCCTTACCGGCGTTGATTGATTCGAAAGCGGCGCTTGCGCCCACGAAGGTGTGCCGGTTTTGTCTGCTCAGTGGAAAAGCGCCTCTGCGCGCACGCCGAACCTGGCGCGCCTGCAACGGCAAGCCATCAACGCCTTCGAAGAGCGCCAGTTCGACAAGGCCGAAAGGCTGTGCGCGGCGATACTCGAATATGTCGGCGATCATTTCGACACGTTGCATTTGCTCGGATACATCCACCTTCAGCGCGGCCGGAACGTTGAGGCGATCGCCGCCCTGAGCAAGGCCGTGAAGGCCAATGCCGCTTCCGTCGATGCGGCGTCCAATCTCGGTCTCGCCCTGCACAATGCCGGGCGTCTGGACGAAGCCATCGCGGCATATCGCAGCGCGCTGGCGCTGTCGCCGCGTCATCCGGAAATTCTCTACAATCTCGGCAACGTCTATCTCGCCCGCGATCGCATCACCGACGCGCTTGCGAGTTACGACGAGACCCTGGCGAACAATCCGTCGCATGTCGGTGCGCGCGTCAATCGCGGCAACACGCTATTGCGTTTCAACCGCCCGGCCGATGCGCTTGAAAGCTACGAGCGCGCGCTTGTGCTGTCACCCGACCATCCGCAGATCCTGACCAATCGGGGGCATGCGCTGCGCCGGCTCGACCGGCCGCAGCAGGCGCTGCAAAGTTTCGCCATAGCCATCGACAAGAGCCCCGATTTTCCGGAAGCCCATTTTGAATCCGCGCTGGCGCATCTCACGCTCGGCGATTTCGAGCCGGGCTGGAAGGCCTATGAGTGGCGCTGGAAGACGAATGCGTTCGCCGACAAGCGGCGTTCGTTTCGTCAGCCGCAATGGCTCGGAAGCACGCCGATTGCCGGCAAGACCATCCTGCTGCATGCCGAACAAGGCTTCGGTGACACGATACAGTTCATCCGATACGCGCCGCTGCTCGCGAGATCCGGCGCGCGCGTGATCTGCGAAGTCCAATCCGAATTGATGTCGCTGCTGACACCCCTCCAGGGCGTCGAGGTCGTCGCCGAGGGAGGCGCGCTGCCGCCCTTCGACCTGCATTGCCCGCTGATGAGTTCGCCGCTCGCCTTCGGCACGGAGCTTGCGACCATTCCGGCACAGGTTCCCTACCTCGCAGCGCCAGCGGATCGCGTGACGCAATGGCGCGATCGCCTGGGCGCGGAGAGATTGGGCGAGGGGAGGCCGCGCGCCGGCTTCGTCTGGTCCGGCTCGCCGGCGCACAAGAACGATGCCAATCGTTCGATCCCGCTCGCGCGGCTCAATGAGCTGTTTGCAAACCTGCCGTTTGCCTGCTTCAGCCTGCAACGCGAGATGCGCCAGCCCGATCGCGAGGCCTTGCAGCGCCTGCCACAACTTGTCGATCTCGGATCCGAGCTTTCGGATTTTTCCGACACGGCCGCCGTGATCTCGCTGCTGGATATCGTCGTTTCCGTCGATACGGCCGTGGCGCACCTGGCGGGCGCGCTGGGCAAGCCGGTTGTGATCCTGCTGCCGCACGCGGCGGACTTCCGCTGGCTGCGCGATCGGAGCGATACGCCCTGGTATCCGACCGCCAAACTGCTGCGGCAGCCGGCTTTTGGCGACTGGGACAGTGTCATCGGTGGCCTGGCCGAAGAAATAGCAGGGTTAGCCGGGGTAAGCGGCGGCCATTAGGATTTCATTAACCACGTCTGTTTACTCCTTGGTGACGATTGCGGCCGGTCAAAATGGCGCCTGGCCGCAAGGAGAGCACCTCATGACCGAGCAGATTCACCTCGTAGTGGCGACGCCCTGCTTCGGCGGTCAGGTCTCCACCCTTTACGTCAACTCGATCTTTGCCTTGCAGCGCGCCGTGCGGTCGCTGTCGAACGTGCGGCTCAAGATCGAATTGCGCGACGGCGACGCGCTGATCACGCGCGCGCGCGCCAACCTGATGACGTCGTTTCTCGACGATCCGACCGCGACGCACCTTCTGTTCATCGACGCCGACATCGGCTTCACGCCCGATCAGGTGTTTCGCCTGATCGAGTCGGCCGCCGACGTCGTAGCCGGCGTCTATCCGATCAAGCGGGTCAACTGGGAGAAGGCGAAAGCCGCGATCGAGGCGAGACGGCCGAACGTGCCGGCGGCCTCGCTCGACTATGTGCTTGAGATCGACGATCCCGATCATGTCACGGTCGTCAACGGCTTTACGCGGGTGCGCTACGCCGGCACCGGCTTTCTGATGATCCGCCGCCACGTTTTTGAGAAGATGTGCGCGCATCCGGACTACGCGCCGCTGCAATTTTTTCGTGAGCATTCACATGACGCTCTCGCGGGCAGCCCGAACCGTTTTGCGCTGTTCGAATGCATGATTGATCCGACGACCGGCACTTATCTCAGCGAGGACTTCGCGTTCTGCAAGCGCTGGACCGATATCGGCGGCGAAATCTGGGCCGATCTTCAAAGCTCGCTCGATCATGTCGGTCCATCCGTTTTCAGGGGCAATGTCGCCTCGCAGTTCGCAAGCCCGGCGCTGGCGACCGATGCGGCCTGAGGCGGAATCTTCCCTCTCGCATCGAACCGGTGTTCCCCGGCCGGGTTGCGCTGAGCGCATCGGCCTTGCAAGACTGACGAAAGCCGCCGAAGCCGGGCACGACCTTCGCCCGCTGTGGCGGCGGCTGATCGCAAGGCTGCTCGACGGTACGATCGAAGCGGGCGAGGGGCTCGATCTTTCGGTGATCGCGCAATTGCTCGGCGACAAGGAAGCGGGGCTCGCGATCCAGCACACCATCCTGGCTTCGCATCAACTGTTCCGCTCGCCGTGCGCGGCCAGACCACCGGGTTTGCGGATCCTGGCGCTGGCGGCTTCCACCGACATCGGCAGCAACACGCCGATCGAATTCCTGCTTGAGCGCAGCGGGATCGAATTGACGACACTCTATGTGATGCCCAACGTTGCCTGGCCCGACTGGTTGCCGCCGCATGACGTCGCGATGGTGATCGCTTCCGACTCCGACGATTGCCGAGCTGCGCTGGACAAGATCGCCCACGCCGCGCCGAACTGGCCGCGGCCGCTGCTCAATCTGCCGGAATTCATCGGCCGCCTCGATCGCGACAAGCTGCACGGCTTGCTCGGCGGTATCGAGGGGCTGGTTATTCCGCAGACAAGATGCGTGACGCGCGAACAATTGTTAGAGCTTTCGCAATCGGCGTCCGCGCTCTCTGGCCTCGCGCCCGATCTCGCTTTTCCCGTCATCGTCAGGCCGCGCGGCTCGCATGCGGGCAAGGGACTTGCGAAGCTTGATGACACAAACGCGATTGAAGAGTACCTCAGCGAGCACGCGGAAGATTTGTTTTTCGTGTCGCGCTTTGTCGATTATCAAAGCGACGATGGCCTGTTCCGAAAATATCGCATCGTCCTGATCGACGGGCAGCCTTACGCATGCCATCTCGCCGTCGCCGACCGCTGGGACATCTGGTACATGAATGCGCAGATGGCGGCGAGCGCGGAGAAGCGCCGCGAAGAAGAAACCTTCATGGAGACGTTCGACGCCGGCTTTGCAGAGCGCCATCGCGCGGCGCTGTCCGCTCTTGCGAAGCGCATCGGGCTCGATTATTTCACGGTTGATTGCGCGGAAACCAGTGAAGGATCATTGCTGATCTTCGAAGCCGACAACACGGCGATCGTCCACGACATGGATCCGCCCGATATCTTTCCGTACAAGGTGCCGCAGATGCGAAAAGTGTTCGATGCCTTCGTCGCCATGTTGCACCGTCGCTCGGGGCGGCCCGCCGAGGCCGCGGCGTGACGAAGTCGCACCCCGAGATATCTTCAACGGTCGGGCCGAGCGAAACGCTGGATCCGGCGAACTGGGACGATGTGCGCGCGCAAGCTCATCGCATGCTCGATGAGGCGATCGATGCCATTGCCAATATCCGCGCGCAGCCGGTCTGGCGTCCGATTCCGGATGACGTCCGCGCGCGCTTTCGCGATGAACTTCCGCGCGAGCCGTCGGAGCTCGGCGATATCTACCGGGAATATTCCGAATTCATCGCGCCCTATGCGACCGGCAATGTTCATCCCGGTTTCATGGGATGGGTGCATGGCGGCGGCAACGTGGTCGGTATGCTCGCGGAGATGCTGGCGGGTGGACTGAACGCCAATCTCGGCGGCCGCGATCACATGCCGATCGAAGTCGAGCGCCAGATCACGGAATGGACGCGCACGATGTTCGGCTTTCCCGAAAGCGCGAGCGGCGTCTTCGTGACCGGCACGTCGATGGCGAACCTGATGGCGGTGTGGGTGGCGCGCACCGCGGCGCTTGGCGCCTCCGTGCGACAACACGGCGTCGGTGGCGAAGGGGCGTTGCTGACGGCCTACACGTCGAAGGCCGCGCATGGTTGCGTGTCCAAGGCGATGGATCTTGCCGGCTTCGGGACCGATGCGTTGCGAAACATGCCGGTCGATCGTTCGCATCGCGTCGACGTCGAAGCGATGCGTATACAGATCAAACGCGATCGCGACGTCGGCTTGAAGCCGTTCCTCGTGGTCGGCTCGGCCGGCACCGTCGATATCGGCGCGATCGATGATCTTGCTGCGCTGAGCGCGTTGTGCCGCAAGGAAAAACTCTGGTTTCATGTCGACGGCGCCTATGGCGCGCTCGGCGTGCTGTCGGCGGCGCTCGCGCCGCGGCTCGCTGGACTGGAGAACGCCGATTCCGTCGCGCTCGATTTCCACAAGTGGGGTCAGGTGCCATATGACGCGGGCTTTCTGCTCGTGCGCGATCAGAAACGGCATCTCGATGCCTTTGCGGCGCCGGCGGTCTATTTGCGGCGCGAGACGCGGGGACTTGCCGCGGGTTCGCCATGGCCGTGCGACCTTGGACCGGATCTGTCGCGCGGCTTCCGCGCGTTGAAGACGTGGTTCACCCTGAAGGCCTTCGGCACCGAGAAGTTAGGGGCGATGATCGAGCGCACCTGCGCCCTCGCACGCTATCTGGAGGCAAAGGTTTCATCGGAGCAGCAGTTGGAGCTGATCGCGCCGGCGCAGCTCAACATTGTCTGCTTCCGTTATCGATCGACCGATGCCGATCGCATCAACGGCGAGATCGTGGCCGATATCCAGGAGGCTGGCATTGCCGCGCCGTCGACCACGACGCTCGACGGCAAGCTCGCGATCCGTGCGGCGATCGTCAACCATCGCACCGACACGCGCGATCTCGATGCGCTCCTGGCCGCGGTGCTGGAATTCGGCCTGAAGCGATCTGCGGAAGATCACGCCGCGTGAAGCTGGCGGCTTCTTGCCGTTGGTAATTCTGTTATGAGAATTCCGATCTGCCTCAGGCGGCTGCGGTCGCGCCCGCTTGCTGCTCGCGGGCTTGGTCCAGAAGCTCTTTCTCGTAGGCAACAAGCTTCTTCGCTGCCTTGAGCGCGTGATAGAGCTCGCCGTTCAGGATGGCGGTGTTGATGTTCTCGATCAGCGACCATGTGCTGGGCGCCGCAGTGACGAGGTCACGCACGAGATTGAAGTAGGTGCCGTGATTCATTCGTGGGTCCGGCGAAATGTACATCAGTTGCACCGCCAGATAGATCAGCTTTGCCGGCGTGTCGGCGGTTTCCGGCGTCATGATGTCCTTCTCGCGAAGGATTGGAATTTTCTCGCCGTCGATCAAAAGCCGGGCGCGCTGATCCGTGTTGGTGATCACGCAAGAGCCGATGATGATCCGTTCGTGCGGCTTGAGTTCGACTTTGAGCGCCATGTCAGTTTCTCCGCTGTCGCCGTCGTGTTGGATTGGATGCTGGAATGTGCGCGATCAAGTGCTGACAACGCGCCAGCAACCAACGCTAAACGACCGTAGTCATGCGCAGTCTTTCCCACTCATGGTTAACGGCTGGTAAACGGAAATGGATCGGCAAGAAAAACTCAGTGATATCAATGGTATGAATTCGAGGCTGGGATCGTAAAACTTGCATTTTTCGCTTTCGACTGCAGCCCGTTGTCCAAATTGCCGATATCCAATTCATGTTTTGTTAGATGGCTTGCTCGCACGGTACCGAAGTAATCCGGCTTGAAGGGTCGGATGAATGCGTAAACCAGAAAGGTACAGTCATGTCCGGTATTGTTCTCTCCGCTTCGGTTCGTCAGAACCTGCTTTCGCTGCAATCGACCGCTTCGCTCCTGGCCACCACGCAGAACGCTCTGGCCACGGGTAACAAGGTCAACTCGGCGCTCGACAATCCCACCAACTTCTTCACCGCGCAGGGCCTCAACAACCGCGCTTCCGACATCGGCAATCTGCTCGACGCCATCGGCAACGGCGTGCAGGTGCTTCAGGCCGCCAACACCGGTCTGACCTCGCTGCAGAGCCTGGTTGATACCGCCAAGTCGATCGCCAACCAGGTGCTTCAGGCGCCCGCTGGCTATACGACTCACTCGACGGCTACTTCTGCGGCGGCCCTGCCTGTTGGCTCGACCTCGACCAATCTGGTTGACGGCGCCGCCATCAAGAGCGGTGAAACTCTCACCATCGGCGCTACTGGTGGTGGCACGGCAACCAGCTTCACCTTCGGCGCCACGACGTCGCTGGCCCAGCTGAACACGGCTTTGGCGAGCAACAACATCACCGCCAGCCTCGACAGCTCCAACGATCTCGTCTTCACCACGACCAACGACGCGCTTTCGTCCACGATCGGTACGATTACCCTTGGAGCCGCCGGTACTGCGACGTTCGGAGCTCCGACCGCGCCGACCGCCGATCCTGCTTCGCAGGCCACCCGTTCCAGCTTGGTGAGCCAGTACAACAACATCATCACGCAGATCACGACAACCGCTCAGGATTCGTCCTTCAACGGCATCAATCTGTTGAACGGCGACAACCTCAAGCTGACCTTCGACGAAACGGCCAAGTCCACGCTCAGCATCACTGGCGTCACCTTCAACGCGGCGGGCCTCGGCCTTGCCTCGCTGACCTCGGGCACGGACTTCCTGGACAACAACTCGGCCAACGCGGCGCTCACCAAGCTCAGCTCGGCCAGCACCGTGCTCCGCACCGAAGCGTCCGCGCTCGGTTCGAATCTGTCGGTCGTGCAACTCCGTCAGGATTTCAACAAAAACCTGATCAACGTGTTGCAGACCGGTGCGTCCAACCTGACACTGGCCGACCCGAACGAGGAAGCGGCCAACAGCCAGGCGCTGTCGACCCGCCAGTCGATCGCGACCTCGGCGCTGGCACTCGCCAACCAGTCGCAGCAGAGCGTGCTCCAGCTGCTCCGCTGATTTTCGGCAAAAACGACCAGGCAAGAGCGGCGGGGGAAACCCCGCCGCTTTTTTTGTCGCTGTGACCGGACGAAGCGCCGGGCAGGGCTCCGATAACCAGACGTTAACCAAACACCTTAAGTCGGCGTTAACCATAATTTAAAGGAAGGTCGTTAGAAAGCGGGGAGGTAAACGACGGAAGGCTCTCACATGTCCGGTATTGTTCTCTCCGCGGCGGTTCGCCAGAATCTGCTTTCGCTGCAAGATACCGCCGCGCTCTTGTCCACCACTCAAAACCGTCTTGCGAGTGGCAAGAAGGTCAACTCGGCACTGGACAATCCAACCAATTTCTTCACTGCGCAGGGCCTGGATAACCGCGCCAGCGACATTAACAATCTGCTCGACGCCGTCGGCAATGGCGTGCAGGTGCTGCAAGCCGCCAACACCGGTCTCACCTCGCTGGAGAAACTGGTCGATACCGCCAAGTCGATCGCCAGCCAGGTGCTTCAGACCACCACGGGCTATTCGGTGAAGGCTTCCGCAACCAGCACGGCTCCGACCGGCGCAGGTCCATTAGCCGTTCCCGGAACGATCACCGATCTGACCAACGCGGGCACCAACTCGCTGCAAGGCAAGACCTTTATCTTTACGCCCGCCAGCGGTCCTGCGACCACGATCACGATCAGCAGCACGGTTGCTGCCGGCAACGTCAACTCGATTGCGGCTTTCAATGCTGCCTTGACGACCGCGGGTCTTGGCTTGACGGCGTCCCTGGCCAGCGACGGCTCGATCACGCTGACCTCAAACAACGACAATGCCAGCCAGACGCTGACAACAGGTACGACCGCAGCCGCGAACAACATCGCGATCAGCGGTACCGACACGGCGGCCCTCGTCACGCCGACCGGCGGCGCCGCGGGCAAGCCACTCGCCGACCCGAACTCGCAGAGCACCCGTGCCGGCCTGGTCTCCCAGTACAACAACATCATCGCGCAGATCACGACAACGTCGCAGGACTCGTCGTTCAATGGCATCAATTTGTTGAACGGCGACGACCTCAAGCTGACCTTCAACGAGACCGGCACATCCACGCTCAGCATCAACGGGGTCACCTTTGACGCGGCCGGTCTTGGTCTTAGCCCTCTGACCGCAGGTACCGACTTCCTGGACAACAGCTCGGCCAACGCGGTAATCGCCAAGCTGGCCACCTCTTCGGACCAATTGCGCTCGGAAGCCTCTGCGCTCGGTTCGAACCTGTCGATCGTGCAGATCCGCCAGGACTTTGCGAAGAGCCTGATCAACGTGTTGCAGACCGGCTCGTCAAACCTGACGCTTGCCGACTCCAATGAGGAAGCGGCCAACAGCCAGGCGCTGTCGACCCGCCAGTCGATCGCGGTCTCGGCGCTGGCGCTGGCCAACCAGTCGCAGCAGAGCGTGCTCCAGCTGCTCCGTTGATCGAAGCGCAGTCGGCGGAATAAAAAGGGCGGGGGCAAACTCCGCCGTTTTTGCTTGAATGCGCACGACTGCCGATCGGCTAGGCAATTGCCTATTCCGTAGTTTTGCGGTGCATTCTGCTGCCACCGCTAACCTTATTTTAAAGGCACTAACCTTATAAGACTTGGGCAGTTTTGCGTCCGCTTACTGTGTATCCCCGGTTCGGAGTGATGAATGTCCAACGCCGCCCAAGCCTATGCGCGTACCTCACAGACGACCGGGACGGTAAGGGAAATAGAGGCGCAGGCGTTGCTGATGGCTGCCAAGAAGCTGCGGGACGTGCAGGCGAACTGGACCGGTCCTGACGCCAAGCTGCACAAGGCGTTGCTGTTCAACCGCCGGCTCTGGACGATCTTCATGAGCGCGGTCGATTCGAACGACAATCCGAATTCCGTCGAGGTTCGTCAGAACATTGCCAACCTCTCGATCTTCGTCATGAATCAAACGGTCGAGATGCAATTGGCGCCGGATCCCCAAAAGCTGAAGCCGCTGATCGACATCAACTGCCAGATCGCGGCAGGCCTTGCGGGCAGGGTTTGAAGTGAACTCCAGGCGCTTCGTGGCGCCAGCTTGCTCAGGCTGACAAAGACGGCCTGTTCACACCCTCACGTCAGTGGCGAGCGGTCGCGGCGCCGAATCCTTGACATCCAGCGAGTGGAAATAGGTGCGGCGGCGCAGCGTCGCGTCATCCGGAAATTGCTGGACCACCTGGCCGGTCAGTGAATCGATGGACTGGAAAACGACCGATGCCGCGGCGGTGTCGAAGAACGCCTGGCGTGACAGATCATTCGAGCTCGGCAGATTGTTGCTGCTCGTCGTGCTCGCATCCGGCGCGGTGACGGTTTGACTTGGCGGCAGTTGCGTAGGCACGCCGCCGATCGCCGCGTTGCTGGCGACGGGCGGAAACGACGCTGGGACCGGTGCCCCCACCGGTCTGATGCTGAAATCCGTACTCATGGCAGCCTCCTGGCTCTCCTCGAGTCAAATCCCAACCCCTTATCTTCGGCAATTATGATCTCAACGTCTCAATGCATTGTTAGAGAACACGCTGAATGATGCGCTGACGCCGGCGCGGCAATTTGATGAAAAATGTTCGTATCGCAACAAGCTATTAGCGCTGCCGGGATAGCTCTGCAAATACCGTCAGCGCCCGCTGCATCTCGTCAACGACTGAATGCCATTCGCGTGCCTGGCTCTGTCTGAAAAGGCGAGCCGTCGGGTACCAAGGAGAATCTTCGCGATCGAGCAGCCAGCGCCAATCGGGAACGTATGGCAGAAAAATCCAGACCGGACGACCAAGGGCCCCGGTGAGGTGGGCGACGCTGGTGTCGACAGAGATCACGAGGTCAAGCTGTTCAATCAGCGCCGCGGTGTCGGCAAAGCTTTGAAGTTCGGCTCCGAGGTGAAGAATATCGTTTCTCTCGCGAAGAACCGCTTCATCGCTGGAACGGATATCCTTTTGAAGACTGACGAATTGCGCTTTAACGTCAAGCAGTGGCAACAGGGATACCAGTGGCATAGACCGGTTACGATCGTTGTTGTGGATTGGATTTCCTGACCAAACCAGGCCAATCCGCGGCAAATTTTGTGAATGAAGCCGCGTTCCCCAGTCGGTGGCGCGCGCGCCGACCGAAATGTACGGCACCTTCGACGGAATCGTGTCGAGAGTCGTGTCAAAGGCGAGTGGCAGACTGGTCAGGGGACAATGGAAATCGAAATCGGGTAGCGCCTCGCCTTTGGCGATACAGTGCGAGACGCCGCTTAGCCCGGAAAGAAGTTTTTTCAGCGGTCCGTCGACTTCCAGGACGATGCGGGCGCCACGCGCTGCCAGCAGGGGAACGTATCGGACAAACTGAAGTGCGTCGCCGAGACCTTGCTCATTATGCAGCAGCAGAACCTTGCCATCGATTGGCTCGGCACCAATCCACAGCGGCTGCCCGAAGGATCGATGTTTGACCTGAAGCGATTTGATCTTCCATCGCCACTCGTTTTCGACCCAGCCGGTTCTCAGGTCGCCGGCGCGAAGGCGATTAACGGCAATGTTCCAGTGTGTGTCGGCATGGTCGGGTTGCAACGCGAGGGCGTCCTCGTAGCACGATAGTGCTTCACCATACCGGCCCATTTCATCCAGGCAATTTCCGCGATTGCTGCGGGCTTCAGCGTAATCCGGTTTGAGCTCAATCGCACGGTCATAGTTCAAGAGCGCTTCATCAAAGCGCCCGAGATATTTCAATGCGTTGCCCTTGTTGTTGAATAGCTCCGCCAGATCGGGCGAAATCGAAAGGGCGCGATCAAGCGTTTCCAGGGCCTCTTCACATCGCCTTAGAAGAATGAGAGTAATGCCGCAGTTGTTGAGCGGCGCGGCGGAATTGGGGTCGATCCGGATTGCTTTGCGAAAATCCATCAAGGCCTCGTCGGCCCGCCACAGATCAAGCAGCGTCCGGCCCCGGTCGTTCAAGGCGTCGAAGTGGTCGGGATAAATCGCGAGCGCCTGGTCGAAGCTGATGCGAGCCTCCTCGAGCCTCATCAGGTGCCGCAAACAGACGCCCTTTTTGTAAAGGGCACTTGCCTGGGTTCGATTCGTTCCTGCCTCTGGGCGAGGGGGATCGATCTCCAGCGCACGATCGTAGGCAGGAATCGCTTCCTCGAATCGCCCCTGCCTCTGCAAGACATTCCCCAGCTTGATCCATGTGTCGGCGGATTCCGGCTTTAGCGACAGCGTCAGATCGAAACTCTTGAGCGCTTCGTCAAATCTGGACTGACGCTGCAGCATCGTTCCAAGATTTGAATGGTAGACTGCGTTATTCGGGTTTTTCCTGATCGCCTGGGTGATGAACTCTATTGCCTGGTCATGTTTGTTTGCCTTGGCAGAGATCAGGCCGAGCAAATGAAACGAATCCGCATGGTCGGGATCGCCTGCCAAAATTTCGTGGCAACATTTTTCGGCTTCGGAAAATTGGCCCGACTGCAGATACTGCAGTCCGGATCCGATGAGGGCCGCGGGCGATCGGTTCGATAATTTGTCGGTCTTTGCGGCAGCGCGGCGCTGTTGACGATTCATCGTGACACGGTTGCTCCAGAATCACGGCCGGATGTCCGACCACGCTCACGCCCTGTCAGAGCGAACGGCTGACCGCGAGCGGCCGCAGGTGCCGCGCGCCCGGATTCACGCGCTGGCCGCTAGCGCCATAAGTGCTCGGAATATTGCGGCGCTGAGCCTCGGCATTGACGCCGCGCACGATGCTCTCCGACACCGCATGCGCGGTGGCAAGCACCGTGAGATTGACCTGCAGCATGGCGCGAAAGGTGTCGTGATGACGGCGCAGCGTCGCCAGCAGATCCGGCGAATTTTTGGCAAGATATGGATGGCTTGATTTCAGACGGCTCACGACGCCGACATAGTGGCGGGAGAGCTCCGCCTTCTTCGGCTCGAAAACCATCGCCTCGCGAATTTTTCCGGCGCGCACCAGCTCGGTTTCGCGCTCGATGACGCCGAGCAGGGCGCTCATGGAATCCATCAGATCTTCGGCGAGCTTGCGCGCCTCACCCGGTGTCGAAACGGACGGGATCGCAGACGCCTGCTGCCGTGAAGAAGGCTGGGTCATGCCTGTTTTCCCTGGGTCTGGCCGGCGGTTTTGGCCTGCTGCATAATCAGCGTGCGGTAGACTTCCTTGGCGATGCCGACGCCGCCGGCCTGCGCGAAGGATTTCGAATATTGTTCGATCTGCATCGAGCGCCAGATGCCGGTGCCGACGGTGTTGCCGAACGGGCCTTCGCCCTTCAGTCCGCTGGTCATCTGCGAGAACATCGAGTTGAGAAACATTCCCTCGAAGTTCTGCGCCTGGGTCTGGGCCCTGGTTTTCACCTGCGGCGACACCTTGTCGAGCGCGGCCGCGAAGTCGTAATCGGGGCGGCCGTTATAGGTGGGCATCGCTGCCTTGCTGGAGGGGTTGTGGCTGCTCGTGATCGCGTTCGTCTGCATCACATCACCTCGATGTCGGCCTGAATGGCGCCGGCTGCCTTGATCGCCTGAAGAATGCCGATCAGGTCGCGCGGGCCGATGCCGAGGCCATTAAGGCCGTCGACGAGTTGCTGGAGCGAGACGCCGTCCTTCACCACGGCGAACTTCTTGCCGTCCTCCGACACCGTGACGTTCGAGCGCGGCGTCACCACCGTTCGGCCGCGCGAGAATGGAGCGGGCTGGCTGACTTGCGGGCTTTCCGAGATCGAGACGGTGAGGTTGCCTTGCGCCACCGCAACGGTCGCGACGCGGACATCGCGCCCCATCACGATGATGCCGCTGCGTTCGTCTATGATGATCTTGGCTCCGAGATCCGGTTCGACCTGCAACTGCTCGATCTCAGTCAGGAAGGCGACGACGTTGCCCTTGAATTCCGGCGGGATCTGCAATTGAACCGTCGAGGGATCGATCGGCTCGGCGGACTTGACGCCGAGGAAGTCGTTGACCGCGGCCGCGATGCGCTTGGCGGTGGTGAAATCGGCGTTGCGCAGCGCGAGCCGCACATTGGGCAGGCGGTTGAGAGCGAATTCGATCTCGCGTTCGATGATGGCGCCGTTGGCGATGCGGCCGACGGTCGGCACGCCGCGGGTGATGCTGGCGGCGGCGCCTTCGGCCTGGAAGCCATTGATGGTGACCGAGCCCTGCGCGACCGCATAGACGTTGCCGTCGGCGCCGAGCAGCGGGGTGACGAGGAGGGTGCCGCCTTGCAGGTTCTTGGAGTCGCCAAGCGCGGAAACCGTGACGTCCATCCGCGTTCCCTGGGTACCGAACGGCGGCAGGTTGCCGGTGACCATGACGGCGGCGACGTTACCGGTGCGGATGGTGGCGCCGCGGATGTTGACGCCCATGCGTTCCAGCATCGCTTGCAGCGACTGCTTGGTGAAGGGGATGTTGTTCAGCGTATCGCCAGTGCCGTTCAGGCCGACGACGAGGCCGTAACCGACGAGCTGGTTCTGCCGCACGCCCTCGATATTGGCGAGGTCCTTGATGCGCGAGGTGGCGCCGGCTGTCGTCGGCCATAGCTGAAGCGCAACCAGCGCTCCGCAGGCCACCCGCAGTACTTTTCCCCAATGCACGCCAGGCATCCTCTGCTCCCCGAGGGTCTCGAACTCCGGAAAGCGCCCGACACTCCCATGAAGAGCGTTTCCGAGATCAGCTATGCGAGCGCCGTGCCACGCCCTTCGCGACAACTAAGAATCTGATTTTGCTAGACGAAATTTTGATGGGGCCAGCGCGCGGCACGCCGCGGCCAAGGCGAAACTGCCGGTAGCGGCAGATTTTGCCGGGTGATTTACGTCGCGTTAACCATCGAGAGGCAATGCTGCGCGCTGCAATGGCGAGGACCATTCATGCGCATCATCGGACCGAACGGCACCACTCTGGGGTCCCAGACCAGTAACGTTCGGCGAACGAGCTCGGGCGAGTTTTCGTTGCCCGATACGGCCTCCGCCACCGAGACGCGTCCCGCGGTGACGCCCAAGGCCGCCGCTGGAATCGATACGCTCCTTGCCTTGCAGGGGATCGAGGAAGACCCGGTCGAGCGGCGCAAACGTTCGGTGCAGCGCGGCAGGCGCGCGCTCGATGTGCTGGACGATCTCAAGATCAGCCTGCTGTCGGGCAAGTTCGATACCGCAACTATCGGCCGCTTGCGTGACGCGGCCTCCAACCTGAAGTCTTCCTCGGGCGATCCCGGGCTCGATGCCGTGCTCTCCGAGATCGAGCTGCGCGTCGAGGTCGAACTCGCCAAGGCCGGACAGCACTAGCGTCCGGACAGCACTGGTTCACTGGCCTAGGCGGCCTTTGCGTGTCGCTGCGCGTCATAGCGGCGCTGCGCCGCCAGCACATCCTTCAGATTTCGCTCGGCCCAGTCGCGCAAGGGATCGACCGCGGTCGCGAGCGTCTTGCCGAGCGGCGTGATCGAATATTCCACCGTCACCGGCACGGTTGCGATCGCATGGCGCTTCACCAGGCCGTCGCGTTCCAGGCTCTTGAGAACCTGCGGGAGCATCTTCTGCGAAATGCCTTCAATGTCGCGGCGTAACTGATTGAAGCGCAGCGGTTCGTGGCGCAGCAGCAGCAGGATCAGCACCGCCCATTTGTCGCCGACCCGGTCGAGAATCTGGCGGGTCGGGCAATCGGCCGAATACGCATTTGCTTTCATCTCGCTTGAACTCCGCAGATCCGTTGGACGAGTTACTTCGGCGTGACCAGGTGATCTCAAAGTGCGTTCTTAACACCAGCGCTCCAAACGCTATCTAGTCACCGTTGGATACTACCGCATCCATCGGAAATCGAAAAATCGTAAGGAGACAAGCATGAAGATCGCCGTCACCGGCGCCTCCGGGCGCGCAGGGTCCGCCATAACCGCCGAATTGGCCCGTCGCGGCCACAGCGTCACCGCCATCGCGCGGAACCCGGACCGGATCGCCAAGCTCGCCAATGTCACGGCGGTCGCGGGCGACGCCAACGACCGGGCGGCGCTTGCAAAGCTCTGGTCCGGCCACGATGCCGCGGTAAGTTCCATTCATTTCACGGCCAGCGACGTCGAGACCCTGATCGGCGCGGCCAGCGATTCCGCCGTGCCCCGTTACCTCGTGGTCGGGGGAGCCGGTTCGCTCGAGGTCGCGCCCGGGGTGCGGCTGGTGACGACGCCCAACTTTCCGGCGCAATACAAGGCCGAAGCCGAGAAGGGGGCGGCCTTTCTGGACCGGTTGCAGCGCGAAAAGGAACTAAACTGGACCTTCCTGTCGCCGTCGGCGCTGTTCGAGCCCGGCAGCCGGACCGGCAAGTTCCGCCTGGGGGAGGACCAGCTTCTGGTCGATTCGGCCGGCAAAAGCTGGATCTCGTTCGAGGACTTTGCGGTCGCCATGGCCGACGAGATCGAGCGTCCGGCCCATGCCCGCAAGCGCTTTACCGTCGGTTATTAAGGAAGCGGATAAATTTGCCTGTGCAAGGGCTTGGCCGGGCCCCACGGCCGGCCAAGCAAATATTGTCTGTCGCAATAGGCCGCTATATAAGCGCCGCGCGAGGGGAACTATCCCCTCGCGCGGGGCCGCAAGGGAGCGGCGCCTTCAGGCGAAAGATGGGCTGGCCTTGGAAAAGTTGAAGAACTATCGACCGACTGAAAAAGAGCCTTTCATGAACGAGCGGCAGCGCGAGTATTTCCGCGTCAAGCTCCTGACCTGGAAGGACGAGATCCTGCGTGAATCGAAGATCACGTTGCAGACGCTCCAGGAGGAGAACGTCAATCATCCTGATCTCGCCGACCGCGCGTCATCTGAAACCGATCGCGCGATCGAACTGCGCGCCCGCGACCGCCAACGCAAGCTGATCTCCAAGATCGACGCCGCGTTGCAGCGCATCGAGGACAACACCTACGGCTATTGCGAAGAGACCGGCGAGCCGATCTCGCTGAAGCGGCTGGAAGCAAGGCCCATCGCGACGCTGTCGGTGGAAGCGCAGGAGCGCCACGAGAAGCGCGAGAAGGTCTATCGCGACGAGTAGGTCGCGTTTTTAATGAGCGAGCGCCGGCCGGCCTTGAGCACGGCCGCCACTGTGCCATCGAACCATGAGCGCCGATGCGGCGGTCGTGACGCCGGGGCGCGTCTGACGGTGGTCCAGCGCTGCGTCACGCTGAAAATCCCGTTGAGATAATCCCCTTGAAAAGCAATTGCCTCGCCGCATGTCTGAATGCGGCGAGGCAATGCGGTCACGTTGAAATCAGCTTGCAGGCGTTCTGCAAGCTGATCGCATTAGTCGGCCAGCGGGTCCGGACGCAGCTGGACGTGGAATACCCGCGGCTTGTCGTCCTTGCCATGTTCACTGTGGAAGTAGGCGCGCGTGCCAGTCGTGGTCCAGAGACCGCGGCCCTTCCAGCCGGCTTTCGGATCGTCGATCCGTCCGTCGGCGTTCTTGGCGAAGAAGCCGAGCGGGTAGGGGATGCGGATGTCGACGAACTTGCCGTCGACCAGGGCGAGCAGGGATTCGCTGCCGTTGGCCATCGCGATCGGCACGTCGTTGCCGAGGCCGAGCGTGTTGTGGACGTCAACCCAGATGTAATAGGCGTGGTTGGCGCTGCCCTTGGGATCGTCGACCGTCTTGAACTGCGGTCCGGGCATCCGGTAGAGGGTCCAGCCCTCATAGCACTGGGCACCGGTCGCAGCGTTTTCTCCCTTGAGCGGCTCCTTGCACTTCGCGCGGTCGAAGCTCGCCATCTGACCGCTGGAAAGCACGGTCCAGGCCACGCCCTTGGAGTCGAGGTCCACGCCGCGCGAGCCGTAGGTGCCGGGAGGCGACTGGAAGATCTCCGAGACGGCCGTGTGGGTCGGATCGCTGCCCGGAACCAGCCGCACCAGATAGGCCGGCTGGTCGATGCGCGAGAAGCCCGGGCCCATGGTCTGACCCCAGATCACGTCGCCCTTGACGCTCGGCATGACGCCGTAGAACGCGGCCTTCACGGCCTTGTCCTTGCCGGGTTCGATCGGCTTGTCGACGGCAACGAAAGGTTCGCGCTTGCCGGTGCCGGAGACGTTCGCCACGACCGGGGTCCAGCCCTGCGACTTCATCGCGTCGTGGGTTTCCTCGAACTTCTTGACGTCGAGCCAGCCCACGGCGCCGCTATAGGGCTGTCCCCAGCTGAACCAGAGCTTGTTGTCGGGCGTGAACACCAGGTGATGCGTGCCGAAACACGTATCGATCGTCGTCCACTTTTCGGTCTTGGGGTCGTACATCGAGACCTGACGGGGCGACTCGTTGAGCGGCGCGACCTGCGCCGAGGGCAGGTCGGAGCCTGCCTTGCAGCTTGCGGGGTTCGGCGCCTTGCGAATTCGCGCCGTGAACCACGGCCGTCCCTTCTCGTCCATCATCGGATTGTGGATCGAGGTGTGACCATCCCAGATCGCCTCGTCGCCCCAGAATACCGACGGGCCCATCGGATCGTCCGAGGCGCTCGGCGTCTGCGGATCGACGAAGGGTTCCTTGATGAAGGAGGTGGTGTGCTTGATCGGATCGAGCACCGGGATGTCGTCGGAGCTTTCTTCCGGCGAGCCGTAGATCTTGCCGTAGGCGTTCACGGTCGGATTGCGCTTGTCGGTCGAGACTTCGTCATGCAGGTACTCGGCCCGATGGGCCCACTCCCACGACGTGACGACGATGTTGCGCTCGACACCCTTCGGACGTTCGGGCTTCTCGAACGGAAGCTCGCCCGCCGCAATGCGGTCGGTCCAGTCGGCGAACATCTTGTAGGCGCGGGGCGGTCCAAGCCGGCCGAGCGTCAGGGCCATGTTGTTCATGGCCTGGCCCGACTGCACGCGGCGCTCCCACATCTCTTCGGAGTTCTTGAACTGGCCGAGTTCTTTCACATGGGGCGAACGAATGTTCTGGCTGCCGAGCGCGTGGCAGGACTGGCAGGAGTTCTTGATGCTGTCGATCCAGACATCCTGCGACTTCATGCTGGCCGGCATCCCGGTCGGTGACTTGTCCGAGCCCGGAAATTCGCTCGCCGGCGGAATCTTGAGCATCGAGTACCAGTACATGCCTGGATAGTACTCGGCGGCGGCGGCCTCATTCGGCGCAGCCTTGGCTTTCAGGTCGAGGGTCTTGCCGGGCGAGGCGTCCTGCTTGTCGGAATCGACGAGGCCATATCCGCGTACCCAGACTTTATATTTGGCAGAGGGAAGCTGCGGGATGAGGTATTGGCCGGCGTCGTTGGTGACGACCGACTTGGCGTATTTGGTCGGAAGATCGGTCGTCTCGGCGATCACCCAGACGCCGGCTTCCGGACCGTTGGGGCCGGTCACCTGGCCGCCGATCGCGTCGGCCTTGACCGACAATGCCTTCTTTTGCTGTGCATTGGCTGGGCCGCACCATGCCGTCACGAGTGCGGCGGTCGCGACCGCGGCAAGACAGGCATTAGAATGGCGACGAAAAGTCATTATTCGCTCCCGGTTAACAGCTGAACTTCAACGTCCAGCTTTTTCGACAATGTGAAATTTTGTCTTGTATTATAATAGCATCGGCTGAATGCAGATGGCTGTCAACGTGGCCGATATGCTTACGCGCTCACATCTTGGTTGAACGTGCGTTCGTTGGCGCGGCTTGCCAGTTGAATCTAGTTCGATCATACGAGCTTGGGATTCGGGGCGTGCTTGTCTTGTTAATCATCGGATTGGTAAATGGGAAATCGCCGCTTCTTTGATCGTCCGTCGGGATTGACGATCGCCGACATCGCCGCGCTGACGGGCACTGAGGCGAGCGGCGCTGCGATGTCGCATCGGATCACGGGCGTGGCGCCGGTCGATCTCGCGGGCCCATCCGATATTGCCTTTATCGACGCCAACAAATTCATCGACGGGCTGACGAAGACCCGCGCCGGCGCCTGCCTGATGCCGAAGCGCTTCGTCGAACACGCGCCAAAGGGGCTCATCGTTCTTGAGACGGAAAAGCCCTATCGCGCCTTCATCGCCGTGCACCGGAAGCTCTTTCCGCAATCGCTGCAACCGTCCTCGCTGTTTGAGGCCGACGGCATTTCTGAAGGCGCGATCGTCCATCCCACCGCGCGGCTCGAAAGCGATGTCACGGTCGACCCCGGTGCCGTCATCGGACCGCGCGCCGAAATCGGTGCGGGAAGCATCATCGCCGCCAATGCCGTCATCGGTCCCGATGTCACGATCGGCCGCGACTGCCGCATCGGCGCCGGCTGCTCGATTACGCATACGCTGATGGGCGACCGCGTCATCATCCATCCCGGCAGCCGCATCGGGCAGGACGGGTTCGGCTACACCGAGGATGCCGAGCAGCAGAAGATTCCGCAGACCGGCCGCGTCATCATCCAGAACGACGTCGAGATCGGCGCCAGTGTGACGATCGACCGTGGCGGTATTCGCGACACCGTGATCGGCGAGGCGAGCAAGATCGATAACCTTTGCCAGATCGGACACAACTGCCAGATCGGCAGGCATTGCGTGGTGGTGGCGCTGTCCGGCTTGAGCGGCAGCGTGACGCTCGAAGACTATGCGCTGCTCGGCGGGGCGGTGGGTCTCGCGCCGCACCTCACGGTTGGAAAGGGCGCTCGCCTAGCCGCGCGTTCCGGCGTCATCAGCGACATTCCGGCCGGCGAGACGTGGGGCGGCTATCCCGCCCGTCCGCGGCTTCAATGGATGCGCAAGGAGGCGGCGCTCGCGCGTCTCGCCGGTGCGGGCGACAAGAACCGCAAACACACGAAGGGCTCCGACTAGAGCTCGGATTCCGAGTGACTTCTAGCGCGGTACTTCGACGGCGCCGCAATTGTAGCGGTGCGCCAGCGCGCAATCTTCTTCCCGCGAAATGTCGATCAGCTTGTTGAGCAGGAGATAGCCGAGCACGAGCGCGAGCGTGAGTCCGGCAAAGACGATCACGAGCCCCCGGGTCGAAAGATACTGATTGGCATCAGTGGCGGGCTTCCCGGGCTCGGCCGGCAGAGCCGGCCGGGGACCTTCCTGTGTCATTATATTTCAAGCCTTTGCACGGCGAAGCCAACGTCGGGTGGACCGGATTCACATCCGCGTCCATCCCGCTATTATAGCAAAAATGATTCTCCGCCGCTCCCGCTTCGTTCATCTCTTGCCGGTCGGTCCGGGCCGGACGCTGCTCGTGCATGCGATCAGCCAGATGCGCCTGCCCGCCGACCGCGAAATCACGGCGCTTCTTGAATATTTTTCGCAAACGCGCCGCATGCCTGAGGATTGCGAGGCGCTGGTGGCGCTGCTCGCAAAACCCACCGACCAGCCGGCCGTGCTGCGCGAAGTGATCGAGCGCACCGTCCTTGAACTGAAGTCGCGCCAGATCCTCACCGAAATGACGGCCGAGGAGGAGCTCGCCGCGATCGGTGCCGAGCTTTCCGAAAAGCACGGGCGGGACCCCGCGGAAATGCTGGAGAGCTACCGGCGCAAATCGAAGGAAGGCGGCAGCGCCTATTGGGCGGTCGGTGCGTCCTATGGCGTGCAGGATTTCGGCGGCAAACGAAAACGCATCGATGCGCTGCTGTTCGGCGATTGCGATATCCAGATGGAAGCCGATTTTCTGCGCCAGGAGGCCGGACGCCGCGGCATCGACCTGCATGTGGCGGCGACGTTCCCCGACGACATCCGTCTTGCGGCCGAACACAGGCACGACCTGATTTTCGTCGGCGCCTTGCGCGCACGGCATCTGATCGTCGAAGATCTCGACAACGGGCTCAACCCGCATGCCGCCTACGTGGCGCACGCGACCGAGCTTCTGGCAAAGCTTCGCGAGGCGACGTCAGCGCCGATCCTGATCGACAATCTGCCCGAACCGACCGTCCAGCCGTTGGGCCTGGCGGAGCGTGGCGTGAAAGGTCACCGCACACGCTTCCGCCTGACCAATGTGGCGCTGGCCGAGCTCGCGCTCGGCTTTCCCGACGTCTACGTCGTCGATATCGCGGCGGCACTTGGCGCGGCCGGGTCCGAACGGCTGCTCGACGACGGCCAGGTCGGCTTCACCCATTTCGGTTCGCCCGGCTGGATGCTGCAACGCGCCGAAGGCGAAAAGGCCGCCGTTCACGGCATTTTCCCCGACACCGCACCGCTCGCACGTGCGCTCGGTGGCGACGCCTACGGCCGTGAGGCGGTGATTGCCGAAAAGCATGTCGATGCGCTCGTCACGGTGACGGGGATCGGCCGCAAGAAATGCGTGATCCTCGATCTCGACGGTACGCTGTGGCCGGGCGTGCTGGCGGAGACCGGCAGTCCGTTTGCGTGGACGCCGGAAATTTCCGGCCCGTTTTCCTTCATCGGGCTTTATTTCGGCCTGCATGAAGCACTCAAATCGCTCAAGAGGCGTGGTGTCGTGCTGGCTTGCGTTAGCAAGAATGACGAATCGACGGTGCGCGAACTCTGGAAATATCCGGACCACTACCCGAGGGATCGGCTGCTGACGCCGGATGATTTCGTCACCTGGCGCGTCAACTGGGACGACAAGGTCGGCAATATCCGTTCGATCGCGGAAGAACTCGGCTTTGCGCTCGATGCCTTTCTCTTCATCGACGACAATCCGGTCGAGCGCGATCGCGTCCGCCAGCGCCTGGCCGACGTCGAGGTCTGGGGCGAAGATCCCTTCAGCCTGCGCCGCCGTCTGCTGAATGATCCGCGCTTGCAGATTCCGGTGGTCACCGCGGAAGCCGCTACCCGGAGCGAACTCGTCAAGGCGCAGATCGTGCGGCAGCAATTGCGCAGCGAGGCGATGGGCGAGGCGGAGTATATCGCGCAGTTGCAGATCCGATGCGTCATCGAGCGCCTCGCGGCCTCATCGCCGAAGCTGCAACGCGTCGAAGAGTTGTTTCAACGCACCACGCAGTTCAACACAACGGGGCGAAAATTTTCCGTCAGCGAATTGGCCGCGCTGACCGCCGGTCCTGCCGCGCGGCTGTTTGCGATCGAGGTGGCGGACCGGCTCGGCGACTATGGCCTTGTGGGTGCGGCCGTTATTGTCGAAGGAGAGATCGCGGGTTTCGCCATCAGTTGCCGCGCGCTCGGTATGGGCATCGAGCATCGCTTCCTGCACCACATCCTCGATGAGATGCAGGGCAGCGACCGGTCATTGTCGGCGCGCATCATCGCAACGCCGCGTAACATGCCGGCGCGCAACATCTACCGCGATAACGGTTTTGCAGAGGTCGAGCCCGGGTTGTGGCGGTTCGAACAGAAGACGACGGCCGGCGCGGGACATGCGTCGGAGGCGGCGGAATAGACTTTTTTGTTTCGGAATATTGTTCGAAGCGGCGTGCGTAACACTGGGCAACATCGAGGAAGGTTTCATTAAGTCGGCTCAACTATCGCGAAAGATGGGTCGATTTCCAGCCGGGCACACCACATGAGCAACACCAAAGCAGAGCGTCGCAACATCATTCTCGGTGATCCCGTTCCGTGGTTCGGCCTGCCGGTCCTGACCGGCGGATCGTTCGACTTGCAAGCCAGCGCCGGCCGTTGGGTGGTGTTGAGCTTCGTCGGTTCGCTGGCCGATCCGCGCGCGATTGCGGAAGTCGGCGAGCTCATGCATCTGAGCACCTCGTTCAGCGAGGATCATCTGGTCGTCGCATGCGTCTACACCGGGCAGCCGAGCCAGACCGATCATCTCGCCGCGATCTCGAGCGCAACTTTGTCGTTTCTCGCCGATCCCGACGGCGCCGTCAGCCGGTCCTTCGGCGCCGAGGGAATGCCGCGCACCGTCATTCTTGATTCGATGCTGCGATCGATCGCCGATATCGCCTGGGATCACCCGCAGGGCCACGCGAACATGGTCCGCAATATCCTGCAAAGCCTGCCGGCGGTCGATGATTCCGCCGGCGTTCCGCTGTTCGCGCCGGCGCTGATGGTGCCGCGGGTTTTCAGCTTCGACATCTGCGATTTCCTGATCCGGTTCTATGAAACTCAAGGCGCCGTCGACTCCGGATTTCAGTTCGACATCGACGGCAAGAGTGTGACGCTGTCCAACTGGCGGCTGAAGCGGCGGAGCGACGCCGCGGTCGGCGTCCCCGAAGTGCGCGAACTGATCCGTGACCACATCGTGCGGCGGCTGATCGGTCCGATCGAGCAGTATTTCCAGTTCAAGGCGACGCGGATGGATCGCTATGTCGTCGCCTGCTACGACAGCGAGGTCGGCGCCCACTTCCACCGCCATCGCGACAACATCAACGCCGGCGCCCAGCACCGGCGCTTCGCGCTTTCGATCAACCTCAACAAGGATTTCGAAGGCGGCGATCTCCTGTTCCCGGAATTCGGCCGCAGGACCTATCGGCCGTCCGAAGGCGGCGCGCTGGTATTTTCCTGCGGCGCACTGCATCAGGTGACGCCGGTGACGAAAGGCAAGCGTTACGCCTTCCTGGCGTTCATGTACGGCGAGGAAGACGTCGCCAAACGTGAGGCCAACAACACCAGGCTGCATGCCGGCGAGCTGCAATATACCAGCGGGCGCGACCGTTTGTTCCCCGAGGAAGAACAGCCCGACGACCTGTCGTCGGTCGCCTAGAACTTCACACGCTTCAAGCATCAGAAAGCGGATCGCCCTGGCGCGGTCCGCTTTTTCCTTGTCCGCTTTAGGGCCTAAAACAGCTGCGGCCTTCGCCAGGGGAGCTGACGAAGGCCGCATTGAACATCTCACCGCGCCTAGGTTCGCGGTGCGATGTGGGAGCTCGCTAGTGGAGTGGATTTAACATTCGCTATTCGCTCTCCGCGAAATCGTAAGGCGAATGTCAAATCCTGAACTCCACCAGAAACTTCATATTTGCCAGTGGTCCTTTGATTCCAACATTCGCCAAAGTGACTGCTGCGATGGGATGCGAATGTTGGAATCGGACCACTAGTTAGAACGGCAACAGCACGTCCATGACCTGGCTGCCGTAGCGCGGCTGCTGGAGGTCGCTGATCTCGCCGTGACCGCCATAGGCGATGCGGGCCTGCGCGATCTTCGAGGAGTCGATGGTGTTGTCGCTCTGGATATCTTCGGGCCGCACGATGCCGGCCACGATCAGTTCGCGCTTTTCGTAGTTGACGCGGATTTCCTGCCTGCCTTCGACCACGAGGTTGCCGTTCGGCAGCACCTGCGTGACGATCGCCGCGACGTTGGTCTGCAAGGTCTCCTGGCGGACGATCGAACCCTTGCCGTCGGTGCCCGACTTTTCGTCCGCCGTCAGGAAGCGGCCAGGCAGCACCTTCTGAGCGGTCTGGCCGAGCAGGGCGGAGCCGAGGAAGGCGGTGATGCCGGAATCTTCCGTCGCGGTGCGGCTGCGCTGGGTCTCGTTGGCGAAGTTTGCCTGGTCGGTGATGTTGACGGTGACGGTCAGGAGGTCACCGATCTGATGGGCGCGCTGATCCTTGAAGAAGGAGCGCGAGCCGTTTCGCCACAGCGAATTGGGATTGTAGGACACGATTTCCGGCTTCGGCATCGGCATCTGCACCGGCTTGTAGCCCGGCTGGGTCGTCGGGTTCTCGATCGCCGAAAGCTTCGGCTCTTCGCCGATCTGGGAGAGGCGGTCGATGCCGGAGCAGCCGCCCGCGAAGCTGACGATCGTCAGCATGGTCCCGGTCAGCGCAATACGTCTGAACTTGTAAGCCAACATCTACTTTACTCTGCGTTTGAATTCGTCTGCGCGTTATTGCGGCGGGCGATGGATACAGGGGCGTCGGGTTCGGCGACCGAGGAAGTGGTGTCGGCGCTGGCAGTCCGCGGCATGGGAACGGAAATGGCGACCTGCCCGCGGCCGATCACCGTGCCGGCGACGGTACGCTTGGATTGCAGGTTGAGCACGGTGACCGTGTCGCCTTCGGTGCCGCCATCGACCGCCTTGCCGCGTACGGTGAGGTAAAGGCCGGCCGCTTCGTAGATCAGCGTCACGTTGTCGTCGCGTTGCACCAGGTCCGGCTTGCCGAGATCGGCAATTTTCAACGGCTGACCGGCGCGCAGGCCTTTGCGCATCTGCATGCCGACCGTGTGGCTGCGGGTTGCGGCGTCGCTGCCGACTTCGGCCTTCGGACGCCGCTCGATGACGACGTCGGAGGCTTTCAGCACGTCGCCGCGATCGACATTGCGGGTCAGCACGGCGGCTTCCAGCATTTCGATGGCGACGCCGGTGAAACGCAGCTTGGTGCGGGAGCCGGTGTTGTCGTTGGCGATCTCGAAGGAGACGTCGAAGCGTCCGCTGCGCGCCTCGTAGCGCACCGAGACCGGCTGCAACGCGCCGGTGTTCGAGGCGTCCAACCGGACGTCCTGCACGTCGCGGTCGAAGGTCAGATTGAGGTTGGCGGCGTCGCCAAGGCCGCTGCGGTGTTCGAGCGCGTGCGCGACCTGGGATTCGATGTCCTTGCCGTCGAGGATGCGCGCCAGCCGCGTGACGGAGACCGACTTGATGCCTTTGGTGTCGACGCCGATCACCTGATGCGCCTGGAGCACGTTGATGACCTGTGCGGTCGGCAGCGATCCGGTGGTGCCGAGATCGGGCGAACGGTAGATGGCGATCTGCGCCGCCGTTCCGGCGTTCTCGATCACGTCGCCGACCCGCACGATGTCGCTTTCCACCGTAACCTGCGCGCGCAGCACCGGCGTCGCGACGGTGTCGTCCTTGTCTTCGGCAATCGCGGCCGAAGACGCTGCGACGAGCAGGGCGGTAACGAGCAGCGGGCGGAACATCATCCTCTACTCCCTTAGCGGAACAGCGCCGTGGTCGACTGCATCATCTGGTCGGCGGCAGAGATCACCTTGGCGTTCATCTCGTAGGCGCGCTGGGCGGCGATCAGGTCGGACATTTCCGACACCACGTCGACATTGGCCTGTTCGAGGCTGCCCTGGTTGATGGTGCCGTAGCCTTCAAGGGTCGCGATGCCGTCCTGCGGCGTGCCGGAAGACGGCGTGTCGGTGAAGTTGTTGTTGCCGACCGGCATGAGGCCGGCCTTGTTGACGAAGCGGGTGAGCCCGATCTGTCCGATGATGGTGGAAGTCGTCGATCCCGGCTGGGTCACCGAGACCTGGCCCTGCGTGTTGATGGCGAGGCCCTGGGAATTCTGCGGGATCGTGATCGTCGGCTGCACCGGATTGCCTTGCGCGTTGACGATGCGGCCGGTGTTGTCCATCTGGAACGTGCCGTCGCGGGTGTACTGGAAGGTGCCATCGGGCATCAGGATCTTGAAGAAGCCTTCGCCGGTGATGGCGAGGTCGAGATCGTTGCCGGTCTGCGACAGCGTGCCTTGCGTCATCGAGCGCGGCGTGCCGACGGTCTTGACGCCGCCGCCGATGTCGATGCCGACCGGCAGGATGGTGCCCTGGGTCGAGGCCTGGGCGCCGACCCGGGCGACGTGCTGATAGATCAGGTCCTGGAACTCGGCGGTTTGCTTCTTGAAACCGGTGGTGCGCAGGTTGGCGATGTTGTTGGAGATGACCTGGACGCTCAGTTCCTGGGCCGCCATCCCGGTCGCGGCAGTATGAAGGGCTTGCATCGGTCGTCTCCTTAGGTCGGTACGTCAGCAAGTTGCTGGATGGCGGTTTTCTGCAAATCGCTCTGTTGCTGCATCAGAGTTGCGATCGAGGTGTAGGCGCGGGTGACTTCCATCATGCGGCTCATCTCGCCGACCGCATTGACGTTCGATTTCTCGAGGAAGCCCTGACGCACGGTCGACTTGGTGTCGGCTTGCGGCGCGCCGGCGGTGCCAGCGGCATAAAGATTGAGGCCTTCCTTCAGCATTTTCTGCGCGTCGGCAAAGCTGACGAGGCGCAGCGTGCCGCGGACGGAATCCGTGCGGCCGCTGCCTTCGACCACCGTGATGGTGCCGTCCGGCGTGATGTTGATGTCGTGGTCGGTCTGCTGGAAGACGATCGGGCCGCTGGCGCCGATCACCGGGTTGCCGGCGACCGTCACCAGCTGGCCCTGGGCGTTGATGTGCAGGTTGCCGTCGCGGGTGTAGCGCTCGCCGCCAGGGGTCTGTACGGTCAGGAAAGCCGAGCCGTCGATGGCGACGTCGAGCGGATTCTTGGTCGCGTCGAGCGGCCCCGTGCTCATGTCGCGGAAGGTGCCGCGGTCCTGGACAAAGCTGACGCGGCGGTCGCTGCCGACGAAGTTGTCTTCGTGGGCGGGCGTGTTGAGATATTCCTCAAACAGCGAACTGTCGGCCTTGAAACCGGACGTGTTGACGTTCGCGATATTGTTCGCAATCACATCGAGCTGACGCTCGAGCGCGGATTGCCGCGACAAGTTGATGAGAAGCGCATTCTCCATCGCCCAAATTCTCCCCTTAAACGATCCACAAGCTGCTCTCCCAAGCCGCGTGCCGATCTTTCAAACCGCTTTCCAGCTCTCCCAAGCCGTGGGCGGTTCGAGGAAGGTCAGAGCGAAAGCCGTGCCAATCTGAAAATTTGAATAAATTCAGACTGTTGGGTAATCGAGAGGATGTTTTGAGGGCGGCAATAAGGTCTTGTTGACCATGTTTGCCCGGCAACTTTTTCCCAGTAGCTGCGCAAAAGAAAGCTTCCGTTAACCATTATTACCTTAGCGTTCAAACAGAGCGCAGGACGTGCCGCGTGTATCGCGTCAGAGGTTCGCCTGTCGGCGTTGAATCCATTTTCGGGTCGGAGCGGGGCGGGCGATGGCGGACGACGAGAAGGACGGCGCAGCGGAAGCTGCAACGCCCGCGCCCAAGGGCAAACTCAAGCTGATCATTGCTGTCGTTGCCGTGCTCGCGATCGTGGGCGGCGGCTCGACCTGGTTCTTCTTCCTGCGAGGCCATGGCGAGGAAGGGCACGGCCACGGGCACGCGGAAGCGGCGCCGCCGGTGAAGCCGCCGGCTTACGTCGAAGTGCCGGACATGCTGGTGAACCTGATCGGGCTGCCCGGTGAGCGGGTGCAATACCTCAAGGCCAAGATCGTGCTCGAGGTCAAGGAAGAGAAGCAGGCCGAGGCGATCAAGCCGGCGCTGCCGCGGGTGACCGATATCTTCCAGACCTACCTGCGCGAATTGCGTCCCTCCGACCTCAGCGGTTCGGCGGGTCTGTTTCGCCTGAAGGAAGATCTGACGCGACGCGTCAACGCCGCGGTGGCCCCCAACCAGGTCAGCGCGGTGCTGTTCAAGGAAGTCGTCATTCAGTGACGGTGCGGGTCTAGACAGATGGCGGGCAACGATCCAGTCGACCAGGATGCAATAGCGGCGCAATGGGAAGCGTCGCTTGACTCCGCGGACCCGGCCAAAGACGCCGCTGAAGCGGCGTCCAACGAGCTCTCCGAAACCATGGCCCTGCAATGGGCGGCCATGGTCGAAGACGGCAGCCGCGACTTCGGAGGCGGCAAGAACGGCGGCGAACGGGTTCTGTCGCAGGAGGAAATCGACAACCTGCTCGGCTTCAATGTCGGGGAGGTCAATCTCGACGACAATTCCGGCATTCGCGCCATCATCGATTCGGCGATGGTGTCCTACGAGCGCCTGCCGATGCTGGAAATCGTCTTCGACCGCTTGGTGCGGCTGATGACGACCTCGTTGCGCAACTTCACCTCCGACAACGTCGAAGTCTCGCTCGACCGCATCACCTCGGTCCGCTTCGGCGATTACATGAATTCGATTCCCTTGCCGGCCGTGCTCTGCGTGTTCAAGGCCGAGGAGTGGGAGAATTTCGGCCTCGTCACCGTCGACTCCAGCCTGATCTACTCGATGATCGACGTCCTGCTCGGCGGCCGCCGCGGACAGACCTCGATGCGCATCGAGGGCCGTCCCTACACCACGATCGAGACCAACCTCGTCAAGCGGCTGGTTGAGGTGGTGATGGCCGATGCCGAACAGGCGTTCCGGCCGCTGTCGCCGGTCAAATTCACCATCGATCGTCTCGAGACCAATCCGCGTTTTGCCGCGATCAGCCGCCCCGCAAACGCCGCGATCCTGGTTCGGCTGCGCATCGACATGGAAGACCGCGGCGGCAACGTCGAATTGCTGCTGCCCTATGCGACCATCGAACCGATCCGCAACGTGCTGTTGCAGATGTTCATGGGCGAAAAATTCGGCCGCGACCCGATCTGGGAAGGCCATTTCGCCACCGAAGTGGCGCAGGCGCAGATTGCGGTCGATGCCGTGCTCTATGAGGCCGACATTCCGCTCAAGCAACTCATGAAGCTGAAGGTCGGCGACACCCTGCCTCTGGAAATGCGGGCCGATGCGCTGGTGGCCGTGCGCTGCGGCAACGTGACCCTCACCGAAGGACGGATGGGGCGGGTCGGCGACCGCGTCGCCATTCGCGTCGCCAAGCAATTGCGCAAGCCGAATACGACCTTTGCAATGTTCGAGAAAGCCGACGAGCAGACCAAGCTGATGGAGGCTCCATGAGTCATTTCCTGGGTGTAGTGATCGAGAGCCTGGTCGCGATTTTGCTTATGCTCACGATCGGCTACTGCATGTTGTTGAACAAGCGGCTCAAGCGGCTGAAGGCCGACGAGAGCTCGCTCAAGGCAACTATCGCCGAACTCATTACCGCAACCGAAATCGCCGAACGGGCGATCGGCGGCCTCAAGCACACCGTGCGCGACGTCAACGAAAACCTCGGCTCGCAACTGACGGCGGCAACCGAGATGTCGGCGCAACTGAAGCTGCAGCTCAGTGAATGCGACGGCGTCGTCCGCCGCCTGTCGAAGATCACGCTCGCCGCACGTCCCTCAACGAGCGCGGTGGCGCCGGAACCGGCGCCGGTTTCCACACCGGCTGCTGCGCCCGCGCCGGTATCGAACGCCAAAGCCGTTGCGGCAGCGGCCCAGGCATTTTCCGAACGTAGAAGGTCCAACGGGCTGGCTGCATGAAACCGTTTCGTAACATTCGCGTCCTTCCCGTTGTTCTGGTTGCGATCTTTGGCCTGGCGGTGTTGAAGATTGCGGGCCTCGTGCTCGACGGCGGATATGTGTTCGACTATCGGCCCGGCGCGACCAAGCCATCCTGGGCGCAGGAAACGATCAACTTTCCCGGCCGCCGCTACGTCGATGCGTCCGACATCACCGGTTCGGTCGAGAAGGAAAAAGAGAAACCCAAAGAGGAAGCCAAGCCTGAAGTTGCGAAGGCCGAGACGACCGCCGCGCCCGAACAGGTCCAGGGGGTGTCCGCTTCCGAACGCGCGATCCTCGAGCGGTTGCAGGCGCGCCGTCAGGAGCTCGAGGCGAGGGCGCGCGAGATCGATATTCGCGAGAGCCTGTTGAAGGCCGCCGAAAAGCGCGCCGAAGGCCGCGTCGAGGAGATGAAGGCGATCGAATCCCGCATCACCGGCGCCGCCGCGCAGAAGGCCGACGAGGATGCCGCGCGCTTCAAGGGCATCATCACGATGTATGAAGGCATGAAGCCAAAGGACGCCGCCAAGGTGTTCGACCGGCTGGAAATGCCGGTGCTGTTCGAGATCGCATCCCACATCGCCCCACGCAAGATGTCCGACATCATGGGCCAAATGCAGCCCGAAGTGGCCGAGCGGCTCACGGTCGAGATGGCGCGCCGGGCCGGTGGCGACAAGTCAGGTTCCGATGCCGAGCTGCCGAAGATCGAAGGCAAGATCGTTCCGCCGCAGAAGCCCAATTAGCCGGGATATTTAACAGAGCCTTAAATTGCCAATTCTAGACTCGAACCTGGGTTAGCAAGCCGTCTCGCTGCCCGTGGATGAACTGAAAGACGTATATCGGAATGGCGCGAATGGCTGCCGCTGGATTTGGGTCGCGACTGCGCGCCGCCGCGCAAGCCATTGCGCATGGTTTAGCGCGGTCCTCGCGTGCTGCCGCAGCTGTGATCCTTGGCGTGTTGGCGTGCCTTGCTTTTTCGTCGCCGGGCTATGCCGCGGAGCCGGTAAAGGCGGAAGCCGCGTTCTCGTCGGAAGGCGGTTATGCCCGGTTGGTCATCAAATTCGCCGAAGACGTCACCTCGGAAGTGGTGACAGCCGGTTCGATCATCGTCATCCGGTTCGAGCGTCCGGTCGACGTCGCTGTCGACGGGATGAGCGCCGGCGCTCCCGACTACGTCGGCTCGGCGCGACGCGATCCGGACGGTTCGGCCATTCGTCTTTCGTTGTCACGCAGGGTGACGGTCAATACGATGACCGCCGGCGAGCGGCTGTTCGTCGACCTGTTGCCCGACTCCTGGAAAGGCCCGCCGCCAAGCCTGCCTCAGGAGGTGGTTCGCGAGCTCTCCGAGCGCGCCCGCGCCGCCGAGCGCGAGCTGCGCCAGCAGCGCGCGATGTCGGAGGCGAAGAAGCGTCCGCCGGTGCGGGTTCGTACCTCGGTCCAGCCGACATTCGTGCGCTTTGTATTCGAAATGCCTGACGGGGTCGGCGTCTCTTCGGTGCTGAACGAGCAGAAGCTCAAGCTGTTATTCACCAAGGCGCTGACCTTCGATCTCGCGGACGCCAAGATCTCGCTGCCGCCCAATGTTTCCTCGATCACGCAGAAGATCGAAGGCGAAACGGCGACGGTAGAACTCGTCATGCTGGGTGACGTCGACGTTCACTCGTTCCGCGAGGACAAGAACTACGTCATCGACGTCGCCTACCAGCAGGCCGACAAGGCTGCGCAGGTATTGCCCCAGGGCGGGGATGCGTCGCACGCGGCGCCCTCGCGCGCTGAAAAGCCCGTGCTGCCTGCCGTCGCCAAAAACGCCGCACCCGAGAAGACTCCCGCACCCGAGAAGGCTGCGGCAGCAGAGACGGCCCCTGCGTCTGAGGCGCCGGTGCAGCCGCTTGCCGCGGCGCCGGCAGAGCCCATCGCCAAGATGCCCGCCGCGGCTGAAAACCCGCCGGCCTCCGAAAAGCCCATTGTGATGGAAAAACCGCCGGCCGCGCCGCCGGCGCAGCCTGTTGCCGAGATGCCGGCCGCGCCCGCGATTAAGGAAGCCGTTGCCGAGCCGAAGATGGCGGCCGTGCCGGAAGCGCCGATGCCCGCGCCGAAGCCGACTGAGGCGCCGGCGGCCGAAGCTCCGGTCAAAAAGCCGGCGCCGGCTGCGATGGCTGCGCCCACCGAAATGAAAGCGGAAGGCGCGCACGGCGACACGAGCGTCGTTCGCGACGGCACCGGGCTCCATCTGACGTTTTCACTGCCGCCGGGGACGCCGGCAGCGTTGTTCCGGCGCGCCGACACGCTGTGGCTGATGCTGGACTCGAAAAAGCCGATCGACGTCGAGCCGATCCGCGGGCAGGGCGGTGCGGCGGTCGCCGACATCAGCGTCGTGCCGCAGGAGCGGGGCCAGGCGATACGCTTCCGCCTCAACCGTCCGCAATTGCCCTCGCTTAGCGGCGAAGACCTCGCCACCGGCACCAACTGGACCGTCACCTTTGCCGATGCCGTGCAGTCGCCGTCGCAGGCGCTCTCGGCGATCCGGAACATTGCCGACCCCGCGCTTGCCAACGTCACGGTGCCGATGCCGGGCGCGGGCATGCTTCACCGCTTCACCGATCCGGACGCCGGCGACACGCTGTTCGTGGTGACGGCAAGGCCACCGGCGCGCGGTTTCATCAAGCGGCAGGATTTCGTCGAGCTATCGCTTCTGGAATCGATTCACGGCGTTGCGATCCGTCCGAACTCCGACGACGTGACGGCCGATGTCGGTCCCGACAAGGTCATCCTCGGCAAGCCCGGTGGCCTGACGCTGTCGCCGGCCGATAGCGGGGCCGAGCGCGCGCCGACCGCCGTGCGACCGATCTTCGATCTCGGCGAATGGCGCAAGAACCAGGACGCCAACTTCAATATGCGCGCCGATGCCTTGATCGAGGCGGCGGGCAACGCGGCTAGCGGCAATCTCGAACAGCGCACGGCGGCGCAGCTTGACCTCGCCCGCTTCTACATGGCGCGCGCGATGTATCCGGAAACCGTCGGCGTGCTCAATCTGGCCTTGGCCGACGCCAAGGTTGGCGCGGAAGATCCGGCCGTCCTGATCGTTCATGCGCTGGCGAATATCCTGATGGGGCGCCCGGAGCGGGGCTTGAAGGATCTCGCAAGCCCGGCGATCGGAACCAACTACGATTCCCAGCTCTGGAAGGCGATGATCAGCGCGCGTCAGGGCAAATGGGCGGACGCGCGCGAGAAATTCAAGAGTGCCGAATTCGCCATCACCTCGCTGCCGATCGACGTGCAGCGCATCGTGATCGCGGATGCGATGCGTGCATCCCTCGAGGTCAAGGACTATCCGGGCGCGGCCAAGCGCGCCAGCGAACTGGACGTGATCGGGGTTGCGCCGGAGCAGGCCGCTTCCGTCGGCGTGTTGCGCGGGCGGCTCGCCGAAGGTCTCGGCCACGAGAAGGATGCGCTGGACGAATTCAAGCGCGCGGCGCTTTCGCCGGATCGTCCGTCGGCGGCTGAAGCCAAGCTCTTGCAGATCGCGTTGCAGCAGAAGCGTAACGAAATCAGCCAGGACGATGCGCTGCGCGAGCTTGAGACGTTGTCGGTGATCTGGCGCGGCGACGCCATCGAGGTGCACACGCTCGAAATGCTGGCCAAGATCTATTCGGATATCGGGCGCTTTTCCGAATCCTTTGCCGCGGTGCGGGTCGCCAATCTGATGGCGCCCAATCTGGAAGTGGCCCGCCAGGGCCAGGATGCCGCGTCTGCGCTGTTTGCCCAGCTGTTTCTCGGTCCGAAAGGCGACGACCTTCCGCCGATCGATGCGCTCGCCATGTTCTATGAATATCGCGACCTGACGCCGATCGGCCGTCGCGGCGACGAGATGATCCGCCGTCTTGCCGACCGGCTGGTTGCCGTCGATCTGCTCGATCAGGCCGCCGAGCTTCTGCAATATCAGGTCGACAAGCGGCTCGAAGGCGCGGCCCGCGCGCAGGTCGCTGCCCGCCTCGCCATGGTCTATCTGACCGCCCGCAAGCCCGAGCGCGCCATCATCGCGCTGCGCTCGACCCGGATCGCCGATCTCTCCGGCGAATTGCGACAGCAGCGCCTGCTGCTGGAGGCGCGCGCGCAAAGCGACGTCGGGCGTCATGATCTTGCGCTCGACATCATTTCCAATGTCGGCGGCCGCGAGGCGATCCGGCTGCGTTCCGACATCTATTGGGCGGCGCGCAAATGGCGCGAGTCGGCCGAGCAGATCGAGCTTTATTATGCCGACCGCTGGCGCGACTTCAAACCGCTGACCGCCGCCGAGAAGAGCGACATCATCCGCGCGGTGGTCGGCTATGCGCTCGCCGAAGATACGATCGGGATTGCGCGCTTCCGTGAAAAATATCTGCCGCTGATGAGCGGGGGCGTGGACCGCACCGCCTTCGAGATCGCGAGCAAGCCGGTCGGCTCGACCGGGGCCGACTTCGCCGCGATCGCCAAGATGGCCGCGAGCGTCGATACGCTCGACGGGTTCCTGCGCGAGATGAAGACGCGTTACCCCGATGCGACCGCGCGCGCGATCATGCCGCCGGGCATGGCGAAAGCCGATCCGACGCCAACGGGATCGTTGCCGGCCATCGTCGGAACCAAGCAAGCGCAGGCCACGAAATAGCGCCTTCCAGCGGCCTCGATTTCCCTCGACAGATATTGGCGGAGGCGTCAGTTTCGCCTTTGCCGAGTGGGGAAGTCCGATGAGCAAGCTTGTTAAATCCGCAGCCGAACTGATTGCAATGGCGCGCGCCGAACTCAAGGCGCATGATTCCGATTGCCCGGACGGCATCGAAATCACGATCCTTCGCAATGAAGGCAGCTGGGAGTTTCGCACCTCGGCGGATCAGGCGACCATTGCGCGACCGGGTTATCCGGAATGCGTCGCGATGATCGTCCAGATCGGCGATCACCTCAGCAAGCAGTACGACGTCAAGGACTGAGCCGGCCGCCGCGATAGTAGGCCTAGCCGCCGCCGTAGCTCTGCACCAGGCTGCCCGCGACCAGCGACCAGCCGTCGACCAGCACGAAAAAGATCAGCTTGAAAGGCAGCGACACCACGACCGGCGGCAGCATCATCATGCCCATCGACATCAGCACCGAAGCCACCACGAGATCGATGATCAGGAAGGGCAGGAACAGAAGAAAGCCGATTTCGAACGCACGCTTCAATTCCGAGATCATGAAGGCCGGCACCAGAATGCGCAGCGACATTGCGTCCGGCGTTGCCGGCGGCGGTTCGCCCGACATGTCCATGAACAGCTTGACGTCCTTTTCGCGGACGTTCTTCAGCATGAAGCCGCGCAGCGGCACGGAAGCGCGCTGAAGCGCGTCCTCGACACTAATCTGGTTGGCGACCAGCGGTTTGATGCCGTCGTCGTAGGATTTTTGCAGGATCGGCCCCATCACGAAGGCGGTGAGGAACATCGCCAGTGCGAGGATGACGGAGTTCGGCGGCGCGGTCGCGGTGCCGAGCGCGGTGCGCAACAGCGACAGCACGACCACGATACGCGTGAACGACGTCATCATGATCAGGATCGACGGCGCGATCGACAGCACGGTGAGCAGTGCGATCAGCTGGATCGCGCGCTCGGTCACGCCGCCGCCGTTCTGGCCGCCGAGATTGATGCTGATGTCCTGCGCCCATGCGGGCACGGCCAGCAAGCCGGCGGTGAGAAGAGTACTTAAAAATAAAACTCTACGCGGACGGCCCGCCGGCCTCACGAAGGATTCTTCGGGCGGCCGAGCAGCGACGCCATCTCGTCTTCGAGATTGTCGAAGCCACTCTTGGGCGCGGGGCCTGCGGGTGCGGCCGGTGGTTGCTCGCTGCGGGGTATCGGGCGGGCGGCCGGCGGTTCCGGCGCAACCGGCGGCGCAACGGCGTCACCGCCCGGCCGTCGAAGCGCGGCCTCCAACCGTTGCGCCATCTCGGCAAGATTCTGGTCCGCAGAAGCCATCGGTGGCGGCATCGGCGGCGGTGAGGGCGGGGTTGCGGGACGCACTTCGCGCGGCGGCGCCTTCGGTGGCTCGACAGGCGGCGGCCGCACCGGGCGCGGCATCATCGGTTCGCTGCGCGGCATCGGCTCGCCGCGTGGCATCGGTTCGCCGCGCGGCATGCGAGGCGGGGCCGGCGGTACCACGGGTTCGGGACGGCCACCCATCGGTTCGGGCGAGAATCCGGCGAGCGGATCGGCGGGGCGTTCGGCGCGCTGCGGCCGGCGCGCTTCGTCGGCGAAGGCCGGGCGCTGGGGGCGCGGCGGCGGCTCGGGCATTTGCGGCTCGTGATCGAAAGGTTCGACGCGTGCGGCCTCACCATCGCCCCAGCCGGCGGCGTCCGGCAACGGCGCGATCCGGGTCTGCATGTCGGGGCTGGCAACGGCCGGCCGTGGCGGCAACTGATCGCGGCTGGGCGCAGCGCGCACGATATTGGGTTCGACGACGATGTCGGTCGGGCCGCCGATCATCAGCAGATGCTCGACATTGTCGCGCCGGACCAGCACAAGCCTGCGCCGTCCATCGACCGCAGCGGCATCGATCACGGCCAGGCGAGGCATCCTTCCGCGTTGGGTGTTGGCGCCAAGGCGATTCGAGGCGAATCGGCGGATCAGCCAGGCCACGACGCCGATCAGCGCCAGGACCACCACAAACGCGAAGAAAAAAGTAAGTGCCTGCATGCTTTGTCCCCGGCGAACCGTTATTGCCCCTCAAGGCCTGGCTGGCCAGAGGCAAACGGTCGAAGCAACCCACAACGCCCCGATTGAGCCCTCAAGTCCGGCTCAAGTTAATGTCCCACGGCAAAAGCTGCCGTCCCCCGCCAGCCTTAATAACCCATGAATCGGCTGGGCCAAAACGACTTCTCAGAATGCGGATGCGGATGATCCCCTTGGTTAACGCAGCATTCGTGGCGAAATTGCGCTCGAATCGATTTGGCACGCGCTGCATCCCGGCTCAAATGCGAAAGCGCGGCGCCGGTGCGATTTTAACCAGCCGTTAACCATACGCGCGGCAAATTCTGCCTACCTTCAGCGGCATCGGGCCGCGAGCCAAGGTGGAGCGCGGCGATGCCCATCAACGACCTTCCGGCGCTGTCGATGCTGCGTACCAAGATGCAGTGGCACCAGGAACGCCAGCGGGTGCTCGCCGAAAACGTTTCCAATTCCAATACGCCCAATTTCAAGCCACGCGACCTGGTCGAGCCCAAATTCGAAGCAGCCAGCGGCAAGGTCGACGGCGCCGCAGCCTCGCTGCCGATGGCGCGGACCGCCTCGAGCCACATCACCGCAGGCGACGCCGACCCGACCTTTGGCCAGAACCGCCGCGCCGGATTTCTGACCCGCCCGGCCGGCAACGCGGTCAACCTCGAAGACGAAATGCTCAAGACCTCCGCCAACCAGATGGATTACGCGGCGGTGACCTCGCTCTACTCCAAGAGCCTGCATCTTCTGAAAACAGCGATCGGCAAGGGCTAGCCGATGGTCGGGTCCGTATAACTACGGGGGAAGCGCATTATGGCAAGCGATGCAAACGACTTCGTCCGCTCGATGGGGATTGCGACCTCGGGCCTGCGCGCCCAGGCCGGCCGCATGCGGGTGATCTCGGAAAATATCGCCAACGCCGATTCGACGGCGCCGACCGCGGGCGGCGATCCCTACCGGCGCAAGGTGCCAACGTTTTCGTCGGCGCTCGACCGCGCGCTCGACGCCCAGGTGGTGACGCTCGGCAAGATCAGGCCGGATCGATCGGACTTTCACGTCAAATACGAGCCGAACAATCCGGCCGCGGACGCCGCCGGCAACGTCAAATATCCGAACGTCAATCCGATGGTCGAAATGACCGACATGCGGGAGGCGCAGCGATCCTACGAGGCCAATTTGAACATCATCAGCGCCACGCGCCGGATGATCCAACGCACGCTCGATATCTTGAAGACCTGACAGGAAGGCTTGACCGATGGCTTCACCCACGATTGCCGCCAATGCCTATGCTTCCGCCGCCCGCATGCTCGACAACGCATCGGCTGCCAAGCCGACGGATACCGGCGGGCTCTCTTTCGGCGACATGCTCAAGGAAGCCGTCGGCGGCGTGCTCGATGCCGGCCGCAAGTCCGATGCGCAGACGGTTGCGATGGCGTCAGGCAAGTCCAACGTGATGGACGTGGTGACGGCCGTGGCGGAGACCGATGTCGCGGTCTCGACGCTGGTGTCGGTGCGCGACAAGGTGATCGCAGCCTACGAAGACATCATGAAGATGGCGATTTGACGGGGGAGTGGCTAGTAGCGAATGGCGGCCAAGGGGAGCCATTCGCTGCTCGTTATTCGCTGACCATGTGGTTCGAGCAGTGAGAGCGTGAAATGACCGGTGCAGAAACTCTCGACGTGGCGCGCGATGCGATCTGGACGATCGTGGTGGTGTCCTCGCCGCTGATGGTGGTCGGGCTTGTGGTTGGCGTCGTGGTGTCGCTGTTCCAGGCGCTGACCCAGATTCAGGAACAGACGCTGATCTTCGTGCCGAAGATCCTGGCGATCTTTGTGACATTATTATTGGCGCTGCCATTCATGGCCGACTCGCTGCACAGCCACATGATGCGGATCTCGTCGCGAATCATAGGCGGCTGATGGCACTATGAGTTTAGATGCGCATCGATATCTCTCTTTTGCCGGTCCTGGCGGCATCCTTCATGCTGGTGTTCGCCCGCGTCGGCGCCATGGTGATGCTGCTGCCGGGACTGGGCGAATCCAATATTCCGGTGCGCATCAAGCTTGCGATCGCGCTTCTGCTCGCGCTGATCATCCTGCCGCTGCACCGTGCGGACTATCACGTCAATCTGGACGCGCTTCCGGCGCTTTTGGTTTTGATGATGTACGAGATCCTGATCGGGATCGTGCTCGGGGCCACCGCGCGGGTGACGCTGGCAGCCCTTCAGGTCGCGGGCTCCGTGATCGCCCAGCAACTCGGTCTTGGCTTTGTCACCTCGGTCGACCCGACGCAGGGCCAGCAAGGGGTGGTGATCGGCAACTTCCTCACGCTGCTCGGCGTGACCATGCTGTTTGCGACCGACAGCCATCATCTGGTGATCGCCGCCCTCAACGACAGCTATTCGATCTTTTCGCCGGGCGAAATAGTGCCGAGTGGCGATGTCGCAGCACTTGCCACCCGCGCGTTCGCTGCGGCGTTCAAGATCGGCATGCAACTGTCTGCGCCGTTTCTGGTTTTCGGCCTCGTCTTCAATATCGGCCTTGGCGTGCTCGCCCGGCTGATGCCGCAGATGCAGGTCTATTTCGTGGGCGTCCCACTATCGATCCTCGCGGGCTTTCTGATCTTTTCCGTCGTGCTGGCGGCGATGATGGGAAGCTTCCTCGACTACTTCGTCGCCGTCATGCACGACCTCATTCCGATCAGGTGAGCTGACGATGGCTGATGAGGATGATGGCGGCGAACGCTCAGAAGACCCCACGCAAAAACGTCTGGACGATGCATTAGAACGCGGCGACGTCGCCAAGAGCCAGGAGGTCAACACCTGGTTCATGATTGCCGGCGCCACCCTTGTTCTTTCGACCTTTGCCGGCTCGATCGGCGGCATCCAGACGCCGCTGAAGAACGTCATCGCCAATTCCTGGATGCTCCGCACCGATGGTCCAGCTCTTTTGCAACTGGCGCAACATCTCGAATATGCGGTGTTTGCCGCCATCGGCGTGCCGCTGTTGATGCTCGTGATCGCGGCGATCGCCGGCAACATGCTGCAACACCGCCTCGTATGGTCGGGCGAATCGCTCAAACCCAAACTCTCCAAGATTTCGCCGATGGAAGGCGCCAAGCGCGTCTTCGGCAAACAGGCGGTGGCCAATTTCGCCAAGGGCCTGTTCAAGGTCATCGCGTTAGGGGCGGTCATGACCGCGGTCCTGTGGCCGGAGCGGCACCGCCTCGAATCGATGCTGCGGTCCGATCCGATGTCGCTGTTCGGCGTGATCGTCGGTCTGACGGTGCACCTGATGGGCGCGGTGGTCGCCTTGCTCGCGGTGGTCGCGATCGCCGACTATTTCTTCCAGTACCGGCAATGGTACGAGCGGCAGAAGATGTCGCTGCGGGAGATGAAGGAGGAATTCAAGCAGTCCGAAGGCGATCCGCACATCAAGGGCCGCATCCGCCAGTTGCGGCAGGCGCGCATGAAGAAGCGCATGATGGCAGCAGTCCCCAAGGCCTCGGTCATCATCACCAACCCGACCCACTATTCGATCGCCCTGTCCTACGAGCGCGGCATGCAGGCGCCGGTATGCGTCGCCAAGGGTGTCGACCTGATCGCGCTCAAGATCAGGGAGATCGCGGGCAAGCACAGCATTCCGATCGTCGAGAACGTGCCGCTGGCGCGCGCACTCTACGCCACGGTCGAAATCGACGAGGAAATTCCGGTCGAGCACTATCACGCGGTCGCCGAGATCATCGGCTACGTCATGGGCCTCAAGCGGGGAGCGTCCGCCCGGCGGACGTGATGCGGTCCAGGGGGTTCCCGGTTGCCCCGGGCCAGGATCAACAGTCCGCTTAATAACTTGCGGATGGACTTGCGCTCATGGGTGCAATTCAGGCACTTCTGTGGCCAGCAAGCTAACGGTTCTCGTGCGGTTTCGGATTTGACATTCGCTGTGGAAGACTCGCGGAGCCACTGGAGCGAATGTCAAATCGACCGCACGAACGAATCTAGTGAATCTAGCGTAAAAATAAGCGCGTCCCACCCGTGTCGACAGGCTACTCTCCTTAACTGATGACCGCCGAACCTGACCACCATCCGCCGCTACCTCCGGCCGCCGCCCATGAGCCGGTACGCCGCGGCGGCAGCATCCTGCTGGTGCTCCTGGTGGCGGGCGCCATCGTGGCTTGCGCGGTCGCGCTGACCACGATCGGCCGCGCGCAGGCCCAGCCTTATATTCTCGGCCTGCTGGCGCTGCTCGCCATGGTCGGCCTGTTCAACCTGTTTGCCTTTGCCGCCGGCATCGTCCGATTTACCGACCGTTCGATCGATGACCCCGTCGTTCGCCGCATCGCCGATCTCGCCTATGACGGAATTGCCGTCACCGATCCCTCCGGCCACGTCGTTTATTCCAATGCCGCCTACCTGGCGTTGACCGGGGCGGCGACGCCGCAGGACGTTCGGCCGGTCGAGCGGGTATTCATCGGCAATCCCGATGTGTCGGAGGCGGTGTTTCGCCTGCTCAAGGCCGCGCGCGAGGGCAAGCGCCAGCAGGAAGAAGTCCGTCTCGCCGGCACCGACAGCGTCCACGGCCGGTGGCTTCGGATGCGGGTGCGTCCGCTCGGCCAGAGCAAGCGCGAGGCCAAATACGCGGTGTGGTCGATCGCCGACATCACCCGCGACCGCGAGCGGCAGGAGGACGTGTTCCAGGAATTGCAGCACGCGATCGAATATCTCGATCACGCGCCATGCGGCTTCTTCTCGGTCAACCCCGCCGGCGAGATCGCCTATGTCAATGCGACGCTCGCCAACTGGCTCGATTACGATCTCGCCGAGATCGGCTCGGGCGGGCTGAAGCTGACCGACATCGTGTCCGGCGATGGCGCCGCACTTCTGACCTCGATTGCGCCCGTACCTGGCGAGGTCACGACCGAAGTCTTCGACATCGACCTGCGCATGCGCACCGGCAAGACCATGCCGGCCCGGCTCTATCACAAGCTTGCCTTCGGCGCCGACGGTGCGCCCGGCGCCTCGCGCACGCTGGTGATCAGCCGCGCGCGCGACGAACGCGCCGACCCGCAGCGCGCCGCTGAAGTGCGCTTCATGCGCTTCTTCGACCATACGCCGATGGCGATCGCGACGGTCGATCGCTCCGGCGCCGTCGTCCGCGCCAATGCGCGCTTTGCCAAGCTGGCGCAGGGGCTGGCTCCCGACGGCTCCGCGGCCAAATCGATTTTCAGCGCGGTCAATGCGCGCGACCGCAACCTGCTGGTCGCGGCCATCACGCAAGCCTCGCAGGGGCAGGGCGACATCGCGCCGGTGGAAGTGATGCTCGGCGGCGCCAAGGAGCGCTGGGGACAGTTCTTCGTCACGTCTGTCGAGGAGGAAGAGCGCGAGGCGGAAGCCGCCATCGTCTACATGCTGGAGACCACCGAGCGCCGCGCGCTGGAGAACCAGATCAACCAGTCGCAGAAGATGGACATGGTCGGCCAGCTCGCCGGCGGCATCGCGCACGACTTCAACAACGTGCTCTCTGCGATCATGATGGCGAACGACTTCCTGCTGAACGCGCACAAGCCGACCGATCCGTCGTTCCAGGACATCATGCAGATCAAGCAGAACGCGACGCGGGCGGCGACGCTGGTGCGCCAGTTGCTCGCGTTCTCGCGCAAGCAGACGCTGCGGCCGCAGGTGCTCGATCTCGGCGATGCGCTGTCGGACCTCACCATGCTGCTGCGGCGGCTGATCGGCGAGAAGGTCAAGTTCGATCCGGTGCACGGCCGCGACCTGTGGCCGGTGAAGGTCGACGTCTCGCAATTCGAGCAGGTGATCGTCAACCTGGCGGTCAATGCGCGCGACGCCATGCCCGACGGCGGCAAGCTGACGATCCGGACCGCCAACGTCTCGGCGCAGGAGGCCGAAAGGCTCTCTTATAAAGGCATGCCGCCGGCGGAGTATGTCCGCATCGACGTCAGTGACACCGGCACCGGCATTCCCCCCGAGATCATCGACAAGATATTCGAGCCGTTTTTCTCGACCAAGGAGGTCGGCAAGGGCACGGGTCTCGGCTTGTCGACGGTGTATGGCATCGTCAAGCAGACCGGCGGCTTCGTCTATGTGGATTCGGAAGCGGGCAAGGGAACCTCGTTCCGCATCTTCCTGCCTCGGCATCACCCCGAGCAGGAAGCGGCGGTGGTGGAACCGGCCGCTGCCAACGGCGCGGCGAAGGATGCGCCCAGTGAGGCAAAACCGCGCACCGACCTGACCGGGCAGGGCACCATCCTGCTCGTCGAGGACGAAGAGGGCCTGCGTTCGCTCAACGCGCGGGGCTTGCGTTCGCGCGGCTACAGCGTGATCGAGGCCTCGAACGGTGTCGAGGCGCTCGAAGCGCTGGAGGAAAAAGACGGCGCGGTCGATCTCGTGGTATCGGACGTCGTGATGCCGGAAATGGACGGTCCGACGCTGCTGCGGGCGATGCGCGTGCACAATCCGGACCTGAAGATCATTTTCGTTTCGGGCTATGCGGAAGATGCGTTCGCCAAGAGTCTCGACGAGGACGAGAAATTCGAATTCCTGCCAAAACCCTTCACGCTGAGTCAGCTGGTGGGCAAGGTGAAGGAAACCATGACGCCGCAGTAAGGTTGCATGACGCCGCAGTAAGGTTGACAGTGAGTTGCAAGTATCGATCCCCGCGACGCCGCGCCGCAGCCTGTCCCCCTCGCTGCGGCTTCCCTTTTGAGCGACCTTGCACATCTAAAGGGCGCTTCCCCGAACGTGCGGCAAGATCCACGGGGAACAGAGGTTTTTGAGGAATATCGCCATGAATTTCAGGCATCGGGCTTTCGGTTTGGTACAGGCGCTCGCCGTCGTCTTGTCGCTGGCAATGCCGCTGGTCATCGTGGCCTCGTCGGCCGATGCGCGCGTCGGCGGCGGCTCGAGCTCGGGCTCGCGCGGTTCGCGGACGTTTTCGGCGCCGCCCTCGACCTCGACCGCGCCAAATACCGCCCAGCCCTTCAATCGCACCATCACCCAGCCGGGTAGCCCCGGTTTGAACACGCCTGCCGGTGGCGGCTTCTTCAACCGTCCGGGCATGGGCCTGTTCGGCGGGCTGGCTGCGGGCTTCCTCGGCGCCGGCCTGCTCGGCATGCTGTTTGGCGGCGGACTGTTCGGCGGCCTCGGCGGGTTTTCGTCGATCATCGGGCTGCTGTTGCAGATCGCGGTGATCGTGTTCCTGGTGCGCATGGCGATGGCGTGGTGGCAGCGCCGCCACGAGACGCAGGCGGCCTATGCCGGCAACGGACCGTCACCGCTCGGCGCGCAGGCGACGTACGGGTCGGGCATGAGCGGCTTTGGCTTGGGGTCAGGCAGCACGCCGGTTCAGATCCTGCCCGCGGACTATGAAACCTTCGAACGACTGCTCGGCGAAGTCCAGCAAGCCTGGTCGGACGAGGATGTCGCCCGCTATAGCTCGCTGGCGACGCCGGAAATGGTGTCGTACTTCGCCCACGATCTCCAGGAGAACAAGCAGCGCAACGTCGTCAACAAGGTCACCGGCACAAAGCTGCTTCAGGGTGATCTTGCCGAAGCCTGGCGCGAGGGTGAAACCGATTACGCCAGCGTTGCGATGCGCTATTCGGTGATCGACACCTACGTCGACCGCACCACCGGCCGCGTCGTCGAAGGCAACGGCCAGCCGGAGGAGGTCACGGAAGTGTGGACCTTCCTGCGCCCGCGCGGCGGCAACTGGGAACTATCGGCGATCCAGCAGAGCTCCTGATCGGCGGAAATCAGCGCGAGACGTCAAGACGCCGCAGGTCAAGACCTGCGGCGTCTTTTCATGTCTGGGTCGCTAGTGTGGCGACTCTGACGTTCCTTTCAGCTTTGCAGCGACCTCTTCAAAGGAACGTCAGAGTCTAAGCCACACTAGAAGCTTTTGATTTGCTAGTGTCCCTTTGGTTCTGACATTCGTAAAAGTGCCTGCCGCGAAATAATACGAATGTCAGAACCGGGACACTAGATAAGGAATAAAGTCGGCCTCGACGGGTTGTTGCGAGCAGGCTCAAGGCAATGGGCTGTCCGAAGCAGAGCTAAGCGAAACAAAAAGCCAAGTGAATCAAATGGGAGGATTTTGAATGTCGGGTTTTGCCAAAACCATTTCGCGTCTCGCGCTGGTCTCGTCGGTCGCACTGCTGGCGGGCGTTGCCGCGCAGCCGGCGCAGGCCCAATCGGCCAACACCACCTTCTTCGTCACCTCGGCCGGTCCCGGCAAGGGCGGGGACCTCGGCGGAATCGAGGGCGCTGACAAGCATTGTCAGATGTTGGCAACGGCCGCCGGCGCCACCGCCAAGACCTGGCACGCTTATCTCTCGACGCAGGCCGCCGACGGCAAGCCCGCCGTCAATGCGCGCGACCGCATCGGCAAGGGACCGTGGCAGAATTCAAAGGGCACCGTGATCGCCAAGGACGTTGCCGACCTGCACAGCGCGGCCAACAACCTCACCAAGCAGACCGCGCTCAGCGAAAAGGGCGAGGTGATCAACGGCCGCGGCGATACGCCGAACCGTCACGACGCCCTGACCGGATCGCAACCCGACGGCACCGCGTTCGCGGCCGGCGAAGACAAGACGTGCAAGAACTGGACGAGCTCGACCCAAGGTGCGGCGGTGGTCGGCCATACCGACCGCATCGGCCTGCGCGACGACGACGCCTCGAAGTCGTGGAACTCTTCGCATCCCTCGCGCGGTCCGGATGGCGGCTGTTCGCAAGCCGACTTCAAGAGCACCGGCGGCGACGGCCTGCTGTATTGTTTCGCGGCAAACTAAGCCGTTCGCTGAAATTGACGTTCGACCTCTCCCTGATGGGGAGAGGTCGATTTGTTTCCGGCGACGCGCCGGCGCAACTGGTACAGGTCGGCGAGGGAATTACTTCAGCGCCGAAGGCTGACATCGGATCGAACGTGATTATCCCTTGTTCGGACCAGAGATAGCGAAGGCTGCGCCCTGCGGATCGCGCGCCTGTACGATCCAGCTGCCACCCGGCACCTCCATCGGGCCGTTCAGGATGATGGCGCCGCTGTCTGTGATCCGCTTGGCGGCCGCCTTGATGTCGTCGACGGTGATGTAAAACAGCCATGCGGGCGGCTCGCCCGGTAGGTTCATCATGCCGCCGGCATGGACGCCGTTGATGTTGAACGTCTGGTAGGTTCCGCCGCCGCCCATGTCGACGGCAATCGCCTTCTCCCAGCCAAATAGGCCGGAGTAGAACGACCAGCCTGCTTGCCAGTCGCTCGTATAGAGTTCGTGCCAGCCGACCGCGCCCGGCGTTTCGGGCGAAAGATCCGCGGGCGGTTCGCCGGAGCCCTTGAAGATCATGAACATCGCGCCTTGCGGATCGGCGCACACCGCGAAGCGGCCAACCTCGGGGATGTCGTCCGGGCCATAATGCACCGCTCCACCGGCACCTTTCACGCGCACGGCCATGGCATCGACGTCGTTGACGTTGATGTAGCCGCGCCAGCTCGGACTCTGACCCTGCATTTCGGGCAATATCGGCATGAGCCCGCCGACACCGCGCCCGCCGACGTTGGCGATGCGGTAGTCCATGCCGGGCATGTCCATCGGCACGATCGACCAGGCTGCGGTGGCATGCTCGTAGAAGCGCTGCGCGGCGTCCAGCTCGGTGGTAGCCAGTTCATACCAAACGAAATCACCCTGCTTCATAGGCTTCTCCTTATGAGGGCATCGGCATTTTCATGTCATCAGTGTTTTGATGAGCGTCGTAGCGAGCCAGCTTTCGTATTCGTCGGATGACCAGCCACGCTCCAGCACGAGCATCCGATAGACGTCACGGCCCGTATACATCCACAAAATGTCGCGGACGCGACCAAGGCCGAGACGGCGGGCAGCCGGCACAAACTTGACCAATCGCCTGGCACGCGCCTCCTGGATCTTAAAGCGCACCGCCTCCAGCTCTGCTTCGATTGCCTTCAGATCAGACGACAACACCGAGACGCCGCGCATGAGACCGATCTCATCGCGCTCCCCATCCAGAATGACCCGCGAGATCGAGGCTGTAATTCGCAGAACCTCCCCGGGTTCCGTGGCTTTCTCCGCCCGCTGGGCAATTTCGGCATAGCGCGGATTGAAGAAGGCGCGCTCGACGACGGCTTTCAGAATGCCGGTTTTTGACTGGAACAGCGCATAGAGGGTCGGCGTTGAAACGCCCGCATCGGATGCAATTTCGCCGAGCGTGACCTGGTCCACGCCACGCGCGGTGAAAAGCTCCTTTGCGACGTCAAGGATACGCTGACGCGTGACCAAGGCGCGCTCGGCGCGAAGGCTCGTGTCGTAGCGCCTTCGGGAAGCCGGCTTGCCAGTCATATTGATTATAGTATGCTATATTTAATTTAGTGGCAAGGCTCCGCGCTTGGCGCGGGAAGACGGGGATGGAGATGAAAATTCATTGGATACGTTATCTGGGCGCCGGATTAAGCGCTCTCGTCATACTTTTCCTGGCGCTGGACGCCGGCATGAAGATTATCGGTGCGGCCGCTTCGGTCACGGCGACCGGCCAGTTGGGTTTCCGGCCTGATCTGGTCCCGATCCTCGGCTGGATACTGGCCATCGCGACAGTCTTGTACGCGGTACCCAAGACGAGTTCGTTGGGTGCGGTATTGCTGACCGGATATCTCGGTGGTGCAGTTGCCGTGCAGTTCCAGCACGGCGCGCCCCTTGCTACACACGTGCTGTTCGGAGTGTATCTCGGCACTCTCGCCTGGAGCGGACTATGGCTACGCTCCGAAGGTCTGCAAGCGGTCTTGCCTGTGAGTAGATGAGCGAAGCAACTTCGCTTCGGGACTATTTCGGCTCGATGCGCGTGACCCCGGAAGGTCCGTTGCCGCCGACGACCTGGAAGACGACCTCACCGTCTTTGGCAAAAACAAAATGGGGTTGCCTGACCGGTTCGGTCCAGATGCTTCCCGTCGGAAGCGCCTTCATGGCGCTCTCGTCGAACACTTCGCCGAAGCCGACATACAGCGTGCCGGACAGCACGGTGACGATACGCTCATCGGGATGAAAATGGGGCTGAACCTTGTGGTTGGCCGGAAAGCGGACGCGGTAGGCGTACATGCCGGGCTTTTTTTCGTCGCCGACGAGGTACGCCCGTCGAACTCCCGCCGGATCGCCTTCCCATTTGACGTCGTCCACCGCCAGGCGTGTGGCCGCAAGCGGCTCGGCTCGCGCGGGCGAGCCGCAAACGGCCAGCGCGAGCAAGATACATCCCGCCACGGGTACGATATTTGCCTTCATGTTTAGCCCCTAACCCTATTCAGTGAAGGATCAGCTTCTGCACCCGCCAATTGGCCGTTTCAGCGGCATAGATCAGATTTTCCGACGGGCAGGCGAGCGCATGCGCGCCTGAGAATTCCTTCAGCTCGCGTCCGGATTTGCCGATCACGCCCAGCACCTTGCCGTCGAGCGCGACCTTGAAGATGCGGCCCGGATAGGTCGATTCACCGACGAACATCACCTGCTTCGGTCCTGGCGTGATGCAGATCGAATTGGGCTGTCCGATCACTTGCGCCAGGCGCTCGCCGGTCGGCGTGTTGCCGTAGACGGCGCGCGTGGCCGCATCCGGCGGCACCGTGATCGAGAACATCCTCAAGAACTTGCCTTCGGTGTCGAACACCTGGATGCGGTGGTTGGAGCGGTCGCCGACATAAACATTGTCGTCGTTGTCGATGGCGATCGCGTGCGGCAGATGAAACTGGCCCGGCCCGGTGCCCGGCTCACCCCATGATTTCACCCATTGGCCGTGCGCGTCGAATTTGGCGACCCGCGAATTGATATAGCCGTCGCTGATGTAGATGTTGCCTTTGGAGTCCCAGGCGACGTCGGTCGGCTCGCGGAACATGCCGTCGATCGGCGGCAGCGGCGGATTGACGTGCTCCCAAGGCTGGGCGTTGTCGGCGGATTCCTTGCGGCGGCCGAACACCCACTGCACGCGGCCGGCCGGATTGAACTTCACGACCATGTCCGAGCCCTTGTCGATGGCCCAGATATTGTCGTCCTTGTCGATGCGCACGCTGTGGGCAAAGGCCCAGGCGTAGAGGCCCTTGCCGATCTCGCGGATGAATTCGCCCTCGGCGGTGAATTCGAGAAGCTGCGCCGCGGTCGGCCCATAGGCCGGACCACTGGCGCTGTTCGAACGCGTGAACACGAAGACGTGGCCCTTGGAGTTCACCGCCACGCCTGGCACCTCGCCGAAATTCATGCCGTCCAGCAGCTTCGGGAAATCCGCCACCGACTCGAAGGCAATCTGCGGGACGCCTTCCTGCGCCAGACCCGGTTGGAGAAGAAACGGCGTTGCCAGCAGCACCAAACCTGCGGTCAGTACCGAGCCAGCTGATATCAGCGCTTTCACGGAAAACTCCTCCCTGTTTATTTTTCGTTTTTCGATCGGCTTGGATTTTAGCCTAACACGATAGCCGCCCGCGAAAACGACGGTCGCTCTGCGTCCGTTGCAGACCTCACCACCTGATGCAGGCGAGCCTGTTTTCCTGTCGCGCGCGTAGAAAGCCGGTGATGCCGATTGCCGAGTCTTCCCGAAGAATAGCCACCGGTAACGGGTTATCCGGTCGTGCGAAATCGGATTGCGAGATGTCAAATTGCGCAATTTTGAAAGGCGCATCTGGCGAAATTCGACGGACGTCGCGCTATTCGATCGATCCCTCGATTGCCGCTTTACCCCATGAATGGTCATTGAAGTCGCAAGAAAGCGTCATCGCAGCGTCAACCGGCCGCGAATAGATTGCCGCAGCCTCAGTGAAGGCAATTCTCATCTTTGAATCAAGGAGAGGGGCGGACTCATGCGTGGTTTTCGTAATTGTTTCCTGTCAACGGCCGCGATCGCGGCGGCAATGCTCGCCGTCGGTGTTGCGGTTGCGCGTGCCGATGACGACGATGGGCGTTCTCACCGGCATGGTCACAAGCATGTGCTGCTAATCAGCGTCGACGGCATGCACGCGATCGATTTGCAGCGCTGGATCGAAAGCCACCCCGGCGGCAACTTCGCCAAGCTTGCCGACCACGGCGTCGTCTATCCCAACGCCCTGACCACCGCACCGTCGGACAGCTATCCCGGCATGCTGGCGCTGGTTACCGGCGGCACGGCGAAGACCGGCGGCCTGTTCTATGACGACAGCTACGACCGCACCGCCTATCCCTCCAAGTCCTTCTACACCAGCCAGAATCTTCCCGATCCGGGTTGCGTGGGTCCGGCCGGAACCGAGATCACCAACTTTGAGGCGCTCGACAAGAGCCTAGCCGACTTCCACGGCGGCGGCATCGTCGGTCAGGTCTATACGCAGCTCGATCCCGACAACATGCAGCGCAGGCTGGTCAACGGCGTATGCAAGCCGACCTTTCCTCACGAGTACGTCCGCACCAACACGGTCTTCGAAGTCATCAAGGCGGCAGGAAAACACACCGTCTGGTCCGACAAGCACCCGGCCTACGAAGACCTCGCGGGTCCGTCGGGCACCGGTCTCGACGAACTCTTTGCGCCGGAGATCAATGCGCAGGATACGCTCGACGCTGGCGCCAAGCCCGGCGACGACTACACCACGAGCTTCATTGGCGTGCGCACCTACGACACGCTGAAAGTGAACGCGGTGCTGAACTGGATCGATGGCAATAACGGCGCGGGAACCCAGCAGCAGACCGTGCCTGCGATCTTCGGCATGAACTTCCAGGCGGTCAGCGTCGGCCAGAAGCTCGCCAAGGCGGGCAACGCCGATAGCGACAAGTCGCTTGTTGGCGGCTATGCCGACGCCGTGGGGACACCCGGTAATGCGCTTACGCTGCAACTCCAGTTCGTGGATGACTCGCTCGGCAAATTCATCAACGAACTCAAGAAGCAGAATATCTACGACGAAACGCTGATCATCGTCAGCGCCAAGCATGGCCAGTCGCCGATCAACGTCAAGGATCGTGTCGCGATCTCCGACGCGCTCTACGCCAACACGCCCGGCTTCGGCACGCACGGCTTCGAGATCTGCGACGACACGGCGTATGTCTGGCTGTCACCGGAATTGCAACAGGCGACCAACCCCGCGACCGGCCATCCCTACTATGCCGACGCCAAGGCCTACATCGAGGCCCACGCGGCTCAGCTGCATATTACCAAGCTGCTCGACCGCGACGAACTGGCCCGGATCTACGAGGATCCGTTCCACAACAGCCGCGTGCCGGACTTCGTCGCGCTCACCGAGCATGGCGTCATCTGCACCGGCGGAAGCAAGCTCTCCGAACACGGCGGCTGGTCCAAGGACGATCGCAACGTGGCGCTGGTGATGTCCTCGCCGCGCATCAAGCACGCCAGGATCGTCGACGACGTCACCTTCACCACTCAGGTCGCGCCGACGATCCTCGACGCGCTCGGCCTCGACCCGCGCAGCCTTCAGTCGGTTCGCGAAGAAGGCACTCAGTCCCTGATGCGCGACTAAGGCCGCGGGGTCATCGCAGCGTCGACCCTTACAACCGAGAAAAACTGTCCCGCCGTGCGGCTCGCGCGGCGGGACAGTCGTTTTCAGCCGGCTCAACTTAGTTCATGCACACCCACTGCGTGCCGTGCATGCCGATCGCGCGGGCCGCGCCGTGAGCCAGATCGAGCGTAACCCCGTGCGTAAACGGTCCGCGGTCGTTGATGACCACCGTCACGGACCTCCCGTTATCGGGATTGGTAACCGTTACCTGCGATCCGAAAGGCAGCGTTCGGTGCGCGGCCGTATATCCTCCGCTATTGAAGGCCTGACCGCTCGCGGTTCGCCGTCCCGAGAAATAGTAAGTCGCGACCACATGCTGCCCGGAACAGGCGCCATGAGGTTTGGAGTGGGCGAAGAACCAGGCGAAACCTCGACTATGGGCCTGCGCTGACGATGCGATGAACAGCACTGCCGCCAAGCCAACGATGCGAAACGACGAACGCATGGTCGCCTCCTTATTCATGAACTAATCACGTCCGATGCAAACGCGAACACGCAAAGGACGACGATGGGATAAAGCCGGCAAACATTCCGGCGTTTTGAAGCGGCTGCAAAACCCGGACAACCCAAAACCGAGATTATGGCTACCAGTGCGGCGAGTTCCAGTTGTTCCAGATTTAACCTTTGGCGGCGGTATCAATCTTAACGCGAACATTGCGTTGCTACTCCCGGGCGCATGCTTACGATTGGCTTAGCCGGAAATTGCGGCCGGCAAACGTGGCATTGCGAGGTCGCTACGCGAACATATTCCGCGCGGCGGCCTCCGTTTTTGTTGGCATGATTTTGAATTATGCGGCCTTCTTCTTTGGACGAATTCAGAGGCTTCGATAACGAGCCCCGGCCTTCCTGGTCGGCGGTCTGGCACATCTGGACGATTACGATCCCGCGCCGCTCGATCAACGGATCGCTGGTCTGGGGCAGGGTATGGCGACGGCACGACGGCCGGTCCTGGATCTACAAGACCATTAGCGAAGCCGAGCAGCACTGATCGCTCTGATCGGCGCTCCGGCGAAAATTGCCCGGATTCTCTGCCCAGATAAATTCCCGAGGTTGCCGGATTGGGGTCGCATTGCGACCTAGGTCGAGTTTGAAGGTCACCGCTGGGTGGGGGCGCAACACCGGAGTTTCCATGTCCGGCCATTGGCGCTTTTTCGTAACGACTTCTCTCCTCTTCGCAGGTCTTTCGACCTTGCCTGCGTTTTCGAACCCCTTGACCGACTTGTTCAACGTCGCCCCGAAAGAGGCCGCCGCGCCAGCTCCTGTCCAAGAGGCGTGTGTGCCGCAACCGGGCAAACCAGTGGCCGGCAAGCACTGGGTCTATCGCGTCGATGGCCACCGGAAATGCTGGTTTCAGGCCGATGAAGCGACCGTTTCCGTGAGAAGGCAGATCCAACTTCACGCCGCGAAGCGGTCTGCCATCGTCGCCGGAGAAAATGAGGCCGCACCGCGGAAAAGGGAAGTTCTGGATGCAAGGGCTCAACTGCTGAGCGCGGCCCCGACAGGCGGGCCGCAGGCGACAGCGCCCGCGCCGCAAACGATAGATACAGCTTCCGTGCCTGCCAGTGAGGCGACGCCGCCGGTGCGCGAAGCGCCTACCGCCGCTTGGCCCACAACCGATCAGGTCACGCCAGACCGCGCGACGCGACCCTCGGTCGATGTGGAGACGCTTTTAGCCGCATCGACGCTTGACCAGGACACGCCTGCCTCCTCGATGCCTCCGCCAACACCGGACGCGCCTTCCGTCGCGAGCCTGGACGACTGGGGATTGATGGCAGCTCGCGTGGGGATGTTGCTCATCGTGCTGGGTTTCGCCTTCTTGTTTGGATCGCTGTTGGTCAGTCGATTCTTGGAGACGCCGATTCGTCCAGGGCTGCCGGATCTGTAATCGGTCATCCGGCGAACTTCATGTCCGTTGCGGGCTGCGTCCGTTGCATCCCCGAAGGCGGACATTGAATCGGACATGGCCTATGTCCAGTTTGGGCCCATAAGCGGACTTTTGCATGGCCCTTGTCGATTCTCTCGTTTGAGTTGTATTCTGGCAAGCACAGACGTCAATTGTGGGAAAGCAATGACCACCCGCGCAAGTCGGTCTCTGTTAATTTGCGCGATCCGCGCCATGGCACTGGTCAGTGTCGTACTGTTCCTCATCCTACCCGCAAGGGCTCAGCAATCCCAAAACTGGGACTGGTGTAACGATCGCGGTGGTAGCGCGTTGTCGTTGGATCGGCGGATTAGTGCGTGCTCCGCCATCATCGAATCAATTAGTGAGACACCCGAAGAGTTGGCTCGTGCTTATGGTAACCGCGGCGTTGCCTACCAAAACAAAGAAGACAACGACCGCGCAGCGCACGACTAGGAAGAATCGGTCCGCCTCGACCCAAGCAGCGCCTCGGGTCACCGCATTCGCGGCAACGCATACAGGCTCAAAAAAGACTATGATCATGCAATCGCCGAATTCAATGAAGCTATCAGCCTCGCCCCCAACGATGCACGTCCTCTCAGCAATCTCGGCGTAGTTTACCTTGAGAAGAAGGACTATAAGCGAGCAGAGGCCTACTTTTCGGAGGTTATACGGCTTGATCCGGCCTTCGCCGTGGCTTTGTATGGTCGGGGGCGCGCGTATCTCGCCGAACAGGACTCGCCAAATGCCATCGCCGATTTTAACGAAGCGGTCCGTTTGGAACCGAATTTCGTACAAGCGTACGCTGACCGGGGCTTGGCCTACGCTAAAAGAAAGCAATATGAAAGCGCGATAGACAACTACACCGAAGCGCTGTCGATGGAGCCGCCCGAGCGGCTCGCAGCATCAACCTTCAGCAATCGCTGTTGGGCGCGCTTCGTAGTTGGCCGCGATCCACAAGACACACTCGGCGATTGTACGAAAGCGATAAGTCTGAGGCCGGGCGACGCTTGGGCGCTCAATACCCGCGGGTTCACTTATCTCAAGCTTGGCGAGACCAGCCGCTCGATTGCGGACTTCGACGCTGCGGTGGCCCTTGACTCCAAGATGGCCATTTCCTGGTATGGACGCGGCCTGGCAAAACGTAAAGCCGGCGACGAACAGGCTGGCGACAAGGATATCGATATGGCGAAGATGATGCAGCCCGACATCGTAGAGGGAGCCGCTATCTACGACGTGCACTGATGCGAGAGTGGCGATCACAAGCGGGTATCAGCTGGATTTATTGCGTGTCGGCTTCGGGTCATTCGCCGAACTTGATCTTGAACACGGCGATGTCCGCTGCACCCCTGAAAGATGGGGTTATCGGCCGGCCCAGCTTGTGGATAGCTGAAGATTTTGGGTGCTGCGCTTCAGGCTGATGGTGAAACGAGGTCCGTGGTAACGGCCTCAAGCATCAGAAGGAGAAGCGCAGCATGGACCATTTTGCTGGATTGGACGTATCGGTCAAGGAGACAAGTGTCTGCATTGTGGATGACACGGGCAGGATCGCGAAGGAATTAAGGGTAGCAAGCGAGCCAGACGCTCTGCTGCGGGTTCTGGGGAACCCGGCCTACCGTTTCAAGCGGATCGGATTGGAGGCTGGGCCGCTGTCGCAATGGCTTTTCGGTGCGCTTGCCGAAGCAGGCTTGCCTGTCATCTGTGTCGAGACGCGGCACATGCGGGCGGTTCTGAAGGCGCAGATCAACAAGACGGATCGCAACGATGCGCGCGGTATGGCCCAGATGATGCGGGCGGGGCTTTATCGCCCGGTGCATGTGAAGACGCTACGCAGTCAGAAACTGCGAGTGCTGCTGACCCATCGCAAACTGCTGCAGTCCAAGGCCATCGCCGTCGATAACGACCTGCGAGGGACTTTGCGCAACTTCGGCCTCAAGGTGGGCGTGGTAGGAACGGTGAAGTTCGAGGCGCGCATCAAGGAGCTTGTCGAAAGCTTCCCGGATCTTGCTGAGTTAGTCGAACCGCTGCTGATTGTCCGGCGGACGCTTCGTGAGCAGATCGGCATTCTTCATCGTCGCTTGCTGGCTATCGTTCGGAATGATGATGTGTGCCGGCGCCTGATGACCATCCCGGGTGTTGGTCCCGTTGTGGCGCTGACCTATCGCGCGACTGTCGACGTGCCCGCCCGCTTCCGAAACTCCAAGGCGGTCGGGGCGGTGTTTGGGCTCACGCCTTCCAGGTATCAATCTGGCGAGATTGACCGACCCGGCGCCATATCAAGGTGCGGTGACGAGATGATGCGGGCAATGCTCTACGAAGCGGCTCATATCATGCTGGTGCGTTTGGCAAAGTGGTCCTGGCTCAAGGCCTGGGCCATGAAGATCGCCAGGCACCGCGGGATGAAGAAGGCGATCGTGGCGCTGGCGCGCCGGTTGGCGGTGATCATGCACCGCATCTGGGTTGACGGTACCGAGTTCCGATGGAGCCGGGAAGTTACAGCGGCGTGAGGACTAGCAGGATTAAACGCGATAGGAGGACACTCGAGCTCCACCGAGCGGTGGAATGATGTCCCTCACGGGACGATGGATGAGGTGAGTTCGTATGTCCGCTTGGACCCACTGTCTGTAAGACGGCAAGGCCGCCCCAAAGATTGTTCCGCCTCGTCTTCGAATCCCATACTGGAAGGGCCTTGGTGCCGATTCCGAAGAGAAGCACGAGCCCGTGGGCGACACCAACACCGCAAACATGGATAGTCTGAAAGTGCTTGACCCCTAACGGCCGATTAGAGAAGCAGACATCGCTAAATGATGAGCCCAGAGTAAGTGTCACTCGAACCCATCGCCGAGCACGCCTTGCTCGATATAGGCGCGGCGCTGTTCCTCGTCGTGGCTGATCACGATCGACAGGTTGTTCTCGCTGCGGGACAGGCCGTTGAGCCAGTCGAGTTCGGCCGTCATCAGCTCGGCGGGCTCCTTGATCCACGGCGCATCCTTCGGCCGGTTCAGGCGCACCGCGTCCATGTGCCAGGCGACATCGCCGGCCAGCAACAACTCCTTGCCCGATTGCAGCGTCACATAGACCATCTGCGAGCCCGGCGTGTGACCGGGCGCCTTGATCAGCACGGTGCCCGGCGCGAACGCCATATATCTGTTGTAGTCGATGATCTGAAGCCGTGACGTCACATCTGTCGTCGGCTTCAGTTCGGGAATCTGCGGCGCGTTGAGCAGCGTGTCGAGCTGCGCGCGCGTCAGGACGGCTTTTGGCGCCAGCTCGGCGAAGTGGCCGCTGCGGATGAGGCCGCCGACATGGTCGCCATGCTCATGGGTGACGATGATCGCCTTCGCCTTTTGTAAGGCTTTCTCGACGCGCGCCTGCGCTTCCGGGAAATAAGGCTCTTCGACGCCGCGGCCGAAGAAGCGATGGGTATCAAGGTCCATGCCGGTATCGACCATGACCGTGCCGTCGGCATAGACGATCTGGTATGCGGTGCGCGCCTGCACGCTGGGTTCGGCCGGCAGTCCCTTGACCGCGAAATTCTTCGTGCGCCGGCTTTCGGCGACCTTGATCACGTTGACGCGTAAGGGTCGCGGGCCCGGAATCATGCCGGCCATCTGGCGGACCTCGGTGAGGTCGGCGTGCCACGCTGGCGTGGCATCGGCAGCGAACGCCGTCTGCATGGCAAATACCGCGCATACTGCAAAAAGCCACGACGACGCGTTCAACAGTTTGCGCATGTTCGAAAGGTTTCCTGATGGCGGTCATGCTGGGGGGACCAGCAAGTCCCACCAAAGCATATCGTGCCGCCCGGAATCCAGATCGATTACGCCGCGACCGTCGCGGCTTCGTGCCCGGCGTCAGGGGCGTCGTCGCGTTCGAAATGCGCGGCCGCCGCAATCGCGCCGGGCAATGCCGTCACCGCCACGGGCCTCGCGAACAGAAAGCCCTGGCCCTTGGCGCAGCCTTCGCGCGCCAGGAAGTCCCATTGCGCTTCGGTCTCGATGCCTTCGGCCAGAACCGGCATGCGCAGGCTTTCGCCGAGCGCAAGCACGGTGCGGACGATCGCCGCCGCCGCCGCGTCGTTGGGCAGGCGTTTGACGAAGGTCTGGTCGAGCTTGATCTTGTCGAACGGGAAGGCGTGCAGCGTCGCCAGTGACGAGTAGCCGGTGCCGAAGTCGTCCATCGCCACCGAAATGCCCATGGCCTTCAGCTTGCGCAGGATGTGCAGCCCGCGGCTCTGGTCCGACATGATGGTCGATTCCGTGACCTCGACCTCAAGACGTTCCGGCGAAAGACCGGTCTCGATCAGGATGCCGTGGATCATCTCGGCGAGGTCGTCGCGGCCGAACTGGATCGGCGAGAGGTTGACGGCGATGTTGCCGGGAATCTTGCCTTCGGCGGCATCGCGACAGGCGGCGCGCAGCGCCCATTCGCCCATGTCGATGATCGCCTCGGTCTCTTCGGCGAGCGGAATGAATTCCGCCGGCGAAACCATGCCGAGTTTCGGGTGCTTCCATCGCATCAAGGCTTCGGCGCCGCAGATCCTGCCGTTGTTGAGCGACATCTGAAGCTGATAGTTCAGGAAGAGCTCCTGACGCTGCGCGGCATGCTCGAGATCGCGGGCGAGCGCGCGGCGCTTGCGGGCGCTGTCGTCCATTTCGCGGCTGTAGGCACAGATCGAGCCGCCCTGGCCGGTCTTGCCACGATACATCGCGAGCTTGGCATTGCTCAGGAGCTGGTCGCGCTCGGGCGTATCCGTCGGGAAAATCGAGTAGCCGATCGAGGCGGTCAGATTGACCGGATAGCCCTGGACCGTGAACGGGCTCGCGAAGGCCTTCGAGATGCGCATCGCAAAGGCATGGGCGTCCTGCGGGTGATTGGGCGATGTCTTGAGCGCCAGGAATTCATCGCCGCTCTGGCGCGCCAGGAATTCGCTGGATGAGAGCTGCTTGCGCATGCGCTCTGCAACGTCGATCAGCAGCAGATCGCCGGCACCGTGGCCATAGAGGTCGTTGATGTCCTTGAAGCCGTCGAGGTCGATCGAGAAGGCGGCAAGCTTTTGCGCCTTTTCGTGGGCCTCGGCGCTGTCGAACGCGAGACGTTCGTTGAAGGCGATGCGGTTCGGCAATCCCGTCATGGTGTCGTTGAACGACAATTGGTGAATGCGGTCGGCCGATTCCGTCCGCACGCGCTGATCGATGATGTAGGTCGAAAATCCGTTGCCCATGACCAGAAGCACCGCACCGACCACGGCGACGCTAAGGAAATGCGCAGGCAACAGGCCGGGGGGCAAGGTGATGGACGCATCCGGCACGACGGTGGCGGCGGCCACCAGCGAGTAATGCATCGCGCAGATCATGACGGCGAACGAGATCGCGGCGCCATGGCGGCACCAGCGGGTCACCGGGCGATTGGCGCGGTTGACGGCAACGATGCTTAAGCCCAGGCCAAGCACGACCGTCAGCGCCGCGCCCGAGAGGTTGAGGTCGAAACTGCCTTCGATATTCCAGCCCGCCAGCGCGACGGCATGCATGGCAAGAACGCCGACGCCCATGACGAGGCCGCCAATTTCCGGCGCGAGGGGAAAATGCCGGCTGCCGATCTCAAAAGCGATGAGGCAGGCTGTGATCGCAATCGCAAGAACCAGGCCGGTTGCGACCGGTTCGAAGGCGCTGACCATCAAAGGGTCGAGCGCCAGAATTGAAATAAAGGTCGAGGCCCACAACGCAACTCCGGTGCCGACGGAGGCCATGAACAGCCAGCCATGGCGGGTCGGGCCTTCGGTGGCGCGGGCGCGCGCGAAGTGGCGCATGCCGATCCAGGTGCCGAACAGGCATACGGCGCCTGCGATCAGGACCAGGACTTGATGATAGGCAAAGGCGTGAGCAGTGGTGTGGAGCATGACGGTTTTCCCTGGCCGGTACCCTAGGGCGGCTGGGTTAACTGGCGAAGGGTTTGCGTAGGGAATGGCGCGCACTTTGCGAAATAGCGTTGAAACTTTGTAAGAAACACCGACGGAACTCCGGTGTTGTTTCTGATAATCGCTTCAGGTGCGGGTCACTCTCGTTAACGACTCGCTAAGACAAACAGAAAGGCACGGTGATGCGGTATGATTTGTACTACTGGCCATCCATCCAGGGCCGCGGCGAATATGTCCGCCTGGCGCTGGAGGAAGCCGGCGCCGCCTACGTCGACGTGGCGCGCGAACGCGGCACGGCTGCGATGATGCGGATGATGGAGGAGGGGGCGACACCGCCATTCGCCCCGCCGTTCCTGAAAGCCGGCAAGCTCGTGATCGGGCAGACCGCCAGTATCCTGTTCTATCTTGGGCCACGCCATGGTCTGGCGCCAAAGACCGAGGCGGGCCGGCTGTGGGTGCATCAGCTTCAACTGACGGTGACGGATTTCGTGCTTGAGGTTCACGACACCCATCATCCGCTCGGCCCCTCGCTCTATTACGAGAACCAGAAGGTGGAGGCGAAAAAGCGCACCAGGGAATTCTGGAGCGAACGCGTGCCGAAATTTCTCGGCTATTTCGAGGGGCTCAAGGAAAAGAGCGGCGGCGCCTATGTGACCGGCCGCAAGCTCGCCTATATCGATCTGTCGCTGTTTCAAATCGTCGAGGGGCTGCGTTACGCTTTTCCGAAGCGGATGAAGGCCTTCGAGAAGGAAATTCCAGAACTTTGCGAACTCCATGATCGGATCGCCGCGCGGCCGAAGATCGCGGCCTATCTTGCGAGCGAGCGGCGGATTGCCTTCAACGAAGATGGCATCTTCCGCCGCTACAAGGAGCTGGATGACTGATCTTGGCTGCACTGACGGGGCGGTCGAATATCAGGAACAGCTCGTTTCCCACGACAGCGCCTGATTTTGAAAGTGAGCGATTTTGAACAGACGATCGCAGTGCGCATATGCTGTTTTGCTAATCACCGGAGGATTGCGTTATCCGGACCTAAGCCAACGCCATCGGGCATTATTGTGCTTGGTGGCGTTGTGCTTCCGCGGGAATCCTAATTGGTTCATTTTTCGAACGTGAGCAGAATTGAACAGCGTTGCGGTGGCGGCGGTTCCATCGGTGAGCCGATATGGACCTTTGATCGATCACGCGCGTTGAAGCCATGAGACCGGGGCGTCGAACGCGGAGCTTTGGTTATGAGCGTTATTCCACTTCACCTGCAAAGAAAGTTTGAGCAGCGCTCGGCCGCCAGATTTCTCGCGGCGGCCGCATCGGCCGTACCCAAAGGCAGTCAGCCGAGAGGTGCCCTCAACACCTTGCCGCGCCCCGTAAAAGCAAAGGAAAAACCCGCTGAGTTGAGCAAGCGGGCCCGAGAAGGCCTGTGAGTCAATGCGGAGTTTTGAAATGAAGCAAATACTCGGACTGAGTCTCGCTCTCCTGCTTTTTGGAAGCGGTATATGGGCGAATCTCGGCGGCGGCTCACTCTCCCAAAACAAAGGCGCGTGGGTGTCTTACGCCTTCCGATAGCGATTCCACTGTCTATCAGCCCTTTTGGATCAGCTTCGCTCATCGCAGGCGTGACCATGGCGGTCATCGCGGCAGTATGTCGACCCGGCGCTACAACCCGCTGGTCAATATTGCTCGTGTCCAGATTTTGAAATGATGCCCGCGCCAGTTGCTATCCTGCCTTCCCGGAACATTCGGCGTTGCAACGGATTGGCCCAGAGTTGCACATTTATAGGAGCACGCGATGATCAAGTACGCAGTAGCATTAGTGGCCGTGGTGAGCGTTTGCAGCGCAATTCCTGTTCGAGCGGAAGAAGTCGGAATCGGTGTAGGTCCTCGCGGCGTGACCGTGGGCGAGAGTCGTGGTGACCGTGATCGCGATCGTGACCACTTTCGGGATCGGGACCACCGAGGTCGCGACGAAACAGTGATTATCCGGAAGGACCGCGACCACGATCGAGACCGCGACCGTCGTCCGGTTGTTATCGACCGCGATTAATCAATGAATGCGAAACAGAAGCGGCCTTCCTTTGGGAGGCCGCTTCTGTTTGTCGTCGCAAAAAAGCCTTCGGCATCATCGGACCGGCCTGGTTGCACCCGGCCATCAACTTCACCACCAGCGTCTCCGCCCTGCGCCGCCCCAGCTTCCTCCCCATCGGCTCCTTCCTTGAAGCAGCCTGATGAGCATGAGAAGCAACACTGCGCCAATCGCGGCTGCAACGATTTCCGAGACGATGCCCGAACCGAGGTGGATCCCAAGTTGCGGAAATATCCAGCTCGCAATGAAGGCCCCTGCGATTCCCACGACGAGATCGCCGACCAGGCCCAGCCCTGTACCCTGGACGATCTGGCCCGCGAGCCAGCCAGCAGCGATGCCGACAACCAATATGACGAGAAGAGTTTCGCCTGATATGTTCATGTTTTGCGTCCTCATGATCGGACAACCCGGCGGCGGCGCCACCGCATGGGTCGATGGTAGGCCCTGAGCCCGGCGGAGGCTGTGCAAAATTGCTCAGAGGTTACTGGTTTGTGCGGCGTACCGTTCACTGGTACGTGTGCCGCTCATTCGTAAGTATCGATGGCTCTATGGAAGGCCTGTGCAATTTTGCTCAGCGCGGGCCGGCTGCGCCGGATAGGCTCTCATATCGGCCCCGCGAAGGACATTGATGACCCTGCAATTTCCGAATCACAGTCGAAGCTATGACCGGACCCGCCGGGCCGTACGTTTTTGGGGATATGACACCTCGATTGAATATTCGTTCTTTGTCACCGTCGACGCTCTTGAGCGGGTAGAACCGCATCTCACGCGTGACGAAGAAGGCTTTCTCGGTGCGTTCGATGCGCATCGGGATCTGATTTTTCAGACGGCCGCCAAGGTGCATTCGCGAGATCGAAAGAGCCGCTACGATTTGGTCGGCGCCGACTTCGGATAACCTTAAGGTGGAGTGGATTTGACATTCGCTACGCGCCCCGCCGCGAGTCCGTCAAGCTGAGGCGGCTGGCGCAAGGATCGAAAGGTTTTTTGAGCTTTTAACCGCGGTTATCTGGTTGCGACCGGGATTCTCGCCTCTTCCTCAGCTAGCAACCTCAAGAGCAATTGCCGTCGGGCGTCGTCCTTGGCCAGAGTGAGCTGCCGTCTGAGGATTTTCAGATTTTCGCGGTGCGTAAAGTCTTCCATGGCGTCCTCGCTTCAGGGGTCACTCGCTCAGGTTGGTGAATTCCGGCCGTGGCGAGCGAACCAGATCGATGCATGTACGGGATTGTATGCGATGCACGCCTACAAATCAGGCGGGAGCGTTACGGCACTCTCAGGCACCCGGATGGATACACATGGATATGGGATCAAATGTTCGAATAACGAGCCCCAGCGTACAAATAAGATATGACGCGGCGCGCCCGCGGCGGACGAAGATGCGTACTGCTGTTTCGCCGTGGCGCGATGATGGTGTCTACGCGCCTGCGTTACTCCCATCGGCGGGCGATCGACCTGCCGGCGAGATCGACCGCCGCAATCGGTCCGAAAGTACTACTTCGGGACGCCGTGCTTCCACTTGTCCCAGCGGGCAACGACGTCCTTGATGAACAGCGCGGACGCGACCCATAGATTGCTGATGGCAGGCACGAAACCGCCGGAGCCACCTTCGGGACCACACCCGCACAGCGAGTGCCAGGCCGACTCGCCGGGGTAGGGGCGGTCAAAGTTCGATGCGGTCCGCAGCACCGCAACGCGGTTGAGATCCACCAGTCCCGAGATCGCCCCGCGGGTCAGCGCCATGTACGTGGCGTTGTCCTCCTGTTGCGTGGTGCAATAGGTGCCCTTGCCGGCGGTCCACAGCGCGGTCCATGCCGTGGCCCGTTCGCCGAGCTGGATGCCGTGAAACCAGGTATCGCCAGCCATCGTGTCGCACTGAATGACGGTTGGCGGGGCCTTGGCCTTCGCCTCGGCATAGTGGCCTCGATAGGCTTGGGCCGTCGCGTTGTCGTTGACCGTGAGATCCACCTTGCTGGTCAGCGAGAGGATCTTCTGCAGCAAGGTCTCGTTCAACTGATACATCTCGCTGTGATATGGGGTCGGGATAGTGGGCAACGAGTTCCAGGGCTGTGTGGTCGTATCGGTCGGAAAGATCGCGAGATATCCATAGGGCCATGCCGGGGTGGTCGGATCGGCCTGGGTTCCTGGAATCTCGCGCGCGTCGATCTCCCATGAGATGCCGTAGTCGATGAGATAGCGCGCCCAGGCCGCCGAGCCCGTTGTCCCCTGGTGAGGATCGATCCCCGCGATGCCTGCGATCAGAAAGTATGTGCGGCGCAGGTCGAACTTGTTGCTGAGGATCAACGCCATGGTCGATGCGGCCACGTTGGCGTGACCCTCGCCGGCGACCATCTGGCACACATCGTCGGAGTTGCACATGACGTTGGGATAATCGGGCGAAAGGCCTCGAACCGGTATCGCTTCATTCAGTCCGAGATTCGCCGTGAAGGCCGATGCCTCGGAGCCCGGGAAGGGCGTGCCCCCGAACATATTGATGATCATGATCTTCACGGGTCGCCCGTCATCGTCGGCGAAGGCGGGACCGGTGAAGAGGGCGCCGACGAAGATGCCCGCGCCGGCGAGCAGGCATCGGGTTGTCGACAGGGCCGTTTCGATCATCCTGTGGCCATGCATGGAAGGTCCTCCCTCTGGTTACTGGTTGCCGATATTTGCGTGGCGATTGCGACGCCGCTCGCAAAGCATTTTTCATGCCGATGACATCAAGCGAGCGCGCCACGCAGCGGCGGATGCTGCCTGGCGAACAAGACAACGATCAGCGCAAGTAACTCGCGGTCTATGGTGGAAGATTCTCGCCAACCCGTGGCGGCGTGTTGCGCGCCATTTCGAGAATGACAGGCTACGAGGCCTGCGCGAAATCGCACAGCGATGCGCCACGGTCGATGAAGAAGGCGGCAAACTTGCGTCGTCGTCGCATCATGACGTGACGAATTCTTGAAGGCGCTTGCGCTGCCTTTGTTGGCGCGCCGGATTACCGGTTGCGGCCGTCGACCGGCGTCATCTTGAGTTTTGCGAGCTCGATGCCGTCGATGCAGGCGACGTTGAGCGCGACCACGGCGGTGCCGTCGGGCTTGCTGCCGCGCGCGAACACCTCGACGCCGCAATCGTTGCAGGACTGGTGACGGATCGCATGCTTGTTGAAGAGATATTCCGTCAGGTTGTCCTCACCGGCGCGCAACTGAAAGCGCTCGGGCGCGACAAAGGCGAAATGCAGGCCGCGCTTGGTGCAGATCGAGCAATTGCACGCGGTGACCATCGCAAGGTCGGTCGTGCATTCGAAGCGCACCAGGCCGCAATGGCAGCCGCCGGTCAGGGTTTTGTTTGCGGGCATCGTGCTCACCACACTCCAGGCACGAGACGATAGCGCACCCGTGCCGCATAGTCAGCATAGCCGGGCAGTCCCGTCGTCAGCGTATTTTCCTCGATCCCGGTGCGAATGGCGAAGATCACGGCGAAAACCGGCGACATCACGAGGCCCCACCACGATCCCAACAGAAGCGCAATGCCAATGAGGAACAGCACCGCACCGCTATACATCGGATGGCGGACAAAGGCGTAGGGCCCGGATGAAATGACGTGATGGCCACGTTCCGACTGCACCTTCACGACCGCCGCGGCAAACGCGTTTTCGCGGAACACCCACATGATGAAGAAGGAGGAGGCGATCAGCAGCGCGAGCCCCAGCACCTGCAAGGCCAGCGGCATCCCGCCGGGATGGAAGCGCTCGTCGAGCCCCATTGCAATCAGCCAGATCAGGATGGACGCGCCGAAAGCCCAGATGATTTTCTTGTCGGCGGCCGGCTGATCCTTCTGGATCGGCGCGCGCATGCGCTCGGCCAGCAGTTCCGGGCTGCTCTTGGCCAGCCATCCTCCGAACAGGAGGCCGGAGGCCAGCATAAATCCAAGAAAAACCCACGCGCCCGGCCAATGCAGTGTACCGGCGGGGACGAACAACAATACGGCAAAGACGATAAGCCAGACGAAGGTCTGGATCAGCCATTTTGCGATCATGCGGCGTCCTCCCTTTCAGGGGACAGCTAATGATCGCGCGGTGTTTCGGCAAATTTTCGCGCGCCGTAACCGGCGCGTGGAACCCGGCTCAGAGTTTCCTGACGCGCCTTCTAAAAGCCTTAGACGAGCTGGTCGACCCGCGTTCCCTGGCCCGGCGGGAGTGGGGCGGGAGCCGGCGGCAGGGTTTGGGTGGGATCGTTGTTTGAGCTGGTGTCGTTGTTTGAACCGGTGTCGGGCGTCACAACGGCCGCAGCGATCGCAGCGGGCTGCGTGTTGCTGTTCGTGTCGAGATAGTTGTAGGGCGGCGGCGCCGGGGTCGACGAAATGCTGGAAACGCTCATGGGATCTCAAATCCTGCTACACGCGGAATTAGCGCCCACTGTGAGGCCACAAAGCCCAAGGGCTGCTGAACCCAATCGCTAAAATGCAATCTATCTGGCGCGCACCAGCCCTATGGTGAACGCGTTGCTAGTGGCTGCCTATTGGTCCACCGAGCGCGAGATCGCGATCGCGGAGTCGGCCTTGGTGCGCGTGCAGTTCATGTCGAGACGTCGGAAGCGGATCGAGACGTCGTCGCCGCGGAAAATGCCCATCCGCGACAGGCAGCCTGAGACGCCCTTGTTCAACTCGTCCTTGGGCAGCGTGAAGACGATCGCGGCCGCGCCGGCGACGAAGGCGATGAATTCCAGTTTCGGCTTGCGGGTGAATCCCTTGATGTAGAGCTCGTTCGAGTATTTGCGGTTGGCGCAGCCGAGCGACATTTCCTTGGCCATCGGATGCGACAGATAGATCATGTTGGCGGCCGTGATGCCGACCTTCAGCCCGTCGATCTGCCCCTTGAGCTGGTTGGCGATGTCCTCGCAGCGGTCGGCCCGTGCTGGCGAAGCAGCGAAAGTGGACAATACCGCCATCATGGCGGCAAGCAGGATCGGTCGGCGCAAGTGTCGTCGTGATGTCATCGTGGCAGCCCCTTCTTCCCGGCATAGAAGCCTCAAGCCGGAGAAGAGTGCAAGATGGTCTGTCCCCTTCTTCATGCCCGCGCTTGTCGCGGGCATCCACGTCTTTCTTTGACCCTCAACCAAAAGACGTAGATGGCCGGGCATAGCCGTCCAAAGGACGGCGTCGCTTCCGCTCGCCTATGCCCGGCCATGACGGGTACCCGCCGTTCACCTTCAACCTTCACTTTGGCGCAAAAAGGCTTAGAACGGCTTTGACGATTGCCGGTTTAAGCACCGGCCCAACCACGCGAGCCCTCCCATGAACGCCCCTTCCGCCTTTCCCGACCCGCAAAAGCCCGTTCCGCCCTACAAGCACACGCCGCTGTTTCCGTTAGGCGCGGACACCACACCCTACAAGAAGGTCACGGCCGAGGGCGTCCGGGTCGAGAAAGTGCTCGGCAAGGACATGCTGGTGGTCTCGCGCGAGGCGCTGCGGGCGCTGTCGGAGGCAGCCTTCGGCGAGATCAATCACTATCTGCGCCCCGGCCATCTGAAGCAATTGCGCTCGATCCTCGACGACAAGGAAGCGAGCTCCAACGACAAGTTCGTGGCGCTGGACTTTTTGAAGAACGCCAACATCGCCGCCGGCGGCGTCTTGCCGATGTGCCAGGACACCGGCACCGCGATCATCATGGGCAAGAAGGGCTGCAACGTCATAACCGATGGCGAGGACGAGGCGGCGCTTTCGGAAGGCGCGCGCGATGCGTATTTGCGGCGAAACCTGCGCTACTCGCAGGTCGCGCCGCTGTCGATGTATGAGGAAAAGAACACCGCCAACAACATGCCGGCGCAGTGCGAGATCTACGCCGAAGGCGATGACGCCTACAAGTTCATGTTCATGGCCAAGGGCGGCGGTTCGGCCAACAAGAGCTTCCTGTTTCAGGCGACGCCTTCGGTGCTGACCAGAGACCGCCTGCTGGCATTCATGAAAGAAAAGATACTCACGCTGGGCACCGCGGCGTGCCCGCCTTATCACCTGGCGATCGTGATCGGCGGCACTTCGGCCGAACTCTGCATGAAGACGGTGAAGCTCGCATCCGCGCGCTATCTCGACGCGCTGCCCACGCAGGGTTCGCCGGACGGCAATGCCTTCCGCGATCTCGAGATGGAGCAGGAAATTCACAAGATGACGCAGAGCCTCGGAGTGGGTGCGCAGTTCGGCGGCAAGTACTTCTGCCATGATGTGCGCGTCATCCGCATGCCGCGTCATGGCGCCTCGTTGCCGATCGGGCTTGGCGTGTCGTGCTCGGCCGACCGCCAGGTGCTCGGCAAGATCACCAAGGACGGCGTGTATCTGGAGGAACTCGAGCACAACCCGGCGCAATATCTGCCGCAGGTCGAGCAGGCGCTCGGCGGCGAGGTGGTCAAGATCGACCTCGGCAAGCCGATGAAGGAAATTTTGGCGACGCTGTCGCAATACCCGGTCAAGACGCGGCTGTCGCTCAGCGGCACCATGATCGTGGCGCGCGACTCCGCGCACGCGAAATTGCGTGAGCGCCTGGAGAGGGGCGAGCCGCTGCCGGATTACTTCAAGAACCATCCGATCTATTACGCCGGTCCCGCCAAGACGCCGGAAGGCTATGCCTCCGGTGCGTTCGGGCCGACCACGGCGGGGCGGATGGATTCCTTTGTCGATCAGTTCCAGGCCGCCGGCGGCTCGATGGTGATGCTGGCCAAGGGCAACCGCGCGGTCGCGGTGCGCGAGGCCTGCAAGAAGCACGGCGGCTTCTATCTCGGCTCGATCGGTGGGGCTGCGGCAAACCTCGCCGAGCACTGCATCAAGAAGGTCGAGGTCGTCGAATATCCCGAGCTCGGCATGGAAGCGATCTGGCGCATCGAGGTCGTGGATTTCCCGGCCTTCATCATCATCGACGACAAAGGCAACGACTTCTTCAAGGAATTGAACCTGGGGTGAGGGGAACGGCTCCTGTCGCGGGCTCTGTCGATTCCTGCTCTCGTGCCAAGCGGCTCAAGGCGTATGCGGCGAGGCTCGCGCACAGCGCCGGCACTGCGGCTGCGACGAACACCGATTGACTGCTCATTTGCGCCGCCAGCATCATCCCGCCGACCAGCGGCCCGATGATCGATCCGACCCGGCCAATGCCGAGCGCCCAGCCGACGCCGGTCGAACGGATCGCCGTCGGATAGAGTGTCGCCGACAGCGCGTTGGACCCGCCCTGTCCGCCCACGACGCAGAAGCCGGCGCAGAAGATTGCGATGGTCGTAAGCGCGATCGAATGACCGGAAAAGCCGATCGCCGCCACCGCGACGGCTGCGACGCCATAGGTGAGCGCGAGCGCGCGGAACGAGAAACGATCGATAAACTTTCCGAGCGCGAAGGTCCCGACGATGCCGCCGACCTGCAACATCGATCCGATGATCGCGGCTACTGATACGGAAGCGCCGAGTTCGTTCAGCACGGTAGGAAGCCAGTTCGACAGCAGATGCAGGTCGAGCAGGCTCATGAAGAACAAGGCCCACAAGAACAGGGACGCCCATGCGCGACCGCCACCGAACAGATGCACGACCGGAATTCCGGGCAGCTTGATCTCTTGCACCACGAAGCGGGTGCCCGTGGGATGGCGAACGGATGGGGCGATCCGTGCCAGCAGCGCGGCGACGCCGTCGCTTGCCCGCCCGCTCAGCGCGAGAAAGCGGACGGACTCAGGGAGCCACACCGCCAGAAACAGAACAAGCAGCAGCGGCATCACGCCGCCGACGACGAAGACCGCGCGCCAGCCGAAGGCGGGGATCAAGGCGGCCGCGAGCAACCCGCCGGTTGCCGCGCCAACGACAAACCCGCAGAACATCGTCATCACCATGGTGGCTCTGCGGCGATGCGGGCTGAATTCCGATGTGAGAGCGACTGCGTTCGGCATCGCGCCGCCGAGACCAAGGCCGGTGAGGAACCGAATCGTCATGAGGCCTGGAACGTCGCTGGCGAAGATTGTCGCGAGCGTGCCGACGCCGAAGGCGGCGGTGCAAAGAATGATGATCCGTCTTCGTCCGATGCGGTCGGCGATGGGTCCGAACACCAGCGCCCCGATCATCAGTCCAAACAGGCCTGCGCCGAACACCGGCCCAAGCGCGCCGCGCGCCAGTTTCCAATCCTGCGCCACCGCCGGCGCGACGTAGCCGATCGCCTGGGTGTCGAACCCGTCGATAAAGAGCACGGCGGCGCAGGTGAGTAGCATCTGGATCTGGAAACGACCGACCGGCTGGCCGTCGATGAAGCTGGCGATGTCGATCGCGTCACGCGCGTCCGGCGTGGTGGCTGGATTCTCGGCCATCTTGTCCCCCCGGACGCTTTTATTTTTGTCAGGTTATGTCTGTGACTTAAAATCCAAAATCTTGTATTTGAGATTTAGGCCACTTTTCCGCACCCCGCAATCGCGGTCTGGCGGCAGTGGCGGGTGCGGCGCTCAGCCTTCACCGAAACAAGAACAACCGGAGGAACCGCCGATGATGAGGATTGACGCCTACACCCATTTCATTCCGAAACGTTTCTTCGACAAGATGATGGACGTCGCCGGCGACTACAGGGACATCGGCAAGCGCGTTCGTTCAATGAGGGCGCTCCACGACCTTGATTACCGCAAGAACATTATCGACGGTCACAAGGACTACGCGCAGATACTTTCCTACCCGCAGCCCACGATCGAGAGCTTCGCGAAGAGCCCGGCGCAGATCGACGAACTCATCCGGTTGATCAACGACGGATTCGCCGAGTTGTGCGCGAAGGAAAGCGATCATTTTCCCGGCTGGGTCGCGCAGATATGTCTCGATGCCGCCGACGCTGGTGTCGCTGAGGCCGAACGCGCCATCAAACAGCTCGGCGCGCTCGGCGTACAGATCTACACCAACGTCGCCGGCAAGCCGATCGATCTGCCGCAATACCGGCCGTTCTGGAAGAAGATGGAAGAGCTCGGCAAACCCATCTGGATTCACCCCGCGCGCGGCGCCAACATGCCTGACTATCTGTCCGAGAAGAAATCGCTCTACGAGATCTGGTGGACGTTCGGCTGGTCCTACGAGACCGCAGTCGCCATGTCGCGCCTGGTGTTTTCCAAGATTCTTGACGAGCATCCCGATCTCAAGATCATCACCCACCATTTCGGCGGTATCGTTCCGATGCTCGAGGGGCGTATCGGTCCGGGCTGGGATGTGCTCGGCGAGCGCACGTCGGATGAGGACTACGTTTCGCTGCGCAAGAGCCTCAAGAAACGCCCGCTCGATTATTTCAAGCAGAATTTCTACACGGACACTGCCGTGTTCGGCGGCGTTGCGGCCACGAAATGCGGCCTCGAATTCTATCCGCGTAACAAGGTCCTGTTCGCCTCCGACTGTCCGTTCGATCCCGAGGGGGGATCGATGTATCCGCGCGTGACGCTGGACATCTTTGAATCGCTGGACCTTTCGAAGACCGATCGCGAGATGATCTACTACAAGAATCTCGAAGCGATCACCGGTCGCAAACTGGTCAAGTCGTAGAGCGTGCCACTCGACTAGTCGCCGGAGGAGCCCGAAATGACCCGATCAGGATCTTCCTCGATCGGAGGTGGCCACCTTCCACACTCGAAGCTTCGGGCTATGCCGCCTGGACAGGCTCCGTTAGCCGCGCCTGGACGTGCGGCAGTGGTCCAGGTCCGATCGGAACGGCGGTATTCGCTGAAACCGCGATTCAAAGGCATCGTCCTGTGCTTGCTGATATGATGGCTGTGGTGTGCCGCGGCTTCGACCGGCGTGATCGTGGCGGCCACCACCAGCGTGCAGACGACGAGCGTCAAAAGCCGGGTCGGGGTTTTTCTCATGCGTTCGTCCCATTTGCGCAACGACATCGGGTCGCTCAGTTGTGATACACCGTGTCGCAACACACATTCCTGTTGCGGCCGATATAAATTTCTTTTTAGTCTCGGAACCCGAGGCAGGTGGCGGGCGAATAGATCATGATCGAATGGTTTGACGATCTGAAGATCGGCATGCGCTTCAAAAGCGAGACCAAGACGGTCTCGAAAGAAGAGATCCTGCGCTTTGCCAGCGAATACGATCCGCAGCCGTTTCACCTTGATGATGAGGCGGCCAAGCACACCATTCTGGGAGGACTTGCTGCCTCCGGCTGGCACACCGCCGCGATCTCGATGCGGCTCGCGATCACCGCAAAGCCCTTCGGCCCGCATCCGCTGTTTGGCGCCGGGGTGGATGAGTTGCGCTGGATGCTGCCGGTGCGGCCGGGCGACACGCTGCACCTCGAAGGCGAAGTGGTGGAATTGACCCCGTCGAAGTCGAAGCGGATCGGCGTCGCCCGCGTCAAATGGACCGCCTACAACCAGAACGGCGAGGCGGTCTACACCTTCAATCCGATCGCGATCGTGCCGCGCCGGCCGGCGTGAGTGAGCGATGAACGCGCTCGCTCGGCTCGGCTGAAGCGCGTGCTCCCTAGACCATGACGGCTCCCCCGGCGACATCCAGAATCGTTCCCGTGATCCACGCCGTGCGGTTGGAGGCGAGGTAAAGGGCAGCCTCGGCAACGTCGTCGGGATCGCCAAGACGAGACAGCGGATGTTGCTCGGCCATCGCAAGCTGCTGGGCGCGGGGTATGCGTGTGCGGTTGCGTTCCGTAAGGATCGTTTCAGGTGCGATACAATTCGCGCGTATGCCGAACGGTCCGACCTGCATGGCGAGCGCCTGGGTCAAAAGACTTAAGGCTGCCTTCGCTGCGGCATAAGGCATCGGCGATCCCGGGTGAGGGCGACGGCCGGCGGCGGATGAGATGGTGATGATCGCACCATGCCGGCGCGCTTTCATTCCCGGCACGACGCTCTTCAGTGTGAGAAACGTGGCCGTGAGATTTCCATCGACCGACGCGTATCCTCGAGCGCGGCCGGCGGGGTAAAGCTGCCTCCGGCGTTGGCCACCAGGATGTCGATCGGGCCAAGTTCGCGTTCCACATGAGCACGAACCGCTTCAATGGCGGCGAAGTCCGTAACGTCGCCCGTCGTCACAATGGCTTGCCCGCCGGCCTCCTTGATTGCGTTCGCGACGTCAGCGAGCGCCCTTTCGGCGACCAGGGCGCCAGCGGCAGAAAACCGCTTTGCGATGGCGGCGCCGATACCGCGAGAACTTCCGGTGACAAGCGCGACCCGACCCCGCAATTCAGACATAGCGTGCAACCGCCATGCAGATTACAGTGATCGCAAGCAGGCCGGCGGCGAAACGCTGGGCGATCGCGATTTTCTGCTGCGCCGAGTTTTCGTCGAGCCTTGCGCGGCGCACGGCCGCCAATGTTCGAAAGCCGACCACGACCTGGAGAATAACTGCGATCAGCGCAGCGACGATCCCGATCATCAACACCTGCTCGAAAGCCCCGAAGTTTCCGCCGTGCATTCCCGAGATAGGCTCCGGTCAGAATCGCAACCGCTGCGGCCCCGGCCTGGGGCGCCACAAGGCGTGCGCCACCGAGCCCCGCGAGGCGCGCCATCGTGAATGTAGAGCCTGCCCAGAATACGGAGGACAGCACATGCACAGCGAGCGTGATTGCGATAAGCCAAGCCAAGGATTTCTTCTCCGTTAAATTAAGTTTACAGTATGTAAAATGAAAAAGTCAAACCAAAAGCGTGGCTATCGGAGTGCGGTCCGCGAGGAAGCCGCATCGGAAAATCGGGCCCGTGTCCTGGCGGCGGCCATCGAGCTGCTTGGCGGGCCAGACATCTCTGCGACCAGCATGGATGCCATTGCGAAGTCCGCGGGCGTGACGCGGCTGACGGTCTATAACCAGTTCGGCTCGCGCGGTGCCTTGCTGGAGGAAGTGTTTGACGAGCTGGCGCGGAGAGGCGGCCTGGTGCGAATCCCGGAAGCGATGACCATGTCCGACACGCACGCGGCGCTGGCGCGGTTGATCGAGATTTTCTGCGACTTCTGGCAATCGGATCCGGCAGTCGATCGATTGAATCGGACGGCCTCGATGGACGAGGAGTTCGCCGCAGCGCTTGCAGCGCGGCATGAAAGAAGGCGCCTGGCGCTTTCGGCTTTGGTGCAGCGGCTGGAGAACGCCGGCCAGTTGACACCGGAAAATTCGCTGGCGCTGACCGATACACTCTTTGCGCTCACGTCGCCGGAGCTTTATCGGCTGCTGTCCTCCGGCCGAAGGAAGACGTCAGCGACATCTGCGCTGGTCAAGAGGCTTTGCAACGCGGCGGTGGGTGAGTTCCTGTCTCAACCTGCGCCTCAGGCGTCGGCGGCACCCTCGGGGAAGCCGGACCGGTAACAGCCCGCCACATTTGCCGGGTTGCGCCGCTGTCCCTCCATGCAATGATATCCGGGCATGCGAATCAGGAACCCGCAAACATGAGTGCAGACAGCGACAGTCGGATCGCGTGGCATAGGGTTCAACTGAAGAAGAACCGCGAGGCGCTGAAAGCGCTGGAAACCTCGCGCTTCACCACGGGCGAGATCGCCGGACGCCGGCGAGGATCGCAATCCATCGACGACCTCAAGGCCAAGATCGCGGAGTCGGAGCGCTGCATCGCGGTGCATGACCGGGGAAGCCGGCGGCCGATGGCGACCGATTTTGGCAGCCTCAGGGGCACGAACTGGAGCGCCTGGAATACGCGCGGCAACGATCGCTGACCTGGCGACCGCTGATGCCGCCTTAACTCGCCCGCTCCACGAGATGCGCGCGAGAGGGCGCAGGGTCGAACGGGTCGGCGAAATACTGCGTCTCGTGAGCGACCCGTCCGTCGCGAAATTCCATGATGCTCACCGTGTAGGATGGCTTGCCGTCATAGCTGAGCACGAATTCGGTGATCCAGAGATCCCCGCCGCCGAGGATTCGCCGGACCGTGAACCGCTTCTGGTTGGGTTGGGCAATCCGGCTCTGTTCGATGTTGCGCCGGCCGCGGATCAACTCGCCCGATTGGGGATAGCTAAGGACGGCGTCTTCCCGGTAGATCTCGTGTTCGGCATCGAAATCGTTGGCGTCTGACGCCGCCCAATGGCGCTCCAGCGCCGAGCGAATGGTTCGATCATCCATCTCGATCTCCCACTACTAGTGGAATGTTAGAACCGGATCACTAGTAAACCGGAGGCACTTAACGCCTTGCCATATGTCAATTGCAAGATCTCAGCCCCCGATGACGGGCCGGTCTTCCGTTTGACGGCTTGCAAAATAACCTGATTTCGCGAACCATTGCCGCGACGATGAAGTCGGCGATGGAGTGATCCCGTGCGTAAACATCTACTGGCCGCGTTGAGCCTGACGGCGCTTGTCTCGGGACCCGCGGCCGCAAGCGCTGAAGAACTCACAGGGACGCTCGCGAAGGTCAAGGAGCTCGGCTACATCACCATCGGGCACCGCGAGGCGTCGGTGCCGTTCTCCTACGTCGACGACAAGCAGCAGCCGGTCGGTTTCGCCATCGACATCTGCCACAAGATCGTCGACGCGGTGAAACGCGAATTGAAGCTCGAAAAGCTCGAGACGAGATACGTGCTGGTGACGTCGCCCTCCCGCATTCCGTTGATGGCCAATGGCACGATCGACCTCGAATGCGGCAACACCACCAATAACGTCGAGCGGCAAAAGCAGGTCTGGTACACCAACACGCATTTTCTGACCGCGAGCCGTTATCTCTCGAAGGTCGAATCGCACCTTCGCTCGATCGAGGACCTCAAGGGCAAGACGGTCGTCGCCCCCGCCGGTTCGACCAACATCAAGCAGGCGCTCGAATTCAACAACCGCCTCAATCTCGGCATGACGATCATCCCGGTCCAGGACCAGGGCGAGGCGTTTCTGATGGTCGAGACCGGGAGGGCCGCCGCCTTTGTCCAGGACGACATCGTGCTCGCGGGCCTGATCGCGATCTCGAAGGACCCGAAGGCCTACGAGATATCGGAAGGCGCGTTCTCGACGCCGGAGCCGTATGGCATCATGTTGCGCAAGGACGACATGGCGTTCAAGGCGCTCGCCGATGCGACGACGTCCGCGCTCTACAAGAGCCCGGAAGGCCCGGCGCTGTATGCACGGTGGTTCACGCAACCCATCCCGCCGAAGAACGTCAATCTCAACATCCCGATGAGCCCGGCGATGAAGAAGGCCTTCGAAAAGCCGACGGACTCGCCGGACCCCGCGACCTACTGATCGGCGCGCCCATTTAAGCAGCCTGGTTGCGCGGAGAGCGGAGGAGGACCATGCGCGGGCTGTGGCGTGACCTGAACATCCGGCTGAATTCCGCCAAGCCGTCGACGGAAGTGTCGCCTGAGTTCCAGCACGCGCTGATGCGGCAGATCCTGAAGACGGAGCTCGCGCGGACCACTGGCGTGATCGGCTTCACGCTCGTCCTGGCTTCGACGTCATCGGCGCTTTTCTTCGTCTCGCCGGCTGAGGTCGAACACATCTGGCATGGCCGCCTCTATCCCCTCTACATCTGGGCGGTGATCGGGCCCTTCATCGCGTTCGAGTTCGGGATCCTTTATCTCGTCAAACGGCGGATCGCGCTGGACCAGGATATACCGGTGCTGCGCCGCTATATCGGGACCTTCATCGAAACCAGCCTGCCGACCCTGCTGCTGGCGATCCATATCGACCGGATGGGCGCGACCGAGGCGCTCGGCTTCGCCGCGCCGCTGGTCTATTTCCTCTTCATCGTTCTTTCGACATTGCGGCTCGACTTCTGGCTGCCGGTTTTCACCGGGCTTGTCGCAGCGGTCGAGCTGTTCGCGATGGCAATGCTGTACCATCCCGCTCTGCCGCGCGACGTCGTCTATCACCTGCTGCGCAGCCTCGTGATCCTCATTTGCGGCCTGCTTGCCGGTGCGGTTGCGCTCAGGGTGCGGCGTCAGTTCGAGGCGAGCATCGCGGCGGCGAGCGCGCGGGACCGGGTCACCAACCTGTTCGGTCAGCACGTGTCGCCGCCGGTGGTCGAGCGCTTGCTGCGGGAGGGCGCGGCGACAACGAGCGAGTTGCGCCGGGTCGTCGTGATGTTCGTTGATTTTCGAAGCTTCACAGTGCAGGCGCAACAGCGCTCGCCGCGAGAAGTGGTCGAGCGGCTCGATCGCGCTTTTGCGGTGCTGGTCGAAATCCTCGATCGGCACGGCGGGATCGTGAACAAGTTTCTCGGCGACGGCCTGCTCGCTTTGTTCGGTGCGCCGATCGCCCATGATGACGCCGTGCGGCAGGCGGTCGACGCGGCGCGCGACATGCTGGCCGCGATGGAACGCGATAACGCGGCCGGCGACTGGGCGCTGCGGATCGGTATCGGGGTGCATGTCGGCGAGGTGGTTGCCGGCACCATCGGTTCGCCGCGCCGCAAGGAGTACACCGTCATCGGCGATGCGGTGAACCTCGCTTCGCGGCTCGAAGCCCTCAACAAGGAGCTTGGCACCCAATGTTTGATATCGGCTGCGGTATACGATGCGCTCGGCGAGACGGGGCGCGATGCCGTACCGCTCGGGGAGATGAAGGTGCGGGGATATGAGCGGCCGGTCGCGGTCTGGCGGCTGGGCTGAACGTTCGCCCTTTCCCGTCGCCCGCATGAATAGCTCGCTTTGCCATTCGCTCTCGTGATAATTCAGCCCCAAATGCCTTACCGACCCAGGAGAACAAAAAAATGAAATTCAAACTGTTGCTGCTCGCAAAACCGTTGCTGTTTGCAAGTGTCGTGGGCGCCGCCCTTTGCACGTCAGCCGCTGGGGCCACTGAACTGAAACTGCTGACCGCTGGCGCGTTCAAGTCGACGGTCGTGGCGCTGCTGCCCGACTATGAGAAGGCAAGCGGCAACAAGGTCACGGTCGACAACGACACCGCCGGCGCGCTGATGAAGCGGATCGAGGCTGGAGAGACTTTCGATGTGGTCGTGATGACCCCCGATGGCGTCGACAAGCTCACCGCCGAGGGCAAGGTGGCTGCCGGCAGCCGCACGAACTTGGCGCGTGTCGGCGTCGGCGTGATGGTGAAGGAGGGCGCCGCCAAGCCCGACATCTCGACGGTCGAAGCGTTCAAGAAGGCCGTGCTCGATGCAAAATCCATCAGCTTCATCGATCCCGCCAGTGGCGGCTCCAGCGGCATCTATGTCGAGAAGCTGCTCGAGCGCCTCGGCATCGCCGATCAGGTCAAGCCGAAGGAAAAGCTCAAGCAGGGCGGCTATGTCGCCGACTATATCGAGTCCGGCCAGGCCGAGCTTGGCATTCACCAGATCAGCGAAATCCTGCCGCACGGCGGCGTCACGCTGGTCGGACCGCTGCCGAAGGAAATTCAGAACTACACGGTCTACGCCGCCGGCATCGGCGCCGGAGCCAAGGACAGCGCCGCCGCCAAAGCCCTGATCGCTGCGTTGATGGGCCCGTCGGCGCAAGCCTTGTTCAAAACGAAGGGCATGGAGCCGGGCGCGGAGTAGGACGGGACGAGGTTTGGTGTTTCGCGGCGTGAAGGGAGGACGAAGTGGATACAATCCTGAAAGCGGCACGGTGTCTGTTTGCGATCGTGGGGTTCGCATTGCTGTATGGCACGCCAGCCGTAGCTGAAAACGATCAAGTCCGTTTCTACAATTCGCCGGCTGCGGCCGCCGCAAAGTTGCCGTTCAGTCAAGCCGTGCGGGTCGGAAACATATTGTATTTGTCGGGTGTCATCGGCGTATTGCCGGACAAAATGGAGCTGGCTCCGGGCGGAATCGAAGGCGAGACGACCCGGATGATGGAGAACATCGGCACTACCTTGAAAGCGAACGGTCTGGCTTTCGATGATGTGTTCAAATGCACGGCGATGCTTGCAGACATGTCCAAATGGGGCGCGTTCAACAAGATCTACGTCACGTATTTCAAGCCGGAGCATTTGCCGGCCCGGTCTGCGCTTGGCGCTAACGGATTGGCTCTGGGTGCCCAGGTGGAGTTGGAATGCTGGGCATTTGCCCGCAATTGAGCGCGTCAGCCGACTGACACGCCGGCCTTGGCGCGGCTGATGCCGAGCGTGAGGATACGATGCAGCAGGCCCGGATAATCCAGGCCGTCGTGCTTCGCCGCCATCGCGAACTCCTGGCTCTTGGCGATTTCCGGATTGGGGTTGGCCTCGATGAAATACAGCGTGCCGTCGGCCGCGAGACGAAAGTCGATGCGCGCATATCCGTCGAGGCCGAGCGTCCGGTAGATGCGCTTGGCTATCCGCTGAATGCGGGCGCGTAGCTCCGGCGCCAGGTTTTTGGCCGGTCCGTCCGCAATTCCGACGCGTTCCTGATAATCGGTATCGTGCTTGACCTTTTCGGTGGCGATCGCCTGGCCACCCATGGTGCCGAATTTCAATTCCCAGACCGGCAGCACACGCAGCCGGTTGTTGCCGAGCACGGGGACATATAGCTCGCGTCCATCGATGAATTGCTCGGCGATGGCGGCGGTTCCGACCCGCTCGTGGATAAAGGCGACGCGCTCGGCGAGCTTCTCGTCGGTATCGACGATGGAGGCTTGCGAGATGCCGCGCGATCCGTCCTCGTTCAGGCTCTTGACGATCAGCGGCAGCGCCAGCCGCGCCGGCCGTTTCACCTTGTGGCGCATCGGGAACACGGCGAAGGCGGGCACCGCGATCCGGCGATAGTGCACCAGCGCCTTCGACAGATCCTTGCCGCGTGCCAGGATCAGGCCGCGCGGGTTGCACCCGGTGTAGGGGATCTTCATCAGTTCGAGAAAGCTCGGGATGTGCTGGTCGTATACCGGCTCGTGGTGAAACTGCTCCAGCAAATTGAAGACGACGTGCGGCTTGAAGCTTTCGATTTCGACGCGCACCGGTTTGATTTCTTCCTGCACGCCGAGCGGGCGAACGTCATGGCCGGCCACACGGAGCGTGCTGACGATGTCGTATTCCGTCTTCCATTCGTTGATTTCGCGCGCGGTGTATCCGTCGGTCGAGTCCGGGGGCATGAAGTCGGGATGCATGAGCACGAGGACGCGCAGGCGTCTCATAGTGCAATCCATTTCCGCCGCGACGGACCGAACAGCGCGTGCATGGTCTTGGCGGTCAACAGGACGGTGAAGTCAGCCACAAGCCTCCGATCCGAGCCGACGGCACGCAGATCGAGCTCGCGGCAGCGGAAGATCATGTCGTCAAGCACGGCGTCGAGTGTAAGCTGATTCTCGCCGGTCCACCGCGCCACTAGTTGCCTGATATGGGCGCGGTGCCGCCGGATGAAGGACGAGGCCGGTTGCCCGCGGCGATGCCGCGGATCGGCGGAAAACAGCTTCATGAGGTCGCGGTCGTAGGTCTTCGGCGGCGTGAAGGCGTAGAACGCCTGCTTTTTCTGATAGTGCTCGCCGAGCGTCTGGCTGAGCTCATGCAGCGGATCGACGCGCTCCCGCGTCGTGGACACCAGCCGCTTCCCGGCGATCTCCTCCATCAGTTCGTCGACATATTCGAGCTTCTTCAGCGCCGGCCAGCCGGCATAGCGCGTGCGCCAGTTCGAGCGCGGCCGCAGCCACACCGCGAAGGTTTCCGCGAAATCCTCGTCCGGATGGCTCTGCGCGTACCAGAGCCGCAGATGCTGGACATATTGCCGGGAGGCCGGATTGGGCTTGTAGTAACGCGGGTAGCGCCTGGAGGAAGGGCCGAACAACTTCTGCCAGCGGCGGCGGCGCTGCAATTGATAGCCGTGCTGGATGGCATGGCCCGCCTCATGGCGGAGAATGGCCATGCACTCCGACCAGGTGCCGCCCTCGACATCGAGCATCATCTTCTTCTCGAGCTTCATCAGGCGGGGATGAACGAGATAGAAGGGGATCGCGATGCCGGGCACGTTGCCCGGACTGAACCACTCGCTCGAGATCCAGGCGTGCGGCCGCAGCCGGATGCCCTTCTCTTCGAGCTCCTCATAGAGGGTGTTCAGACAGTCCTCGAGCCAGGTGCCCTCGATGCCGACCCTCAGGCTGGAGAGCCGGCGCTTGAGCAACTGCTCGTCCGACAGCTTTTCCCAGGGGTATTTCTTCCGGCGGGGCATCGGCTTCTAATAGATCATAAAACGCGGTGGCCGATGGTGTCACAGGAGGCCGGCCGCTGGCAACACGCCGGGCGGGGCTGCGGTGCGGGCTGTTGCGAGCAGCTCCAGGCCGGTTTCTGATTTTCCGAAACCGAACCTGATTGCGAGTCCCTGCAACTCGCTTCGCGTTGCATCGCGTAGGGGAAACGCACGCGCCTTACGCCCGCGTCCCCGTGAACGGAAAGCTGCCCATCGGGCCGATGCCCATTTCGCCGGAAATGCTGTCGCCGGAAACTTTTCCGGTGAATTCGAGCGTCAGCGGCATCGGGCTCGTAATCGACACTTTCCAGGAGAGGTCGTCGCCATTGGCCGTGCCGTCGAAGATTTCGGCGGAATTGCCCTCGGCTGCTTGCGTGCCGGTCAGCGTGCCGCCCGCGCTTTTGAGGCTCAGCGTCGCCTCGCGATCGCCCATCGGCGTCGACATCGTGATGTTCCAGTTTCCGTCCACGGCCATTGGCGCGTCTCCCCATGATTTCTCGGCTAAATCTGGTTGCTGGATATAGCCCATCTCGTCGCCGATGCCCAACGGCACAAGCTGGGGACGCGTCGAGTCAAGGGAGACGAAGGGCCTGACATTTGCATGGAATCGTCCTAGAACCCTTCCTCCCTCGTTGCGGTTGTCACATCGTCATGCCTGAAATTTCGTCGAAGAAGCCCTACCGTATCGGCCGTTCCCCTACTGGATTAGGCCTCTTCGCCACCCGGCGGATCAAGAAGGGCACCAAAATCATCCGTTATTTTGGGCCGCTGTTGGATTCCAAGAAGAAAAAAGACGACGCGATCGAGAACAAATATCTGTTCGAGCTCACGAACCGCTGGACCATCGACGGTTCGATCCGCGAGAACGTCGCGCGTTATATCAACCACGCCTGCAAGCCGAATGCGGAAAGCGATGTCCGTCCGCGCAAGCGCAAGGTTTTCATCCGCGCGATCAAGAACATCGAGCCGGGCGACGAGATTAACTACGACTACGGCACCGATTATTTCAAAGCCTATCTGAAGCCGATCGGCTGCAAATGCGTCGCATGCGAGAAAAAGCGCAAGAAGAAGCGCGCGGAAGCGCGGGCCGAACGGTTGCGGCTGAAGGCCAAGGAACAGAAGAAGGCCGAGCGCAAGGCGAAGAAAGAGGCCGAGAAGCGAGCCGCCAAGCGCGCCAAGGCCAAAAAGAAAACCAAAGCCGAGCTGATGCCGGACCGCAAGCGCAAGCTCGATAGCAAGTCCAAGACACCGAGCGTGCGTCTCAAGACCGGTAGCCGGCCGGTCAAGCGCAAGGTCGCCGGTGGCACGCGTGCAGTTGTCGCAGTCTCGGCCCGGCGCAGCCGGCCCAAATCTTTAACGTCGAAGTCGGCAACATCGAAGGCAGTAACGTCGAAGCCTGTGGCGTCCAGAACAATCGCGCAAGCGCCGGCATCCATCGCCGCCAATGAGATCGCCCCGGCAAGCGAGGCCTCAGCCGTTTTCACGGCGCCGGTTCCTGCAACGCCGGTCGCGGAAGCCCAGCAGGCTTCCGCTTAAACCGCGCAAGGCCTCGTCTCAGGCGGCCACCAGATCGCTGCTCCGGCGCAAGCCGATGAATTGCAGTTCGGCGAGCGCGCCGACGACAATCGCCTGCGATGCAACCAGCGCTTCGCCGAGCAGGTTTGGCGTCACAGCGCCGCTGAACAAAAGCGCGATGCTCGCAAGCGTCCAGGCGGCGTTGCCCACCACGACGATCCCGACCAGCATTCTGGGCATCGTCTCGCGCAGGCCGAGCCAGCCGACAAAGGCCGCGTAGGCGACCAGAAACAGACCGCTCTCGCGCAGCAGCGCCTCCGGCAGATTGCAGAGCGGCGCAAGCACACCGGCACCCAAGCTGAACATCGCAGCACCCGCGCCGCTGAAAATGGCATCGGCCTGAAGGGCGCGGCGCAGGAAGAGGGACGGGATCATCATCGTGGTTCTCCTTGGTTAAGGCGGGAGATGGATCAGCGCGCTTGTAGGCAACGTCATCTCCTCTGACCGCCACGATGGCCGCGATCGCGAGGCCGATCCATTACGTCGCAGGTAATGGAAGCGCTGAATTCCGCGTGATAGCCTTCGGGGATGAATTCGTATCCAGCGACAATGAGCGCCGCGCGTGCCGAGCCCGTCCATATCGGCGAACATTTGCGCCAGTGGCGGCTGCGGCGGCACTTGAGCCAGCTCGACCTGGCTGGCGACGCTGAGATTTCGACGCGGCATTTGAGCTTCGTGGAAACAGGACGCGCGACGCCATCGCGCGACATGGTGCTCAAACTGGCGGAGCGGCTCAACGTGCCCTTGCGTGAACGCAACGTGTTGCTGGTGGCGGCCGGATTTGCTCCCGCGTTTCCGCAGCGCGCGCTCGACGATCCCGCGCTGAAATCGGCGCGCGAGGCAATCGACTTGATGCTGCGCGCGCACGAGCCGAATCCCGCGCTGGCCTACGACCGGCACTGGAATCTGGTCTCGGCGAACCGCATGGTGCTGCCGATCTTGGCCGGCGTGTCGCAGCATTTGTTGACGCCGCCCGTCAATATCATGCGGCTGGCGTTTCACCCCGAGGCGCTGGCGCCCCGCACCGTCAACGTCGCCGAGTGGTGCGGGCATCTTCTGGATCGAGTGCGCCAGCAATGCGAAGTGACTGCCGATCCCGGCCTGATCAAGCTCTATGACGAGCTGAAGGCCTATCCGATCCCTGCGCGCTCAGTGCCGCTGTCGCCCGACAGTGTTGCCATTCCCTTCAAGCTACGGCTCGGCGGCGACGTTTTGAGCTTCATGTCGGCGACGATGATCTTCGGCACGCCGGTCGACGTGACGTTGTCGGAGTTGGCGCTGGAGGCGATGTTCCCGGCGGATGAATTCACGGCAGAACGCATGCGGGGTTTGGCAGCAGGGTTGCAATAGACAGCTTGTGAAGCGCCTTATCGCGGCCTATCTCTGGGGAACTTTTTAACTGAGGGAGCGCCCCCATGAGCACCTTGAAACCCGTCCGTTTGGACATCGTTTCCGACGTCGTCTGTCCCTGGTGCTACATCGGCAAACGCCGGATCGAAAAGGCGCTCTCGCTCGTCACCGACATTCCGGTCGAGGTGCATTGGCGGCCGTTTTTCTTGAATCCCTGGGTGCCGCGCGAGGGCATCAGCCGCGAGGATTATCTCACCACCAAGTTCGGGTCAGTGGAGGCCTATAAAGGCATTGCCGGCCGTGTCGTCACGGCTGCGGGCGAAGAGGGGCTGAGCTACCGCCCTGACATGGTGAAGCGGCAGCCGAACACGATCGACTGCCATCGCCTGATTCACTGGGCCGAAGCCAAGGGCAAGGCGGCCGAGATGAAGCAGCGGCTGATGGAGCTCTATTTCCGCGACGGCGGCGATCTCACCGATGTCAACGTGCTGGTGCGGGCGGCGGCCGATGTCGGGCTTGATGCCGAAGAAACGCGCCGGCGGCTTGCAACCGACGAAGACGTCGCGCTGATTTCGGCGCAGGCCGAGGAAGCCGCGAGCAAAGGCATTTCCGGCGTGCCGACCTTCGTGTTCGCGCAGAAATATGCGGTGTCGGGCGCGCAACCGCCGGAGCAGCTCGCGGCCGCGCTTCGTCAGGTGTCGGCGGAAGTGAACGCGCAGGCGGCAGAGTAGGCTATCGATTGCGAAGACGATGCACGGCGCGGCGCGCGGCCTCGCGCAGGCGATGCCGCGTCTTCAGCGCCGCGACGATGGCGTAGACCACCGGATCGTTGCGCCGTAGCGGGATCACCACGTCGCCCATCTTCAGACGGCCGCGCCAGATCGGGTTGATCATGGGATGATCGGCGCTCGCGGTGGAGTCGGCGGTTGCGATCACCGCCTCGTCGCAGAGATGCCGCGTCAGGTCGAGCGTGAGCTGGACGCCCGGCGAGTATTTCGAGAACGCCTCGTCGATGCCGAGCTTGAAATAGAAGGCGCGGTCGAGATGCCGAAGCACAACGGCGGCGGCGACAGGCCGCTCGCCGGCATGCATGGTGACGATTTCGCACTGGCCGTTTTCGGCGAGGCCCTGCGTCGCGTTCCGGATGAAGTCGAGATCACCGCCGTTCTGGACCAGCGCGGTGCCGCGTTTGCCCTTCCAGCCGCTGGCCTCTAACGCGAGAAATACTTCGACCGCGCTGCGGATCTCCTCGGGCTTTCGCGCAATCGAGAACCGCACTGCGCCATGCTCGGCGAGGCGATTGCGTTGACGCCGCAATTCCTTGAGCTTTTTGGCGCTCAGCGCATCTCTCAGCACGTCGTCCGCCGCGCGCCTTGCGTCGAGGCAGGCGCGCAGATGCGAGTGCAGCACGATCGGCTGCAATGCCTGTTGCCGCAGCGCTTGCGTCAAGGCTTTCATCGCCGCGCCGTTGAGCGAAACGTCGCGCAGCACCAGCGCATGCGCGCCGGCGCGCCGCGCCTCGTCCATCAAGGTTTTCGCAGCATTCTCGGCGTCCGTGCGATCGAGAAGCGGCGTGCAGAGTGTTCCGTAGGGGCTCGCACTTGCCAACGCGGGCAGCGGGATCTTGCAAGCGCGCCACAGCGAGACCACCGGCAACAGGCCGATCAGCCGCGCGCCTTCGTCCGGCTGCTGCTCAAGACCTGGTTGAGGTCCGGTCGGCGCCAGTTTGTTCGGCGAAGGCTCCGACCAGGCACTGAGCGCGGAGACGCCGGTGCGGCCATGCGCGGACGCATTCACCGCCAGTTCCCATGCCGGCAGGTAGTAACCGTTTGGTTCAATAGCGCGCTCGGTTAGCCGACGCCACGCCGCAACCGGAACGGAAGTCAGCGGCGCGAAGCTGTCGCATCGCAAATCGGAAGGGGACATTGGCGCGAGCCGGTCCGGCCCATCCTTGGCCGGTGGGCGAGACACATCGGCGATGTCAGCCAGCTCCGGCACGTCCCGCGGTTTCCCCGTTGCAATATGACGCCGACATGTTGTCGGCGCTTCCCCGTCCTGAAGGCGCAACGCTATCGGATAGTTCGGAAAATGCCGTTGGCGAGGAGATTCAATTTGATCTTTATCGTTAACCGGTCATTGACGCCGCCGCCCGCGGCCTGAAGCGACGAGGCCGCGTCAGATCTTCCGACGGTTCGTATTGCTCGGGATGAGTTTCCTGGCGCGCGTCCGAGGCGACGTCAGCGATCCGTATTCGCCGAGCCTTCCGAGCCTTGCCCGGTCATATGATTACATTTTCGTGATCCTGGAATGTTCGCGGTCCTGAATCAGTCCTTGTCGACGGGCAGGCATCGACAAAATGCAAACGCCGGGACGGAACAGATCAGGACGCCAATGACCGAGAAAACAGGGACCGACAATTTTGAACATTTCGCACTGAGTGACAACTCAGAGCGATTGGGGGGGTGACATGGGAATCCAGACACAGCACCGCGAGCAGGTGCGGCAGAAGATCATTCAGAGCGCGCTGCAACTCTTCAACCGCCACGGTTTCACCGCGGCTTCCATCGACGACATCATGGCCGGCGCCGGAATGACGCGCGGCGGCTTTTACAGCTATTTCCAGAGCAAGAGCGAGCTTTACGCCGAGGCGATCAGTTGCTTCGTCACCGAAAAGCAGGGTGTCATCGCAAACTCCGAGAAAGCATCCGATCGCGCGGTCACGCTGCTGCGCGATTATCTCTCGCATCAGAATCTGGAAGATCTCGAGGCGAGCTGTCCACTGATCGGCCTGCCCAACGACGTCTCGCGAACCGACCAATCGGTGCGGGAAGCCCAGGAGGCGGCGCTGCGGATGATGGTCGAGACCTTCGAGAAGGGCATGAGCCCCAACGGGCAGCCTTCGCGGCAGGTGGCGCTTTCGCTCACCGCGCTCTGCCTCGGCGGCATGGTGCTCGCGCGCGCGATCGAGGATCGCAAGCTTGCCGACGAGTTGCGCGAGGCCACCATGACGGTGGCGCTGGGGCTCGGCCATTGGGGCTGAGCTTCACGTTCAAGCCGCGCGTTCAGATCGGCTGATAGGACTCGGCGGCGCAGTTGTCCTCGGGTAGCGCGCGTCGCCGGTCGATGATGACGCCGCTGTTGATCGAAATGCGGTAGGTCTCCTCGCCCAGCGGCTTGCCTGTGGCCGAGGTGAGGTCGGCCTTGACGCAGGCCGACCAGCCGAGCCCGCGAAGTTCGTGGCGCGCATCGGAAACCTGCACGTTCTGCGGAGAGGACTGGGCGACGAAGACCTGGTCCAGCTTTTCGCGCACCATGCGCCGGACGTCGGGTGGCTGCTCGAGCGGCGGCGGGTCGGCGGCCTTGGCGCGCATGAATTCCGGCAGCGGCAGCGGCGTCCGGCTGTCGGCGAGGCCGCAGCCTGAAAGCACCAACGCCATACCTGTCATGGTGATGATGAAAGAGATCGTCCGCCGCCGCATCGGTCGATCTTACCCCGATTGCGACAGCGCCGCGCTTGAAAATCGCGTGTGACGCACTTTATCATGTGCGGGGGCTAGTCGGGACACTGGGGACGGGTTTTGAAATGCTGCAACGTTTAGCAATGATCGCGGGTGTGGTTGCTTTGGCCCTGATGCTGAACGGCTGTACCAAATGCGGCCCGATCTGGGATGACTGGTTTCCGTCGCAGAAATCCTGCAAATCCGACCACCTCTAGTGTGGCGGCTCTGACGTTCCTTTCAGTTTCGCTGCGACCTCAAAGCGCCCGCCGCGGTAGGGTACGAATGTCAGAACACCAGTGCGACCCTGACGCCATCTCTGCGTGCTTGGCGCAGGCCTCCGAGCGGTGATATGTTGGCGGTTCGGAAAGATTAAGGAGTTTTCCATGAGGGCTGTACGCCTCGCGGCCGTGATCATGTTGCTGGCTTCGCCGGCTTTTGCGCAAATTCCGAAGCTGAATTTGCTCCAGGACAAGCCCGGCAAGTCCGACGACGAGAAGGCGGCCGAAGCCGCGCAGGAGAAGGCCTACAAGGACTCCTTGAAGAAGATCCCGGACCAGAAGGCGCCCGCCGATCCCTGGGGCACGGTGCGCTCGGATGCGCCAGCCGCGTCACCTTCCAAGTCGGCCTCAAGCTCCAAATCGAAGGCGAAGAGCACCGCCGGCGGCAGCACGTCCGCGAACTAGAACGTTGCTTTCAGTTTCGCGTTGATCCTTTCAGGATCGCTCGGCGGAAGGTTGACGCTTTTTGGTGGCGGGCTTCGGCTTGCTCTCGAGCGAATTCGCCACGAGGCAAATCCGGAAAACCGGTTCCTTCCGCTCGTCCAGAAGCTCCATTTCCCACTGCGTGTTCTGGCCGAGCTTGCGGCAGATGCCGCCGACCATATCGGCGCAGGAACGGGTCATCTCCTGCCAGGCCGCGTTGCGGTCGGCGAGTTCAATGCCCTTTTCGGATGCCCCGGAATAGCGACCGTTTCGGATACGAAAGAAATAGCGCGGCATAATACAGACCTACAAATAACCGCACGCCGGGCCCCTGGCGACCCCTTCCAAATGCGGTCATTTGACGCCCAATCCGGCTGTCGATCAATTCCGGTAGGTTACGGGCCCGCGCCGTTTAGACTTTATTCGCTTTCGGTAATGCGGATCAGCCCGTCGCCGGTCACCTGAGGGCCTTTTGCCGAATCAAGGACATAGCCGAGGCTGATCAGCTTCGACAGGTGGTGCGGCGGCACCGTCGGATTGTCGGCAGCGATCGCGATTTCGATCAGCGAGGCGAATTCTTCCGGCGTCAGAAGCTTGGGGGCGTGTACGGTCATTCGTCAGCTCGCGATCAACGTAAGGCGCGCGGCCGGTCCCCTTACGCAACGGAATTCGAAAGCGCAGGCCGCCTCTGATCATAGCATTTATTTCAAGGAATTGCTGGCCTTTCGGCGTGTGCGGAAAGGCGAATTTGCTCCAATTGCCGGAAAGCGGCCGCAATTATTCATGCTATGGTATCGGTCAGGCGGGGCCGTCGACCGAGTTGACAACAAGCCGACGACCCCTGCCGCGCAATTAAAATTGTGACCCCTTAGGCCAGCTCTACGCGACGTCTGAGCTAACGCCAGATTGCGACCGCATGCGCTGCTCAAAAAGTGCCTGCCGCGGGATGGGATGACTACGGTCGTGAATGAACGGCCCTGATGCGATTGATTTGCCCCGCGCCGCCGGACGGACCAAGCACGCCGAAACGGCAACATGGCAGCGATGTTGTCCGGGCCGAGCAGGTGCGTAAGGCAGGTGTAAGCTCGCTCGGCTACCGTCCTCACCGTCCGCCTCGGAGAATGCCCCCCAAGACGGATCATATTGGCCCTGCCGCGTTCTCAGCGCGGTGGGGCTTTTTAATTGTCGAGCCGGCGGTGAATGGGGGCGCTGAAAAGCGCAGCGCCGCCCAAGCGGAGTATGATCGCTTGGCGGCGCCGGCTTGGTCACCGAGGCCCCTGAAATCCCCCCGGTCTTCCATTGAGTCTGCGCAGGCCCCCGGTTGGTTCATCCTCCTTTTGGCGGAGGAACGTGCCTGGCGGACGCGGGCGCTGAAACCAGGCTGAAGACTTGAACGTACCTGTCCGGATGGCGCGGTATCGAAGTTCGCTCATGCGCTTCGATGTCAGGCCATCAGGGCCCCGCTGCGATCCCAGCGCGTCGCGGTGGGGCTTTTGTCTGCGATGGGAAACATTGAGGGGCCGAATCGGAGGGCGCGCTGCACGCGCCGACCCGCTCTGTGAGCGAGCTCACACCCGTTCGAGGCGGTATCTGCTAGTTGCCCTCGTTGGAGGGCAAATCATGAAACGTCCAAATTTCAGCGATTCACGTCGTCAGCCGGTACCGGCCAGTTCACGCGAGGCCATGGGCGGGAAAGAAGGCAATGAGCGCGACGGCGTTGCCGAAAATGCCCAGCGGGTTCCAATTCCGATGATGCTGATCATCGGCGCGCTGATGGGCGGAAGCAGGGACTAGTGGAGCGGATCTAGCGTCGTCCGCGCGCTTGAGCAGTTTCATCGAGGACTTCAGCATCTGTGAACCAGCACACAGACTCACTGGAAGCCGCCGCGTAGGAATGCGCCCGATGGTGCCCGGTAGTCCCCCTCAAGCATCCGGCAACCATCGGCGGCTCCGCCGTTCCAACCCGGCGGAGCCGTTTTTCGTTGTGGGGGGGTGCCGAGGTGAACCTCGCGCTATGTTCATCGACATATGATAGGTAACATATGGGGGCTGCGCCGCGTACGGCAGCCAACGAGGAAGGCAAGGGCGCCAATCATGAGACTTCCAACGATAGATGACGTCGGCGGTCAGCCGGCATCGGCCGGGCAGCCAAGGAGCCCAACAGCGAGCGCGGCGCGCGCGGCGGTGCGCTCAAGGGACACGCCGATCGAATTCCCATGCCGATGATGCTGATTTTCTCGGCGCTGATGGATGCCAGCCGGAGCTGAAAAAAGCCTGGAGCCTGATCTGGGCAGCACCCGCCACAGCCGAGCGTTGTAAGGCCGGTGTAAGCCGGCTCGGCTAGGCTTCAGTCTATCCGTTATTCAAGGTCCTCCATCCCTTCCAAGAACGGATAAGCCCTGCCGCGTCCAGTGCGCGGCAGGGCTTTGTCTTCGTGACAAAGTTGCGTTCATGTTCGGCGAGTACTCCGCAAGGGAAATACTGATGTGGATTGGCGGCACGCTGGTTGCCGTCATGATCGTCATTTTCGGCGTGATCCTGGTGGTCGATACGTATCTGGCTTTCCGCGACCCGAGCGATCCGCTTGGAGCAGCAGCGCAGCCCGTCCCAGGAGCAGGAAGCCACGGAGAAAAAGTAGCGGAAAAGAAGTAGGCGGCGTCCCGCTGCCCCTAACCACGGCGCGCGCGGCAGCGACTGGACAAAAGCGACGTAAGGCGCGTGTAAGCTCGGTCAGTTACGGCTCGGCGCGTCTGTCACGATACGCGTCCTGATCCCCATCGTGGCGGATAGCCCTGCCGGGTTCTCAGCCCGGCAGGGCTTTTCGATGCGACCGCCTTGGCGAGGCGGCCCTATTGCTTTTCCTTGGAGGTTATGGTGGTCGAGCCGCAGTGATCGCAGCGGAAGACGTTGATCCGTGGCCTCTGCTCGATCTTCGGCAAGGTCGTATAACGCGACATCCGGCCCCCGCATTCGGTGCAAATCGGCGCGAGGATTTTTTCCTTTTCTTTCTTCGCCATGTCTCGATGAAAGCATCATCAGCTATGTTGCTAACATTTCCTAATATGAACGGGAAAAAGTGGCAATAACGGATAACGACGCAGCAGGCCGATCAGGGCACCGCGGTACCCGCTTTCGGCTGGCAACCAGATCGATTTCACGAATGAAGAGGCCGCCCTTGTGAGGCGGCGCTTCAAGGGAGAATGATAACTCGCCGCCGCCGCCGTCGCGAGATGTGCTCTCGCAGGCCGTAACCGACGCCGAAACCCGCTGCAAAGATACCCACGAACAAGAACAATATTGCGAGCATGACCTTGGCTAAGGCAGTTTTTGTGCCATGCACACTAAACGCCGTTATTGTCAGTTTTGTTTCCCCGCGCGATCAGAAAACGGCCGGCAGGCCAAGATACCGGGCAAACAGGACACCGGGGCAAATGCGGCCTTGCGCGGCCCATACCTGTCCCGCACGGGACATTCGTTCAAACAAATTAGGACACCGAAACTTACCTGTTGGATCATCCGTATCTGGCCGGATGGCCCCGGGGTCCCCAAAACGCCGAGGGCCGTCGGGCCCTGCCGTGATTTCTCACCACGGCGGGGCTTCTATATTCGGCACTGCTGAAACGCACCCGAGGCGGCCCTCAACGCAGATCGGCCGGGCCTCGGCATCGTTGCGTTTCCGGATCGCGGGTGCGGCCACGCCCGCATCCTCCGAGAACCTCGCTGGAGGCACCCGCTGGCGGTGAGACGGCGTGCGCCGCATGTCCGTGGATCCCGTTGTGGGTCTGATCGAACGGGCCATAGAGAGACATCGGACTGGCGCCTGCCGCGTGCGGCAACGACAACGGTCCCAACAGCACAACGAAGAAGACAACGACGCTGCGCACGGACATCTCCCCTGAAGGGACAATAGAACTGTTGCGATTCAACTGAAGCAGCGTCCCTTACTCATCAGCTGGCGACGTTCCGGCTAGCGACGTTCCACAACGTTGATGAGGGTTGCGACCAGGATCAACGCGAGCGTCACCACCATCCAGTTCTGCATCGGCATGCCGATAAGCGTGACTTGTTGCGTGAGCCAGCTGTCCATGAGGCCAGTCTTAGACGGCCGACCTGACATGGTCCTTACGAACCGGGACACAGCTAACGTTGGACTGGTGGCGCTTTTACTCGTCGGCGACGGCAGACCGCAGCGTCTCCGGATCGACCGTGCGACCGTCCATGTCGCGGATCAAAACCTCATCCCGCGCGGTCGGCGCCAACTCATCGAAGAGTTTGAGCGCGTCCGCCGAGGTGGGGGTGACGATGGTCAGCGATCCGGCTTTGACTTGATAAGGCAATTTGCAGCGTCCCGGACCTAAGCTAGATGTGCCGGGAAAAAGTGGCAATGAGCAGGTTGAGCCGTTTTCAAATTTTCCGAAACGACCTCACAGCCAAATTACGCCACCGAGGGCTCTACTCTTTTGGCAGTGGGGCCTCTTTGCGATCCCAGGGCCGCTTGCCGTTGGCATCCCGATCCCAGGCGCGTTGGGTTGGACTGCTGTCGAACTCCGCCTTGGATTTGGCTCGATCGGCTCTGATCTGATCGCGCAATGAAGGAGCCTCATCCGAGGCCGGGGCGGCTTGCCCTTGGGTCGATAGGAGAACGATCGCCAAGGCCGCCAAAAACGCGTTTTTTCTTCAAACACGTTAATCAGTATTCGGGTGCGGAGTCGATGTTTGCTTTTGCAGATTGGGCTGCCGGCGTCGGAAACAGGCCGGTACCTCAGTCCGCAGGCGGCGAGATTGAGGGGGCCACGTCCCAGTCTCGAGTGAGAATTTCGCCAACATCCAATTCAGACCGCGGACGGTCACCTCGGCGGTCGTAACCCCGGCGAGTTGGCCCATTCGTCGATGTGGGAAGCGGTGTCGGCCTGTCGGGCTCTTTTGAGCAGAGCGTCTTGCTCGGGACCAGGTCGAAGCCTCTTGGCCTTCGCTTTCAGTTCTTCGGCGAATGAGGCGAGGCGATCTTTGAGGGAAGTGGTCTGTTTGAATCGGCGACGCTGCATGACACAACCTCGTGCTTACGGGTCCTAACCGTAGGGCTTGCACTTACGATCCTAGTGTCCCGATTCCGAAGTTCGTTGCATTTTTCGGAGCCACGTTTCGAACTTCGGAATCGAAAGGACACTAGCTAATTTATTAATCCAGTGTGGCTTCAGACGCCCGCATGACGAGCTCGCGGCACAAATGATGCGGACTTCTGAACCGCCACAGTAGTATGCGGACGAGCGTCTTTCAGTTCCGAAGTGCACACAAAAAACGAAATTGCGACATTGTTCACCGCAAACCGGGCAGTGGCGTCGGGAGCAGGCCAGTATCCGTGTCCTGATCAGAACAACCCGGGAAGGCAGATTAGGACAGTGATATGGACGGTATTTCACCGGCTACCCTGTTCTGTGGAAAACTCTACTCTGGCTCTTGCCGGAGGAGGGATTTCAGAACGGACCAATTTTTTTTTAAACCGGCAGGGGGTCGCCGTAAGGTGGCCCCTTTTGATTCCACAGGCGGGTAAATGAAAGAGGCCGCCTCATTGCGGCGGCCTCATTCGTGCCATCATGTCGGTGCGCGCAACCCCGGCGATGAAAGCCACTCATTGATGTGCGCGGCGGTATCGAGTTGACGAAGCTTTTCCAGAAGCCTGTCTCGCACCGAGCCAGGTCCAACTTGACCCGCCGCAGTTTCAAGTCGCTTCTTTTCCTCTGTGAGGCGTTCGTACAGCGTCGGAGATTTGTTGAGAAACCAGGTCATATTTGCTCCTTCCAATGTTGGGCGGGAGCTTCAGGACTCTCTGTCACCGATGTGAGCCAGAAGGCAGCGCGGTGATGGATCAACAGGGCGCTTCTTGTGTTCCGAAGTCCAGCTAATTCGCATTCGCGCTGCTAAACGTTTTCGAATGAGGCCGCCGCTGCCTTACTCGAAATGAATGAGGCCGCCTCAGTGTGGGCGGCCTTACTTGTTCTTTGCGTCCCGGAACATCCAAGCGCAGTAGACCCCGAAGCATACGAGGGCCAAGCCTCCAAAAGAGGCGACTTCCATGAAGCGCGGGAAGCCCGCAATACCCCAAACGATGACTGCGCCAGCCGTAGCTAGCGCATCGATCCAACCGATATTGTGCGCGTGTTTTAGCAACTGTCGATCTGCTCGTTAGGTCGTCCAATTCTAATTAGGCCACTGTTAAATTCAAACTAGGCCACTAGCGTCGGGAAACAGGCCAGCACCCGCCGCACGATGTCCAGTGGGCGGCCTTACGGTTCCTGAAGCGCTTTGACGATCCGGATGAGACCGGCGTCAATCTGCGCAATCTGTTTTTGTAGACTCTCGATTGCCTCTGGCGATTCCAATGTACCGACCACAGCACCGCAACCGGCGCACTGTAAGACGGACACCGCACGTAACTCTCTTAGAAGGGTAACGTGACCTCGCTCAAAACCGTGACCTTCGCATTTCGCGCATGCGGATATTGCCATACCGGATTTCTAGCACCGGTCCCCAAATGCGGCCACTAACGGAAACGTAAGGGGATCACTGACCAAAAATCCCGCCGGAAAGGGGCCGGTACCCGGCCCCACAGTGCTGTCCTGGTTCGGACAATTGCGACAGCGAATTAGGACACCCACCCCTTAAACAAGACGTTGCCCAAGCGGATTAATGATCCGCCGGGCAACGGCTCGATAGACACTGATCCTGAAATTCCATCAGCGATCGCATTGTATACAACAGCACGTAAACGCCTAGCAAATGATCAGGATAATATCGGCGTGCATTGATAATTGCCGCGAGTTTTTTTGTGTGGGGTGCGCTGAGACCCGCGCCCGCGGTGCCGGCCCCTCCAGGAGATGCTGACCAAATATCAGGCATCCTTGGAATGAAGCAGCCCGGCGAAGAGGAAGAAGAATGAAAGAGGCCGCCAACTGAGGCGGCCTTACCTGTCATGTTGTGGACGGCTCGATGTCCGGGGCCTTCGGGCTCAGATCACGCGCCACGCCCAGTTCGTCAACTTTCGATTTAACGTCAGCGGCTTTATCCATGAGAGCGGCGGACATTTTGGGATCACTGGTTGCTTTAGCAATCCCAAACAGAATCGCCGCTTGACGCACGAAGTACTGTTTTCCGATCACATGGTTCCCCTTGGTGTCCCAGCGCCGCATATTCCACGCGGAAGTCGGGCATTCGTTCCTAGCTGAATGTATAAAAGTGGACTCAGTGGCCCCGGGGCAACAATCCGGATTAGGACACCGCTAACTCTAAACCAGGACGCCAGGGGTCAAATACGGACCGCACCGGCCCCTACTGTGCTGTCCTAATTAGGGCGATTATCCCGGACTTGACAGACGCGGTTAGACATGGCAATATCCTCCTACACAAGAGGATCGACCATGGCCCGCGCCAAACAGCCAAAGCCCGTCCACCAAATGACCGTCGCCCAATTCGAGGCGTCTTTCCCGGACGAAAATGCCTGCATTTCCTATCTGGTCGCGCGGCGCTGGCCGGAAGGCGTCATTTGCCCACGTTGCGGCAATCCCAAAGTCTATCCGCTCGCTTCCGGTCATCACTGGCAATGCGAGCAATGCGCCGTTGACGGCTATCGCTTCTCCCATATCGCCGGGACGATCTTTGAGAACACGAACAAGCCGCTCCGCGACTGGTTTCACGTCACCCACAAAATGCTGACGAGCAAGAAGGGCGTTAGCGCCCTCCAGATCATGCGCGAGATGGGTTTCGGCTCTTACAAAACCGCTTGGTATATGTGCCATCGCATCCGCACGGCGCTTGTCGAGGATTCGGACAAGCTCGGCGGCATCGTTGAGGTTGACGAAACCTTCGTCGGCGGTCTCGCCAAAAACAAGCACAAGGATAAGCGGGGCGGCGGCCACGGCACGGGCGGCGGCGGCTCTGGCAAAACCCCTGTCGTCGGCGCGGTCAGCCGTAAAGGCAATGTCGTGGCCCGCGTTATCGCGAACGTTCAAGCCGCAACATTGGAAGGCTTCGTTCATGAAGCCGTTTCCAACAAGGTTAGCTTGCTCTGCACGGATCAGTGGGTTGGCTACAGAGGTCTCGACAAAACCTACCCACACGCGACCGTTGACCACGCTAAGGGGCAATACGTCGTGGGGGCCGTTCATACCCAAACGATTGAAGGCTTCTGGAGCATCTTCAAGCGCGGGATCGTCGGCTCTTTCCACAAGGTAAGCCGCAAGTACATGCCACTTTACGTTGCGGAGTTCCAATTCCGATACAATAATCGCTTTAACGAAGACATCTTCGGAACGGCGATCAGCGGATGCTAAAAAATGGGCGGCGAGGAATCCGAACAGAAACATTCCAATCCAGAACAGCCCGGAGGGACCGCGCCAATTGTAGTGAACGGCAAATATGAGAAATACAAACGCTATGCTCGCGAAAAGATAGCCGAATATTTTCGTTACTTTTGGACCTGGATTCAGAGATTTGGCGAACCCCTTACAGTCGTCACCCTGCTTTTGTTCGGCGCAACCGTGGGACTGTATATTGCTACTCGCGATTTGGTGCACGATGCCGAAAACACCGCTGAGCGGCAATTGCGCGCCTATGTCGGGCTTAAGCGCGACAACAATACTGTGATCAAGGGCGTTTGCCCTGACTGCGATCTCAGCAGGCCGGTTCCAGCTGAGGGTGTTGAAACCAGAAATAATTTTCAGATTTTGATCAAAAACTTTGGTCAGACACCCGCGTATACTGCGGACGTGTGCCCCGGATTCATCGGAGTAACCCTTGGCGCTAACCTTTCCAATGCTGACGCCGAGGAGGTCTTTCAGCCGTGTAGTGGCAGTGGCAAAGGACTGATACGCGTCTCCACGATATGGCCCGGAGATGAGCGAAATATCGCCGTCCAAATGTCCAAGCATATGGTGGAAATGCTTAGGGGTGTCCGCGAACGAAAGAACGACGGCTACCTGATCGCAAAAATAAGGTACGTCGATATTTTCGACAAATCCCACGGGTCGTTCATTTGTTACATGGCGAGCTGGGACGCCAATAGCAGTATGCACATTGTTGGCTGCGACACCGGCCCACGGAAAGACTATTAGCAAAAACGCAACCGCCCAAAGAAAGCGTGCGCCGCCCTGTCGCAGCCATGAATAGAATCCGCGCCTACTTCTGTCAAGTAGGGGATAATCGCCCTAATTAGGACACCCGCAAAGGCAGATTAGGGCACTGAAACATTGGGTCGTTTCCCGTCGTACTTCATTGGATGGGGGTAGAGATTTTCCGGGTCTGACACCCGTCAACGGCCCTGCTTGCTCGTACCCCTGGTAAGCGGGGCCGTTTGCATTCTGGGGGGCAAGACGAAGGGCGTCCTTGGAATGTGAAATGAAAGAGGCCGCCTCAGTGGGCGCCCTTACTTTCCTTCTTCCGGAGTGCGCCTCCTAGCTCCTGGAAACCACATACCCGTTTTGGTTTTGTTGTAGATGCACGCAAGTATTAACAGTGCCACCAGGGCGGCGATTGTCGGTTTCCAAATCAATCTATCAAGGCTCGGCGCAAGTCCCAGAACAGAAGCGGGGACGCAGACTATCCACCAAATGGTCTGTAACCATATTGGAAGCTGATATTTCGGCTCTACCATGAGTAGCTATTTGAATGTCGTCGCCCGATGTTGTCCAGACAGGTGCAGTTTCACATTTTGAAATTAGGACACCGCTAACTTTAAACTAGGACACCGAGGGTCAAATACGGACAGTACCCGCCCCACAAAAAGAACATATTGCGAACATGGAACAAATGGTGTACATTTGCTTCCACACTGATTCAGACCGCACCGTTTGTCCCGCTCGCGAATCCTCGCCATAAGGAGCACCCTCAATGTCCGTCTCTGCCCTGCGTATCGTCGAAGGATCCTCCATGGATAAGAGTAAGGCCCTGTCCGCTGCGCTGTCCCAGATCGAGCGTCAGTTCGGCAAGGGCTCGGTGATGAAGCTGGGCAAGAACGACCGCTCGATGGATATCGAGACGATCTCGTCAGGCTCGCTGGGCTTGGACATTGCGCTCGGCGTCGGCGGCCTGCCGAGGGGGCGGGTGGTTGAAATCTACGGGCCGGAATCCTCCGGCAAAACCACGCTGGCGCTGCACACGGTGGCCGAGGGACAGAAAAAGGGCGGGATCTGCGCCTTCATCGATGCCGAACACGCGCTCGACCCGGTCTATGCGCGCAAGCTCGGGGTCAATATCGACGAACTCCTGATCTCGCAGCCCGACACTGGCGAACAGGCGCTCGAAATCTGCGACACGCTGGTGCGCTCCGGCGCGGTCGATGTGCTGGTGGTCGATTCGGTCGCGGCGCTGGTGCCGAAGGCCGAACTCGAAGGCGAGATGGGCGACGCGCTGCCGGGTCTTCAGGCCCGCTTGATGAGCCAGGCGCTGCGCAAGCTCACCGCCTCGATCAACAAGTCCAACACCATGGTGATCTTCATCAACCAGATCCGCATGAAGATCGGCGTGATGTACGGCTCGCCGGAAACCACGACCGGCGGCAATGCGCTGAAATTCTACGCCTCCGTCCGCCTCGACATCCGCCGCATCGGCGCGATCAAGGAGCGCGACGAAGTCGTGGGCAACACCACCCGCGTCAAGGTGGTGAAGAACAAGCTGGCGCCGCCCTTCAAGCAGGTCGAATTCGACATCATGTACGGCGAGGGCGTTTCCAAGATGGGCGAAATCCTCGACCTCGGTGTCAAGGCCGGCATCGTCGAGAAATCCGGCGCCTGGTTCTCGTATGACAGCCAGCGCCTGGGGCAGGGTCGCGAAAATTCGAAAGCGTTCCTCAAGGCCAATCCCGACATCACCAGCAAGATCGAAGTCGCGATCCGCCAGAACTCAGGGCTGATCGCCGAGCAGATCCTGGCCGGCACGCCCGAGCGCGACGCCGACGGCGAGGAGCCGGCGGAAGAGTAACCACTCTCGCTCGTGTCCCGGATGCGGTGCAGCGTCCTTCACGGTGCACCGCTGATCCGGGACCCACACTGATCAAGTAACCGGTATATCCGAGGCGTGAGGGACCAGTGCCCGCGTCTTCGTTTGTTTACATTCTTGCGAGCAAGCGGAATGGGACGCTGTATGTCGGCGTGACAAACGATCTTGGGCGTCGAGTGTCAGAGCATAAGGCCAAGCTGGTTCCTGGCTTTACACGCGAATACGGCGTCAATCTCCTCGTCTAAAACCTTCGATTCGATTCTTCAAGCCCGCGCTCGCGAGCATTCGTTGAAGCGCTGGCGTCGTGCGTGGAAGGTTGCCTTGATCGAGAAGCTTAACGCAGATTGGCGGGATTTATCCGCGGAGTTGAATGCCTAAGACGCATCGTTCCCCGGACGCAGCGCAGCGCTCTCTCGGCGATGCGAAGCATCGTCCGGTGCGCTGCTGATCCGGGGCCCACGGGTCGCCAACGAAAGATGGGTCCCGGCTCTGCGGCGCAACGTTCCGCTGCGCCGCGTCCGGGACACGGATACCTGCTTTACTCCGCCGCTTCGGCGTAGTCGCTGATCGGCGGGCAGGAACAGACCAGGTTGCGGTCGCCATAGACGTTGTCGATCCGTCCCACCGGGCACCAATACTTGTCGGTCCGCGAGGTGCCGGCCGGGAAGCAGCCTTCGCTACGGCTATAGGCGCGAGCCCACGCATCGTCGGCGATGTCGTGCACGGTATGCGGCGCGTGACGCAGCGGCGAGGCCTCGACTGTGAAGCGGCCGCTCTCGATCTCGGCGACTTCCTTGCGGATCGCGATCATCGCGTCGCAGAAGCGATCGAGCTCCGCTTTGGATTCGGATTCCGTCGGCTCGATCATCAGCGTGCCCGGCACCGGGAAGCTCATGGTCGGCGCGTGGAAGCCATAGTCGATCAGGCGCTTGGCGATATCGTCGACGGTGACGCCGGCCGAATTCTTCAAGGGCCTCGGATCGATGATGCATTCATGCGCGACGCGGCCCTTGGCGTTGCGGTACAGCACCGGGAAATGGCTCTCCAGCCGTGCGGCGATATAGTTGGCGTTGAGGATCGCGATCTCCGTGGCGCGCGTCAGGCCTTCGCCGCCCATCATCAGGATGTAGATGTAGGAGATGGTGAGGATCGAGGCTGAGCCGTAAGGCGCGGCCGATACCGGGCCGACGGCGCTCTTGCCGTTGTTGGAATGACCCGGCAGGAAAGGTTTGAGATGTGCCTTCACGCCGATCGGCCCCATGCCGGGACCGCCGCCGCCATGCGGGATGCAGAAGGTCTTGTGCAGGTTGAGATGGCTGACATCGGCGCCGTATTCGCCAGGCCGGGCGAGGCCGACCTGCGCATTCAGATTGGCGCCGTCGAGATAAACCTGTCCGCCATGAGCGTGCACGATGTCGCAGATCTCGCGCACATGTTCCTCGAACACGCCGTGCGTCGAGGGATAGGTGATCATCACGGCCGCGAGATTCTTGGCATGCTGCCCGGCCTTGGCGCGCAAATCCGCAACGTCGACGTCGCCGCGCGCGTCGCACGCCACCACGACCACCTCCATGCCCGCCATATGCGCCGACGCCGGATTGGTGCCGTGGGCGGACGAAGGGATCAGGCAGATGTTGCGATGCGCCTCACCCTGTGAGGCATGATAGCCGCGGATCGCGAGCAGCCCGGCATATTCGCCTTGCGCGCCCGAATTCGGCTGCAACGAGATCGCGTCATAGCCGGTGATGTCGCACAGCCATTTTTCAAGACGTGCGAACAGCGCGTGATAGCCTTCCGCCTGCTCACTTGGCGAAAACGGATGCAACGAACCGAACTCCGCCCAGGTCAGCGGCATCATCTCGGTGGTCGCATTCAGCTTCATGGTGCAGGAGCCGAGCGGAATCATCGCGCGATCCAGCGCCAGGTCGCGGTCCGAGAGCTTGCGCATGTAGCGCAACAGCTCTGTCTCCGAGCGGTGGGCGTGGAATACGGGATGGGTGAGGAAGGCGCTTTCGCGCTTCAACGCCGCCGGCAATGCGTCAATGGCCGTCTTTTCGATCTCGGCATAGCTGAGCTTGCCGCCAAAGGCACGCCAGACCGCCTCGACCGTCTCCGCCGTCGTGGTCTCATCCAGTGCGATGCCGAGCGCGCCGTCACCGATGCGCAGATTGACTTTCTCGGACCTTGCCCGCGCAACGATCTCGTTTTGCTTGCCGCCGGCATCAACCGACACCGTATCGAAGAACGCGTCCGACCGCGGCGCAAAGCCGAGCTTGCGCAGGCCGGCCGCCAGCGTAGCAGTGCGGCGATGCACGGAGCGCGCGATATGCGTCAACCCCTCGGGGCCGTGATAGACCGCATACATCGAGGCGATGATCGCGAGCAGCACCTGCGCCGTGCAGATGTTGGAGGTCGCCTTCTCGCGGCGAATATGCTGCTCGCGGGTTTGCAGCGCGAGTCTATACGCAGGTTGGCCGCGCGAATCGACCGACAGCCCGACGAGCCGTCCGGGCAATGACCGCTTGAGCGCGTCACGCACCGCCATATAGGCCGCGTGCGGGCCGCCATAACCCATCGGCACGCCAAAGCGCTGCGCCGAGCCGATTGCGATGTCGGCGCCGAGTTCGCTAGGGGAGGCGAGCAGCGTCAGCGCCAGCAGATCGGCGGCGACAACCGCAAGCGCGCCCTTGGTATGAAGCGCCGCAATCGCTGGGCGAAGATCGCGCACCGCGCCCGAGCTGCCCGGATATTGCAACAGACCGCCGAACACATCAGCGCCCTCGAGCTGGGTCAGGGGATCGCCGACGACGAGCGTCCAGCCCAACGGCTCGGCGCGGGTTCGCAGCACGGCCAGCGTCTGCGGATGCACGTCGGCATCGACGAAGAACGACTTGGTCTTGGCTTGGGATGCGCGCTCCGTGAGCGCCATCGCCTCGGCCGCCGCGGTGGCTTCATCGAGCAGCGAGGCGTTGGCGACATCGAGCCCGGTGAGGTCAGAGATCATGGTCTGGAAGTTGAACAAGGCTTCCAGCCGGCCCTGGCTGATTTCGGGCTGGTACGGCGTATAGGCCGTGTACCAGGCCGGGTTTTCCAGGATGTTGCGCTGGATCACGGCCGGAAGGATCGTGCCGGAATAGCCCTGGCCGATCAGCGAGGTGAACACCTGATTTTTCGAGGCGAGCTCGCGCATGTGGGCCAGCGCCTCGGTCTCGCTCAACGCGCGGCCGAGATCGAGCGGGGCTTTCTGGCGGATCGAACCGGGTAGCGTCTCCGCCATCAGCGACGAGAGGCTTGGGCTGCCGACGGTCTTGAGCATCGCGGCGACGTCGCGTGGGGAAGGGCCGATGTGGCGGCGCGCGAAAGTCGTGGCGGGCTCGGTCAGCGGTTTGATGGGCGCGGTCATTGGCGTTTCCTTCCGCTTTTCCTTCGCAATCAAGCGATGTGTTTCTGGTAGGCGGCTTCATCCATCAGGCCACCGAGTTCGCTGCGATCCGATATCTTCAGCTTGAAGAACCAGGCCTTGCCCGCGGCGTCCGAATTGACCAGCGCCGGCTCGCCTGCGAGCTCGCTGTTGACTTCCAGCACCTCGCCCGAAATCGGCGCGTAGACGTCGGAAGCGGCCTTGACGGATTCGACGACGGCGGCGGCCTCGGCCTTTTTCAGCGTGCGGCCGACTTTCGGCAGTTCGACGAACACGACATCGCCCAATTGCGATTGCGCGTAGTCCGTCACGCCGATGGTGGCGACGTCGCCTTCGATGCGGAGCCACTCGTGGTCGTCGGTGTAGAGCGTGGTCGTCGTCATGAAAAATCCCTCAGCGTTTATAGGTGTTGGGAACAAACGGCATCGGCGCTGTGCGCAGGGCGAGGCGCTGGCCGCGCACTTCCGCGAAGACGACGGTGTCGGGAGCCGCCAGCGACGACGGCACATATCCCATCGCGACCGGCGCATTGAGGCTCGGTCCGAAACCGCCGGAGGTCACGCTGCCGATCGGCGACGATGACGTCTCATCGGCAAACAGCGCTACGCCTTCGCGCACCGGCGCGCGCCCCTCAGGCCTGAGACCGACGCGGCGGCGCGGGGCGCCTTGCTCGAACTGGCCCAGGATGGCGTTGGCGCCGGGAAATCCGCCCGGCCGCGCGCCGCCCTTGCGGCGGCTCTTTTGGACCGACCATTCCAGCGCGCCTTCGACCGGCGTCGTCGCGGGATCGAGGTCGTGGCCGTAGAGACAAAGCCCGGCCTCCAGTCTCAAACTATCGCGCGCGCCAAGCCCGATCGGCAGCACGGCGTCGTCGGCGAGCAATTCTTTGGCGAAACCTTCGGCGGCGTCGGCCGGTACCGAAATCTCAAAACCGTCTTCGCCGGTATAGCCGGAGCGGGAGACGAAGCAGTCAAGGCCGGCCAGACGCCTAGGGCCAGCGTCCATGAATTTCATCGTGGCGATTTCGGCGTCGAATCGTTTGAGCACCGATTCGGCTTTGGGCCCCTGCAGCGCGATCAGCGCGCGGCTCCGCAGCGGCTCGACGGTGCAGACATCCGAGAGATGTTCCTTCAGATGCGCCTCGTCCTCGGCCTTGCAGGCGGCATTGACGACCAGAAACAGGTGGTCGCCAAAATTCGCCACCATGAGGTCGTCGAGGATGCCGCCGGCCTCATTGGTGAACAGCGCATAGCGTTGCCGCCCCGCAGGCAGCGCCAGAATGTCCTGCGGCACCAGCCATTCCAGCGCGCGGGCGGCGTCCTCGACCCGGCCGGATTTCGGCCGAAGTACGATCTGGCCCATGTGCGACACATCGAACAGGCCACAGCTGGCGCGCGTGTGCAGGTGTTCCTTGAGGACGCCTGTTCCATACTGCACCGGCATGTCATAGCCGGCGAATGGAACCATCTTGCCGCCGCGCGACAGATGCAGCGCGTGCAAGGGCGTTTGCTTCAAGGGGGGCGGGGAGGCGGAAACTTCAGCGGCAAGCATCACGGAGCCCTCGCGGATTTGCCGAGGGCTGATTCCCTCCAAATCCGAAAAGCCCCATCTGTCGCTGTGCCTGAGAGTATTATCCCGTCGGCGGGCACGTCCGGGTCAGACCCGAGTGCCTCTTTCCAGATGTATCGATGTCACGAGGGTCCTTTTGCCTGAGAGTTTCCGGGGCGGTTGCTCCTTCGGCGCCGGCTCCTTCAGCCGATCTCTCCCGACGTGACGTGTCGGATAAATAAGCGAAAAGCAGAGCCCCGCCAAGCCCGTCAACGCGATGAACAAGCCGCTATCAACGTTAAATCCGAGGCACTGGCAGCGACAAATAACAGGCAATAACTGCAACCCTCTGATGCCGTTGCAAGTTTCTGGACAGCGCTTGGCCCCTTGTCTAAAAGCGTCTCGGCACAGCCTTTGGGCAGTTTGGCGATTGGACGTTTAATGAGCGGCGTTAACGAAATCAGGTCGACTTTTCTCAAGTTTTTTGCCGATAACGGCCACGAAATCGTGTCGTCGTCGCCGCTCGTGCCGCGCAACGACCCGACCCTGATGTTCACCAATGCCGGCATGGTGCAATTCAAGAACGTCTTCACCGGCGTCGAGAAGCGGGCCTATCAGCGCGCCACGACCTCGCAGAAATGCGTGCGCGCCGGCGGCAAGCACAACGACCTCGACAATGTCGGCTATACCGCGCGCCACCTCACCTTCTTCGAGATGCTCGGCAACTTCTCGTTCGGCGATTACTTCAAGGAACGCGCGATCGAACTCGCCTGGACGCTGATCACCAAGGAGTTCGGGCTCAAGAAGGACAAGCTGCTCGTCACCGTCTATCACAACGACGACGCCGCGGCCGGGTTCTGGAAGAAGATCGCGGGCTTCACCGATGATCGCATTATCCGCATCGCGACCTCGGACAATTTCTGGGCGATGGGCGACACCGGCCCCTGCGGGCCGTGTTCCGAAATTTTCATCGACCGCGGCGAGCACATCTGGGGCGGTCCTCCGGGCAGCCCGGAAGAGGATGGCGACCGCTTCCTCGAATTCTGGAACCTCGTGTTCATGCAGTTCGAGCAGGTGACGCCGGAACAGCGCGTCGACCTGCCGCGCCCCTCGATCGACACCGGCATGGGGCTCGAGCGCATGGCCTCGGTGCTGCAAGGCGTCGAAAGCGTGTTCGAGACGGATATGTTCCGTCACCTGATCGAAGCAACGAGCGCCGCGCTCGGACAGGGGCCGGGCAAGGACAATATCGCGTCGTACCGGGTGATCGCCGACCACTTGCGCGCCTCGTCGTTTTTGATCTCCGACGGCGTGCTGCCCTCGAACGAAGGCCGCGGCTATGTGCTGCGCCGGATCATGCGCCGCGCGATGCGGCATGGGCAATTGCTGGGCGCGCGCGAGCCGTTGATGCATCGCCTGGTCTGGGCGCTGGTGCGCGAAATGGGCCAGGCCTATCCCGAACTGGTCCGCGCCGAGACGCTGATCGAGGAAACTTTGCGGCTGGAAGAGACGCGCTTCCGCAAGACGCTCGACCGCGGCCTTGCGATTCTCGACGAGAAGAGCGTAGGTCTCAAGAAAGGCGACATGTTCGACGGCGATACGGCGTTTACGCTGTACGATACCTACGGCTTCCCGCTCGACCTGACGCAGGATGCGCTGAAGTCGCGCGGCATCAGCGTCGATCAGGCGTCGTTCACCGATGCGATGGACCGCCAGCGTGCCAAGGCACGCGCGTCATGGGTGGGAAGCGGCGACACCGCGAGCGAAGCGGTGTGGTTTCCGCTGCGCGAAAAACTCGGCGCCACCGAATTCCTCGGCTACGAGACCGAAACCGCCGAAGGCGTGGTCGGCGCGCTGGTGAAAGATGGCGCGGCGGTCGATCAGCTCAAGCTAGGCGAGAGTGGCGCGATCGTGCTGAACCAGACGCCGTTCTACGGCGAATCCGGCGGCCAGGTCGGCGATATCGGCGTCATGCTAGGTGAGGGCGTCCGCTTCCGCGTCACGGACACGCAGAAGAAGGCCGGCGATCTCTTCATCCACCTCGGCACCGTCGAGCAGGGCACGCTAAAGGCCGGTACGGCGTTGCAGCTCGATGTCGACCATGCCAGGCGTTCGTCGATCCGCGCGCATCATTCTGCGACGCACCTCCTGCATGAGGCGCTGCGCCAGGTTCTGGGAGATCACATCGCCCAGCGCGGCTCGCTGGTTGCGCCGGATCGGCTTCGCTTCGACTTCGTGCATCCTAAGCCGATCACGCCGGAAGAACTCGCCCGCGTTGAAGACATCGCCAACGAGGTGGTGCTGGAAAACGACGAGGTCACCACGCGCCTGATGGGCGTCGACGAGGCGCGCGAAGCCGGTGCGCGGGCGCTGTTCGGCGAGAAATACGGCGACGAGGTCCGCGTGGTCTCGATGGGCAAGACCGCACGCGAGCATGGCACGAACGCGCTCGGCTGGTCGGTCGAGTTGTGCGGCGGCACGCATGTCAAGCGCACCGGCGACATCGGCCTGATCTCTGTGACCTCCGAAAGCGCGGTGGCGTCGGGCGTGCGCCGCATCGAGGCCTTGACCGGTAACTACGCGCGCAAGCATGCCAATGACGCGATTGCGCTGGCAAAGACAGCGGCGAACGAACTGCGTACTTCAGTCGATGATGTGCCCGCGCGCATTGCCGCGCTGATGGAAGAGCGCAAGAAGCTTGAACGGGATTTGTCGGATGCGCGCAAGAAGTTGGCGATGGGCGGCGGCGCGTCCGCTTCGAACGGGGCAAGCGCTGCCGGTGTGCGCGAAGTCGGCGATGTCAAGCTGATGGCGCGCGCGGTCGAAGGTATCGAAATGAAGGATCTCAAGAGCCTCGCCGATGACGGCAAGAAGCAATTGGGCTCCGGCGTCGTCGCGATTGTCGGCGTCACCGATGACGGCAAGGCCGGCGTGGTCGTCGGCGTCACCGCCGATCTCACCGCGCGCTACAACGCGGTCGATCTCGTGCGCGTCGCCTCCGAGGCGCTCGGCGGCAAGGGCGGCGGCGGCCGGCCCGACATGGCGCAGGCCGGCGGTCCCGATGGAGCCAAGGCTGACGCGGCGCTCGCCGCGATCGAAAAGGCGATGGCGGGAGCATAACCCGCCATGCTGACGATCAGGCGCGCCGAACCCGCCGATGCTCAAGTCATCGGCGCCGTGTTCGACGCGGCCGTGCGCGAGGGATGGAAATATCTCGGCGAACTTGCAGCGCGGCCGATGTTTCCGCCGGAAGAGTGGGACGACGAAGTCGCCAAGCATGCGCCGCCCAATGCGCTTCTGGTCGCGACGAATGAAACCAATCGCGTGATCGGCTTCGTTGCCGTGCATCCCGCTGAGGGCGAGATGTACCTTTTGTTCGTACACCCGGACCATGCCGGCCGCGGCGTTGCCAGGGCGTTGCTGGATGCGGCGCACGAGGTGCTGCGGTCGGCCGGCTGTCGCGAAGTCTTTCTCTACACCCACGAGCAGAACGCGCGCGCGATCGCGGTCTACGAGGCCGCTGGCTATCGGCGCGACGGTACGGTGCGCGAGCTGGAGTTTCGCGGTGTCCACCAGCGCGAACCGAGACTGGTAAAGGTCTTGAACTGACAAGCCCGGGAATTGCGGCCTGACAGCTAGTCCTTCACCACACGCACCGCGCCGCGTGAGGCGCTGGTGGTCAGCGCCGCGTAAGCCTTTAACGCGGTTGAAACCTTGCGGGCGCGCTTGGCCGGCTTCCAGGCGTTCTTGCCCTTGGCCTGCATCGCTTCGCGGCGGCGCTTCAGCTCAGTTTCGTCGACGGCGAGGTTGATCGAACGGGCGGGAATGTCGATCTCGATCCGGTCGCCATCCTGCACCAGGCCGATCAGGCCGCCTTCGGCTGCTTCCGGCGAGACATGGCCGATCGAGAGGCCGGACGAACCGCCGGAGAAGCGGCCGTCGGTGACGAGCGCGCAAGCCTTGCCGAGGCCCTTCGATTTCAGATAGCTCGTCGGATACAGCATCTCCTGCATGCCGGGGCCGCCGCGCGGACCTTCATAGATGATGACGACGACGTCGCCTTCCCTGATCTTGCCGGTCAGGATCGCTTCCACCGCGGCGTCCTGGCTTTCCAGCACGCGGGCGGGGCCTGAGAACTTCAGGATGCTGGCATCGACGCCGGCGGTCTTCACGATGCAGCCGTCGAGTGCGAGATTGCCTGATAGCACCGCAAGCCCGCCGTCGCGCGAGTAAGCATGCTCGGCGCTGCGGATGCAGCCGGTGGTGCGATCAAGGTCCAGCTCCTCGAAGCGGCGATCCTGGCTGAAGGCCTCTTGAGTGGGTACGCCGCCGGGAGCCGCCAAATAGAACTTACGGACGCTTTCGCTTTTGGTGCGCGTGATGTCCCAGCGTTCCAGTGCCGCGGCGAGCGACATCGAATGCACGCTCGGCAGGTCGGAATGCAGCAGGCCGGCCTTTTCGAGCTCGCCCATGATCGCCATCACGCCGCCGGCGCGATGCACGTCCTCCAGATGCACGTCAGCCACGGAAGGGGCGACCTTGCAGAGCACCGGCACTTTCCGCGACAGGCGGTCGATGTCCTTCATGGTGAAGGGCACTTCGCCCTCATAAGCGGCGGCGAGCAGGTGCAGCACCGTGTTTGTCGAGCCGCCCATCGCGATATCGAGGCTCATGGCGTTTTCGAACGCCTTGAAGTTCGCGACATTGCGCGGCAGCACGCTGTCATCGTCCTGTTCATAATGACGCCGCGCCAGATCGACGATCAGGTGGCCGGCCTCGACGAACAATCCCCTGCGGTCGGCATGGGTCGCCAGCACCGAGCCGTTGCCGGGCAGCGACAAGCCCAGCGCCTCGGTGAGGCAATTCATCGAATTGGCCGTGAACATGCCCGAGCACGAGCCACAGGTCGGGCAGGCCGAGCGCTCGATCACCTCGACGTCGGCGTCGCTGACCTTGTCGTCGGCGGCCGCCACCATGGCGTCGATCAGATCGACCGATCTGACCTTGCCCTTGATGTTGACCTTGCCCGACTCCATCGGCCCGCCGGAGACGAACACGGTCGGAATGTTCAGCCGCAGCGCTGCCATCAGCATGCCGGGCGTGATCTTGTCGCAGTTGGAAATGCAGACGAGCGCGTCGGCGCAATGCGCATTGACCATGTATTCGACGCTGTCGGCGATCAGTTCGCGCGAGGGCAGGCTGTAGAGCATGCCGTCATGGCCCATGGCGATGCCGTCATCGACCGCGATGGTGTTGAATTCCTTGGCGACGCCGCCGGCGGTCTCGATCTCGCGCGCCACCAGTTGCCCGAGGTCTTTCAGATGCACGTGACCGGGGACGAACTGCGTGAAGGAATTGGCGATCGCGATGATCGGCTTGCCGAAGTCTTCGTTCTTCATTCCCGTGGCGCGCCACAGGCCGCGCGCGCCGGCCATGTTGCGGCCGTGGGTGGTGGTGCGGGAACGATAGGCAGGCATGGATTCCTCCTGAAAGCCGAGACCCGCTCTTAAGGGCGGGCTGTATCCAAAACGATCAGGCGCGGCTTACCGAAAAGCCGCGCCTGGTTCGACCCTTAATTTTGCGGTTCAGCGATGCCGGCCGGGCAATGGCTGAGGCTCGGTGGCTTCATCCTTCGAGACGCTCGCGTCCCGCGAGCTCCTCAGGATGAGGTCGAGAATTTCTTAACCCTCATGGTGAGGAGCGCGGCACTGCCGCGCGTCTCGAACCATGAGGCCGAGGGTCTGAGTTTACGCCTTCTTCAGGAACACGTAGTCGGCCGAGTAGGGCGCCGACTTGAAGCTGCCGGCCTTGTCGCAAGCACCGTCGAGCTTGCCGCCCTTGGTGTTGACCCGCTGCACGGTGGTGACGCCGGTCAGCACGCCGCTGCCGCGCGAGGCGGTTACCTGAAGCTTCAGCCAGGGGATGTCGTCGGCGGTGGCGCCCGGCGCGTTGCCGACGACCTTGCCGACCACGGCGCTGCCGTCGATGTGCTCCCAGTTCGGCCCGGCATAGTGCCGGCCGATGGTCTTGCCGTCGACCAGAAGAGTGGCGATCGGTTCGCGGAACGCCCAGGCGAGCTTGCCGTCGGCGCCGGCCTTGCACTCATAGACCTGCGCGCCCTCGGCATGCACCGTGAGTACCACGGTCTCTCCCGGCGCCGCGATGGCGTCGGGAAGCGGTGTTTGTGCCTTCGCGCTCATTGCTGCTCCCAGAACGAATGACAGCGCCAAAACGGTCCGCCCGATGAACGGCATATCGTTACTCCAGTTGTGCAGAGGGTCCATACTTCGTCATTGCGAGGAGTGAAACGACGATTGCTTCCGTCTTCGCAGCTCTCGCCAAGCCGGCCGCCGGCAATCTACGCATCCTTTTTCATCAGGTAAAATAGAGTTTGGTGATCGCAGCGATAGGATTATCTGATGATCGACGTCACACTGCCGCAGCTTCTCGAAAAGCACGCCTGCCACGTCATTCCGGGATGCGCCGCAAGGCGCCGGCCCGGAATCCATGGCACGGCACGAATAGGGGGAGCAATGGATTCCGGGCTCGCGCTCGCGCGCGCCCCGGAATGACGGGAGGATTGTGTTACGCCATCGCCTTGGTGAGGTTTTCCGCGACCTTGTCGAGGAAACCAGTGGTAGAGAGCCAGCGCTGGTCGGCGCCGACCAGGAGCGCGAGGTCCTTGGTCATGAAGCCGGCCTCGACCGTGTCGACGCAGACCTTCTCCAGCGTGGAAGCGAACTTCGCTAGCTCGGCGTTGTTGTCGAGCTTGGCGCGATGCGACAGGCCGCGGGTCCAGGCGAAGATCGAGGCGATCGAGTTGGTCGAGGTCTCCTTGCCCTTCTGGTGCTCGCGATAGTGGCGGGTCACGGTGCCGTGCGCGGCTTCGGCTTCCACCGTCTTGCCGTCGGGGGTGAGCAGCACCGAGGTCATCAGGCCGAGGGAGCCGTAGCCCTGCGCCACGGTGTCCGACTGCACGTCGCCGTCGTAGTTCTTGCAGGCCCAGACGTAGCCGCCGGACCATTTCAGGGCCGAGGCGACCATATCGTCGATCAGGCGGTGCTCGTAGGTCAGGCCCTTGGCGTCGAATTCCTTCTTGAATTCGCGATCGAAGATTTCCTGGAAGATATCCTTGAAGCGGCCGTCATAGACCTTGAGGATCGTGTTCTTGGTCGAGAGGTAGACCGGGTAGTTGCGCATCAGGCCGTAGTTGAAGGAAGCGCGGGCGAAATCGATGATGGAATCGTCGAGATTGTACATCTCCATCGCAACGCCGGGACCCGGCGTCTTGAACACTTCCTTCTCGATCACGGTGCCGTCTTCGCCGACGAACTTCAGGGTCAGCACGCCCTTGCCAGGGAAGCGGATGTCGGTGGCGCGATACTGGTCGCCATAGGCATGACGGCCGATGATGATCGGCTTGGTCCAGCCCGGCACCAGCCGCGGCACGTTCTTGCAGATGATCGGTTCGCGGAAGATGCAGCCGCCGAGAATGTTGCGGATGGTGCCGTTGGGGGACTTCCACATTTGCTTGAGGCCGAATTCCTTCACCCGCGCTTCGTCCGGGGTGATGGTGGCGCATTTGACGCCGACGCCGACCTTCTTGATGGCGTTTGCGGCATCGATCGTGACCTGGTCGTCGGTCTTGTCGCGGTATTCCATCCCCAGGTCGAAATACATCAGGTCGATATCGAGGAAGGGGTGAATCAACTTGTCCTTGATGTACTGCCAGATGATCCGGGTCATCTCGTCGCCATCGAGTTCGACGACGGGGTTGGTCACCTTGATTTTTGCCATGGGGAGACGGGCCTTTTTTGAAAGAGCGCCTTGGAAAGCGGCGCGGAAACCGGATTGATCGCAGGGCTATAGCACCGCCCGTGCGCCTGCGAAAGCCGAGCCGCTATGCAGTTTCAGCCCATCTTTTGGCTCTTTCTTTTCCCTCCCCCTTGCGAGCCGGGGTAGGGGCGTGTCCCGGGCGCACTGCGCCGTGTAACGACGCTGTGCAGAACCGGGACCCATTCCAAAAGCTGGATCCCGGATCTGCGAAGCGGTACTACGCACCGCATCGCGTCCGGGACACGCAACCACCTCAGAACGCCGCCTGCGTGGCGGTGCCGGCCACCACGTACCAGGTGACGAACAGGCCCGAGAGGAGGGCGCCGGGCAGGCTCGATCCGGTCCGCCGCCACGTGAAGGTGGCAATGATGGCCACGACCGCCAGCAGCGGCACGAACTGGATCGCCACGATCGTCGACAGCGGCACGAAACTGGGGTCGGGGATCGGGTTGAACAGTTTCCCGGACAGCCACAGCGTGAGGTACTGCGCACCGACCAGCACAATGAAGCCGAGCGTCAGTGCCAGAATATTGGTCAGATAAAGCGCGCCGCGCGAGGCGCCGAGGCTTGAGAAATTACGGTGCAGGACGTGCAGCGCGATCACGAAAAACGCCGTGATCGGCAGGAGATAGATCAGGAAGATCATAAACTGCTTTGCGCTCATCAGTTTCAACGCGACGATCCAGAAGCGGAAGTCGATCTTGAAGAGCCAATCGCAGAGCCAGAGCGCGGCATAACCGGCGGCGACCGTGGCCAGCGCGATCAGGATCGAGGGGCCGATAATCCCGCTGCGGCTGGCGCGTTTCGGCGCGAAGCGCATCAGCGCCCACGCGATTAGCCCGTTGATGATCACCCAGACCAGGATCTGGTTGGTGATGCCTTGCGGCAGGAAGCGCGACGGCGCGACGAAGGTGCCGCCGAGCGCAAAGGCCGGATAATAAGTCAGCGCCGGGATGAAGGCCGACAGCAGCAAGGCGCCAACCCAGCGGCCACCTCTCGCCGTCTCAAGCGGTGTCGAGCCGTCGGCGGCTTGAGGCAGCCTCAAATGTGAAAACATCGGCGCCTCGAGCAGTCCGTCAAACACCCCGAGCAGCAGGGCGACAAAGCCGATCAGCGCGATCAGCGTGCCGAGTTCCTTCCGGAACCAGATCTGGTTGTCGGCCGGCAGAGGCGTGCCGCCCTTCAAGGTTCGCGCAAACCAGTCGAGGCTGTAGCCGATCGCTTCTTTCGAAATATGCTCGGCCGGGTGGGTAATGTCAGGCGTGTACAGCACGCGCGCCGTTCCCTGCGCCTTGTCGCCATACTCCTTGCCGGGTTCGACCGCGCCCGACGCGCCAAACAACGCCTGGAGTTTCGGGCTTTGCGTGACGTCGGCAGCCTTTTCGACGCCCCACATCAGAACCGGGAATTCCTCGTACTTGGCGAAGATCAGCGCGGCGTTGCGCGGCCAGGATGCCGTGCCTTCGGCGGCAAAGGGTTTGCCGGTGGAGGAGCCCTCCAGCACCATCGACTTGTAGTCGTTCGGCATCGCGCTCGCTGCCGCCAGCACTGTCCAGCCGCCCATCGAGTGCCCTTCGAGGCCGATGTTGTCCTTGTCGACGAATTCGAGGCTGCGCAGGTAAGCGAGACCATCCGGGCCGCCAAAGCCGTTGGCGAAAGCAGGAGGATCGCTATAGCCGTGGCCGGTCTGGTCGAGCGCCAGCACGACATAGCCGCGGCGGGCGAATTCGATCGCAAAGCCGTCCTGGGTTTCGCGCGAATTGATGTAGCCGTGGACCGCGAGAATGCCGGGGGCTGGAATCTGCGCCGTCGCATTCGGCGGCACGTAGAGCAGGGCGCTCATGGTGTTGCCCTTGGCGCCGGTGAACCTGATATCACGGACCTGAATGCCGCCGGAGGTCTGCGTCACCCAGGCGAACGCCCCGCCGGCCAAAATCAAAACGAGTCCGATAATCGCCAGAGTCCATCTGCGATGCATGGCGTCCCTCCCTGTGTCGTCCCGTGTCGCGCCGATCGTTGATGTGTCGGGCGCGTTTTGATTTCGAGAGAAAGCCTATCCGAAAGCAAATGGCGCGCAAGCGAAGGCTGCTACATTCCAGAACGCAATTCAGACACGAAGTAGAATCGCCAGTCTGAAAATTTCGCCAAGCGGAATGTGCGTTGCGATCGAACGGTCTTCGCGACGCGTGCAAAGGCTGCGCTTTCGGCGGCCAGACCTGGAGCCGGGTGAATCTGTCCGTTAGCGCGAGGCCGGCAGAGGCTTGGTTGCGAACCAGATGACGTGGTGGGCGCCGCTGCGCTTGGTCGTTGCGCGCAAGCCAACTTCATTCACCTCGAAATCAGCCGTGCCAAGCCGTTTCGAAAACGCGGTATTTGGCCCGGATGACCAGACCGCAAGGATACCGCCCGGCCGCAGCGCGCGGCGGATCGATTGCAGTCCCTTGAGGTCGTAGAGTGCGTCATTGGCCTTGCGGATCAATGCTTCCGGGCCGTTATCGACATCGAGTAGAATGGCGTCGAACGCCGACGGCGACGCTTTGATCATTTCGACCACATCGGCTTCGCGAATGACAGCGCGTGGATCGTTCAGGCTATCGCCAAAGATATCGGCCATTGGCCCACGCGCCCATACGATCACGGCGGGGACGAGTTCGGCGACAGTAATCCGTGCTTGCGCGCCCAACACCGCGAGCGCGGCGCGCAATGTAAAGCCCATGCCCAGTCCGCCGATCAACAGATGCGGGCGCTTGACGCCGTCGATCCTTCGACAGGCGAGCGTCGCGAGCGCCTCCTCCGATCCGCTGAGACGACTGTTCATCAACTCGTTCTGACCGAGCATCATTGAGAACTCGGCGCCCCTTCGCATCAAGCGAAGTTCGACGTCGGTACCGGGCACTCGGGTCGTATCGATCTGCAACCACGGAATCATGCGATGCTTCTACGCTGTTTGATACGGTCATGCGAGGTCCGCTATGGGTCATTACCCGACATGCCGATGCAGCCGGACTCGCTGCGGCCGTCGATCAAGCCCGCGTGAAACTGCGAACCTTCAGCGATCGGCCGCGACTGCTCGAAGCTCGCATCTTATTTGCACGACTTCCTCTCCTCACAATGACATCAAGCAATTGGTCATCACTTGACAGGATTTTGCACTCCGCAAGTGATTTGCCCGTCGTGCCATCGTGTCGCAGACGTTTGCCTTGTGGCGTCGGGCAAATCAGAAGCATTTTTCCGCGCGTCCCGTGCTCTCAAGGAGAGGGGCGTTTCGCGATCGTCACTGAACGTTGGGCGCGGGATTGCGATGGACGCTTTGGCGCGCGAAAGACGAACGCGTGGAAAGCGGACGGCCAAGCCGTGTGGTCCTGATATCTCGACGCTGATATCAAGCTGGCGACAATGCTTCCGCATTGCGCTGGTGATGGTGACAAAAAGCCCGATCGCCAGGGAGAGCGCGGAATAGGCCGTCAAAACCGTCGCGCAGGGAATGCCGGAATGTTCGGCGTACCTGTGGTGACTAACTTGTGTGCTTTCACCTTTCGCACACAAGGCTGCGGGTGCGGAAAACACCCGGCATTCCTTGCGCCCTCTCATGTCAGAGGGACTTGTTCTTCAAAACCCGGGCCGCGGGGAGGCGACGCATGTGCGAAATTGTCTTGGATTATCAAGGCATCCGTCATAACGAAGGCGACTTGAGCCACATCTCAATTTAAAGACGAAGCCCTGATGTCCGGTACCGACAGAACCAAACCCAGCCTCGAACTCGCCGGCCCCATCGTCATTTTGGTCGAGCCGCAGCTTGGCGAGAACATCGGCATGGCCGCGCGCGCGATGGGCAATTTTGCGCTTGATCGGCTTCGCATCGTCAACCCGCGCGACGGCTGGCCGAACGTGGCAGCCCAACGCGCCGCGGCCGGCGCCGACCATATCCTTGAGCACGTCGAACTGTTCGAAACCGTCGAGGCGGCGGTAGCTGACTGCACGCTGCTGTTCGCCACCACCGCCCGCGCCCATGACCAGGCCAAGCCCGTGGTCGGGCCGGAAGCGGCGGCGGCCGAAATGGTCGGCCAGATCAACGCCGGCGGCACGGTCGGCATTCTCTTCGGCCGCGAGCGCTGGGGGCTGACGAACGAGGAGGTCGGGCTTTCCAACCGCATCGTGACGTTCCCGGTCAATCCCGGCTTTGCCTCGCTCAACCTGGCGCAGGCGGTGCTTCTGATCAGCTATGAATGGTTCAAGCTCTCGACCGCGGGCACCTTGCCGTTTGCGATGACGGAGCGTTCCGAACCGGCGTCGCAATATCAGATCCAGGCCTTCTTCGATAATCTCGTCCGCGAACTCGACAAGGTCGAATTCCTGCGACCCGCCGAAAAGCGCGACACCATGCTGGTCAACCTGCGTAACATCTTCACCCGGATGGAGCCGACCAAGCAGGACATGCACACGCTGCACGGCGTAGTGATGGCGATCGCCGAGGGACGAAAGGGACCGGCCAAGGGCGGCGTGCTCGATGGCGAACAGGCGACGCGCTTGCGCGCGCTGCTCGCCGAGCAGGGCGGTGCGACATCCGATGGCAGCAGCACCGTGCGCGGGCTGGCGCGGCTGTTGCGGCGCAATCCGACCGATGCCGAGCGCATTCTGTGGCAGTCGCTGACCCGCGATCGCCGCTTTGCGGGACAGTTCAAGCGGCAGACGCCGGTCGGCCGCCAGATCCCGGATTTCGTTTCCTTCGTGCACCGGATCGCGATCGAACTGACGAACCCGGGCGAGTCCGACGCCATCATCAAGGACCGCAGCGGACGGCGGGCCTGGCTCGAGGCTCGGGATTACCGGGTGCTGGATATGGCGGTCGCCGACGTCGAGCGCGATCTGGACGCCGAACTGGATCGGCTCTCACAGCTCCTCTGAGTACCGTTTTGACGCTGCCAGCGAATTTCTGCACCGTTGCCAGGATTAAGCGGGCCGGACTAGGGTTTCTGTCCAAGTAAGAATAAACATCAGGGAGAGCCTCATCATGCGTCGCGTTCAACTTGCCGCACTTGTTGCCGCATTTGCATCACTTGCCGTCTTCGCTACTGCGCCCGCGATGGCGCAGTCGGTCCAGACCGAAAAGAACATGTCGATGGGCCTGTCGCTCGCGATCATCCAGGGCGCGATCGAGCAGTGCACCAAGGATGGCTACAAGGTCTCGGTCACCATCGTCGACAAGGGCGGCAACGTCGCCGCTCAAATCCGCGGCGACGGCACCGCGCCGCACACCATGGAATTCAGCCGGCTGAAGGCCTACACGGCCCGCACGCGCAACCAGACCTCGCTCCAGACCATGAAGATGCTCGAGGACCCGGCCAACGCCTTCATCCGCCAGATTCCAGGCGTGGTCGGCGTCGGTGGCGGCGTGCCCATCCGCGCCGGCAACGAGGTGATCGGCGGCGTCGGCGTTTCCGGTGCGCCCGGCGGCGAAAAAGACGAAGTCTGCGCCAATGCAGGGTTAGCCAAGGTCGCGGACGCGCTGAAATAAGATTCAAAAATAAAATTAGGGACTGGAGACGACCAATGAAGAAGTCGCAGCTCGCGACGGGGCGCGCCCTGTCGCCAACCGTTCTGGCCTTGGGCAGCCTCGCGCTGTTTTGCCTTGCCACGATCGTGAACGCACAAACACCGCCCGCCGGCACGCTTCAGGTGCCGGCCAAGACGCTAACGACGCCGACCGACGTTAGTCCGCAGCTTGCGAAGATCATCGGCGCGCCGCTGCGCTCGAACTGGGACATTCATCCCAAGACCGGCGAGGAGTGGAAGCCGGTGGCGGATGCCGGCGCCGAGGCGCTGATGAAGAATGTGCCGGGGATGATGGAGCGGCTGAAGGTCAAGGTCGAGAAGACCACGATCGACGGCGTGCGCGCCTTCATCGTGACGCCGGAGACCATCGCGCCGGAAAACACCAACCGCCAGCTCATCCACATGCATGGCGGCTGTTACGTGCTCAACCCGCGCGAGGCCAGCCTGCCGGAAGCGCTGTTCATGGCCGGCTTCGGGCATATCAAGGTGGTTTCGGTCGAATACCGCATGCCGCCCGAGGCGTATTTTCCGGCCGCGCTCGACGACGGCATCACCGTCTACAAGGCGCTGATGAAAACCACGCCGGCGAAGAACATGGCGTTCTTCGGCACCTCGGCGGGGGGCGCGCTGGTGCTCGAAATGGGGTTGAAGGCCAAAGAACTCGGCCTGCCGATGCCCGGTGCGATCGCCTCGGGCACGCCGATGTCGGATGTGACGAAAGTCGGCGATACCTTCCAGACCAACGCCATGGTCGACAACGTGCTGGTCTCGCCCGACGGCTTCTGCGATGCCGGCACCATCGTCTATGCCGCCGGCCATGACCTGAAAGATCCGCTGTTGTCGCCGGTCTATGGCGACATGCACGGCTTTCCGCCGACCATCCTCACCAGCGGGACTCGTGATCTTCTGTTGAGCAACACGGTTCGTGTTCACCGCAAGCTGCGGCAGGCGGGCGTCGAAGCAGCCCTTCAGGTCTATGAGGGGATGGCGCACGCGCACTACATCCGCGATGACACAGCGTCGGAGTCAAAGGAAGTGTTCGAGGAAATCGCGACCTTCTTCGACAAGCACCTCGGCAAGTAGCACGAGGCACGAAGACGAGAACAGGGCGGTCGACGCCGCCCGTTCTCTTAGACGGCGGCTAACTCTTCGCCGGCGCTCATCCCGCGCTTGGGTTTTTTCGACTTCGATGGCACGAACAGCGAGCCGGCCGCGAGACCGGCCGTGTCGGCGACGCCAGGATCGCGCGTCACCATGGCTGCAACGATGGCGCCATCCATCAACAGCCCGAGCTGGTGCGCCAGCACGGCGGGTTCAGATGCGCCCATCTCGCCGGCGAGTTTTTCGATATAGCCGAGAACGACCTTCTTGTGCCGCATCGCGATAGCGCGAAGCTGCTTCTGATCCTTGTCGTGTTCGCCGACCGCATTGATGAAAGGACAGCCGTAGAAACGCTCCTGACGGAACCAATCCTTCAGCGCCGGAAAAATCCGCGTCAGCTTTTCCTGCGGGCTGCCGCCGCCGGCTTCGATCGCGCCGATGAACCATTCGCGCCACTGCTTGCCTTCGGTCTCCAGCACGACGTGCACGAGGTTGTTCTTCGAGCCGAACAGTTTGTAGAGCGTGGTCTTGGCAGTTCCGGCCTCGTTGATGATGGCGTCGATGCCGGTGGCGTTGATGCCGTTCTTGCAGAACAGATACGTCGCCGCGTTCAACAATCGCCCGCGCGCGGATTCATCGTCGCTCGCCTCGTGAGGCGCTGGCGCCGAACGCTTCTTCGAAGATGGCTTTCCCATGGCGTCACTTAATCCGACTGGCTTGTTCCTATCAAGTCGCATCTTGCCTGCGCGCAAATTGATCGGTGCAAACGCGCAAATGCATCGCGATTGAGCACGAGGCTACTGATCGGTTTTCGGGCAGCCTTGGCTAAGCGGCTAAGCGGCTTCGTCTTTTTTTCTGGGGGAATTCTGGCACGGTTCATGCAGGAAACAGACCGTTCGGTATCCTCGCTCCTAGGGAGAAACTAAATGACCGCGGTCGCTCAGAAAACAGCGCTCACCGGCTGCCTCGCGCCCATCGACAAGCAAGGCCTGGAACAACTCATCGCCAACGGCAAAGCCAACCCGAAGGTCATCAAGACCTTGAAATGCAAGACGGTGGCCGAAGGCAAGTTCCGCCACGCCAACTACATCCGCAACCTCGCACCATACATTGTCGACGAGCCGCCGGGCCTGCTTGGCGACGACACCGCTCCCAATCCGTCGGAAGCCTCGCTCGCCGCGCTCGGTTCGTGTCTTGCCGTCGGACTTCACGCCAACGCCGTGCACCGCGGCTGGACCGTCAACAAGCTCGAACTCGAGCTCGAGGGTGATCTCAATATCACGGCGGTCTGGGGCACCGGCGACGTCAGTGAGAAGCCCGTTGGGTTCACCGACGTCCGCGTCAAGGTCGACATGGAATGCGAAGGCGTTCCGAAGAGCGAGATCGATGCGCTCGTCGCCCACGTCAAGAAGTGGTCGCCGGTCGCCAACACCTTCACCCGCCCCGTCAATCTCGAGGTCAACGCGTCCTGAGATTGAACGAAAACCTGAAGAGAGGCGGAGGGTGTGATGGGTTCAGTGGCTCTAAACCGGCACGTGATCGGCGACGAAGTCTCCTTGGCATCGATAGCCGAGCAGGTCGCCACCATTGCCCGCAAGAACCTTGCGCCCATGGCGCCCGCCATCGACGCCGGCACGGTCTATCCCGACGAATTGCTGCATCGTCTTGGCGATGTCGGCGCGTGGGGAAGCCATCTGCCGAAGAATGGCGCAGCCGATCTGCGCTGCGCCATTCATTCGATCGCAGCGCTCGGTGAAGTCTGTGGCGCCACCGCCTTCATGGCGTGGTGCCAGAATACGCTGGTCTGGTACGTCGCGAATTCCACCAATCCGAAACTGGTGGCGAAATTCGGCGACAAGTTTTCAACCGGCCAGATCCTTGGCGGCACCGGGTTGTCCAATCCGATGAAGAGCTTCTTCGGAATCGAGAAGCTGAAATTGAAGGGGCGGAAGGTCGACGGCGGCTACATCGTCAAGGGCGCGCTGCCCTGGGTCTCTAACCTCGGGCCCAACCATTTCTTTGGCACCATTTTCGAGCGCGAGGACGAGCCTGGCGGCATCGTGATGTTCCTCGCCGACTGCTCGGATCCGGCGGTCAGCTTGCAGCCGTGCAAGCCGTTCCTCGCCATGGACGGCACCGGTACCTACGGCGTGCAGTTTCGCGATGTCTTCGTGCCCGACGATCTCATCCTGGCTGATACCGCCGGACCGTTCGTGAAGAAAATTCGTGCCGGATTCATTCTGCTGCAAGCGGGTATGGCGACCGGTCTCATCCGCGATTGCATCAACATCATGAACGAGGTCGATCCGCCGCTCGGCCACGTCAATCGCTACCTGCCGCAGCAGCCGGTGAATTTCGCAGAATTGCTCGCCGAGCTCGAAGCCGAAACGATGACGCTCGCCGCCGATCCCTACAACGAAGAGGAAAGCTACTGGCGCAAGGTCGTCGCGCTTCGCCTACGTCTGGGTGAGGCCAGCGTCGCGGCGGCGCATGCGGCGATGCTCCACTGCGGCGCGCGCGGCTACCTGAAAAGTCATCGCGCCCAGCGCCGGCTCCGCGAAGCCTATTTCGTCGCCATCGTGACGCCCGCCACCAAGCAATTGCGGAAGATGCTGGCGGACATGTGAGGTTTTTCGACCCCGACCAAACTTGAACCACAAACAGGAGAGGCTGCCATGACGGACGTTCTGATTTCTGCCAGCGAACTCGCCGAATTCATCGCAAAGGAGCCGTGTGTCATCATCGACACCCGTAATCCCGATGCGTATGCCGCGGGGCATCTGCCCAATGCGGTGAACGTGCATGAGATCTTCACGTATCTCGCAACGTCGACGCCCGAAGGCATGCACGAACTGAAGACGAAATTCGCCGACGCATTCGGCAAGGCCGGGCTCTCCGGCAAGGAAACCGCCGTCATCTACGAACAGTCCATGAATTCCGGCTTCGGCCAGTCCTGCCGCGGTTATTACCTGCTCACCATGCTCGGCTATCCGAAGGTCAAGGTGGTGCACGGCGGATACGATGCCTGGGCCGCGGCGGGATTGCCGACCACGACCGCGGTGCCGTCGCCGAAGTCTGCGTCGTTCTCGATCGTCCCGGAAGCAGGCGACATCCTGATCGACGCCAAGACCATGCTTGCCGCCGTCGGCAAGCATGGCATTGCACTGCTTGATGTGCGCGACATCGACGAGTGGATCGGCGAAAGTTCGTCGCCTTACGGCAAGGACTTCTGCCCGCGCAAGGGCCGGATTCCTGGCGCTGTCTGGCTCGAATGGTATCGCATGATGAAGCCGACGGCTGAAGGGCCGCGCTTCAAGTCGAAGAACGAAATCCTCGCCGAATGCGCCACCGTCGGCATCACCCAGAGCACGCCGGTCTACCTTTACTGCTTCAAGGGCGCGCGGGCGTCGAACACGTTCCTGGCACTGAAGAACGCCGGCGTGAAGGATGTGCGGATGTATTTTGGCTCATGGAACGAATGGTCTCGCGATCCGTCGCTGCCGATCGAGGAAGGTCTCCCCATCGAGGCGAAGCTGACCGAAAAAGCGGCATAAAACCTGCATGAATTTTCATCGCCCGGTCGCATCAGCGGCCGGGCGGTGAACTTGCTGGTGTGGCGGGATGCCGCACCACAGACGCGTGAGGGAATGCAGGGCATGCCGACCTTTGACGATCCGTTCGATGCCGACCGTGAACTTTCGCGGGCCGGTTGCGCCTGCGGCCAGCATCGTTACGAGGCCGAGCATGCACAGGCAACGCTTGCGATGCGTTGCGAGCCAGTGGCCGGCGAAGACAAGCGTTATGAAGGCGTCGTTGCGTCGGCAGTGATGCGGGCAATGTTTCCGAGAGATGCCGCGCGCCGCGCTTTCCTGAAGTCGGTCGGCGCTTCGACGGCGCTTGCCGCGATCTCGCAATTCTTTCCGTTGAAGACGGCGACCGAAGCTTTCGCCGACGCTGGGCTGCCCGAGAAGAAAGACCTCAAGGTCGGCTTCATCCCGATCACTTGCGCGACGCCGATCATCATGGGGGCGCCGCTCGGCTTCTATGCCAAGCATGGGCTCAACGTCGAAGTGGTGAAGACCGCCGGCTGGGCGGTGGTGCGCGACAAGACCATCAACAAGGAATACGACGCCTCGCACATGCTGGCGCCGATGCCGATTGCGATTTCGCTCGGCCTCGGGGCGCAGGCGATCCCGTTCGCGGTGCCCGCGATCGAGAACATCAACGGGCAGGGCATTACCCTTGCGATGAAGCACCGGGATCGCCGCGATCCGAAGGAATGGAAGGGCATGAAGTTCGCCATTCCCTTCGATTACTCGATGCACAACTACCTGCTGCGTTATTATCTTGCCGAACACGGCCTCGACCCCGATACCGACGTGCAGCTTCGCTCGGTGCCGCCGCCGGAAATGGTCGCCAACCTGCGTGCCGACAATATCGACGGGTTCCTCGCGCCCGACAACATCTGCCAGCGCGCGATCTATGACGGCGTCGGCTTCATGCACATTTTGTCGAAGGAGATCTGGGACGGCCATCCCTGTTGCTCCTTCGCGGCGAGCCGTGAGTTCATCACGACGGCGCCGAACAGTTTTGCGGCGCTGACGCGGGCCATTCTTGACGCAACCGCCTATGCCTCCAAAGCGGAGAACCGCAGGCAGATTGCGGAGGCAATCGCGCCGGCCAACTACATCAACGCGCCGGTCACCGTGCTGGAGCAGGTACTGACCGGGACCTATGCCGACGGCTTAGGGGGCATCAAGACCGATCCCAAGCGCGTCGATTTCGATCCCTTCCCCTGGCAGTCCTTTGCGGTCTGGATGCTGACGCAGATGAAGCGCTGGGGCCAGATCAAGGGCGATGTCGACTACAAAGCCATCGCCGAGCAAGTTTATCTGGCAACCGGCACGCGCAAGACGATGGCGGAGATGGGCTTTGCCGCGCCGGAAGCCGCGTACAAATCCTTTGTCGTGATGGGCAAGACCTTCGATCCGGCGAAGCCCGACGACTATCTCAACAGCTTCAAGATCAGGAAGTCGTCGTGACGGGCATGACGTCTTCACTGACCTTCCGCGCGGCCGTCATCTCGATTGCGCTGTTTTTGGCATTTATCGGCGTCTGGCACCTCGCCACGCGAAGCAGTAGCGCGGTGGCCAGCATGAGCCCGGAATATGCCAAGCTGATGGGCGCGACCGCGACGCAAGGCAAATCCGCGATGCCGGGTCCGCTCGATGTCGGCGCCAAGCTGTGGGAGCACCTGAAGCGGCCGTTCTACGACAACGGCCCGAACGACAAGGGGCTCGGCATCCAGCTCGGCTATTCGATTGCCCGCGTCGGCCTCGGTTATCTGCTGGCCGTTATCGTTGCCATTCCCCTGGGCTTCCTGATCGGCATGTCGCCCTTGATCAGCCGCGCGCTCGATCCGTTTATCCAGGTGTTAAAGCCGATCTCGCCGCTCGCCTGGATGCCGCTCGCGCTCTACACCATCAAGGATTCCGGCCTGTCGGCGATCTTCGTGATCTTCATCTGCTCGGTCTGGCCGATGCTGCTCAATACCGCCTTCGGCGTCGCCGCCGTGCGCAAGGAGTGGATCAATGTGGCGCGCACGCTGGAAGTCGGCGCGCTGCGGCGCGCCTTCACCGTGATCCTGCCCGCGGCCGCGCCGACCATCCTCACCGGCATGCGGATTTCGATCGGCATTGCCTGGCTCGTAATCGTGGCGGCCGAAATGCTGGTCGGCGGCACCGGCATCGGCTACTTCGTGTGGAACGAGTGGAACAACCTTTCGATCACTAATGTCATCATCGCCATCCTGCTGATCGGGCTGGTCGGCATGTTGCTCGATCAAATCCTCGCGCGCTTCACCCGCATGGTGACGTTCCCGGAATGACGCCATGACCGACAAATTCATTTCGATCGAAGCGATCGCCAAGCGATATCCGGGTGCAGCGGGCGGCGAGGTCGCGGTCTTCGAAAATCTCTGGCTGTCTGTGCCGCGCGGCGAATTCGCCTGTGTGATCGGCCATTCCGGCTGTGGCAAGACCACCGTGCTCAATATTCTCGCCGGGCTCGATACGCCGAGCGAAGGCGTGGTGATCGTGGACGGCGAGGCCATTCAAGGTACCAGCCTCGATCGCGCCGTGATCTTTCAAAGCCACGCGCTGCTGCCGTGGCGCACCGTGCTCGGCAACGTCGCCTATGCCGTGACCTCGAAATGGCGCGACTGGGATCGTGCGAAAGTAAAGGCGCACGCGCAGAAGTTCATCGATCTCGTCGGCCTCACTGGCGCCGAGCACAAGCGTCCGTCCGAATTGTCCGGCGGCATGAAACAGCGCGTCGGCATCGCGCGCGCGCTTTCGATCACGCCGAAGATCATGCTGATGGACGAGCCGTTCTCGGCGCTGGATGCCTTGACGCGCGGCACCTTGCAGGACGAGGTCCGCCGCATTTGCCTGGAGACGGGGCAGACCGCGTTCATGATCACGCATGACGTCGATGAAGCGATCTATCTCGCGGACAGGATTTTCCTGATGACCAACGGGCCGGGCGCGGTGCTCGCCGAGATCGTCGAAAATCCATTACCAAAGGACCGCGGCCGCATCGATCTGCACCGTCATCCCTATTACTACGCGCTGCGTAACCACATCGTTGATTTTCTGGTCAGCCGGAGCAAGAGCTTTGCGGCTGAGACGCCCGATCACGATCCGCGCCATGTGCCGGTGGTGAAGATCGGCAAGCCGGAGTTGGCAATTGCCGCTGTTTCCGGCGGGCCATCGGATGTGCAGAAATCATGGACGGGGACTTCCGGCTAAAGCCGGCGATCACGAAGGGAGTGAAACATGAAACGGACCGATCTCACCGAGAAACTGCTCGACATCAAGCGCGAGAAGGGCTGGACCTGGAAATACATCTGCGAAAAGGTCGGCGGCTATTCGGAGGTGCTGATCGTTGGCGCGATCCTCGGCCAGATGAAGCTGACCAAGCCGCAGGCAGCGAATGCCGGCGAGTTGTTCGGGCTTTCCAAGTCGGAGACCGCGATGCTCAACGAGGTGCCGATGCGCGGCATGCCGATGCCGCCGACCGACCCCTTGATCTACCGCTTCTTTGAGCTTGTGATGGTCAACGGTCCCGCCTGGAAGGCGCTGATCGAGGAAGAATATGGCGACGGCATCATGTCGGCGATCGATTTCGACATGGTGATGGAGCGGCTGCCCAATCCGAAGGGGGACCGCGTCAAGATCACGATGTCGGGCAAATTCCTGCCTTACAAGTATTACGGCGCCAGCGGCAACGTGCCGGAATATGGTTTCAAGGAGGGATGACGAACCTCATGGTGAGGAGCGCGCTGTGCCCGAGCAGACCGGGCGAATGCGAGGTCGTTCGCGAATGGCGCCACACCTAAATCGCGCGTCTTCGGACGATACTTCGCATCGCCGGGAGAACCATGGGCCGCAAACCTCATCCTTCGAGATGCGGCCAACGGGTCCGTGCGAAGCACGGCCCGATGATAAACTCCGACGCCGCTCGTCAGGATGAGGACCGGCCTGTTAATCAAACGCCCGCCTTCACCTGGGCGACGGCCTGCGCCATCAATTCGGTCATCTGCGCACGAATGGCGTCTTCCGTGACGCCGTTTGCCGACAGATCGGCGGTTACTCTGGCCACCACGGCCTTGTCGCCGCCTTCGGCAAAGACGCCCGCCACGGCCTCCTTGGCATAGGCGATTGCCGCATCGCCGGACATGCCGAGCTCTCCGGCGGCCCACAGGCCGAGCAGGCGGTTGCGCCGCGCCTCCGCCTTGAATTTCAGCTCCTCGTCGAGGGCGAATTTCCTCTCAAAGCCTTCTTCGCGTTTGTCGAAGGTGGTCATGGCGAAAGTTCCTCCTCGGGCGGCCATTTGACGGCGGCGCAGTCTCGTTGCGGTGGGGCGGTCCGATACCTAAATAATACTGTGAATTCAGCGGGTCACGAGCGTCAAACCGTCACGCTTTTGGACGGTAAAACTAGGGCCCGGTGGGCCGGATCGATTGTACTGGATAGGCCAATCGGATAGGGTCGATTCCAGGCTCGGTTCTCGTTCTGTTTCGTAAGTAACCTGGCCTTCACGGCAGCTCCGTCGTGGGTCGTCCCTCTTGGCATCCGGAGCACACCAAATTCATGGATTTCAACAACACACGGTACATCCCAATGAGCCGTCGACGCCGCATTTATGAAGGCAAGGCCAAGGTTCTTTATGAGGGTCCGGAGCCGGGAACCCTGATCCAGCACTTCAAGGACGATGCGACCGCGTTCAACAAGCAGAAACACCAGGTGATCGAGGGCAAGGGCGTCCTCAACAACCGGATTTCGGAGTACCTGTTCCAGCACCTCAACGACATCGGGGTGCCGACCCACTTCATCCGCCGTCTCAACATGCGCGAACAATTGATTCGCGAGGTTGAGATCGTGCCGCTCGAGGTCGTGGTGCGGAATGTCGCGGCCGGCTCGCTGTCGCAGCGGCTCGGCATCGAGGAAGGCACGCAGCTGCCGCGCTCGATCATCGAGTTCTATTACAAGAACGACCAGCTCAACGATCCCATGGTCTCCGAGGAGCACATCACGGCGTTCGGCTGGGCCACGCCGCAGGAGATCGACGACATCATGGCGCTCGCGATCCGCGTCAACGATTTCCTCACCGGGCTGTTTCTCGGCATCGGCATTCGTCTGGTCGATTTCAAGATGGAATGCGGAAGGCTGTTCGAGAACGAAATGATGCGGATCATCGTCGCCGACGAGATCTCGCCGGACTCGTGCCGGCTGTGGGACATCAAATCGAACGAGAAGCTTGACAAGGATCGCTTCCGCAGGGACCTCGGCGGGCTCCTCGAAGCCTATACGGAAGTTGCCAAGCGGCTCGGCATCCTGATGGAGAACGAGCGCCCGGCGGGCTCAGGCCCGGTGCTGGTCAAGGGGTGAGGGCAATCTCGTGAAGGCACGCGTCACCGTCACGCTGAAGACCGGCATTCTCGATCCGCAAGGCAAGGCCATCGAAGGCGCGCTGAAATCGCTCGGCGTCGACGGCATTGCCAGCGTTCGCCAGGGCAAGGTGTTCGACATCGAGCTTTCGGGCGCCGACAAGGCGAAGGCCGAAGCGGCGTTGAAGGACGCCGCCGACAAGCTGCTCGCCAACACCGTGATCGAGAATTATGCTATCGAGGTTAAGGCTTAGGGACAGGCAAGATGGCCGACGTCACTCCGGAACTGATGTTTGAAGTGTGGAAGTCGGTGCAAGCGCGCCTTACTCAGGTTGATGGCAAGCTCGACGAACTGAAGCAGGAGATGCAGGCATCACGGACTGCTCAGAATGGCATTCGCCAGGAAATCACCAGCGTCTTCGAGGAAATTTCGGGTGTCCATAAAACCCTGATTCGCCACGAGGACCGTCTGGATCGTATCGAACGCCGTCTCGAACTGCACGACGCTCCGAGCATATGAGGTTCGCAATTCGCAACTGGGCCAGCGTATTTCTGACAAGCTTAGCTGCTGGGATTTCTTCAGCTGACGCGGCGCCGGCAGCGGTCGATGGTTGGCGTTATGTCGAGGGCCCGAACCAATTGCATGTTTATGTATGTGAGCGATCCGATTGCGCGGTGGGGTCGAGGGTCTTCTTCCGCTTTAATACCCTCAGTTCGGCGGTCTTTCCAGGGATCTTACGTAAGCAAGAGGCCGCGGCGTCAGACATATTGGGAGAACCAAGCAAGGTATTTTCGCCGTTTGCAATTGATCTCTCGACGGGACAGATGCATGGCGTTGCTAAGTTGATGGACGGCTCAAAAGCTTACTACTCTTTTGGCGATGTCGACGGTTCTAATTGGCGCGCGTCGCTAAGCAGTTCGTCCCGCGACGAAACAGCTAGCCAGGTCAATCTGGAAAAATTTGAAGCTGTGCTAAAGAGCGTTCGAAATTAGGTCTGGAATGAAATCCGCCGTTCTCGTTTTTCCCGGAATCAATCGCGAGCGCGACATGGCGCGCGCACTGAAACTCGCATCCGGCAACGAAACCGCGATGGTCTGGCATGCCGAGACCTCGTTGCCCGGGGGCACCGATCTCGTCGTGGTGCCCGGTGGGTTTTCCTACGGCGATTACTTACGCTGCGGCGCGATCGCGGCGCGCTCGCCTGTGATGGATGCGGTGCGCGATTTCGCGGCCAAAGGCGGCCTCGTGCTTGGCGTCTGCAACGGCTTTCAGATTCTGTGCGAAGCCGGACTCTTGCCCGGCGTGCTCATGCGCAACGCGCGGCTGAAATTCATCTGCAAGGATGTGCATCTGCGGATCGAGCGCTCCGATACGCCTTTCACGCGCGGTTACAATGCGGGTCAGGTCATCCGCGTGCCGGTCGCGCATGGCGAGGGCAATTACGAAGCCGATGAAGAAACGCTCAAGCGCCTCGAAGGCGAGGGGCGGGTGCTCTATCGCTATTGTTCGGCGGATGGCGTGGTCGACGAACATGCCAATATCAACGGCGCGGCGCATTCGATCGCCGGCATCGTCAGCGAGCGCGGCAATGTGCTCGGCATGATGCCGCATCCTGAAAACCATGTCGAAGACATCATGGGCTGCACCGACGGTCGCGGTCTGTTTGCGGGCCTCGTCGCTCACATGGACCGGGCGGCCTGATCGTCTGATGCGTAGCAACGAACCGAAAATCACCCCCGAGCTCGTCGCCAGTCACGGTCTCAAGCCGGACGAATACGAGCGTATCCTGAAACTGATCGGCCGCGAGCCGACGTTCACCGAACTCGGCATCTTCTCGGCGATGTGGAACGAGCACTGCTCGTACAAATCCTCGCGCATCCATCTGCGGGGACTGCCGACGAAAGCGCCCTGGGTGATCCAGGGGCCCGGCGAGAATGCCGGCGTCATCGATATCGGCGACGGCCACGCGGTCGTGTTCAAGATGGAGAGCCACAACCACCCGAGCTACATCGAGCCCTATCAGGGCGCAACCACCGGCGTCGGCGGCATCCTGCGCGACGTCTTCACCATGGGCGCGCGCCCCATTGCCTGTCTCAACGCGTTGTCCTTCGGTGCGCCGGAACATCCGAAGACGCGGCATCTGGTGTCGGGCGTGGTTGCCGGCGTCGGCGGCTACGGCAACTCGTTCGGCGTGCCAACCGTCGGCGGACAAGTGCGTTTCCACACCCGCTACGACGGCAACATCCTCGTCAATGCGATGGCGGTTGGCTTGGCCTCTGCCGACAAGATTTTCTATGCAGCCGCATCCGGCGTGAACATGCCGATCGTCTATCTCGGCTCCAAGACCGGGCGCGACGGCATTCACGGCGCCTCGATGGCGTCAGCCGAGTTCGACGATGATTCCGCCGAGAAGCGTCCGACCGTGCAGGTCGGCGATCCCTTCGCCGAAAAGCTGCTGCTGGAGGCGTGCCTTGAAATCATGGCCGCCGATTGCGTGATCGCGATCCAGGACATGGGCGCGGCCGGGCTGACATGCTCCGCGGTCGAGATGGGCGCCAAAGGCGATCTCGGCGTTGACCTAAATCTCGATGCCGTGCCGACGCGCGAGACCGGCATGAGTGCCTACGAGATGATGCTCTCGGAAAGCCAGGAGCGCATGCTCATGGTGCTCAAGCCCGAGAAGGAAAAAGAGGCCGAAGCGATCTTCCGCAAATGGGGGCTCGATTTTGCCGTCGTCGGTTACACCACGCCAAGCAAGCGATTCCGCGTCAAGCATGGCGGCGACGTCATGGCCGACCTGCCGATCAAGGAACTCGGCGACGAGGCTCCGCTCTATGACCGTCCGCATGTCGCGCAACCGGCGAGGGCCGTGATTGCCGCGCGCGAGGTCGAGCCGCCGATCGGCCTCGCAGAGGCGCTGCAAAAGCTGATCGCAACGCCCGAGCTTTGCTCGAAGCGCTGGGTATGGGAGCAGTACGACCACGTCATCCTCGGCAATACCGTGCAGCGGCCGGGCGGCGATGCCGCGGTTGTGCGCGTCGAGGACGGCCCGAAAGGGCTCGCACTCACCGTCGACGTCACGCCGCGCTATTGCGAGGCCGATCCGTATCAAGGCGGTATGCAGGCCGTTGCCGAAGCCTGGCGCAACATCACAGCCGTTGGCGGACGTCCGCTCGCGATCACCGACAATCTCAATTTCGGAAATCCAGAGCGGCCGGAGATCATGGGCCAGTTCGTCGGCTGCCTGAAGGGCATTTCAGAGGCCTGCCGCGTGCTCGACTTCCCCGTCGTGTCGGGCAACGTCTCGCTCTACAACGAAACCAATGGCCGCGGCATCCTGCCGACGCCCTCGATCGGCGGCGTCGGCGTGCTCGACGATTTCACCAAGTCCGCGTCTCTGGCCTTCAAGGCCGGAGGAGAGGCGATCCTGTTGATCGGCGAGACCCAGGGCTGGCTCGGCCAGTCGGTTTATTTGCGCGACATCTGCGGCCGCGAAGAGGGCGCGCCACCGCCGGTCGATCTCGCAGCCGAAAAGCGCAATGGCGATGTGGTGCGCGGCATGATCCGGGCGGGCACCGCGACCGCGGCACATGATATTTCCGACGGGGGCCTATTGGTTGCGCTCGCTGAAATGGCGATTGCAAGCGGCATCGGCGCGCAACTGTTGGCCGCACCGGCCTCGACCGTGCCACACGCGTTCTGGTTCGGCGAGGACCAGGCGCGCTATGTCGTCACCGTCCCGGCCGAACAGGCAGGCCTCGTTCTCGCCAAAATGAGGGGTGCTGGCGTGCATTGTTCGCGGATCGGCACCACCGGCGGTGATGCGATCGCGATCGCCGGCGAGGACGCTCTTTCAGTGGCTTCGCTGAAGGACGGATTTGAGAGCTGGTTTCCGGCCTATATGGCGGGCAAAGCCTGACGCGGCTTTTCGTTTTGCTCTAGAGCACATGCCTTGCGCCGGGAATCCGGCGCAAGGCGAGCGTCGCCAGCCAGCTGATCGCAAGCGTGAGCACGAACACGATCAAGGCTTTCAGGATTGCCGTTTCCTCCTGGAGAGGCGCCAGCGTAACGCCGTAGAGCGCATATTGCAGCCACAGCAGCGGCACGTAGTGGATCAGGAAAATCCCGAACGAGTTTTCGCGCAACGGATCGAGAATGCTTCTGCCGCGGCTGTCGAACCTCAGGAACAGCGCGAGCAGGTTGATGGTCTGCGATGCGCTGAATGAGGCAAAGAAGAACGAGTGAGCCGCGTTCCACCATCCCGGAGGATCGTTGGGATCGGCGAGGTATTCGCGCTTGTAGAAGATGAGCCCGATCAGGCCGGCATAGGTCACGACCGTGGCGACGAGCCAAGCCGGCCAGCGCCGCGCCAGTTCACCTTCGTCCGATAGAAGACTGCGATCGCCGTGGACAGCGCCGATGCCCGCGCCCGTGAAAAAATATAGCAGGTAGAGCAGAATCCGGTCGGCTTGAACGGCGAGCGGTCCGAGCGTGAGCCATCGCCCGATGCCGAGATAGAATTCGAACGGCGCGTAGACGATCACGGATGCGGCAAGAAACATCCAGAAGGCATAGAAGGGATTCTCAAGCCTCGCGGTCGAGATCTGTCCAAGGGCTTCGACGAAGCCGGGTGCGATGCTGAAGACCGCGGCCGCGCACATGTCGAAGATGAACAACACCGCGAGAAACCAGATCGGGCCGCTCTCCCATGGGCCGACCGTGATCGTCTTCCACCAGAAGGCGAGGAAGCCCGCGCCCGGGCCGGCGTTTCGAAGCTCGATCGCATAATAGGCCATCGGCATCAGGATGACCGCGCCGATGGCGAACGGCAGAGCCAGGCGCAGCAGGCGTCCGCGCAGGAAATCGCCCACGCCCTTTCGCTTCAGGCTCGACCACACGAACAGTCCCGACAGCAGAAACATTGCCGCCATGAAGTAGCTGTCGTTAAAAGTCACGAACCCATCAAAGGGCAGAAACGACTGTTTGTCGGTGTGGCCGTAATAAGTGTAGGGGATGACGGAATGATGCATCAGCACCATGACAATGATGCAGCTCCGCGCGCGGTCGAAGGCGAGATTGCGCGTGCCCAGGACTGGCTTGGTTTCGACCGGTCTGGTCTCTGTGGCTTCCGTGGCGGGTAAAACGACGCTCATGCACATTCCGGCATGTTGATGCCTGCCGATGTTGCCGCGCCGACCGCGATTCAACAAGCGTCGTCAGCCGCAATCCGGTCGGATTCCAGCGCATGGAATAACCGGCAGGCGAGGGCCGTGGCCTGGGAAATCCCCGGTCATGGCGCCGTGAAGGCGGGAAGGAACTTTCCGGAAAGGCTCGAAGTAAGGCCTACGCTACTCCTCGATCTTGACCTTGTCCGGATAGAAGGCGAGGTGGCCGGAAATCTCGGTCATGGCCGGAAACGGAGTTTCATAAGTCCAGATCGCGTCGGCGATGGTCTTGCCGTCGGCGACGATGCTGAAATAGTTCGCATCGCCCTTGTAGGGACAATGCGTCGTCCGTTCGCTGCGCTTCAGCAGCGCCATGTTGGCGTCCTTGCGCGGCAGGTAGTTCACCGCCGGATAACTCGCTTCCTTCAGCGACAATGCGTCGCTGGATTCGGCGATCACAACGCCGCCTGCGGAAACCCGCACGCGCCGCGGATTGGCCGTGATCGTGATCGGATGGTCGGGGCCTGGCAATTTCATGATCTTCTGCCTTTTCGGCCCGCGAAAACCGCCGGGCCTTCCTGTGATCCTCGGCCGAATATAGTGCGAGAAGGCGTGACCCAGAAGGCCATTCGCGCTAAGTTGAAGCGCTCCAGCCGGCCGACCGGGGGCCGCGTGCCGCGCTCAAGGACAAGGAGAAATCTGGAATGCCGATGGACGCCCACGATATCGAATCGATGATCAAGGCCGCGATTCCCGATGCCGAAGTGACGATCCGGGATCTTGCCGGCGACGGCGATCACTACGCGGCCACCGTGATTTCCGAATCCTTTCGGGGCAAGTCCCGCGTTCAGCAGCATCAGCTCGTCTATCAATCGCTTCGGGGCCAGATGGGCGGGGTGCTCCACGCGCTCGCCTTGCAGACCGGCGTCCCGGAATAACCCGGCCGGTCGGCTAGTGGAGTGGATTTGACATTCGCTACCCTGTCGCCCGGAATGCGCAATGCGAATGTCAAATCCAAAACTCCACTAGAAACCTATATTTGCTAGTGGTCCTTTGATTCTAACATTTGCAAAAGTGCCAGCCAGACCGGGATGCAAATGTTAGAATCGGACCACTAGCGGCAATAAGGAGCAAGCAGGGGCGCCATGGCGTCGGATACCGAGCGCGGGGCGCTGTATCGTCCCATTGTGCCGAACCAGCATAGCCGGGTCACCTACGCCGAATTGCTGTTCGACCTGGTTTTCGTGTTTGCGGTCACGCAGGTGTCGCACACGCTGCTTGGGCATTTCACCCCGATCGGCGCGCTACAAACCACCTTGCTGCTGCTCAGCGTTTGGTGGGTGTGGGTCTTCACTTCCTGGATCACCAACTGGCTCGACCCCGAGCTCACACCCGTCCGCATACTTCTGTTTCTTCTGATGCTGGGCGGGCTCGTGCTGTCGACCTCGATCCCGAAGGCCTTCGATTCGCGCGGCCTGTGGTTTGCGATCGCCTATGCGACCATGCAGGTCGGCCGCACCATCTTCTTGCTGCTGTCGACGTCGCCAGCCCAGACTGGCGCCCGGATGAACGCCATCCGCATCCTGGTCTGGCTGTCAACCTCGGGCATCTTCTGGATCGCCGGTGGTCTCGCGGAGGGAGAACCGCGGCTGGTGTTGTGGGCGATCGCGCTCGCCATCGAATACGTCTCGCCCGCGGTGCGGTTCTGGATTCCGAAATACGGCGCCTCGTCGGTGACGGACTGGTATGTCGAGGGCGGCCATATTGCCGAGCGCTGCGCCGGCTTCATCATCATCGCACTTGGCGAGTCCATCGTCGTCACCGGCGCGACCTTTGCCGATCTGAAATGGACCTCTGAAGTCGTCGTGGCATTCCTGTCGGCTTTCGTGGCGGCGCTCGCGATGTGGTGGATCTATTTCCACAAGGGCGCGGAGGCCGGCTCTGAGCTGATCTCGAATTCGAGCGAACCGGGGCGGCTGGCGAGGCTTGCCTACACCTATCTGCATCTGCCGATCGTCGCCGGCATCATTCTGTCGGCGGTCGCTGACGACGTCGTGCTCCAGCATCCGGCCGGTCATTCCGATGCGAGGGTGATTGTCAGCGCCGTCGGCGGGCCGATGCTGTTTTTGATCGGCGCGATCCTGTTCAAGCTCGCCGTCCGCGGCTGGCTTCAGCTGTCGCACGGCGTCGGCATTGTCGCGCTCGGTGTGCTCGGCTGGTACGGCGCAGAGCTATCGCCATTGATGCTCTCGATCGCCACCACGGTCCTGATGGGGATCGTCGCGGTCTGGGAATCGCTCTCGCTACGGTCGCGGCCGGACAACCCTCAATCGGAAGCTTCCAGCGCGTGAACCGAAAACAGGCCCGCTTCATCGGTCCAGGATTGCAGCAGCGACCAGCCTGAGACCCGCGCAAGCAGGGCGAAACGGTCGATCGAGTATTTATAGCTGTTCTCGGTATGGATGCTCTCGCCGGGGCGGAACGAGAACTTCTGGCCGAGCACTTCGGCCGTCAGCGCCTTCTTGCTGATCAGGTGCATCTCGATGCGATGGCGGTCGCGGTTATAGACCGCGCGATGAATGAAGGCGCCGACGTCGAAGTCACCGCCGAGTTCGCGGTTGATCCGGTGCAGCACATTGAGATTGAACCGCGCGGTGACGCCGGCGGTGTCGTTATAGGCGTCGTAGAGCGTCCGTTCGTCCTTTTCCAGATCGACGCCGATCACCATGCGGGCGCCTTTGCCCAGGATGGTGCGCGCGCTCTTGAGGAATTTGCAGGCTTCGCCCGGTTCGAAATTGCCAAGCGTCGAGCCCGGAAAAAAGCCGACCTTCGGCATGTCGCGCACCGCTTCCGGAAGCTCGAAGGCGGCGGTGAAGTCCGCAGTGACGGGATGAATGGCAAGGCCCGGATAATCGGCGCGCAAGGCTTGCGCCTGCGCATTGAGAAATTCGCCGGAGATATCGACGGGCACGTAGGCCCCTAGCCGGCATTCGCCGAGCAAAAGCCGCACCTTGGTGGTCGAGCCGGCTCCGAATTCGACCAGTGCTGCCCCGTCCGGAACGATGGACGAGATGGCCCGGCTGCGGTTGCGCAGGATCGAGAGCTCGGTGCGGGTCGGATAGTATTCGGGCAGCACGGTGATCTGTTCGAACAACTCGGAGCCCGTCGCATCGTAGAAATATTTCGGCGACAGCCGTTTCGGCGCGCGCGACAAATCGTGGATGACGTCGCGCGCGAATACCGACGTCGGTTCGTCGAAACGGTGAGCTTTAGCCAAAGCGGGGGTGTGCACGTTCATGACAATCTCCCGGACGCGCTCTTTGGCGCGGTTGAATTTCTAAGATTCCTAGTCGGCGTAGTCAGCGAGCCTTAGGCCAGTGAACTGCCAGCGGTGGTGTGGGTAGAAGAAGTTGCGATAGGTGACACGGCTATGACCGTCGGGTGTCGCCAGCGACGAGCCGCGCAGCACCAGCTGGTTAACCATGAACTTGCCGTTGTACTCTCCGAGCGCGCCCTCGATGGCGCGGTAGCCCGGATAGGGCGAGTAGGCGCTGCGGGTCCATTGCCAGACGATGCCGAAGGCGTCGTTGAGAAGGCCGGCGCGCGCGGCGACTTCCCATTCCATTTCGGTCGGCAGGTGCTGGCCGCGCCAGCGCGCAAACGCATCGGCCTCGTAGTAGCTGATATGACTGACCGGGCTTGCCGGATCGACCGGCTTGAGACCCGCCAGCGTCATGATGTGCCATTGACCGTCGATCTCGCGCCAGTGGCCGGGCGCCTGCCACTGTTCGTTTGTCGCTGCGGCGAAGCCGTCCATCAGCCAGAGCGTCGGCGTGGTGTAGCCGCCGTCGGCCATGAAGGCGATCCAGTCGGCATTGGTGACGAGGTTGCGCGCAAGACGGACCGGGCCGACCAACGCGCGATGCACCGGCTTTTCATTATCGAAATGAAAGCTGTCGCCGGCGTGCCCGATTGAATGGATGCCTTCGGTGAGCTCGATCCAGTCTTCGCCCGAGCCGCCTGCGGCGGGGAATTGCCAGGACGGATCATAGGCTGGCGGAATCGGGTTCTGCGCAAAGGCGTGCAGGATGTCCGTGTACATCAATTCCTGATGCTGCTGCTCGTGGTTGAGGCCGACCTCGACTAGCGGCGCCATCGCGGAAAGCTTTTCCTCGCCCGCTTCGCGGAAGAATTTCACGACCGCCGCATCGACGTGACGGCGGTAGGCGGTGATTTCGTCGGCGGAGGGACGGGTGAGGTCGCCGCGCCGGGCGCGGGCATGCCGGGGACCGGCGCTGACATAATAGGAATTGAACAGGAAGGCGTAGTCGGGATGGTAGGGCTTGTATCCGCTACAGTGCTCGCCGAGCAGAAACTGCTCGAAAAACCAGGTGGTGTGGGCGCGATGCCATTTGGCCGGGCTCGCGTCTGGCATGGACTGGATCAGCTGGTCCTCGGGGCTGAGCGGTGCGGCGCGACGTTCTGTCTCGTTTCGCACCGCCAAAAAGGCGTCGATCAGCTCGTCTGCGAGGCCGGTTTTTTCCGAAAATAACGACGGGCGAGAGGCGGCAATGGCGGATACGGTTTTCGTCACTGGGGTCTCCGGGTCGCAAAAGAAGAACGTCGGCCTCGAAGGGCGGTTCCTCGAGAACAGCCTGTCCTAGATAGGAGTTCCTTTCAGGGAAAAAAGCCTCCCCGGGGTCGAACCAGGTACGAACGGGCTGTGTCATCCGTTACCCCCCAAGGGCGGGCCGAGCCGGTCCCGCATGGCAGCTCCGACCGCCAAATTGCTTTGGATGCACAAGCGTTTGGGGTACATATATGGGAGTCGCGGAGGGCCAGCCGGCACGTCGCTGCGAGGCCCGATTCCGAAGTGGGTGTGTCACCCACCCCAAAGGGAAGAGAATATGAGCATCGAGCAATTCATCGACAACGAAGTGAAGTCGAACGACGTCGTGCTGTTCATGAAGGGCACGCCGCAGTTTCCGCAGTGTGGTTTCTCCGGCCAGGTCGTGCAGATCCTCGATCACATCGGGGTCGGCTATAAGGGCCTCAACGTTCTTGAGTCCGCCGATCTGCGCAACGGCATCAAGACCTACTCCAACTGGCCGACCATTCCGCAGCTCTATGTGAAGGGCGAATTCGTCGGCGGCTGCGACATCATCCGCGAGATGTTCCAGGCCGGTGAATTGCAGCAACTCTTCACCGACAAGGGCGTGGCGGTCACAACCGCCGCCTGATGCCTTCGGTCGCGCGCCAGATCGGTGGCGTGCGGTTTGAAGTCGTCGTTGCCGACATCACGACCCTGCGTGTCGAGACAATCGTCAACGCCGCCAACACGTCCTTGCTTGGCGGCGGTGGGGTCGATGGCGCGATCCATCGGGCCGCAGGGCCCGAGCTCCTGGCGGAATGCCGCACGCTGGGCGGCTGCGCCACGGGCGACGCCAAAATCACCAAGGGCTACCGCCTGCCGGCCAAGCACGTGATCCATGCCGTGGGTCCGGTCTGGAACGGCGGCCAGCGCGGCGAGGATGAATTGCTCGCCTCCTGCTATACCCGCGCCATCGCGCTTTGCCGCGAAAACAACCTGACATCGATTGCGTTTCCAGCGATCTCGACCGGCGTCTACCGCTTTCCGGCCGACCGCGCGGCGCATATCGCGGTGTCGAGCACTGTCGAGGCCTTGAAGGCGGCGCCCGCCATCACCCGCGTGATCTTCTGCTGCTTCTCCAAAGACAGCGCCGCCCTGCACGAACAGGCGCTGGTGTCCCGGTTCTGACATTCGTATGACGACGCGGCGGGTTCTTTTACGAATGTCATAACCAAAGGGACACCAGCAAATATAGTTTTGCGGTGCGGTTTTGGATTTGGCATTCGCTCTGAGAACTCGCGGTAGGACTGAAGCGAATGCCAAATCCACCGCACCGGCCGGGTTCGGCGAGCCTTGTCCGGATTGAGCCGGACGCTACACTGCGGCCGAGATTTGACGTCCCAGCCAATCGGTGAATGCGATGATCGGTCCGCAAAGGACGAACGGCCTAGTGGCCCGGCTTGCGGCTGCGCTGACGCTCCTGTTTTTCGCGACCGGTCTCAGCCCATCCCGCGCTGAATTCCCAACCTTGGTCGCGTCTGGTTTTTCGGTCAGAGGCCTCGAACGCGTCCGCGACTACCTGCGCAACGAGGTCGCAACCGGCAAGATTCCGGGCGCCGTGCTTCTGATCCAGCGGCACGGTCAGCGGATTCTGCTCGAAAGCTTTGGGGTCAAGGACGCCGAAAGCCGGCGTCCGATGACGGATGATTCGATCTTCCGGCTGTATTCGATGTCGAAGCCGGTCACATCGGTGGCCGCGATGATGCTGGTCGACGACGGCAAGATCTCGCTCGACGATCCCCTGTCGAAATTCATTCCGGTGTTTGCCGGCACCAAAGTCGCGGTCGAAAAACACGACGAGAATGGCAAAGTGGTTCTGGCCACCGAACCTGCGGCGCGCCCGATCACAATTCTCGATCTCCTGCGTCAGACTTCCGGCATCACTTACGGCTTTTACGGCGATAACCCCGTTCGGCAACTCTATGCGAAGAGCAATCTGTTTGATGGCGACGTCGACAATGCGGAGCTCGCCGAGCGGCTGGCGAAATTGCCGCTGGCCGAACAGCCGGGTACGCTGTGGGACTATGGCCACTCGACCGACGTCCTCGGTCGCGTCATCGAGGTCGTCTCCGGAAAATCGCTTTATGCGTTCGAAAAGGAGCGGCTGCTCGATCCTCTCGGGATGATCGATACGGCGTTCAGGGTCGACGATTCCAGGCGCTCGCGTGTCGCCGAGCCGCTGCCCGGCGATGTTCCGCTGAGCACCGTCAAAGGCCTCGGCGATCCGGTCCAGCGGCGGCGCTGGCAATCCGGTGGCGGAGGGATGGTCGGTACTGCCGATGACTACGCGCGCTTCGCGCAGATGCTGCTCAACGGCGGTCAACTCGACGGCAGGCGATATCTCAAGCCCGAAACGGTTTCCCTGATGACATCGGACCTGGTGCCGCCGGAATCCGGGATCGCCCGCGATTACTATTATTTCCCGAGTGGCGACAGTGGTTTCGGTTTGGGCTTCGCCGTCCGGGTGGTCGAGAACCCGCTGCTGCCGACGGGGGAATATCGCTGGGATGGCGCCGGCGGCACGTTCTTCTTCGTCGATCCCAAAGACGATATGTTTGCGGTCTGCATGCTGGCGTCGCCATCGCAGCGCCAGCGTATTCAGATCGAATTGAAGAAGCTGATCTACCAGGCGCTCGAGAAACAAGGCCCGTGATGACCGTGCAGGAAACCGTCAAGACAGGCAGCGAGGCGTTTCCGCCTGTCAAATTGGCGGTTGGAATCCTTCTTGTCGTCTATCTGGCGCTGGTGATCGGCTTTGCCTGGAATCCGAACCCGCTGGCGCAAGTCCTGGCGGCGATCGGCATTCTCGCCGCCTTGATCCATGCGGTTGTGTTTTACGGGTGGAGGGATGGGTTCGCGCTGTTTGCGATCTGCATCGCCATCACTTTTGCCATGGAGAATCTTGGCTCACTGACAGGTTTTCCGTTTGGCCATTATCACTTCGAGGTCGGCGCGAACCTTCCGCATGTCGGCGTTATCCCGGTCATCGTCGGACCGCTGTGGTTCGGCATGGGGTATTTTTCCTGGCATGTCGCGGCCGTCCTGCTCGGCGTACCGGCGCGCCCGCGCGGGAGGCTCGAACGTTTCGCGTTGCCGCTTGTCGCAGCCTTCGTGATGACGCAGTGGGACGTGGTGATGGAGCCAGCGGAATCCACCATCGCCAAGGCCTGGATCTGGCACGATGGCGGCGCCCATTTTGGCGTGCCGCTGTCGAACTATGCCGGCTGGCTGTTGACGTCGTGGCTGTTCTTCCAGGCCTTCGCCATTTATCTCGGCCGCCGGCCGGGCTTGCCGGGGCCCGCGCAGACGCGATCATTACGGCTGATCGCGATCGCGTTTTACTTAAGTTCAGGCCTCACACACGTCACGCCGTGGCTGATCGGCCAGAGCGGCGAGGTGGTGGATGCTGCCGGCCAGCTTTGGCGCGTCAGCGATCTGCGCGGGGCCACCGTCGTCTCCATGGTATGCACGATGTTCGCCACGTCGATGCTGGCGGCCTTGCGGCTTGTTAACAAACCGGCCGAAAGCTGAGGCGGCTTACGCCTTCCGGACGATTTCGCGTACGTGGGCGATCGTTTCCTCGATCATGGCTGAGGTGACGTCGAGATGTGTGCACGCACGGATGCGGCCATCCATCACCGCGATCTGCACCCCGCGCTTGTTTAGCGCGGCAATCATGTCGTTGGCGCTGATGCCGGCGCCATCCGGCTTGAAGAACACGAGATTGGTTTCGGGCTCCTGCACCTCGACGCCCTGGATCTGCGCCAGCCCCCGCGCCAGCGCGCGAGCATTGGCGTGATCTTCCGCAAGCCGGTCGACGTGATGATCGAGTGCGTAAGTGCAGGCAGCGGCGCACATGCCGGACTGCCGCATCGAGCCGCCGAGGCGCTGCTTCCAGCGCCATACCTGATCGATGAAGTCGCGCGTGCCGGCAAGCACCGCGCCGATCGGCGCGCCTAGGCCTTTCGAGAAGTCGATCCAGGCCGAATCCCAGCCCGCGGTCATGTCGCGCGCGCTGATGCCGGTGGCGACCGTGGCATTCAATAGCCGCGCGCCGTCCATGTGGGTCGCCATGCCGTTGGCCTTGGCGATTTTGACGACCTCGTCGAGATCGGCCTTTTTCCAGATCGTGCCGCCGCCGATATTGGCGGTCTGCTCGGCGCTGACCAGCGTCTGCGGTGGCTGATAACGCGTGCGCGGGTGCAGCGCCGCGCGGAAGGTTTCGGCTGTGAACTTGCCGTCGGCGCCTTGCAGAGGCGTGATCTGGAATCCGCCGAGGGCTGCATGCGCGCCGCCTTCGCGCGCGATGAGGTGAGCCGAGACGTGGGCGAGGATCTCATCGCCCGGCCGGCAATAGACCAGCGTTGCCGTGACATTGCACATGGTGCCGGACGGCAGGAACACGGCCGCTTCTTTTCCCATCAGTTCGGCAACGCGGTCGCAGAGCAGATTGGTGGAGGGATCGTCGCCGACCTGTTCGTCACCGACTTCGGCGCGCGCCATCGCTTCGCGCATCGCCGGCGTCGGCCGGGTTTGGGTGTCCGACAACAGGTTGATGCGGACCGGGGGTGCCTTGCGATCACGGCGGACGGGGGTATAGGCCATTGACTATCTCCGTTTCGCGTCATGGCCAGGCATAGCCGTTCGAAGAACGGCGTCGCTTCCGCTCGCCTATGCCCGGCCATCCACGTCTTGTTTTGCGGCGACCATAAAGGCGTGGATGCCCGGCACAAGGCCAGCGCATGACGAAAATTCGCGGACGTGACCAAGCAAAAGGCCCCGGCAAAACCGGGGCCTTGATTTTCACGTCATATGCAAAGACAGGTCTGTTAGCGCGAATAGAATTCGACGATCAGATGCGGCTCCATCTGCACCGCGAAAGGCACGTCGGCGAGCGCGGGCACGCGGACGAACTTCGCGGTCATCTTGCCATGATCGACTTCGAGATAATCCGGCACGTCGCGCTCGGGAAGCTGGCTTGCCTCAAGCACATGCGTCAGCTGCTTCGAGGATTCCTTGACCTCGATGAGGTCGCCGACCTTCAGCTTGTAGCTGGAGATATTGACCTTGCGGCCGTTCACCTTGACGTGGCCGTGATTGATGAACTGGCGGGCGGCAAACATCGTGGCGACGAACTTGGCGCGGAACACGACGCTGTCGAGACGACGCTCGAGCAGGCCGATCAGGTTTTCACCGGTGTCGCCCTTCATCCGGCCGGCTTCGACGTAGACGCCGTGGAACTGGCGCTCGCTGATATTGGCGTAATAGCCCTTCAGCTTCTGCTTGGCGCGGAGCTGCACGCCGAAGTCGGAGAGCTTGCCCTTGCGGCGCTGGCCGTGCTGGCCGGGGCCGTATTCGCGGCGATTCACGGGGCTCTTCGGGCGGCCCCAGATATTCTGGCCCATACGGCGGTCGATCTTGTATTTCGCCTCACTACGCTTTGTCATCGCGTCCTCTTTCTCTAAAGCAGTTGGTTTGAGGAAACGCGCCCTCCTGTGCAGCCGGAATTTCCGTACTGCCGACAGGTCCGAACCCTTAAAGCTGGTAAAGAGTGGACCGCGGGTCGCGAAACGCATCGCGGGCCGAAAACGGCCCGCGAGCAGGGCGGTTTCTAGGCAGAAACGGCCCTGCTGTCAATGCGAACGGGCCGTTTCATGGACCCGCTTGGTGAGCGCCGCAGGCCAGTATTTCGGCGGAAATCTCGGTATTCAGCACCTGTTCCAGCCGATTCAGCGCCCGCGCGGCGGCCACGGCATCGGTAACCCGATGGTCCCAGCGCAGACTGACGTCGATCCGGTTGTCCGGCCCGACCACGCCATAGCTGATGAGGAAGGGGTTCGGGCTGATCGCCCGCAGGTCGCCGGGCCCGTAAGCCGCGACCGAGGTCACCCCGAAGGTCCCGAAATTATTGGCGCACATCCGCCCGAAATTCTGGCCTAGATACCAGCTCAGGCGGCGGAGCGGCAGCGGCAGGCGGCTCGCCCTCAGGATCTTGCGGAAAGTCGGAATGTCCTCGATCGGCGCATTCTTGGCGCGGCGGATCTGCGCATCGATCTCGGCCAGCGAACGGCTTTCCAGATCAGGCACCTTTTCAGGCAGGATGAACTCCTCGCCGCACTCGGTCCGCGCCACCGCGACCATCGCCACGCTGCGCGGCAGTTCGAAGAAATGTGGCCACGGCAGCTTGACGTAGAGCGTACGCAGCACCGGCTCGTCCTGTGCCACGATCGCAAACGCCTTGACGAAGACGGCGGCCCAGCCAGGCGGCGATTTCGCCTTGGCGCGCGCCGCCATCAGCGGGCCGACATCGAGCGGGCGCGAGAACGAAATCGCCGGCACGCGCATCGATGCGTGCATGAAGTCGATCAGAAAACGGCGCGGCAATGAGATTTTTCGCTTCGTTCCGCGCATCGCTCCTCTCGGTTTTCGCCCCTTTGAGATCTGACTGGTCGATTTAGCACGAAGCACGCGCCGTGAGACCCGAGCTTTCAGCCAGCGACTTTATGGGACGGTACATGAACCGGGGATAAATATCTGAAAAATATATGGAAATATGAACGCTCGTCTTACGCCGGCACGCGGCCGCCGAAAAACGGCGTCAGCGCCGCGCTCAACCGGCGCGGCCGTCCCGACGTGAACATCATTTTGGCGTCTGCGGCGTCCGGCGCGCCGCGTCCCTCGGGAAGCAGGCTTGTCACCCGCCGCGCGATCGCAGGCGCCGGATCGATCCAGTCGACCGGCCAGGGCGCCAGCTCATTCAGCCGGTCCAGCAGCAGCGGATAGTGGGTACAGGCGAGCACAATCGTGTCGGTGCGGGCGTCTTCGCCGGCGCCGACAAAGCACGGCTCGAGTTCAGCCCGGATCGCTTCATCGCTGACCTCGCCACCGCTCAGCGCCGTCTCGGCCAGTGCCGCAAGCTCCGCCGATCCGACCAGCGTGACCTCGCAGCCTTGCGCGAAATCGCGGATCAGCGCCTGGGTGTATTCGCGTTTCACGGTCGCCTTGGTACCGAGTACCGACACGCGCTTGGTTTTCGAAGCCGCGCAGGCCGGTTTGATCGCCGGCACGGTGCCGACGAAGGGTACAGTATACGCCGCGCGCAAATGGGCCATGACCGAGACGGACATCGTGTTGCAGGCGATCACCACGAGATCGGGACGGTGCTCCACGATCAAGTCGCCGATCAGCGGCATCACGCGGGCAATGATCTCTTCCTCGCTATGGTGGCCATAGGGAAAAAAAGCGTCATCTGCCACGTATAGATAATGAGCGTCGTGGCGCGCGCGCACGATCTCGCGCAACACGGTGAGGCCGCCAAGGCCTGAATCGAACACAAGAATGGTCGGACGTTCCCCCATGGCGTTCATCCTAGCCGATCCGGCGTTACCTTTCAGTTGCCTTTTAGAGGGAGGACAGAGGCCAGGGGCGGGAATAATTCCCGCTTTGCATGAGTTCTAAGAAAGCGCCCCCAAAACGGGCGCGACGAACCATCGTTTTAATGTAATCAGTCCGACCCATTGGACGCGAATTCGAAACCTTTCGGGACAGCAATGATACGAAATACGACTTCGAGCTGGGGCAGTGTCGCGCGCGCCTTTCACTGGATTATTGGCCTCACCATTCTCGGCATGCTGGCGTACGGCTGGTGGATGAACCACATCCCGGCACGGCCGGATCGTTTCTTCTACCGTTCGATCCATGCCGATGTCGGCTACATCCTGCTGGTCTTGATCGCGCTTCGCCTGATCTGGCGCGCGATCAATCCGACGCCGGCTTTGCCAAAGGATACGCCGCCCTGGCAGCGGGCCGCCGCGGCCATCAGTCATGGCGCGCTCTATCTCGCCACCTTTGTCGTGATCGGTCTTGGCTGGGCGCATTCGGGCGCGCGGCCGCAGGGGGACTACGGCAGCTTCTTCGGCCTGTTCCACGTGCCTCAGTTCACCTCGCCCGACAAGGCGACGGCGGATGCCTTTGAGGACCGGCACATCTTTGCTGCCTATGTGTTGCTGGCGCTGATCGTCCTTCATACGGCGGCGGCGGCCTGGCATCACTTCATCAAGCGAGACCGTATCGCCGCGCGGATGGTGGATGGCCAGCCGGGCTGAGCGTGAGCGTGTTCAGGCCCGCAGATTCAGGCTTGGCCGAACACGCGCTTGAAGATCGTGTCGACGTGCTTGAGGTGATAGCCAAGATCGAATTGCTCCTCGATCTCGGCATCGCTGAGATATTCTTTAACGTCGGCATCTTTCTTTAGCAGCGACAGGAAGTCGCCTTCGCCGCGCCACACCGGCATCGCGTTGCGCTGCACGAGCTTGTAGGCGTCCTCTCGGCTCGCGCCCTTTTGCGTCAGCGCGATCAGCAAGCGTTGTGAGTGGACAAGCCCACCCAGGCGGTCGAGATTCTTCTGCATGTTCTCCGGATAGACCAGGAGCTTGTTGACGAGGCCCGCCAGACGGTTGAGCGCGAAGTCGAGCGTGACGGTCGCGTCGGGTCCGATCATGCGCTCGGCGGAGGAATGGGAGATGTCGCGCTCGTGCCAGAGCACGACATTTTCCAGCGCCGGCGTCACATAGGCACGCACCATGCGCGCCAGGCCTGCGAGATTTTCCGACAGCACCGGGTTGCGCTTGTGCGGCATCGACGACGAACCCTTTTGCCCTTCGGAGAAGAACTCTTCGGCTTCCAGCACCTCGGTGCGCTGCAAGTGGCGGATTTCGGTCGCCAGGCGTTCGACGGAGGAGGCGATGACGCCGAGCGTCGCAAAATACATCGCGTGGCGGTCGCGCGGGATCACCTGCGTCGAGATCGGCTCCGGCCGCAGCCCCATTGCTTTTGCGACGTGCTCTTCCACCCGCGGATCGATCTGGGCAAAGGTGCCGACGGCGCCCGAGATCGCACAGGTCGCGACCTCGTGGCGGGCGGCGATCAAGCGCTCGCGGGCGCGCGAGAATTCGGCATAGGCATAGGCGAGCTTCAATCCGAAGGTCACGGGCTCAGCGTGGATGCCGTGGGAGCGGCCGATGGTTGGCGTCATCTTGTGCTCGAAGGCGCGCTTCTTCAGCGCGGCAAGCACCTTGTCGACATCGGCGATCAGCAAATCGGCCGCGCGCGTGAGCTGCACGTTGAGGCAAGTGTCGAGCACGTCCGACGAGGTCATGCCCTGGTGGACGAAGCGCGCCTCCGGGCCGACGATTTCGGCCAGATGCGTGAGGAAGGCGATGACATCGTGCCTGGTCTCGCGCTCGATCTCGTCGATCCGCCCCACGTCGAAGGTCGCGTTCTTGGCCTTGGCCCAGATGGTTTTCGCGGCTTCCTTCGGGATAACGCCCAATTCCGCCAGCGCATCAGCCGCATGGGCTTCGATCTCGAACCAGATCTTGAAGCGGGTCTGGGGCTCCCAGATCGCGGCCATTTCCGGGCGGGTATAGCGGGGGATCATTGGCGACTCTGAGCCTTTTGAGGGGGTTAGGGGCGCTTTAGCAGAGCAGGCGGGGGGTTACAAACCACCACCTGCAGGGGGCTCACCGAGCCTGTGGATGCAACCCTGCCATCACATAATATTGAATGACAGATATTGAAATCTGTCAGCGAGATGGTGTATATAGCTCGTGACGCCTACTACAGGGTCCCCCGGCGAGGCCGCTCCAAACGGCGAGCCGGGGCCAGTTTCTAAGGACTAAAGCCATGACATTCGAAATCTTACACCTGACGACCCAAATCCAGCGTTGGCTGAACCGGCGGATTGCACAGCACCTCGCCGAACAGGCCGAGCGCCTCGCCCGCTAACCGCTGGGATCGCCTGCCCATATATAGGTTAGGCTGACGCAAGCAGGAGTGCGCCGATGAACGAGAATGTGGTCTTGACCCCGGAACGCATTCTGGAAGTCACGGAAGACGTTCTGCGCCGCTATGGCCTTGCCAAAGCCACTGTCGTTGACGTTGCCCGTGCGCTCGATGTGAGTCACGGCAGCGTCTACCGCCATTTCCCGAGCAAGGCTTCGCTGCGCGAGGCCGTTGCCAAACGCTGGCTCGAGCGCGTTTCGACGCCGCTTGCCAAAATCGCCGAAAGCGCCGGCCCTGCGCCGGCCAAATTCGAAAGCTGGTTGCGCGCGTTGTTTGCCGCGAAGCAGAAACGCTATCTCGAAGACCCCGAGATGTTTGCGACCTACCTGACGCTGGCGCGCGAAGCCTGCAAGACGGTCAACGGCCACAAGACCTGCCTGACCGGCCAGCTTGAACTGATCCTCGCTGATGGCGTCAAGCAGGGCGCTTTCGAGATTGCCGATACCAAAGCCACCGCACAGGCGATTTTCGACGCCTCGACCCGTTTCCACCACCCGGCCCATTCCGACGAATGGAAAGATCCGCAACTGCCGGCGCGGATCGACGCCTTGATCGCGCTGCTGCGGCGGGGCATCGAGGTGTGCAAGCGCTAGGGCTCTTTTGCCATTGTCGTTTCCCTTGGCGGCAGATTTGCCGACCGCCAGCCCCCTGTAGTTTGATATCCCTCAAAGCGGAGACGTCGCCGGTCGTCATGACTGGTGGGGGAGGCAACGCGTGCGGCTGGCACTTCTTGCGGACATTCACGCCAACCGGCAGGCCTTCGCTGCTTGTCTCGAGGCGGCGCGCGCACGCGGCGCCGAGCGTTTCGTTTTCCTCGGTGACTATGTCGGCTATGGCGCCGATCCCGAATGGACGGTCGAGGCCGTCATGGGTTTCGTTGGCGACGGGGCGCTCGCGGTACGCGGCAACCACGACACCGCCATCGGCTCGCCGGCGGAAACCATGAATGCCGAGGCGCAGGCCGCGATCGAATGGACACGCGGCCGATTGAGCGCGCCCGAGCGGAAATTTCTGGCAGAACTGCCGCTGACACGCCAAGAGGACGATCGCCTCTACGTCCATTCCGAGGCGAGCGCGCCTGCCAAATGGCGTTACGTCCGCTCCAGCGCCGATGCCGGGCGAAGCCTTATTGCCACAGATGCACACATCACCTTTTGCGGCCACATTCACCGGCCCGCGCTTTATTCGATGTCGGCGACGGGAAAGATGACGAGCTTTGTGCCGATTTCGGGCGTCGGCGTGCAGTTGCTGACGGGCCGGCGCTGGCTTGCGGTCTTGGGCTCGGTCGGCCAGCCGCGCGACGGCGATCCCGCAGCCTCGTTTGCGATGTTCGATACGGTCTCTCGCGAAATCACCTGGTGCCGCGCCCCCTATGACATCGAAACGGCGGCGCAGCGCATTCGCGACAACGGCCTGCCGCCAGTGCTCGCCGATCGTCTCTTTGTCGGGAGGTAGCGCGAATGGCGAAGTTCCTGGTCGAGTCCGGCGCCATTATCGACGGCTTTACGCTCGGTGAGTGCGTTCACCGCGGCGGCATGGCGACGCTGTGGAGTGTGACCCGCGACGACATCGCCGCTCCCTTGTTGATGAAGATTCCACGGATCTCGGAAGGCGAAGATCCCGCCGCCATCGTCTCCTTCGAGATGGAGCAGATGATCCTGCCGAAACTAGAGGGAGTCCACGTGCCGCATTGTTACGCGGCCGGTGACTTTGCGCGGCATGCCTATGTCGTCGTCAAGCGCATTCCGAGCCAGACGCTCTACCGCCGGCTTGGCGAGTTGCCACTGCCATACGAAGAAGCGCGCCTGATCGCGCTGAAAATCGCGGATGCCTTGTGCGACCTGCACCGGCAGAACGTCATTCATCACGACATCAAGCCCTCCAGCATCATGTTTCGCCCGACGGGCGAGGCGGTACTGATCGACTTCGGCCTGTCGCATCACAACCAGTTACCGGACCTGTTGCAGGAGGAGTTCCGCGTGCCCTATGGCACCGCGCCCTACATGGCGCCGGAGCGGCTGCTCGGTGTACGCGACGATCCGCGCAGCGACCTGTTTTCACTCGGCGTGCTGCTGTATTTTTTCACCACCGGCGTGCGGCCGTTCGGCGAGAGCGAGACGATGGCCGGGATGCGGCGGCGGTTGTGGCGCGATCCCTATCCGCCGCGCCAGCTGCGGGCCGACTATCCACCGTGGTTGCAGGAAATCGTGCTGCGCTGCATCGAGATCGATCCGGTGTGGCGATATCCGACCGCCTCGCAACTGGCGTTTGAACTCGCCCATCCCGACCAGATCAAGTTGACCGCGCGCTCCGAGCGCTTGAAGCGCGATCCGCTCTCGACCGTCTGGCGCCGTCGCTTCAACGGTAATCCGATCGAGCCGCGGAGCAAGCCGGCCGTGGCGGCGCAGCTCGCCGCAAGCCCGATCGTTGCGGTTGCGATCGACACCGACGGATCGAACGAACTGAACGACGCGCTACGCGTCGCCGCCGAGCGAATCCTCAAGACCTCGCCGTCGGCGCGGCTTGCCTGCCTGAATGTGTTGAAGCTCGCCCGCGTCACGATCGACCGCACCCTCGATGACGAGGGCAACAACAAGCATGTCGGCCGGTTGGTCACGCTGAAGCATTGGGCCGCGCCGCTGAAGCTGGATGAGAGCCGCTTGACCGCGCATGTGCTGGAGGCCGTCGATCCGGCGGGCGCGATCCTGGAATTTGCCGACGCCAACCATGTCGATCACATCGTGATCGGCGCGCGGCAAAGTTCGTTTGCGCGCACGCTGCTCGGCAGCACCTCGGCCAAGGTCGCGACCGAAGCGCCTTGTACGGTGACGGTGGTGAGGTTGCCGTCACGTGCGATGGAGGCGGGCGAGCGGAAAGAAACGCCCGACGATCGGTCGATGCCGGTGATCTAGATTGCTTCGACGCGCGCGATCGCCGCCGCCTGGCGGATCGCGGAGATATTGGCCTTGTAGGCTTCCTTGGTGCCGCCCTTGAACACGGCCGAGCCCGCTACGAATGCATTGGCGCCGGCAGCGGCCAGTTCGCCGGAATTATCAGCGCCCACGCCGCCATCGACTTCGATGTCGATCGGACGGCCCGCCGTCATCGCGCGCAAGTCCTGCACCTTGGCAATGGTTGCGGGAATGAAAGCCTGTCCGCCGAAGCCGGGATTGACCGACATCAGCAACACGAGATCGATGCTGTCGAGCACATATTCAATCGCCGAAATGGGTGTCGCTGGATTGAGCGAGACGCCGGCCTTCTTGCCGAGTGCGCGGATCGCCTGCAGCGAACGATGCAAGTGCGGACCGGCCTCGGCATGCACCGTGATGTGGTCGCATCCGGCTTTGGCAAAGGCTTCGAGATAGGGATCGCAAGGCGAGATCATCAGGTGCGCGTCGAAGATCTTCTTGCTGTGCGGGCGCATCGCCTTGATGACATCGGGCCCATAGGAAATGTTGGGCACGAAGTGACCGTCCATCACATCGAGATGGATCCAGTCGGCGCCAGCGGCATCGACGGCCCGTACCTCCTCGCCAAGTTTCGAAAAGTCCGACGCCAGGATCGATGGCGCAATGACGAGGGGGCGGGGAACGAAGGAAGCGGACATCGGCGCTGTCTTCCGATAGCTGTTTGGAGTCGCGTCAAACGCGCGCTCTTTTTCGCCTAACACGCGGGCGTCTTGCCGGCAATGCAGGGGGAGGAACCGGAAAAATCTGCCGCGAAGCGGCACCAATTGCCGATCAAAGGGTGCGTTAACGAACAGCGAAGACTATCATTTCATTGGCTTTTTTACCATGGCACGACGCTTGCTGACCGATACCGGAGGGCGTGACGCGCCCATTTGGAGCTTGTGCCATGTTGCCTGCCATCGGTGCCGCCTCGGCGGCGGTCGACGCCATCCAGTCCTTGACGTCGCCGCAACCGTCATCGTCGTCCCAATCGTCCGGCTTCGCCTCGATTCTGGCAGACGCCGAAGACAGCGCGGCCGCTCTGTCTTCAGGTTCCGCTGCTGGCGGATTCGGCAGCAGCCAGACTGCGTCGGGCAACACCAACGCGCTGCTCGACGCGCAGAGCCTGTCATCGGCCGATTTCGCTGATGCGCTGGATTCCGGCTCGTCTTCATCCAACTCATCGCAGCAAAGCCAGTCGGCCTCGTCGACGTATAACGCGATCAACCAGTTGACGCATTCCACGGCTGTGCCGCTTGGCCTCTCGATCAGCGCCTGACGGCTGAAATTCAGTTTCCGAAACGATCCCGCCAGGCCGGCAACGCGCCGGGCAGTGGCAGGGCTGCGGCGGCATGGACGCCGCGGGCAATCGCGCGCGCCACGACGTTGGCCGCGACCATGCCGAGCTCGGTGAGACCGATCAGCGGATCGATCGTACGCTCGCCCGTCGCTGCCGCAAACAGCACGTCGCCATCCATCGGGGCATGCACGGGATAGATCGCGCGGGCAAACCCCGTCTGCGCAATCATCGCCAGCCGCTTGGCCTGGGTCTTGGTGAGTGCGGCATCGGTGACGACCACGGCGAGGGTCGTGTTCTCGACGGCGGTTGCCGCAGGTCCGCCCTTGATGCGCATTGTCAGCATGTCCGGCGTAAACGTTTCAGGCAAACCGCGTCCGCCATATTCGCCGTCAACTTCAAAAGGCGCGGCCCAGAACCACGGTCCGTCGCCGACCGTGACGGTGCCGAGCGCATTGACCACGACGAGTGCGGCGACCTTCACGCCATCCGAGGTTTGGGCGGAAGCCGAACCGAGCCCGCCTTTGAGGTTTGCGGTCAAGGCGCCGAGGCCGGCGCCAACGCTGCCGAGCGTAAAGCTCGTTGCGGCTGAGGCCGCCGCGGCGTAGCCGAGATCGCGGTAGGGCGCAAAGCGGCCCCAGTCCTTGTTGCCGCCGTTGAGCAGATCAAAGCAGATCGCGCCGGGCACGATCGGAATCACGGCGCCGCGAACATTGAGGCCGCGGCCCTGTTCGGTAAGCCAGGCCTGCACGCCGCCGCCGGCCTCGAGCCCGAAGGCCGAACCACCGGACAGCGCAATCGCGTCGATCCGCTCCACGGTGTTGGCGAGGTCGAGCAGGGCGCCTTCACGGGTGCCGGGGCCGCCGCCGCGCACGTCCATCGCGGCGACCATTGGCTGGTTGAAGACAACAGCCGTGACGCCGGAGGCGAGGGTCATGTCGCCGGCGTGGCCGACGCGAACGCCCGCGATATCGGTAAGAAGATTGTTCATCGGGACACTAGCTCTTCAACGCCAGGCGGATCATGCGCGCCAGATCGGATTTCCGATAGGGCTTTGCGAGCAGAAGCACGCCGGTATCGAGGCGACCATGATGCACGATGGCGTTTTCGGTATAGCCTGACGTGAACAGCGTCTTCAATCCCGGACGCCGCACGATCGCGGTATCGACGAGCTGGCGGCCATTCATCGAACCGGGCATGATGACGTCGGTAAAGAGAAGATCGATATGTTTGGGGCCATCGATGATATCGAGGGCCTCGGAGGCCCGGCTGGCCTCGAGCGTCTTGTAGCCCAGGCTTTGGATCTGGGTGATGACGTAGCGACGGACCAGCGTGTCGTCTTCAACGACGAGGATCGTCTCGTGGCCACCTTCGATGCTCATCGAAGCGAGCGATTCCACAGGTGTATCCGACAGTCCGGTGGCGCGCGGCAGGTAGATTTTCACCGTGGTGCCGTGGCCGACCTCGCTGTAAATCTTGATGTGGCCATTCGACTGCTTGACGAAGCCGAACACCATGCTCAGGCCGAGACCCGTTCCCTTGCCGACTTCCTTGGTGGTGAAGAAAGGGTCGAACACCCGCTCCAGATTTTCGGGCGAGATGCCGCTACCGGTGTCGCTCACGGCGAGCATGACATAGTTGCCGACCGACACGTCCCTGTTCATCGCGACATAGCCGTCGTCAAGATGGACATTACTGGTCTCGACCACGAGCGTGCCGCCGGACGGCATGGCGTCACGGGCGTTCAGCGAGAGATTCAGGATGGCCGTGGTGAGCTGGTTCGGATCGACCAGCGCAGGCCATGAATCCTGCGCGAGTTGCGGGTTGATCTGGATCTGCTCGCCGAGCGTCGGCCGCAACAGCTTGATGGTGTCGACAACCAGCGTGTTGACGTCGATCTCACGCGGTTGCAGCGGCTGCCTGCGTGCAAAAGCCAGCAAGTGTTTCGTGAGACTGGCACCGCGTTCGGCCGCATCGTCGATCATTCTGGCGATCGCCGACATCTGAGGGTCGTTGGCCACGGCGTCGGAGAGAATGCCGATCGTGCCGGTGATGACGGTCAAAATGTTGTTGAAGTCGTGAGCGACGCCTCCGGTCAATTGACCGACGGCGTCCATTTTCTGCACCTGGCGCAGCTGAGCTTCGGCGGCCTGCTTTTCGGTGAGATCGCGGCCGACGAAGAAATGGCGGCGAACGGGTTCCGACCAAGTTCCCATCCAGCTCAGGTTCACCGCATGCCCATCCTTGTGGAGATAGCGGGTTTCGAAGTTGCGCATCAGGTGACCGCGCCGGGCCGAACGCATCTCCTGCCGCGTGCTGTCGAGGTCGTCGGGATGGATAAACTCGGTCGCGCTGTGCCCGACCATTTCGTCCGGCCTTATTCCCAGGATCGCCATCGAGCTCGGGCTGACCTGGACGAACGTTCCCTTGGTGTCGGTGACCAGGATGAGGTCCTGCGAGGTCTCGAAGATGCGTTGCCGCTCCTCGATCTCCTGGGTCAGCGCCGCCTGGGTACGCTGGCTCTCGGTGATATCGCGTGCGATCTTCGAAGCGCCGATGATCTCGCCTGAAATAGAATGCAGGGGCGAGATCGAAAGCGAAACGGTCACGAGCTTGCCGTCGCGGGTCTTTCGCGTGGTCTCGTGATGAGCGATGGTCTCGCCCCGGCCGACGCGCGCGAGAATGTCGCGCAGCTCCGCAAGCAATTCAGGCGGAGCGATAAGGTCGACGTGCTCGCCGATGGCCTCGACCGCCGTATATCCAAACAGCCGTTCGGCGGCGGGATTCCAGCCGGTGATGGTGCCGTCGAGCGCTTGGGTGATGATGGCGTCGTTGGAGGACTCCACCACGGCGCTGAACAGCTTTTCGCGCTCGCCATGGCGCCGTTGCTCGGAGGCGCTCTCGCGACGCAAGGCATAGAGCAGGCGCGACAGCCGGGCCTGCAGGTTGATGTTTTGCAGCAGCAGCACCGCCAGCACGAAGCAGGCGGCGAACAGCCCATAGACACGGCCGATATAGAAGCCGAAGTCGAACCGCCCGGCGTTGAGCAAAGCCGAGGACGCGATGTCGAGCAGCCAGGCGTACAGCACCACCATGATCCAGACGTCGAGCACCGAATGTGGCCTTCGCAGCCATAGAACGACCAGGGCTGCAAAGTTCAGGAGCAAAACGCCCAGGGCCGTGCCATAAAGCGCCGGCCGATAGGCCGCGCTATAGAGCGCCGGACTGTTTCCCTTGGCGTCAAGCAGTGCCGGCAGCAGGTTGTGCAGCTCCGTCACCGCGTAAACTGCCAGTGCCATAGCGGCAAAGACCGCAATGATGCTCCAGACGATTGCTTCCGTGACCGACCCCTTGATTTCGCGGCCACCGCCTTTGCCCTTGTAGGCGGCGTAGCCGAGCACGAAGAGCGGGAAGCCGCCGTGCCAGACCATGTAAAGCCAGGCGGTGGTCTGTTGCCCTGCGTTAAACAGGCCGGTGGGGGTGAGCAGATTCGGGAAGGTGAGGGCGTGAACGACCGCCGCAACTGCGGTGAATAGATATCCGCAGGCAAGCACCAGGAGGGCCCGCGTCCGCAGCAGCGAAAATTGGGAGAGCAGAAGGACCGTGGTGATCAGATCGTTGATCGCCAGCGCCGATTGGTAGCTGGCGACAAATGCCGGAACCGGCGGCAGCTGCACCCGCGAGAAAGGAAGGGTGACCCCAAAGAAAATCGTCGAGACGATGACGACGCCAAGGGCAATGGTGCGGTCGCGAGAGGTGGCAGGCAGCGTCGAAAGAAAAATATTGCGGTCGTCGCCTGCTTCCACCTTGGTCTCCTGCCCCTCTTCTAGTGGTCCAATTCTAACATTCGCGTCCCTTCTCAGCGACCGCTTTTGCGAATCTTAGAATTAGAAGGACCACCAGCAAATATAAGTTTCTCGTGGAGTTTTGGATTAGACATTCGCTTGACGAGCGCACGGCCAGGTGGGTAGCGAATGTCAAATCCACTCCACCAGCGGCTTGTACTTGATGGGACTCGTGCCCATCCGCCGCGTCGCCCCGCCAGCGCAACGCAGTAGCTGGTCTCATATTGTCCCTATTGCCGTTCGGAGGGAATGCCCGCCGGGACTTTTCCGTGCAGGCCGGGCAAGACCTGTGAGCTCGACAGGCTGCCATTGACCACGGCCAGCAGTTCGGACGGCTTGAACGGCTTTTGCAGGCTTGAAACCGCACCTAACCGTGTCGCCATGTGCAGGAAGTCCGGCGCATGTTCCGACGCGAGACTGAACTGCTGTCCGGAAATCACGATCACAGGCATGTCCGGCCGCGACTGATGCACTTGCTTCATCGTTTCAAAACCGTCCATGCCGGGCATGAAGATATCGACGATCAAGAGGTCGAAGCCCTGCTTTTCGATGAGTTGCAGGCCGGTGCGACTGTTGTCGACGGCCTCGACCGTATGGCTAGCGCGCTCAAGCAGGATCTTCATCGTCGTAAGAACCGCCCGGTCGTCATCGATGACGAGAATGCTCGCCATGACTTCCTCTTCGATGGACTTCTCCAAAGGAATTCGTCCGTTCAACCGAAGGGTTACATGAATTTTGATTCAGGCCAAGGTCGATATGGCCGCCAAGGCCCTGATTGGTTGACGGCAACTTACTGCGCCGCCGAAAATTGCGGATCAGGCCGGCTCGTGGGGATATGCCTTAACCGTGGAACTCAATTCTGGCTCCTGGTCTGCCCGAACGAAAACGCCCCGGCGAACCGGGGCGTCAGGGCAAGTTGCGGACGACGGGCCGTTCGAGCCCATCAAATGACGCTTATGAACCTTTGGGGTTGATCTCGCTGTAGCCGCCCTTGGAATCCCACTTATAGACCACGTAGTCGATCTGCTTGATGTCGCCCTTGGCGTCGAATTCGAGCTTGCCGATCACCGTGTCCCAGGAACCGGCCTTGATCACATCCATGACCTTCTTCGGGTCGATCGTGCCGGCCTTGGCTACCGCCTGTGTCCACACCTGCATCGCGGCGTAGGTGTAGAGGGTGTAGCCTTCGGGATCGATGTTATTCGCCTTGAACTTCTCGACGATCGCTTTCGCGGTCGGCTTGTTGCGCGGGTCGGGACCGAAGGTGAACAACGTTCCTTCGCCGGCCGGTCCGGTGATGGACGCGAACTCCTTGTCGGCGAGCGCGTCGCCCGCCATCAGCACGGTCTGCATGCCCTGGTCGCGCATCTGGCGCACGATCAGGCCGGATTCCTGATGGTAGCCGCCGACATAGACCAGATCGATGTTCTCGCGCTTCATGCGTGAGACGATCGCGGTGAAGTCCTTGTCGCCCTTGTTGTAGGACTCGAACATCTTTTCGGTGAAGCCTGCCTTGTTGAGCGCCTTCTTGGTCTCGTCGGCAAGGCCTTTGCCGTAGGTGGTCTTGTCGTTGAGGATGGCGACGTTCTTGCCTTTGTAGAACTTCGCGATGTAGTCCGCCGCGACCAGGCCCTGCTGATCATCGCGGCCGCAGACGCGCGCGACGTTCCAGAGCTTGCGTTCGGTGAACAGCGGATTGGTCGAGGCCGGCGTAATCTGCAACACGTTGCCGTCGGCGTAGGCTTCAGAGGCCGGGATCGACGACGACGAGCAGTAGTGGCCCATCACGAAAGGGATCTTGGCGCTGGCGAATTTTTCGGCGACCGAGCGAGCCTGCTTCGGATCGCAGGCGTCGTCGCCGACTTCCAGCACCAGTTTCTTGCCAAGCACGCCGCCGGCGGCATTGAGGTCCTTCACGGCCTGGTCGGCGCCATTCTTCATCTGCCGGCCGAAGGCGGATTCGCCGCCGGTCATCGGGCCCGCCACGGCGACGGTAACGTCTTGCGCAAACGCTGCCGTCGACAGCGCCAGCGTAGCGCCGATTGCCAGGCCAAAAAGCTTGATTGATTTCATGAGAGATCCTCTCGGGTCGTTCGCCAGGGATTGTAGCGGCATTGTCGGCTGATTTTACGGCGAAGTCATCGGGAAATTTGAGCAGCCGGGACGTCGATTTGCCCTGTTTGCATGCCGCTGGTTGCCACTGGTTAATGCCGTCCGCCTTCGAGATAGGCGGCGCGGATTTCCGGGCGCTGCAACAGTTCCGCGCCTGTTCCCCGAAGCGTAATCAGGCCGTTGACCATGACATAAGCGCGATGGGCGAGTTTCAGCGCGTGGTTGGCGTTCTGTTCGACGATCAGAACGGTGAGGCCGTCCTGCCGGTTGAGGGTGCGGATCGCATCGAAAATCTGGCGGGTGATCAGCGGCGCTAGCCCAAGCGACGGCTCGTCGAGCAGAAGCAGGCGTGGGCGGCTCATCAGCGCGCGTCCGATCGCCAGCATCTGTTGTTCGCCGCCGGAAAGCGTACCGCCGCGCTGGGTCAACCGTTCCTGCAGTCGCGGAAACAGCGCCAGCACGCGGTCGAGGCCGTCCCTACGTTCAGCCTCGCTGCAATCGGTGGCATCGGCCCCCATTTGCAGGTTTTCCGCCACACTCATCCGCGGAAAGATGCGGCGTCCTTCGGGCGACTGTGCGATGCGCAGCCGCGCGATCTCATGGGTGGGAACGCCCGTGATATCGCGGCCGTCGAACAGGATCTGGCCGGTGCGCGCCTTCGGCCGCCCGAAGATCGTCATCATCAGCGTCGACTTGCCAGCGCCGTTGGCGCCGATCAGGGCGACGATTTCGCCAGGCGCAATGTCGAGGTCGACGCCCTTGAGCGCTTCGATCTTGCCATAGGCGGCGCGAAGGTCGCGGATCGCGAGCAGGGGCGAGACAGACGTTGCGGTCATGGGCTGCTCTCCATGACGGCGGCGGCTTCCTGTTCGTCGGCGCCGAGATAGGCCGCGATCACCTTCGGATTGTCGCGGACATCCCGCGGCGCGCCTTCGGCGATCTTCACGCCGTAATCCATCACCACGATGTGGTCGGAGATTTCCATGACAACCGACATGTCATGCTCGATCAAAAGGATCGAGGTGCCCTGGTCGCGGATCGAGAGCAACAACTCGCTCAAGCCGGCACTTTCGCGCGCATTCAAGCCGGCGGCCGGCTCATCGAGGCATAGCAATGCCGGCCCGGTGCACATCGCACGCGCGATCTCGAGACGGCGCTGATCGCCGTAAGGCAGATTGCCGGCAGCGTCGTCCGCTCGCTCCAAGAGATCGATCCGCTCCAGCCACTGCTTGGCCTGATCGATCGCGTGGGTTTCGGCGGCCCGGTAGGACGGCGCGCCGATCAGGCCGAGAAAGGTAAAGCCCGAGGCCAGCATCAGCGCATTGTGCTGGGCCACCATCAGGTTTTCGAGCGCGGTCATGCCGGGAAACAGGCGGATGTTCTGAAAGGTGCGCGCGACCTTCGCCTGCTTGGAGATCCGGAAATCGTTCAGCCGCTCGAGGGCGAAGTTGCGGCCGTCATCATGCGTGAGGCGGATGGCGCCCGAGGTCGGCTTGTAGAATCCGGTGGTGCAATTGAAAACGGTGGTCTTGCCGGCGCCGTTCGGTCCGATCAGCGCGGTGATCTTGTGACGCTGCGCGGAGAACGAGAGATCGTTGACGGCGACCACGCCGCCAAAGCGCATGGTCAGGCCTTCGACCTCGAGGATGGTTTCGCCGCTCATCCCCGTCCTTCCCTGGCCAGTTCGGAGGAGATCGCCGTGCTTTGCCGCAGGAAAACCGTCGGCGCGCGATGGCCGATCAGGCCGCGCGGCCGCCAGATCATCAGAAGCACCATCGCCAGACCGAACACCAGCATGCGGTATTGATCGAACCCGCGAAACAGCTCAAACCCGCCGATCAGCGTCAGCGCCGCAAGCGCCACCCCAAGCTGCGAGCCCATGCCGCCGAGCACGACGATGGCGAGCACCAGCGCGGATTCCTGGAAGGTGAAGGACTCCGGACTGATGAAGCCTTGCCTCGTGGCGAAGAAGGCGCCGGCAAAGCCGCCGAACATCGCGCCGGTCGCAAACGCCGTGAGCTTGGTCGTGGTGATGTTGATGCCGAGCGCGCGGCAAGCGACTTCATCTTCGCGCAAAGCTTCCCAGGCGCGACCAATCGGCAAACGCCGCAAGCGGATCGTCACCCAGTTGGTGAGAAGGGCCAGCGCAAGGATCAGGTAGAACAGAAACACGATGCGCTGGGTCGGCGAGAACTCGAAGCCAAGCCGTGCCGCCAGACCATCCTCGCCTGCGGTCAACGGGATGCCGAACAGCGTCGGCCTCGGGATCGGAGAAATGCCGTTGGGGCCGCCGGTCAGGCTTTGCCAGTTGATGATGACAAGGCGGATGATTTCGCCGAACGCCAGCGTCACGATGGCGAGATAGTCGCCGCGCAGCCGCAAGACCGGAAAGCCGAGCAGGACGCCCCAGCATGCGGCGAGAACGCCGGCGAGCGGCAGGCAGATCCAGAACGACAGCCCGAAATTGGTGGCGAGCAGCGCGTAGGAATAGGCGCCGACGGCGTAGAAGGCGACGTAGCCGAGGTCGAGCAGGCCGGCGAGGCCGACCACGACGTTCAGGCCCCAGCCGAGCATCACATAGGTGAGGACCTGGATTCCGGTGTCGATGACATAGCGCTGGTCGTAGAAAACGATCGGCACCGCCAGCGCGAAGAGCAGAAGTAAGGGCGGGAGCGCGCGTCCGGCGGTTGCGAGCGCGCGTTGCATGGTGGGCGGAAGGCTCCGCGTGGTTCCGACCGGTCCCCACCACTGCCGCAACAGTTCAACGACGATGCTGCCGACGAAGACGATGGCGACGATGGAAGCGAGATCGTCGAACCGCGTCCAGTAGATCAGTTGCCCCGTGGGGCCTGCTTCGGTGCGGATGCCGATCATCAGCGAGAACAGCACCAGTGCGACGAGGGCGCTGATGAAGGATTTCTTGAGGATGAAGACGATGCCTTCGCGGCGCGAGGCTTGCGTGAGGTCGGTTGCGGCACCCGTCACGCGGTTATCCCTTAGACTTTTTCGACTTCGGGGCGACCGAGCAGGCCGGTCGGCAGGAAGATCAGAACCACGATCAGGATCGAGAACGCGGCGACGTCTTTATATTCGACCGAGAAATAGGCCGACCACATGGTCTCAATGAGGCCGATCAGAAGTCCGCCGAGCATCGCGCCGGGCAGCGAGCCGATGCCGCCGAGGACAGCCGCGGTGAACGCCTTGATGCCTGCGACAAAGCCCATGAAGAAATCGACGAGGCCATAGTAGATCAGGTACATCATGCCGGCGACGGCGGCGAGTGCCGCGCCAATCACGAACGTCATCGAGATGGTGCGATCGACGTCGACACCGAGAAGTGCCGCCATGGTCTGATCCTGCTCGCAGGCGCGCATGTCGCGGCCAAGCCGGGTGCGCGACACCAGCCAGGTGAAGATCGCCAGCAGTACAACGGTGGTGAGGACGACGATGATCTGCGCATTGGACAGGCGCACCACGAACCCGTCGCGCTCGAGCAGGCTGTAGCCGCCGGTGATGATCGGCGGCACCGGCTTGACGCGTGCGCCTTGCGAAATCTGCGAGTAGTTGATCAGCACGAACGACATGCCGATCGCCGACAGCATCGGCGCAAGGCGGAAGGAATGCCGCAGCGGCCGATAGGCAATACGCTCCACCGTCCAGCCATAGAGCGCGGTAACCGCCATCGACACCAGCAGCACGATCAGAAGCACCAGCGGTATCGCGGTCAGTCCCATCGAGATCAGGATCAGGAAGGTGATCAGGGCGATGAAGCCTCCGATCATGAAGATGTCGCCATGGGCGAAATTGATCATGCCGACGATGCCATAGACCATGGTGTAGCCGATGGCGATCAGGCCGTAGATCGAACCTAGAACGATGCCGTTGATCAATTGCTGGGCGAAATATTCCATGCGCTGCCGATCGTTGGCGCATTTTCCGGCAAAATGGAACGAGGTTTGCCGCTTTCGAAAATGGCGCTTTTTTCTCCTGACACAGCGAAAGGCTCCGGCAGCCGGACGTCGCGTCACTTTCGTTTTCTAACAGCGGGAACTTGAGGCGGCAACAGCACTCAAACACGACTTAAGGCCTTGTACAGAGGAAGTTTTCGTGTTGGGCACCGGGGAACCAAGGCCGATAAAACATGCGCCGGAACAGAGAGTTTCCACGCAACCAAGTCGGGGTTCCCCGGTTGTCTCCTTTGCGACTTGAACAAGGGAGATCGCAATGTCCAATCCAAACCAGAATCCCGGCCAGCAGAACCAGAAACCCGGGCAGAAGCCGGGTCAGCAGCAGGGCGGTGGTCAGAAGCCCGGACAGCAGCAGCAGGATCCGAACCGCCAGGGCCAAGAGCGCCCGGACCGGGATCGCTAACTTGTCAGGTTCGAGCTCGATCCATTTCCGGATCTAGCTCAAGCAAATGTCAGCCCCGGAGAAAGGTCTCGCCAGAATGGCGGGGCCTTTTTTCTTTTGTGACTCCGCGCTCGCGATGTTTGCACCGCAATAGCCCATGTTTTGCGTCGTCTGGACCTGCCGTGGAACCTCAACTAGGTTCCCCCTCCCAAGCGGCGACGCAATGAGAACCGGCTCTGGCCAGTCCCAGGCGGAACGACCGCATGACCTCAGGAGGAAAGCCGATGACCGTCACCCGCCGGGATGTACTTGCGACCGCTGGCGCTGCCGCCGCGACGCTGGCCGTTACGAAGAGTGCCAACGCCCAGTCTTTCGAATTCAAGCCGAACCAGCGCTATCCCGACACCTCGGTCGAAATCCTCGATCCGAGCTTTGCCAAGTACCGGATCTTCTCGAGCACCCTTGAGCAAGTGGCGACCGGCATGCGCTGGGCCGAAGGGCCGGTGTGGTTCGGCGACGGCAACTATCTGCTCGTCAGCGACATCCCGAACAACCGCATCATGCGCTACGACCAGTCTACCGGAAACTGGGGCGTGTTTCGCCAGCCGTCGAATTTCGCCAACGGCAATGCGCGCGACCGCCAGGGCCGCCTGATCACCTGCGAACATCTGACGCGCCGCGTCACGCGCACGGAATATGACGGCAAGATCACCGTGCTTGCCGATAACTTCAACGGCAAGCGTCTCAACTCGCCGAACGACATCGTCTGCAAATCCGACGGCTCGATCTGGTTCACCGATCCGCCGTTCGGCATCGGCGGCGATTGGGAAGGCGACAAGCAAACGTCGGAACTGCCGCACTCGGTCTATCGCATTTCGCCCGACGGCAAGCTCGGTCTGGTGACCGCGGATCTCTTGGGGCCGAACGGGCTTTGCTTCTCGCCGGATGAGAAGAAGCTCTACATCATCGAGTCACGGGCGCAGCCGAACCGGCTGGTTTGGTCATTCGATGTCGGCGCCGACGGCTCGTTGTCGAACAAGACCAAGTTTATCGATGGTGGGGCGACCGCGCTTGACGGAATGCGGGCCGACACCGAGGGCAATCTCTGGTGCGGTTGGGGCTCTACCGGCGCGCCCAACAGCAAGGGCGAAGAGCTCGACGGCGTGAAAGTATTCAACCCGGAAGGCAAGGCGATCGGTTTCATTCGCTTGCCGGAGCGCTGTCCCAATCTGGCATTTGGCGGTCCCAAAAAGAACCGCCTGTTCATGGCGAGTTGCCATTCGCTTTACGCGCTCTACGTCGAAGCACACGGCGCGGTCTAATAGCTCGTCATTGCGAGGAGCGTAAGCGACGAAGAAATCCAGAATCTGTCCAAGAACTGGATTGTTTCGCATTCGCTCGCAATGACGGCTTTTCTTGATGGGGCTGTTGGCGGACGGGTTAAGGTAAACAAAGGGTTTAAATTGCCGATCGCAGTTTAACGGCGTTACTTCCCGAACAAGCGAGGCGCCAAAAGGCGCGCGGAAAAACGGGAAGCGACATGTCGAAAAACTGGCGTATCAGTTCGATCAGCGGCGTTGTTCTCGCCGGCTATTTCATTCCGACCTGGGCCGCGATTGCCTGGCGGATAGTTGATTCTCCGGTGCGCGGCCTGTTCGAGCGGCCGAGCGTGTCGGTCGCGCTCTATGCGACCGATCATCTGCAACTGCCGACCATGACCGCCGTACGCTTTGCTTGGCTGTTGGCGCTCGGCCGGCTGACCGTCGTTGCCTTCCTTGCGCTGTTTGTTGTCCTCTTCGTCCGCGGCATCTTCCGCCGGCAGAGCGGAGGAGGCGAGGCGCTCGCGATCGCACTCACCATCGGCAGCGTGCTCAGCTTTGGCACCATGCTGATGGCCTCGCAGGTCGGCGAAATCGAGGCGCTGCGGCTGCACGCCTCCGAGTTGCTGGTGATGATCGGCACCGGCATCGTGATGCTGTTCGACACGCCGGCGCAGACGCAGACGGTCGAGGTGCCGGCCGATCTACCCGCTCAAGAGGCCAAGCTCAGCTATAATGGCTGAGGCTTCCTTTACCGCATGATTGGCGGCGGGTACGCCGCAATAGATCGCCTGCTGCAACAGAATTTCCTTGATGTCGTCGGGCGTGAAGCCGCCCTCGGCCAACGCCGCACGCACATGCAGGCGAAACTCGTCCCATTGGCCGAGCGCCACCATGGTGCCGATCACGAGCACGCGCCGCGTGCGATGATCGAAATGCGGCCGGGTCCAGATGTCACCCCAGGCATAGCGGGTGATCAGATCGATGAAGTCGGCGTTGAAGGCGTTTTTACCCTTGATCGATTTGTCGACCCAGGCATCGCCGAGCACCTTGCGGCGCTGTGCCATGCCGTCGTCGCGGCGTTTCTCGTCGTTCATTGATGTCCCTCCGGCACGTCGTTCCGGGGCGCCTCGGAGAGGCGAACCCGGAACCTCGAGATTCTCAGATGTGCAATTGCACATCATAGTTCGCGCGTATGCGCGCCCCGGAATGACAACTAGCGTTGCGTCAAAAAGCCGACCACCGCATCCGTGAACGCGTGCGATTGTTCGAGGTTGGATATATGCGCTGCGTCCAGGATCGTCATCGAGGCGCCTTGAATGTTGCCGCGAATGAATTCGTTGGCGGCGACCGGCGTCGAAGTGTCATGACGGCCGGCGATCACGAGCGTCGGGCTCTTGATCCTCGGCAGCAAGGCGCGCTGGTCGAGGGTGGAGAGCGTCTCGGCGCAGGCGAGGTAGCCGGCGACAGGCGTTGCGAGCAGCATGGCTTTCAGATTTTGCGTCGCCTGTGGCTCGCGCTCGCGGAAGTCGGCGGTCAACCAGGCCGAGATCACCGTGTCGGCAATCGCGGGAATGCCGCCTTCCTTGATCAGCTTGATGCGGCTCTGCCAGTTGGTCGGGTCGGGGAAATAGCTCGACGTATTGGCAAGAATGATCCTGTTGAATCGTTCGGGCGCGTTGGCGCCTAGCCATTGTCCGACCATGCCGCCGATCGAGAGCCCGCACCAATGCGTCTTCTGGATGTTGAGATCGTCGAGGATGGCGATCACGTCGCGGCCCAGGCGTTCCATGGAGTAGGGGCCCGCCGGTACGCCCGACTTGCCGTGGCCGCGCCGGTCGTAGCGGATCACGCGAAAGACCTGCGTGAGCGCCTTCATTTGCGGCTCCCACATCGCCATCGTTGTGCCCAGCGAGTTCGACAGCATCAATGTCGGGCCGCCGTCGCGACCCTCCACCGATACATTGAGCAGGCACCCGTCGGCGTCGATCATCGGCATGGAATTTCTCCACTCTTCTTTGTTAGTCGTCTTGTTTGTCTTCAAGCGAAGCGAGCAGGCGGTCGATCAGGGTCTGCGAGACGCCCTGGTAGGCCATCGGCTCGAGCAGTTCTGCGATCCTCTCTGCATCGAGATGTGCGGTGATCTTTGGGTCATTCTCCAGCACCGAACGCAGACTCGCCTTCTCGGCGACCGCCTTCTTGCTCGCAGCTTCCACCAGATGATGCGCGTCCTGCTTGCCGACCTTTTCGGCCAGCGCGAACGCAACCGCTTCCGCCATGATCAGCCCGCCGGTCGCATCGAGATTGGCACGCATGCGCACGGTGTCGACTTCGAGGCCCTCGGCGATGTCGACAATGGCACTGAGCGCGCCCGAGGTGACGAGCAGCAGGCTCGGCAGGGTCGGCCACTCCGCGTGCCACGGCCCGGCGCTACGTTCGTGATCGCCGACTTGTGCGGCAAAGATCGTTGCCGCCAGGTTCGGCGCCATGGTCGCGGCGGCAATCGCGCTCGCAGCGGCGACGGGGTTGCGCTTATGCGGCATGGTGGAGGAGCCGCCGCGGCCCTCGCCTGACGGTTCGAAGGCTTCGGCGACGTCGGTCTGCATCATCAATTGAACGTCGCGCGCGATCTTGCCGCAGGTGCCGGCGATGATCGCGAACACGGAGGCTGTCTCGGCGATACGGTCACGGTGGGAGTGCCAGGGCGCTTCCGGCAGCGGCAATTGAAGAATGTCGGAAAGTTTTTCGGCGACGATCCAGCCCTGATTGCCAAGGGCTGCAAGCGTGCCAGCCGCGCCGCCGAACTGAAGCGCGAGCGCATGATCTTTCAGATGCAGCAAGCGGCCGCGCGAGCGATGCAGGCTCGCGGCATATTCGGCGAGCTTCAGGCCGAACGGCATCGGCAGCGCATGTTGCAACCAGGTGCGCGCCACGACCGCGGTGTTGCGGTGTTGTCGCGCAAGCCGCGCAAAGCCGGTCACGGCGCGGTCGATGTCGGACAGCAGCGCGTCGATGCCGGCGCGCAGGGTCAGCATGGTCGCGGTATCGATCACGTCCTGGCTGGTCGCGCCCCAATGCACGAAGCGGGCGGCGTCCTTGTCGGTCCTGGCGACCTCTGCCGTGAGCGCCTTGACGAGAGGAATAGCCAGATTGCCGGACCGCGTGGCGGCTTCGGCGAGCGATGCGAGATCGAAGGCATCTGCCTTGCAGGCCTTGGCAATGGCCTCCGCAGTGCCCGCCGGAACGATGCCGGCTGCGCTCTCGCTCTGCGCCAGCGCTGCCTCGAAATCGAGCATGAATTGCAGGTAAGCGCGGTCGTCGCACAACGCGCGCATGGCGGCGCTTGAGAGCATGGGCGCAAGCAGCGGTGAGAGCGAGGTACTCATCGGGGCGGACCTAACCACCGTTGCAGCCCGGTGCCAATAATAAAAGCCAGTCGAGTGGATTTGACATTCGCTACCCATCCAGCCGCAGGCTCGTCAAGCGAATGTCAAATCCAAAACTCCACTAGAAACCCATATTTGCTAGTGGTCCTTCGATTCTAACATTCGCAAAGTGGCCGCTGAGAAGGGATGCGAATGCTAGAATCGGACCGCTAGCGCAACCCAGCTAGGCGGCCGACTCAGCCAGTCGCGCTCTTCCTTTTCGCGCTTTCGTGCATTAGTTCATGGGTGAGTGTTTGGACTGAACGGAGACGCACATGGCCATGACGATGCACGGGGAGGTCCAGCTTCCCGCTTCACGCGAGGCGGTCTGGGCCAAGCTGAACGACCCCGAGGTGCTCAAGGCCTGCATCCCCGGTTGCGAGGAATTGGAACGGACCGAGGACAACGGCTTTCGCGCGGCGGCGAAAATGAAGGTCGGCCCGGTGTCGGCGCGCTTCAAGGGCCGCGTGGCGCTGAGCGATCTCGATCCGCCGAACGGCTACAAGATCTCCGGCGAGGGCGAGGGCGGGGTGGCCGGCTTCGCCAAGGGCGGCGCGACGGTGGCGCTGGCCGACAAGGATGGCGGTACGCTCCTGACCTATAATGTCGAGGCGCAGATTGGCGGCAAGCTCGCCCAGCTCGGGCAGCGCCTGGTCAACGGTGCGGCCAAGAAACTGGCGGACGAGTTTTTCGCGAATTTCGCCAAGGCGGTGGAAGGCTGACTTTCGGGTCCCGCCCGAAGAAGGCCGTGTAAAGCCAAGCCATGCGGTCATGAGGTTGCTCATCGCCGCCACGGCCCATATTATGACCCCGAAACACCTGAAATCACTGCGCCGCCGGGCAGCGTCGGCGCGGACATAGAGAGCCCGGAATGGCGAAAATCTCCCTGATCGTGAACGGAAATCCCGTCAACGCGAATGTCGATCCCCGTACCCTGCTCGTGCAGCTCCTGCGCGAGAATCTGCGGTTGACCGGCACCCATGTTGGCTGTGACACCTCGCAATGCGGCGCCTGCGTCGTGCATCTGGACGGCAGGGCGGTCAAGTCCTGCACCACGCTGGCCGTGATGGCCGACGGCCACGAGGTCAGAACCATCGAAGGGTTGGCCGCCGACGGTGGGCCCCTGCATCCGATGCAGGAAGCCTTCCGCGAGCACCACGGCCTGCAATGCGGCTTCTGCACCCCCGGCATGATCATGACCGCGATCGATATCGTTCACCGCAAGGGCCACGATCTCTCCGATCACACGATCCGCGAAGAGCTCGAAGGCAATCTGTGCCGTTGCACCGGCTATCAAAACATCGTGCAGTCGATTGCGGCCGGCGCCAAGGCGATGGCCAAATCCGATCTCGCGTAAACGCATCACGGCGACCTAAGGACCTCAGGGACTTCCGATGTACGAATTCAAATATCATCGTCCGGGCACCGTGCGGCAGGCGGCAAACCTGCTGGTCAAGAATGAGGACGCCAAGGTGATCGCCGGCGGCCACACGCTGTTGCCGGTCATGAAGCAGCGCCTCGCAAGCCCGCCGCATCTGGTCGATCTCTCCCATATCGAGGGTCTCGACGGCATCGAGATGAAGGGCCGCTCGCTCGTCATCGGCGCCACCGCGACCCATTACACGGTCGCGAATTCGGCCGTGGTCGGCGAGGCAATCCCGGCGCTTGCCGAGCTCGCCGGCATGATCGGGGATCCGGCGGTGCGTCATCGCGGCACCATTGGCGGCTCGCTCGCCAACAACGATCCGACCGCCGATTATCCGGCCGCCGTTCTGGCGCTGGGCGCGACTGTCGTCACCAACAAGCGCCGCCTCAAGGCGGAGGAATTCTTTCAAGGGATGTTCTCGACCGCGCTTGAGAGCGACGAGATCATCACCAAGGTGATGTTCCCGCTGCCCAAGAAGGCGGCTTACGTCAAATTCCGCAACCAGGCCTCGCGTTACGCGCTGGTCGGTGTGTTCGTCGCCAGGCGCCCGTCGGATGTACGGGTCGCGGTCACCGGCGCGGGCTCCGATGGCGTATTCCGCCTGACCGCCTTTGAGGAAGCGCTGAAGAAGCGTTTTTCGGCGAAAGCGCTCGACGGTCTGACCGTGCCGCCGGATGGTCTCAACAGCGACCTGCACGGCAGCGCCGAATATCGCGCGCATCTGATTGCGGTGATGGCGCGTCGCGCGGTCGAGGCGGCGACCGCAAAGTCCTGAGATCGTTGATTCTCGCTACAGCAAGGCTGGCTCGTCCATGACCGCATCGGCGTTACCCCAATCCGTCGACGCCATGATGGAGCTGTTGTCCTCGCGCGGCTATATCGCTGAGCGTTCACTCGCGACCGTCGCCTATCTTTCGCTCCGCATGGGGCGGCCGTTGTTTCTCGAAGGTGAGGCCGGTGTCGGCAAGACCGAGATCGCCAAGGTGCTGTCGGCAGGCCTCGGACGCAAGCTGATCCGCCTGCAATGCTATGAGGGCCTCGATGCGGCCTCCGCCGTCTACGAGTGGAACAGTGCCGCGCAGATGATCGCGATTCGTCTGGCGGAAGCTGCCGGCGATACCGATCGCGAGCAGCTCTCGGGCGATATCTTCGCCGAACGTTTTCTGATCAAGCGGCCGCTGTTGCAGGCGCTCGAACCTGAGGTCGCGGGCGCGCCGGTGCTCTTGATCGACGAACTCGACCGCGCCGACGAGGCGTTCGAGGCTTACCTGCTGGAAATCCTGTCGGACTTCCAGATCACGATCCCCGAATTCGGCACGGTGAAGGCGCCGCAGCCGCCGATCGTGATCATCACCTCGAACCGCACCCGCGAAATCCATGACGCGCTGAAGCGGCGCTGTCTTTATCATTGGGTCGATTATCCGTCTGCTGAGCGGGAGCTTGCGATCGTCAAATCTCGCTTGCCCGGCATCTCGGCGAAACTGTCGCAGCAGGTCGTGCGCTTCGTGCAGGCGCTGCGGCATCAGGATTTCTACAAATCGCCCGGCGTTGCCGAGACGCTCGATTGGGCGCATGCGCTCACCGAGCTCGATGCGCGCTCGCTGACGCCGCAAGCAATCGGCGACAGTTTGGGGGCGCTGCTCAAATACCAGGACGACATCGCGCGCCTTCAGGGCGAGACGCTACAAAACGTTTTGAAAGAGGCGACGAGCGAGACCTGATCGCGCGTTGAATGACGAGGTCACCGATGGCCGCCGATCACCAAATCCCCACCGGCCGGACCGCCGATAACATCGTCGGTTTTGCACGCGCCTTGCGGGCGGCGGGCATCCCGGTCGGGCCGGGGGCCGTGATCGACGCCATGAACGCGGTCCAGCTCGTCGATATCGGCAATCGCGCCGACGTGTTCACGACGCTGGAAGCCATCTTCGTCAAGCGCCACGAGCACGCGCTGATTTTTGCGCAAGCCTTCGATCTGTTCTTCCGCGCCGCCGACGAATGGAAGCAGATGCTGGACTCGGTGCCGCTGCCGGACCAGCCGAGGAAGAAGCCGCAAGCAGGCTCACGCCGCGTTCAGGAGGCGTTTTCCCAGACGCAGATGACCGAGACGCCGCGGGCGCAGGCCGAGGAGCTGCGGCTTTCGGTGTCCGACAAGGAAATCCTGCAAAAGAAGGATTTCGCGCAGATGACCGCCGCCGAAATCGCCGAAGTCACGCGCGCCATCGCCAACATGAAGCTGCCGCAGGCGGAGCTGCGCACCCGCCGCTACCGGCCGGACGCGCGCGGGCTCAAGCTCGATATGCGGCGTACCCTGCGCGGATCGCTCCGCACCGGCGGCGATATTATTGACATTCGCAAGCTCGGGCGGATCGAGAAGCCGGCGCCGATCGTGGCGTTGCTCGATATCTCGGGTTCGATGAGCGAATATACCCGCTTGTTCCTGCATTTCCTGCATGCCATTACCGATGCGCGCAAGCGCGTGTCGGTATTTCTGTTCGGCACGCGCCTGACCAATGTGACGCGCGCGCTCCGCGCACGGGACCCCGACGAGGCGCTGGCGAGCTGCTCCTCGGCAGTGGAAGACTGGGCCGGGGGGACGCGGATCGCGACCTCGCTGCATACCTTCAACAAGCTCTGGGGCCGCCGCGTGCTCGGCCAGGGCGCGATCGTGCTGTTGATTTCTGACGGGTTGGAGCGCGAGGCCGATACCCGTCTTGCCTTTGAAATGGACAGGCTGCATCGTTCCTGCCGCCGCCTGATATGGTTAAACCCGCTGCTGCGGTATGGTGGCTTTGAACCCAAGGCGCAGGGCATCAAAATGATGCTGCCGCACGTTGACGAATTCCGCCCGGTGCATAACTTGAAGTCCATCGAAGGGTTGATCGAGGCGCTATCGGCGATGCCACAGCTGCATCACCGCAGCCTGACGCGGTCAGCTGCTTGAACAAGAACAATCGGTGAGGCTCCCATGCTCGATCGTGACGAAGATATTCTGAAAGCCGCTGAAGACTGGCAGAAGGCTGGCCACGGCGTGGCGCTCGCCACCGTCGTCGAGACCTGGGGTTCAGCGCCGCGGCCGGCGGGCTCCAACCTCGTGATCAATGATGACGGCACGTTCTTAGGGTCGGTCTCCGGGGGCTGCGTCGAAGGCGCCGTCGTCACCGAGGCGCTCGACGTGATCGCCAGCGGCGAACCGAAGATGTTGGAGTTTGGCGTCGCCGACGAGACCGCCTGGAATGTCGGACTGTCCTGCGGCGGCACCATTCGCGTGTTCGTCGAGAAAGTCGGTTAGGTAATGAAGCTCGCGACGCTGAAGGAATTGAACACCGAGCGCGCCGCGCGGCGGCCGGTGATCGTCGTGACCGACACATCCAATGGCGAGCAGCGCCTGGTCAAGGCCGCGGACTTTGCCCGCGATCCCTTGGAGGCCGAGTTGTCCAAGCAGTTGCGCATGGGCAAGAGCGCCAATGTCGAGGTCGGCGGCAAGAAGTGGTTTCTCAACGTCTATGCGCCGACCGCGCGCATGGTGATCGTCGGCGCGGTCCATATCAGCCAGGCCTTGGCGCCGCTCGCCCGCTCGCTCGGTTATGATGTCACGGTGGTCGATCCGCGCACGGCGTTCGCGAGCCCGGAACGTTTCCCCGACGTGCCGCTCGTTGCCGAATGGCCCGACGTCGCGTTGCCGCCCTTGAATGTCGATCATTACACGGCATTTGTCGCGGTGACGCACGATCCCAAGATCGACGATCCGGCGCTCCTGCATGCCTTCGCGCGCGACTGCTTTTATATCGGCGCGCTTGGCTCACGAAAGACGCATGCCAAGCGCGGCGAGCGGCTAAAGGCGCTCGGCGCGACCGATGCCGACATCGCCCGCATCCATGCGCCGATCGGGCTTGCGATCGGCGCCGTCTCGCCGTCCGAGATCGCGGTGTCGATCATGGCCGAGATCACCGCGAGCCTGCGGATGCCCAAAGAAAAAAAAGCCGCAGCATGAAATTCGGCCCTGCCAGTCCAGCGGACGCGCTCGGTGGCGTCACCGTTCATACCCTGCGTCAGGGTCCGCTGGTGCTCAAGAAGGGCACTACGATTGGGCCGGCCGAAGTCGCGGCGCTGAACAAGGCGGGCGTGAGGGAGGTCGTCGTCGTACGGCTCGAGGACGGCGACGTCTCCGAGGACGTCGCGGCTGCCAGTATCGCGAAGGCGATTGCCGGCGAGGGCATTCACGTCGAGCGCGCCTTCACCGGCCGCGCCAATCTGTTCGCCGCCAAGGCCGGCGTGCTGGTGGTGGACCGTGCCGCGGTCGATCGCATCAACGGCGTCGACGAAGCGATCACCTTTGCCACCCTCTCTGCCTTCAAGCCGGTGGTCGAAGGTGAAATGATCGCAACCGTGAAATTGATCCCGTTCGGGGTCGAAGCGAAGTTGTGCGATGCCGCGGTCGAGGCCGCCAAAGGCGGCGCGTTGCGGGTTGCGCCTTACGTGATCAAGCGCGTCGGCGTGATTTCGACCCTGCTGCCGGGGCTTTCGCCGAAGGTCGTCGACAAGACGCTGAAGGTAACGGCGGAACGGCTTGCACCGGCAGGCGCAACCATCATGGCCGAGCGCCGTGTGCCGCATGACGAGACGGCGCTGAAGGCCGCCATGAAGGAATTGCTCGGTCTTGGCGCCGAGCTCGTGATCGTATTCGGCGCTTCCGCAATCGCCGATCGCCGGGACGTGATTCCATCCGCGCTTTCCGGCATCGGTGGCGCGATCGAGCATTTCGGCATGCCAGTCGATCCGGGCAATCTCCTGCTGATCGGCAAGGCCGGCAACACGCCGGTGCTCGGCGCGCCCGGCTGCGCGCGCTCGCCGGTCGAAAACGGTTTTGACTGGGTGCTGATGCGTCTGCTTGCGGGCCTCAAGGTGACCCGCGCCGAATTGATGGGGATGGGCGTTGGCGGTCTGTTGATGGAAATTGTGACGCGGCCGCAGCCGCGCGCGAGCCTCGAGGTTGACGACAATCGCGATGTCAGTGCGGTCGTGCTAGCCGCCGGCCGCTCGACCCGCATGGGCGGTCCCAACAAGTTGCTGGCCGAACTCGATGGCCAGAAGCTGGTCCGGATCGTGACCGAACAGGTGCTGGCTTCGAAAGCCAAAAACGTCATCGTGGTCACCGGCCATCAGGCCGATCTGGTCGAGAAGGCGCTCACCGGGCTCGACGTCAAATTCGTCCGCAATCCTGATTTTGCGCACGGCCTTGCAAGTTCGGTGAGAGCCGGCATCTCGGCGGTGCCGAAGCAGGCCGACGGCGCGGTCATTTGTCTCGGCGACATGCCGATGATCTCGGCCGGTCTCATTGACCGCCTGATTGATTCGTTCGCGCCGGATCGCGGCCATTTGATCGCGGTCCCCGTCAGCGACGGCCGCCGCGGCAATCCGGTGCTGTGGTCGCGCCGCTTCTTTAATGAATTGATGACGCTCGACGGCGATGTCGGCGCCCGTCATCTGATTGCGAAGCATAACGAAGCGGTGGCTGAGGTCCCGGTCCAGGGCGACGGCGCGTTTCTCGATATCGATACGCCGCAGGCGCTGGAGGCCGCGCGTAGTGCTTGATGTTCACGCGCCGTCCAACAATTTTTTGATCACTGATTTCCGTTCACCAAGTTGAAACGTCCTCTCTCTTAAGTTTCGGCCCGCTGAGGTTTGGGAGGGGGTCTTGATCGTTTCGACAGCCGTCGCGCGGCGGCGCGCGCTATTCGTTCTCACATTCACGTTGCTCGTCTGCGCCTCCCGCCTGATCACGGAAAGCCGTGCCGCGGGCGCTTTTGCGGTCGGCAAATGCGGCGCCTACGGCCAGGCCTACGATTATCCGGCTGAAGGGGCGGCGCGTGCCGCCGCGCTCAAGCAATGCAATGGCGACTGCAAGGCGATCACCATGAAGCATGCTTGTGCCGCGCTTTCCGTCGACATGGCCAATCCCTGTGGCGCGCATGGCTATGCGGTCAAACCGCACATTTCGGGTTCTCTCAACGAGGCGACCCGCGAATGCTACAAATATGGCGGCAAGGAATGCGTGATCCGCGCCTGGGCCTGTGACGCCAAAGGATAATGCGACCACTGATGATGCGATAGCCGCGCGCGCAAATCCTTGCCCTAATGGTTCGGAGTTTTCGGACGCCCCGCGGATCCGAAATGCCGTTCGTTGGAGTCCTCCATGCAATTCGACACCAAGATCGCGGTCGTGATTCGGACCGATCTCGAACCGTGGCAAAAACTCAACGTTGCCGCGTTTCTGGCCTCCGGCATCGCCGCGGCGTTTCCGGAATGCATCGGCGAACCCTATGCCGATGGCTCCGGCACGCCGTATTTGTCACTGATCGGTCAGCCGATCCTGATCTATGGCGCGGATCGTGCGGCGTTGTCGCGCGCGCTTGAACGATCGCTGGCGCGCAATGTGCGGCCTGCGGTCTATACCGAGGAGATGTTCAAGACTTCGCACGATGCCGCCAACCGTGAGGCGGTGAGGGCGGTCGCGCGGGCCGATCTCAACCTGGTCGGCCTCGCCATGCGCGCGGATCGCAAGCTGATCGACAAGATCGTCGATGGCCTGAAGTTTCACAGCTGACATCCAAGTCTCTCTAATTTTGTAACAAATTCAGTATCTTATAATTTCTTTTTGACACTGACTGACTAGTCAGTCATATTCTTGGGATGCCCCGCTCACCCGCAAAAATGCGACCGCTCAAAAAAGAGACGGTCCCCTCAGGCGCTCCCGCCGGGCGCGCCGAGCGCGCCGCCGACCGGCGGCAGGCGATCATCGAAGCCGCGTTCGAAACCTTCATCGAGCAGGGCTTTGCTGCGACGCGCCTCGACGACGTTGCCAAGCGCGCCGGTGTGGCCAAAGGAACGATCTATCTTCATTTCAAAGACAAGCAGGCGCTGTTTGAGGAACTGGTCCGCAGCGCGATCGTGCCGCTGGCGTCCAGGCTGATGGCGCCGCCGCCCGCAACCGGTTCGATCCGTGCGGTGCTGGAAAACTTCGCCGGCAATTTTGTCCGGGAAGTCACGACGACCCGGCGAGGCGCGCTGGTGCGGCTGGTGATCGCGGAAGGGCCACGCTTTCCCGCGATCGCGGATTTCTACTATCGCGAAGTCGTGTCGCGAGGAATGGCCGGGATGCGCGCGCTGATTGAACTCGGCATTGCCAGAGGTGAGATCCGCGAGTCCGGCCTGAAGGATTTTCCGCAGATCGTGGTGGCGCCGGCGATGGTTGCCGTGATCTGGCAGGGATTGTTTGGACAGTTCGCGCCGCTCGACGCGGTCGCCATGCTTCGTGTCCATCTCGATCTGATTTTTGGTGAACGGAGGGCGGCATGAACGCATCCCGCACCGCACAGCGAACGCTCGCGGCAATTGCGCTGCTAAGCTTGCTCGCCGGATGCAATCCGCCTCGCGATCCCGGCTATCAGGGCTGGGTCGAGGCCGACATGATTTTCGTCAGCCCCGACGAGTCCGGGCGCGTCACCAAACTCAACGTCCGCGAAGGCGACGAGGTCAAGAGCGGAAATCGCCTGTACTCGATCGACGACGATCTCCAGCAGGCGAATCTCAATCAGAACAAGGCAACGCTCGCTAACGCCCAGCAGAGTTACGATCGCGCCTCGTCGCTGAGCAGAACAGGGTCGGGGACGCAGGCCACGCTGGACTCGGCCGTCTCCGCACTGCGCGTCGCCGAAGCCCAGGTTGCGACCTCCGAGACGCGTCTTTCGCGCCGCATCGGCTATGCACCGATCTCTGGCACGGTGCAGCAAATCTATTTTCGCGAGGGCGAGACCGTACCTGCGCAGCGGCCCGTGCTGTCGATCATGCCGCCCGGCAACATGAAGCTTCGCTTCTACGTCTCAGAGGTCGATTTGCCCAAGCTTGCGATCGGGGACGAGGTGCGGGTGACGTGCGACAACTGCTCGGCGGATCTTACGGCCCGAATCTATTTTCTCTCCACGGCGGCGGAATATACCCCGCCGGTCATCTATAGCCTCGATGAGCGCAACAAGCTGGTCTATCTCGTGCAGGCGCGCCCCTCCCGCCCGGACGCTCTCAGGGTTGGGCAGCCGATCAGCGTATCCTTAAGTGCAAAGACGCCGGTGGCGGACAAGCGGTGACCGCGATGACGGCATCTTCCGACATCGCAATCGAGGTTCGCGGACTTTCAAAGTCCTTCGAAGGCCGCGAGGTGGTGCACGACCTCAGCATGCAGGTCAAGCGCGGTTCGATCTACGGATTCCTCGGACCGAACGGCAGCGGCAAGACCACGACCATCCGCATGCTCTGCGGCTTGCTCACGCCAGACGCCGGCGAGGGCACCTGTCTCGGCTATGACATCCGGCACGATGCCGACAAGATCAAGCGCCGTGTCGGTTACATGACGCAGCGATTTTCGCTGTATCAGGACCTGTCGGTGCGGGAAAATCTCGAATTCGTGGGCCGGCTCTTCGGCGTGCCGGATCCGCCGGCTGCCGCGCGCGCGATGATCAAGCGCCTTGGCCTGAGCGGCCGCGAAGAACAGCTCGCAGGCGAATTGTCCGGCGGCTGGAAGCAGCGCCTCGCGCTCGGCGCCTGCACCTTGCCGGGTCCTCAACTCCTGTTGCTGGACGAACCGACCGCCGGCGTCGATCCAAAGGCGCGTCGCGATTTCTGGAACGAGATTCATGCGCTCGCGGCCCAAGGTCTCACGGTTCTGGTCTCCACCCATTACATGGACGAGGCGGAACGTTGCCACGAGATCGCTTACATCGCCTATGGCCACTTGCTGACCCACGGCACGGTTGAGGAAGTCATCGCGAAGTCGGCGTTGTCGACCTACACGGTGACCGGCGAAGGCATTCACGCCGTTCAGGACGAACTCGCAGGCCAGCCCGGGGTCGACATGATCGCGCCATTCGGCACGAGCCTGCACGTGTCGGGACGAGATCGCGCAGCGCTTGATGCCAGCATCGCGCCCTGGCGCGAGCGAAAGGAGTTGCATTGGCAAGCCAGCGAGCCATCGCTGGAGGACGTGTTCATCGAGCTGATGACGCGATCAAAGGATAACTTCCAATGAGTGCGACCGACGCAGCACGAGGTCCGGAAATTCCAGAGCCACGTTTCGGCTTCTGGCGGCGCTGCTACGCGATGACGGTGAAGGAGTTCATTCAGCTCCGGCGCGACCGCGTCTCCTTTGCGATGATCGTGATGCTTCCGGTGATGCAGCTTTTGCTGTTCGGTTACGCCATCAATACCACGCCGCATAATCTGCCGACCGCGGTGCTGTTGCAGGAAGACAGCGATCTCGGCCGCTCGATCCTGAAAGCGCTTGAGAACACCGCTTATTTTCACTTCGTGCGCGAGGTGCACGATGTCACTGAATTCGACGATCTCCTGACCTCCGGCAAGGTCTTGTTCGGCGTGGAAATCCCCCGCGGTTTCGAGCGCGCAGTGCGGCGAGGGGATTATCCGGCGCTACTGGTCGCGGCCGACGCTACCGATCCGGTGGCGGCGAGTTCGGCGCTGTCGTCGCTCGGCGTCCTGGTCCAGACGGCGCTTTCGCATGATCTCTACACTGGCGATCCGCCGACGATGCCGTTCGAGATCAGGGCGCATGCGCGCTATAATCCGGCGGCCTCGTCGCGGCTGAATATTGTTCCGGGCCTGGTCGGTACCATCCTCACCATGACCATGCTGATTTTCACCGCGCTATCGGTGACGCGCGAAGTCGAGCGAGGCACGATGGAAAGCCTGCTGTCGATGCCGATCACCCCGGTCGAGGTGATGCTGGGCAAGATCGTGCCGTATGTGCTGGTCGGATTCCTCCAGGCGTTCCTCATTATCGGCATCGGCGTGTTTCTGTTCGGCGTACCGGTGCGCGGCAGCCTGACCATGCTGGCGTTGCTCTCGACGCTGTTCATCACGACCAATCTTGCCATCGGCTATACTTTCTCGACGATCGCGCAAAACCAGCTCCAGGCCATGCAGATGTCGATCATGTTCTTTCTGCCGAGCATTCTGTTGTCCGGCTTCATGTTTCCGTTTCTGGGCATGCCGGTCTGGGCGCAATATGTCGGAGAAGGCCTGCCGCTCACGCATTATTTGCGAATCGTCCGCGCCATCATGCTGAAGGGTGCGGCACTGCCGAACCTGGAATACGACACCGTCGTGCTGGTTCTGTTGATGCTGCTTGCGATGACGGTCGCGGTGTTGCGTTTCCGCCGCACGCTGGACTGATGCGGAAGCCCTATGTCTGCTGAGCAGAGAGATTTTCGACGCGGACGTCGTCGCGGTCTTCGATAATCTCGGCAATCCATCGCCGATGACAATGGGTGTGGTCGCGCTCATAGCAGAGGATGCAGACCGGGCCTGATTTCGTCACCAGCGCCGAGAGCTCGTCGAGCTCTTCCTTGGCCTGTGCCGTCTTGAGGTGCTTTGCGTAGATCTTCTGCAAGGTGTCGTATTGACCGGACCGGGCGGCGAGACGGCCTTCCTTCGGGGTGCCGAGCCCGCGCAGATGCACATAGGCGATGCCGCGTTCGTCGAGACCGGCTGCCAGCTGGCTCTTTGAAAAACCGGGGCGGCGTGAGGAAGCCACCGCGCGCACGTCGACCAGCAGTTTCACGCCGGCCTGCTCGAGTTCATCGAGCACGGATTTGGCCGGCGTCTGTTCATAACCGATGGTGAAGAGCGTTTTGCGCCGGGCCATCTTGGATCAGCTCACGCGGGCGATCAGTTCCATCGCGCCATGGGGTGCACGTATTTTCCCTTCATGGATCACATAGGCGAAGACGTCGCGCGGCGTCTTCTTGAGCTTCGTGTCGTCAACGCGCGGGAGATCGTCGGGTTCGCCGCCTTCGGCCCACAATTGAAAGCGCTTGGCCCAGGCATCGAGCTGCTTCGGCGGATAACAGGTCTTGATTTCGTCATCGCCCTTTTGCAGGCGCGCATAGACGAAGTCGCTCGCGACGTCGGCAATCGCCGGATATTTGCCGTGTTCGGCAAACACGACAGGTGTCTCGAATTTCCGGATCAGCGCCACGAAAGCCGGCGTGCAAAAACTGTCGTGACGGACTTCGACCACATGCCGCAGGCGCGTCCCCTCCAGTTCGCGCGGCAAAAGCTCGAGGAATTTGCCAAAGTCCGCCTCGTCGAACTTCTTGGTCGGCGCGAACTGCCAGAGCACGGGCCCGAGGCGGTCGCCGAGTTCAAGCACGCCGGAGTCGTAAAAGCGTTTGACGGAGTCGCCGGCCTCGGCCAGTACGCGGCGGTTGGTGGCAAAGCGCGGGCCCTTCAGCGAGAACACAAAGCCGTCCGGCACCTCGCGCGCCCATTTGCGAAAGCTCTCCGGCTTCTGCGAACCATAATAGGTGCCGTTGATCTCGATCGAGGTGAGTTTTGAGGCCGCGTATTGCAGCTCCTTCGCCTGCGTGAGTTTTTCCGGGTAAAACACCCCGCGCCAGGGTTCGAAGGTCCAGCCGCCGATGCCGATGAAGATGCGGCCGGATTTGGCTGAGGATTTGGAGGCGGGGGCTTTGCTCACGACGTTTCCTGCCTTTTTTGCCGTTTCCTAGTGGAGTGGATTTTGACATTCGTTACCCGCCTGGCCGCGAGTCCCTAGGGCGAATGTCGAATCCAAAACTCCACTAGATACCTATATTTGCTAGAGGTCCTTTGATTCTAACATTCGCAAAAGTGCCCACTGCGAAGGGATGCGAATGTTAGAATCGGACCACTAGAAATCGGCCGGGAGCCTATTCAAAGACGTTAACCTTTGCCAGTCGCACCGGCCCCTTGCGGAACGCCGGATCGTACCTATCTAGCTCCTAACGGCGATGTTGATGCTTCCCCCCGAGCTCCATCGCTGCGACGACCACGAAATAGCTGGGCTGCGCCGGATGTACGCGCGCCACCTGTTCGTGGTCGTTGGCATTTTTGGGGATGTTTTGGCGCCTACGGCCGCGTTCCCGACCGTTTCCTTGGCATCCCAGCGGTTGATCGGTTATACGCTGGCGTCATGAACGACGCTTCGCAAATCATGACCGGGAACCCGCCCCAAGCGGCTGGATTACCTCAGCTTTCTGTCGTCATCCCGACCTTCAACGAGCGGGACAATGTAATCACATTGTTCCGGCGGCTGGAACAGACGCTGGCCGGCATTCCTTTTGAAGCGGTTTTTGTCGATGACAATTCGCCCGACGGCACCTGGCAGGTGCTGCGTGCGCTGTCGCGGGAGGATGGCCGAGTACGCTGCATCCGGCGGATCGGACGGCGCGGTCTTTCCGGCGCCTGCATCGAAGGCATTCTCGCATCCAGCGCGCCGTGCGCGGCCGTGATCGATGCCGACTTGCAGCATGACGAAACACAGTTGCCGAAGATGCTCGCGCTGTTGCAAAGCGGTGAGTTCGACCTCGTGGTCGGCAGCCGCTACATCGAAGGCGGCAGCGCCGAAAGCTTCAACAGCCAGCGGGCTGGCGCAAGTGCGCTCGCTACCGAAGTGGCCAAGCGCGCGCTGCGGGTCCAGATCGCCGATCCCATGAGCGGCTTCTTCATGATCCGCCGCGAGCGCTTCGAAGAACTCGCGCCGCAACTGTCGACGCAAGGCTTCAAGATCCTGCTCGACGTGGTGGCAACCGCTCACGGCACGTTGCGTACCAAGGAAATTCCGTATTCGTTCGGCTCGCGGCTGCATGGCGAGAGCAAGCTCGATTCCATGGTGGCGCTGGATTTCCTCGGGCTGGTGCTCGCGAAGCTGACCCACGACGTCGTGTCGCTGCGGTTTCTGCTGTTTGCCATGGTCGGTTCGCTCGGCGTGCTCGTGCATTTCATTGCGCTCTATGCGGGTCTGAAAATTATCCGTTTTCCATTTGCTGAAGCGCAGGCTTTTGGCGCGTTGTGCGCCATGACCAGCAACTTCATCCTCAACAACTTCCTGACCTACCGCGATCAGCGGCTGAAGGGCTTTGCGATTCTGCGCGGCCTGTTGCTGTTCTACGTCGTTTGCAGTGTCGGGCTGCTCGCCAATGTTGGCGTTGCATTTTCCGTCTACAATCAGCAGCCGATCTGGTGGCTGGCAGGTGCAGCCGGCGCGCTGATGGGCGTGGTCTGGAACTACGCGATGTCCGGACTGTTCGTCTGGCGCAAGCGATAACCGGTCGATGAGTCCGACTGACGCTCGGTTAGTCCGTAACACCGCGCTGACCGTCGTCGCGCTGGTGCTGCTGCGGCTGGTCGGCGCGGCCTGGACGCCAATCACCTTCGACGAGGCCTATTACTGGATCTGGGCCAAAAACCTCGCTTTCAGCTATTACGATCATCCGCCGGCAGTCGCCCTTGTCATCCGCCTCGGCATCATGATTGCCGGCGATAACGAACTCGGCATTCGGCTGGTGTCGATCCTGCTCGCGCTGCCGATGAGCTATGCGGTCTATCGCGCGGCCGAGATTCTGTTCGGCGGCACGCGCGTCGCGGTCAACGCGGCCCTTCTTCTCAACGCCACCCTGATGGCCGCGGTCGGCACGCTGATCGTGACGCCGGATTCGCCGCTGCTGGTGGCGTCAAGTTTCGTGCTGTTCTTTCTCGCCAAGGTGCTCGAAAGCGGGCGCGGTGCGTGGTGGCTTGCGGTCGGCGCGGCGGTGGGCCTGGCGTTGTTGTCGAAATACACCGCAATGTTTTTCGGGCCCGCGATCCTGATCTGGCTGATCAGCGTCCCCAAACTTCGGCGCTGGTTCTTGTCGCTTTGGCTTTATCTCGGCGGGCTGGTCGCGCTTGCCATATTTTCTCCTGTCATCATCTGGAACGCGGATCACCACTGGGTTTCCTTCATTAAGCAACTCGGCCGTTCGCAGATCGATCACTTCCGGCTTTCGTTCATCGCCGAACTGATTCCGACCCAGATTGTGTTTGCGACCCCGCTGGTCTTCATCCTCGGTGCGATGGGGCTTTATGGGCTGGTGCGGCGTGAGGGCGGGGCGCTGGCCTCGCGCGTGCTGATCGGCGCGATGTTCTGGGTCATCACGGTCTATTTCCTGTGGCACGCGCTGCACGCCCGCGTCGAGGCGAACTGGTTTGCGCCGGTCTATCCGGCCTTTGCGATTGCGGCGGCGGTGGCGGCCGACCCGGCGCGATGGGAAAAATTTCCGCGGCGTCTTGCGAATTTCTGCCTGCGCTGGGCTGCGCCGGTCGGCGTCGTGATGTTTGCGGCGCTGATGGTGCAGGCCAACACCGGTTGGCTTTCCGGCTATCGCCGCGATGCCACGGTGCGCAGCATTGGCGTCGGCTGGACGGCGCTGGCTGCCGAGATCGAGGCGACGCGCGCACGTGTCGGCACCTCTTGCGTGCTCGCGCCGGACTACGGCACTGCGAGCTGGCTCACCTTTTATCTGCCAAAAGACACCTGCGTGGTGCAGCCGACACAACGCATTCGCTGGGTGAATATGCCCGAACCCGATCCGGCGAAGCTCTCCGGCAAGCTTCTGTGGGTCGACGAAGTGCGGGTGTCGCCTCAGCCTTACGTGACCGACACCTTCGCCAGGATCGAGCGCGTCGGCGAGTTCAGGCGAATGCGCGGGCCGCTGGTGATCGAGACCTACGCCCTTGATCTCGTCGATGGCGCCAAGCGAGCCGTGCTCGACAATTCGCCGCCGCCCGAATTGCAATAGAAAGCCCGCGCGATTACGTGGTCGAATGTGGCAAATTCGTGGACGCGGAATTGCGAAGAACCACGGCCATTTACGGGCTTTTCCGTCGCAAATTCGTACCAATTCGGGACTGCCCAAGAACTGCCGTGCACTTAATCCCCATTTAACTAAAACTTGCCTTAATGCCGTCCCGCGCCTCTGCGAGATGCTGCCAATGAATTCGGCGGATGATCGCACTGGCCGCCGTTCGAAGGTGCCCGCGCCGTGCACCATCTCGAACGGCGGTTTTGGGGGAGATGAGGTGAAACCAGTCCGGATGCAAGGCGAATGAGTACCAGTGTAGTTGCGTGTTACGAATTCGCGGCACCCTCTCTTAAACGACCAGCCCGCAAATTGACCCGGCAAGGTCTGTTCATTGCGACAGCAGTGATCAGCCTGGTGGCCGGGTGCGGCTGGACGGTCTACGCCAATATCTTTGCAGCGAGCCCGTATCCGGAGCTCGGCAGCTCCAATTACGATGCGCCGGTCGCACGCCGGTTTGCCAACATCAGCATTCGACCCGTGGCCCGGACGGAACCGCCGGTCCTCGTCACCGCGCCGGAAACCGTAGCGGCCGAACCGACCCTGTCTTTCCTAGAACGTTTCGCAGCCGCCTCGCCCGAAGGCGTCGCACCGGCGCCGGTGCCTGAAGAGGCAACCAGGATCGCGGTCGCGCCGAAGCCCGAGCCGCTCAAGCTTGCCGAAGCGCCCAAGATCAAGATGGAGCCCGCCAAGAGCTCCGACAAGAGCGCTGAGAAAAAGGACGCGAAGGTTCAGCTCGCCTCTGCTTCGCCGACGGCGCAAGCCGATGAGGCGCCGAAGAGCGGTTCGAAATTCCACGACATGGCGCAACGTGCCAAGAACGCAATCCTTTCGCTCACGTCAGGTGATCGGCAATCGATGACCGAGAAGCTGTGGGGCAAGGAAGGTTCGCGCAATCCGGTCCTGGCCTATGCTTCCGCCGACGCCGGCAGCGTGACCGGCAGCATTACGCCGCGCGAACAGAATCCGATGCTTGGCGGTTCGCCGCCCTACGATCGCGATACCGCCGTCTACGACATCACCGCGCACATGGTGTATCTGCCCGACGGCACCAAGCTCGAGGCGCATTCCGGCCTCGGCTCCAGCCTTGACGATCCGCATTCCTCGCGCATCCGCATGCGCGGCGTGACGCCGCCGCACATCTATACGCTCAAGCCCCGCGAAGCGCTGTTCCACGGTGTAGCGGCGCTGCGGCTGACGCCGGTCGGCGGCGAGGAGGCGATCTACGGCCGTGAAGGTCTGCTGGCGCACACTTACATGCTCGGACCGAACGGCGATTCCAACGGCTGCGTGTCCTTCCGCGACTACAACGCCTTCCTGAACGCCTATCGCAACCAGGGTATCCGCAAGCTCGCAGTTCTCGCGCGGGTGGAGTGAGCGGGCGCGGCGGGCCTGAAGTCTCTTTCGGCCCGCGCCGCGCCAAGATAGTCTCGCTCAATGTCTTCTGATTTTCAGCCGACACTTGTCGGTCCCACCGTCACGGTCAGGCCGATTGCGCCATCCGACTGGACGGAGCTTTATGCTGTTGGCTCCGACCCGAAGATCTGGGAAGTGCATCCAGCCTCACAGCGCTATACCGAGCCGGAATTTCGGGAATACTTCGACGGCGCGGTGAGCTCGAAGATGGCCTTCGTGTTTGTCGATCGCGCCACTGTCCGGCTCATCGGGTCGAGCCGCTACTACGGTTATGAGCCGGAAATCGGCGAGGTCGAGATCGGCTGGACGTTTCTCGCCCGCAGTCACTGGGGCGGCGCGACGAACCGCGAGGTGAAGCGCCTGATGCTCGACCACGCCTTCACGTTCCTCGATACCGTGGTGTTCTGGGTCGGCCACGAGAATTGGCGCTCGCAAGGCGCGATGACCAAAATCGGCGGCGTCAAGCGCGAAGGCCTGTTCGTGCGTGAGCTCGCCGGCAGTCACCAGCATTATATTTTCGAGATCACCAAACGCCGCTATCAGGATGGCGGCGTGCGCTAGTGCGGTGAATTTGAAGTTCCTATCAGTGTCGCGGCGAATTCGTCTTAGGAACTTCAAATTCAAAGCCGCACCAGAAACCATTATTTGCTAGAGCTCCTTTGATTCCGAGGTTCGCATCAGAAGCCGCCGCGATATCATGCGAACCTCGGAATCGGAGCTCTGGTGACGTGAACCGGCGACGACAACGTCGAATCCGGCACAATGTCGCGAGCGCGGGGAAGAGGGATCAATGTCCGCCGAAGAGAAGACCGTTCGATCGCCGTGGCTCACCGTATGGCTCAGCCCGCGCCGTACGATCGAACGCCTGGTCGCGGCGAGGCCGACCTATTTCGTCTGGCTTTTGGCCATCCTGGGCACGTTTGCGAGCCTCTACAGCCAGAGTTCGGTCATCTACGGCGTCAGCTATCTTTTGAATTGGCAGCTCGTGCTGAGCATTCTGGTGTTTGGCGCGCTCGTCGGCATCATCTGGCTCTATCTCGCAGGCCTCATGCTGAGCTGGATCGGCCGCCTGCTTGGCGGGCAGGCGAGTGCCTCGCACATGCGCACCGTGTTTGCGTGGAGCACATTACCGACCATCCTCGGATTTGCCGTCATCGTGACGGTCGGCGCGGTCGCCGGCCGCGGCGGCGCGCTCGACAGTGTTCCGTTGCTCGTAGCGGTTTTTTCGCTGTGGTCGCTGGTCGTCTTCCTCTTGATGCTGGGGCGGGTCCAGGGCTTCGGTTTCTTTCGCACCATCCTGACCTATCTCCTCAACACGGTGCTTGGACTGGTGATCGCGTTCTTCATCCGCGGCTTCCTCTACCAGCCCTTCAACATCCCGTCGTCATCGATGCGACCGACGCTCGTTGTTGGCGATTATGTCTTTGTTTCGAAATTCACTTACGGCTACAGCCGTTATTCCTTCCCGTTTTCGGAGCGGCTGCCTTCGGGGCGGCTCTTTGCGGCACCGCCTGCGCCGGGCGACGTCGTCGTGTTTCGCGCTCCCAAAGACGCGGTCGACTATGTGAAGCGCGTCGTGGGATTGCCTGGCGACCGGATTCAGATGAAGCAGGGCGCGCTTTTCATCAACGGCGCGGCGGTCAAGCGCGAGCAACTGGCCGATTCCGAAGCGCAGCAGGACGCCTGCGGCAGCGGGGCACAAGGTCGTGTCAAACGCTGGCGCGAGACGTTACCGAACGGCGCAAGCTACGAGACGCTCGATTGTGTCGACGACAGCCCCCTGGACAACACCGGTGTCTTCACCGTGCCGGGCGGAAGCTTCTTTGCGCTTGGCGACAACCGGGACAACTCGACGGACAGTCGCATCCTTTCGCAAGTGGGCTACATTCCCTTTGAAAACCTGATCGGCCGCGTCAGCTTGATCTTCTTCTCGCGCACGGAAGACGAGAGCGCATCGCCGCATGTTCGCATCGAGCGGATCGGTGAAGTCGTGCGCTGACCGGCGGCCGCACGCGCAAACGTGCAGGGAACCGCGACACGCATCGCCGGTTATTTGTTTGCAGTCTCTCTCTGAAGGAGATCCGAATGAAGCGCGTGTTGCTGCTGGTTTCCATGTTGCTGCCGTTGTCGGCCGCGCTCGCGGCTAACGGGCGGGTGCCGGAGTTGAACGTCAAGGCGATCTGCAAGACCAGAGACGTCGACGCCAAATTGTTCCGGTCGACCACCGGGCAGAGCGTCGATGAATGCGTGCATGACGAGGAGAACGCCAAACAGCAGCTCAATTCGCTGTGGTCAACCACCGCAGCTCCGATCCGCAACCGCTGCGAAAGCGAGGGCCATTCGCTCGGCACCACGAGCTACCTCGATCTCGTCGTCTGTATCCAGATGGCCGAGGAGTTGAAGGACGACATCAAGCCGGTGCCGAAAAAGAAGGCCTCGAAGGAGTGAGGCGTCGCTGTCCGTCGCTCTCGGCCTATTACCTGGCATGTAATTGAGCCAATTCGGCCTGTGATTATTCTCCTGACTGTCAGCGCCAAAGCGCATCTGCCACCGACAGACACAGACAGAAACAGGAGAACACTATGCAAGCCGTCTTTACCAAAAAGGAGCCGCCGAAGTGGCTTCTCGATATGTGGAAAGAGATCGACGACAAGACGTTCGGAAAAGGCTTTGACTGCTTCACGGAAGATGCCGTCTGCAATCTTGGCGTCGCCGACTGGAAAGGCCGCGAAGCAATCCGCGCCAACCTCAAGGCGTTCATCGACACCGGGTTCACGGCGCTGCATCACGTCACCGAATACTGGGACGCGGGAACGCTGAAAGTGTTCCGCGGCACCGTTGACATGACGCCTGATGACCGATCGCGGCCAACGGTCCATCCGACCATGATCCACTTCTTCTACATGGACGAGAAGGACAACACCAAGGTGCGTCGCTGGGTCGGCGCGGTTGGGCCGGTCGCCTTCGGTTGATCGCCGCTCGATCGTTTAGCGATCAATGAATGCCGCGGGTTTCGGAAATCATCCTGATCCGCGGCATTTCCTTACGCAACGGTAGAGCAGGGACGCCTTCGAGCGCGTAAGATATCGCGAAAGTCCGCCGATCAAGGGATCACCGACCATGAAAGCGACAGCGAGTGATATCAGGACCGCCAGCCCCGCGGGCATCCTGCTGCGCCAATGGCGGGATGTGCGCGGCAAGACGCAGCTCGACCTGTCGTTCGATGCCGGCGTTTCGCAGAAGCACATCAGCTTTGTCGAAAGCGGCCGGAGCATCCCCAGCCGCCAGATGCTGCTCGATCTGGCCCAGGCGCTCGATGTGCCGCTACGGGAACGAAACGAACTGCTGGTCGCCGCTGGCTACGCGCCGGTCTATTCCGGTGATGCGCTGGAAGCGCCGGTCATGAACAGCATCGCCAAGGCACTGCAACGCATGCTGCGCCAGCACGAGCCGTTTCCGGCGCTCGTCATCGACCGGCACTGGAACGTGGTGATGACCAATGAGGCCGCGCCCGCGCTGTTCAACTGCTTCGTCGATCTCGCGGCCTGGCCGCAGCCCCGCAATCTCCTGCACCTGATGTTCGACCCAAGGGGTCTGCGCCCCTTCGTTGCCAACTGGCCGGAGACGGCAAGGGGACTGTTGGCGCGTGTCTATCGCGAGGCGCTTGGGCACGTCATCGACGACAAGACGAAGGCGTTGCTTGCGGCGCTGTCGCAATATCCCGGCGTCAAGGCCGAATGGCGTGCGCCGTCGCCGGGCAGCGTGCTGCCGATGATCCCGCTTTCGCTTGTGAAAGGCGGCGTCACGTTGAACTACTTCTCGCTGATCACGACTGTCGGTACGCCGCAGACGGTCACGGCGGAGGAACTGCGGCTCGAATGCATGTTCCCCGCCGACGACAAGACCGAAACCGAGCATGCGCGATTTTTAAAGGCGCACGCTGCGCGAGGGCCGGCGCATTGACGAAATAGGCGAGCGGCCGACGACCGCCTGGAATTCTTCTTTACGAATGTCAAACAGCCTCGGCGACTCTTCGCCGTCATTCCGGGATGCGCCGAAGGCGCGGGCCCGGAATCCATGGCGCCGCCAGAACGCGAGGAGGGATGGATTCTCAGGTGCGCAATGGCGCACCGTAGCTCGCGCTAATGCGCGCCCCGGAATGACGAGGTTAAACGACAGACACGTCTCGGCATTCCCGCGGCGCAATCGCGCCCGAGGCGTTGAGATTGCCCTCAACAGAAGAGGGCGCAGGGAATGCCGGGTGTTCGCCACACCCGCAGCCTCGCACGCAATGAAAAAAGCGTACGAGTAATTCACCACAGGTGCGCCGAGACATCCCGGCATTCCCTGCGCGACGGTTTTAACGGCTTATCTCGTGCTCTCCCCGGTGATCGGGCTTTCTTGCCACCGTCCCCAGCGCAACGCGTGAGCGTTGTCGCCGCGTTGACCTCAGCGTCGAGAGGTCAGGACCACACGACTTCGCCGTCCGTCATCGTGCCGTTCGTCGTGCGGCACCATGAACGTCCATCGCATCCCGCACCTGGCAAATCGTGACGACCGCGAAGCGCCCCTCTCATCGGGCACGGGACGGCGCGAAGTTCTAAAGATGATTTGCCCGACGGGCAGAGCGAAATATTTTTCGATCGAGGAGTGGACAGTAGAATCAGCGTTGATTGGGCTGGCGAAAATCGTTTTTTGCGCAATGCTTCGCGCCATCCCTCACCGAGTGAAAGAAGCAGCGAATGTCAGCCTATGTGATCTTTGACGTCGAGATCAGCGATATGGCGAAATATCAGGAGTTCATGGCAGGGGTGAAGCCTGCGCTGGAAAAAGCAGGCGCCAGATATCTGGTCCGCGGCGGCCAGCATAAGGTGCACGAAGGCGACTGGTCGCCGCGCCGGATCGTTCTGTTGGAATTTCCTTCGACCGAGGCATTTGAATCATTTTACCACGGCGATACCTATCGCAGCCTCAAGTCGATCCGCGATGCGTGCAGCTCCGCGCGACTGGTAAGTGTTGAAGGATTGTAGATCGCCAATACTCGTCGGGACTACTCTGGTTCCGCAAGCCCGTCGCGGAGCTGATCGATCTTGCCCTCGAAGTCTGGCGTATCGTCATTCGCCGGTGACTTCAGCAAGGTCCGCAGCCGTTCGCCGATTTCGTCGCAAATGGCGCGGGTTTGCGTATCGTCGATCACGGGGCTGTCCATGGCCAAACCATCAGGCAATTGAACAAAACGAGACCGTTGCCTTTGGCTATCTGTGCGCGCGCTTTGAACAGCGGGTCACAAGGACCTTTGGCTATCCGCTACATGCGCCGTCATTCATAACGGCGGGCAACGGCCTCGCCAATAAAAAGTCCGGAGCCGGCTCTTTGGTTCCGGTCGAAACATGAAATCCGCCATTGCTACGCAGGCGTCGCCGTGCGCAACGCATAACAGCCTCATCTCACACGAAAAAAGGACGCGGTTTGCACCGCGCCCTTTGCTATTTGAGTGCAACTCTGCGGCCATGGCCCGTCGTTTAGTGTCCGTCGTGGCCGCGACCGCCGCCACCGGTCGGTCCGCCGCGCGGAGCGGCGTTGATGTGCGGCGCGCCGCCGCTGGCACGCGGCATCGCAGGCGCCGCGCGCTGCATCGGGGCCTGCGCACGCGCATTCACCGGCGAACTGCGGCCGACCGTCGGTTGTGCGACATGCTGCATTGGGCGCGCGTTGGAAAAGCGCGGCGCTTCATGGGCTCTCACAGCAGGCGGCTGCATCCGCGCATTGGAACGGAAGGCGCCGTTCTCGCGACCCATACGCTCGCGGCCCGCGCGTGCCTGAACCGCAGCCTCGCGTCCACGTACCTCTCGGCCCTTGGCCTCTCTTGCGCCACGGAACTGAGCAGCGTTCCGCTCGCGCGTCGTTCGGTCTGTCACGCCGGCGCGCGGTCCGCGTCCCTCGTTGATCGCGGCGTTGCGCGTTGCCGCGCGGCCGATGCGGGCCGCCGAGCGGTCGATCGTCATCCGCCTCGCGAAGCGCTCATGGGATGTCCAGTAGCTGGTCCAGTAGGCCCGGCGATGATACCAGGGCCGTCCCGAATAGTAGCTCGACCAATACGAACTTAATACGAAGGGTACGACGGGCACGTCGATCTGATCGACATAATCGGGGAGATAGACATAACTGTTGCGGTAGAGGTATTCGAGATATTGCGACGATACCCAGCCGCGGTCGTCGGACCAGCTGACATCGCACCAGGCGTTGCCGCTCAGACATCCGTGGATGTTGACACGGGCGCCGCCGGGAATGCGATCGACCAGCGGAAAGCCGGGGCCGGGACCGGCCCGCAAGCCCGCCGATTGGGTCATGATGCCGGGTGCTGCGAGCGCCACCGTCGGCACGAGCAGCATGGCTGCCGTCAGGATTGCTTTTAGTTTCATGGCACGTTCCTCCTCTGACAGCCGAACGTTCGACGGGTGCTAGCGTTCCGGGCGAGATTGTCGCATGAGCGGAAATATCGGAACTCGCGCGGACGGTCGTTCATTCACCGTTCATGTGCATGCTCGATTTCCGCGAGAAGTACATGAAGGGCGCGCTCGGCATCGCGGTGACAAGCGCGAATAATTGCCCGCACTAGAGCCTATTTGGTTTTGATTGAATCAAAACCGGGCTCTGGATTTCTGTTTGACGCGTTTTTCTTCACGCGAACCGGTATCCACCCGTCTCCACCACGGCTTCGCCGGGCCACCAGCTCACTCGGCCGCCGAAGCTTTGGCGAAGGCGGCTTCGCTCGAAAACGCTCTAACCGTAGTGGCAATGCTATCTCGGGAGCCGATGAATCGTTCAAAACAAAAACCCCGGCATCGCTGCCGGGGTTTTTCGCCGTAGCGTCTGAGCGATAGCTTGGAAGACTTTCAACAGGCGAACACAGCGCCGCCGACGTTGGGGCGGGGGCGCTGAGGTCGAGACAGCTACCGCTTGTGGACTGCATAGGTCAGGTGAGTCACCCGCTGCGTCGGCTCCGCGCGGATCGGCTCCAGCGCCACGCGGCCCGCGTCCACGCCCTCGAACAGGCGGATTCCGGAGCCGAACAGCACGGGTGAGAGCGCGATCCCGAACTCGTCGATCAGGCCGGCGTTCACGTATTCCAGGATCGTTGCGCCGCCACCGGCGATGCGGACGTCCCGGTGGCCGGCAGCCTCGCGGGCCCGATCGAGCGCGGTCTTTATGCCGTCGTTGACGAAGTGGAAAATGGTCCCGCCCGGCCTCTCCCAGGGGTCGCGCTTCTCGTGCGTCACGACGAAGACCGGCGTATGGAACGGAGCCTCCTCCGGCCACATCCGCTCGCCGGCGTCGAACATGCGCTTGCCCATGACGCTCGCGCCGGTGCGCTCGAACGTCTCCCGCATGACGTCGTTGTCGCGCCCCTCCTCGCCACCCTCGCCGAGCTTCAGGGTCTCCCGGAAGAACCGCGTCGGGAATATCCACTGCTGCAGTTCCATCCATTGCTGCCCCATCAAGTCCTTGCTGGACTCGGGCGCGATAAACCCGTCCAGCGACATCGACACTTTGAAGAACACCTTTCCGGCCATCAGTCCTCTCCCTTCCGAACGATCTCGGTGACGTAGGCAGCCAGTTTGCTCAGGGTCTGCTGGCCGCCCTCGATCACGTGGTACTTCTCGACCAGCTCGTCGCGCATCTCTTTGGTGGGGAACACCGTGTGCATCTCAACCCGGGTCGCCGCGCCATCGGGCGTGAAGGTGAGGACCGACTCGAAGGCGTTCGGGTCGCCGCGCCGTTCACCGTGCAGCAGCGCGATCCGTTCCGGCGGCGAAATCTCAGTCCAGCAGATCCACTCCTGGTAGTCCGTTCCATCCGGTCCGTGCATCACGAAGTCCCACACGCCGCCGGCGCGGAACTCAAACGCCCGCGTGGTGGTGGTGAACCCCGTGGGTCCCCACCATCGCGACAGGTGCCGGACTTCGGTGAACGCCTCGAACACCAGCTCCCGTGGGGCGCTAATGATCCGCGAGATCACGATCTCGCGGTCGGCCGTCGCCGACTGCGCGTCCCATCCTTTTACTGCCATCGGTCACTTCTCCTTCCTTGCCTTCTTGAGGTCCTGCACGTACGCGTCCAGCCGGTTGAAGCTCTCGTTCCAGAACCGTTCGAACCCGCCGGTCCACTCGTGGACCGCCCGCAACTCGTAGGCGTCAAGGCTGTACAGGCGCTGCTTGCCTGCCTTGCGGTCCCGCACCAGCCCGACTTCGCGGAGCACCCGCAGGTGTTTGGACGTCCCCGGCTGGGTCATCCCTAGCTCTTCGGCCAACTCGGTCACCGGCAGCTCACCCGTCCGCAGCAGGACCAGGATCTCCCGGCGCTGCGGCTCGGCGATCGCGTTGAAGATATCCGACGTGGTCGCTGCTCGTGCCATGCGCTCATCATATACCGATATCGGAATATGTAAAGCCGGAGCAATCAGGCGGGTCACAAACAAAAACCCCGGCATCGCTGCCGGGGTTTTGCATTTTGTAGATCGCTGATGCGAATGGATCAGAAGTCCATGCCGCCCATGCCGCCGCCCGGAGGCATTGCGGGGCCGCCAGCGTTCTTCTTCGGCACTTCGGCGACCATGGCCTCGGTCGTGATCAGGAGCGCGGCTACGGAGGCAGCGTTCTGGATCGCGGCGCGGACCACCTTGGTCGGGTCGATGATGCCCTTGGTGACCAGGTTGCCGTATTCGCCGGTCTGGCTGTCGAAGCCGAACGCATACTGATCCTTTTCGAGGATCTTGCCGACGATGACGGAGCCGTCCTCGCCCGCGTTGATCGCGATCTGGCGAGCCGGCCAGGACAGCGCCTTGCGCACGATCTCGACGCCGGTCCTCTGGTCGTCGTTTGCGGTCTTGATGCGCTTGAGCTGCTCGGAAGCGCGCAGCAGGGCGACGCCGCCGCCCGGTACGATGCCTTCTTCAACAGCCGCACGGGTCGCATGCATCGCGTCATCCACGCGATCCTTGCGCTCCTTCACCTCGACCTCGGTCGCGCCACCGACGCGGATCACCGCGACGCCGCCGGCGAGCTTGGCTAGACGCTCCTGGAGCTTCTCACGGTCGTAGTCCGAGGTGGTTTCCTCAATCTGCGCCTTGATCTGGTTCACGCGCGCCTCGATGTCGACCTTCTTGCCGGCGCCGTTGACGATCGTGGTGTTTTCCTTGTCGATCATCACCTTCTTGGCGCGGCCAAGCATGTTCAGGGTGACGTTCTCGAGCTTGATGCCGAGGTCTTCCGAGATCGCCTGGCCGCCGGTCAGGATCGCGATGTCCTGCAGCATGGCCTTGCGGCGATCGCCGAAGCCCGGAGCCTTGACGGCCGCGACCTTCAGGCCGCCACGCAGACGGTTGACGACGAGGGTGGCGAGAGCTTCGCCTTCGACGTCTTCCGCGACGATGACGAGCGGCTTGCCGGTCTGCACCACGGCTTCGAGCAGCGGGAGCAGCTCGTTGAGCGAGGACAGCTTCTTCTCGTTGATCAGGATGTAGGCATCGTCCATCTCAACGCGCATCTTGTCGGCGTTGGTGACGAAGTAGGGCGAGATGTAGCCGCGGTCGAACTGCATGCCTTCGACGACATCGAGTTCGGTTTCCAGCGACTTGGCTTCCTCGACCGTGATCACGCCCTCGTTGCCGACCTTCTTCATGGCGTCGGAGAGGAACTTGCCGATCTCGGCGTCGCCGTTGGCCGAGATAGTGCCGACCTGGGCGATTTCCTCGTTCGAGGTGACCTTCTTGGAGTTCTTGACGAGGTCCGCAACGACGGCTTCGACCGCGAGGTCGATACCGCGCTTCAGATCCATCGGGTTCATGCCGGCGGCAACCGACTTGGCGCCTTCGCGAACGATCGCAGCGGCAAGAACCGTTGCGGTGGTGGTGCCGTCGCCGGCCGCGTCAGCGGACTTGGAGGCGACTTCGCGCACCATCTGGGCGCCCATGTTCTCGAACTTGTCCTCAAGCTCGATTTCCTTGGCGACAGTGACGCCGTCCTTGGTGATGCGGGGCGCGCCGAACGACTTGTCGAGCACGACGTTGCGGCCCTTCGGGCCGAGCGTCACCTTGACGGCGTTGGCGAGGATATCGACGCCGCGCAGCATGCGGTCGCGGGCGTCGACGCCGAATTTTACTTCTTTGGCTGACATTGATTGTTTCCTTGGAATCTAGGGAAGGGGAACGACGCTTAAGCGGCTTTCTTCTTGCTGGCGGGGACGTCGGTCAGGACGCCCATGATGTCGCTCTCCTTCATGATCAGGAGATCTTCGCCATCGATCTTGACCTCGGTGCCCGACCACTTGCCGAACAGGACGCGGTCGCCGACCTTGATGTCGATCGGGATCAGCTTGCCGGCTTCGTCGCGGCCGCCGGGGCCGACAGCGGTGACTTCACCCTGGGAGGGCTTTTCCTTGGCCGTGTCGGGAATGATGATGCCGCCTGCGGTCTTCTCTTCGGCGTCGATGCGCTTGACCACGACGCGGTCGTGAAGCGGACGGAATTTCATGCAGTCCTCCTAAGTTTCTGAAGATGTTTGCGAATTTTGCAAAATTGGCAATCGCCGCCGACGAGTGCCAGCGGGCAAAATGGAGATAGTCCAGAGCGTTAAGGGAGACAAGAGGCGATAGCAGAAAAATTGGCACTCAAATAGGGCACGTGCCAGTTTTCGCGCTCATCGTTAACGCGACCGGGTTCGGGCCGCGCCGCGCTATTAGCAGCCTCTCTAAGTGGCTGCTAATGCAGACTTTTTCAACACATCGTTAAACATTTAAGCTTGTGATGGGTTGTTCGCGTGCGTCACATTTCTCTGATGTGAGTGCATCTCGACTCAAGGTGGCGGCCTGCCATCCGGGCTCACGCCACCGCGGCCAGTGCACTCTCGCAAATGGAGGGTTGGCATGGTCTCGCGGGTTGGCGTTTCCGAAGACTTCCGGAAACAAGTGCTGGGTTACGGGCTGACGACGGCGGAAATTCTCTATCGGATGCCGGATCATCCATCGCTGCTACAGAGCTACGTCTGGCAGAACTACGACCTGTTTCCGAAATTTCCGGCGCTGAGCGACTTCCTCCATTTCTGGCAAACCAAGCTCGAGGGGCCGCTTTATTCGGTTCGCGTCGCCCACTCCAAGCTGATCAAGCCCGCCGAACTTCGCGCCGTCGACGGCGTGTTCCGCCTGCATTGATTGGGAATGCGTGGCCACGGCGTTCCCCGGACGCTGCGCAGCGCGCTAGCGGTGGGCTGCTGATCCGGGGCCCATCTAACTAGGTTCCGGCTCTGCGGAGCGGCACTGACGCGCCGCACCGCGTCCGGGACACGAGATGGCAGGTTGCGCTTCGCTAAACCATCTTACGAAGCTGTGATACGCTTCGCTTTCCTGATTTGTCGGGAAGGGAGCAATCATGGCCAAAAAGAAATCGAAGAAGCCGGCCGCGCGCGCGACCGCCAAATCGCGTGCAGCGGCGAAGACATCGGCGCGCAAGAAATCGTCAACTCGAAAGGTTGTCGCCAAGTCGAACGCCAAGTCGAACGCGCGGCGAAAATTGAAGAGCAAGGGCAGGGCGGCGGCGCCGGTCAAGCGCGCGCGACCGAAGCAGCATGTCGCCATCAGCCATCACCGCGACGAGGACTTCAAATCCGACGGGCTGCGCGCCTATGCGCAATATCGCGACCTCGGCGTGGTCGAAGCCAGCGGTGGCGTGGCGCGGGCGCATGTCATCCGCCTGATCGGCCCGTGCGATCCGAACGAAGTGTCAAAGCTGCACTTCCACGACGTCGATTTCCAGATGGTCTACGTGCTCAAGGGTTGGGTGAAGACCTACATGGAAGGTGTTGGCGAAACGACGTTCCAGATCGGCAGCTCCTGGACCCAGCCGCCGCGCATCAAGCACCTGATCATGGACTATTCCGACGACGTCGAATTGCTGGAAGTGATCCTGCCGGCCGACTTCAAGACCGTCGAACTGGCGGCGTGATTCCTCGCTTGCGCGTTTGAACCGGTCGACGGCGTCCTGCGACGAACAGCGGAAGGAAGCCAGCGTGCGCCGTGCACGGCCTGGTTTATCGATGGGGCGCTCTTGAAAATTTCATCCACGATCCTCGCCGTTGCGGTTGGCCTGAACTGCGCGGCCGCCATGGCACAGCAACAACAATCGCCGCCTCCCGATCTTGGCCTGCACGAGATCGCGGATTCCGACATGGATCGTTACATCGCCAAGTCCAACGGCGTTGTCGGCCTCCTGAACGCTTCGCTACGCGGCAAGGAATCCTGGAACAGATATCTCAGCTGGGTCGACGTGAAGCGCGGCCCGACCGGCAAGGAGCGCATCATCTACGGCCTGTACTCGGTCGGATCGTCGGCCAAGGACGCGATAGAGAAGGCGCGCAAGGCGGCGGGCGACAAGCCGGCGATCCCTGCACTCGACGATGCAACCAGGCAGCTCGCCTCGGCCTTCGAAGCGCTGATTCCGATCCTGAACGAAGCGGAAGCCTATTACGATCGCAAGGATTACCTTTCCGACAACATGGCAGGAGGCAAGGCGCTGCACGAAAAAATGGTTCCGGCGGTAACGGCGTTTCTCGCGGCACGCGCCACGACCGACGCACTGCAGGAGCAGTTCAAGGACATGCTCGACCGCGAGCAGCTGGCGAAGATCGAAAAGGCCGAAGGCAGGAGCGTGCGCTGGCAGGTGCGAAACACCATGACGCTGGCGAAGAAGGCGGTCGACTTGATGCCGTCGAACCCGAAAGGCGGCGCCGACCTCCAGCAGTTCGATGCGGCGCTTGCGACTCTCGGCAACGCGGTGCGCGACTTCGATACGGCGGTCCGTGAGTCCGGAAAATCAACGTCGATCGACTCGTATCCGCGCGACATTCTCGGCAAATTGCGCGAGATGCGCGACAACATCGCCAAGGGCCGCGCCGACAACATGACGTATTCGATGGACTATAATGGCGTCATCCAGCGCTATAACATGATGGTGACGCTGTCGAACGCGTTCCATTGACCGCGTAACGCTGTCACGTCAGCACGCCGACGATTGCGCCCATCAGGCAGGTCGTCAGCGTGCCCGAGACGATCGATTTGAGCCCGAGCGAGTTGATCTCGGCGCGGCGCTCGGGCGCCATGACGCCGAGGCCGCCGACCATGATGCCAAGGCTGCCGAAATTGGCGAAGCCGCACATCGCATAGAGCATGATCAGGCGCGAGCGCGGGTCGAGCGTGCCGGCCGGCAATTTCGAGAAGTCGACATAGGCGATGAGTTCGTTGAGCACGGTCTTCGTGCCCATGAGACTGCCGGCAGGCACGGCTTGCGGCCACGGCAGTCCCATCAGCCAGCATACCGGCGCCATGATATAGCCGAGCAGGCGTTGCAGCGTGATCGCGCCGCCGAGTTCGGGCAGAAGGGCGAGAATGCTGTTTGCCAGATGGACCAGCGCCACCAGTACGATCAGCATCGCGATGATGTTGATCAGGAGTTCGATTCCGGACGTCGTGCCCTTGACGATCGCGTCCATCGTCGACGTCGCGTGCAGGTCGGGATCTTCGGTGAGGCGCGGATCGCCCGCCGTGCCACCGGTTTTCACGTCGCGCGTTTCCGGCACCATGATCAGGCTGACCAGGATGGCGGCGGGCGCGCCCATGACCGAGGCGATCACGAAGTGCCCGGCAGCATCCGGAATCAACGGCGAGAGCAGCGTGGCGTAGAGCACCAGCACGGTGCCGGCGATGCCGGCCATGCCCCCGGTCATCACCAGGAATAATTCGCTGCGGGTGAGCTGGGCGATATACGGGCGGATGAACAGCGGCGCTTCCACCATGCCGAGGAAGATATTGGCGGCGGTGGAGAGACCGACCGCGCCGCCGATCCCAAGCGTGCGTTCGAGCGCGACAGCCATACCGCGGACGATCGGCGGCAGGACGCGCCAGTAGAACAGCAGCGTGGTCAGGACGCTCATCAACAGCACGATCGGCAGCGCCTGAAACGCCAGGATGAAATCGGCGCCCGGCGATTTCAGATCGAACGGCAGCGCGCCGCCGCCGAGATAGCCGAACACGAACGACGTGCCCGCGCGCGAGGCGGAAGCGATGGCGCCGACCGCATCGTTGATCGCGCCGAACAGGTGGGCCACGAAGGGCAGCTTGATCAGAACGACCGCGGTCGCAAAGGTAACCACGAGGCCAACGATCGCCTGCCGCAGCGACACGCTACGGCGATTCTCGCCAAGCACCCAGGCGAGCGCGAGCAGCGCGACCACGCCGAACGCCGATTGCAGTTGCAGCATGTGTCCCCCAAGTCCCAGCCGCCCTCATGGTGAGGAGGCGCGAATGCGCCGTCTCGAACCATGAGGCCCCATCCTTCGAGACGCCGCTTGCGTGGCTCCTCAGGATGAGGGAAGCGAGCAACCCCACCAAATATGGCAGCGTTGCGCTTTGTGGTGCAATGCCATGCAAGGCTTGTTCCCAGCCGGAAGTTGACTTTGGCGCCGCCAGCGGCCACCGATAGCCGTCATGTCTACGATTTCGCCGGTAAGTGCCGGGACACTTCTCCGACTTCCCTCATTCCTTTTCTTCCTGCTGTCGCGAAGCCTGACGCGATTTGCTAGCCAGATCGGCGCGGTGGCGATCGGCTGGCAGATCTATGACCTTACCGGCAGCGCCTTCGATCTCGGCATGGTCGGGCTGGTGCAGTTCCTGCCCACCGCGCTCCTGGTGTTCGTCGCGGGCCAAACCGCCGACCGGTTCGAGCGCAAGCGCGTGGTGCAGTTGTGTCAGCTCGCGGAGGCCGCCACCGCGCTGTTCCTGTGCTGGGGCTCCTATGGCGGCTGGCTCACCGAGGTGCACATCTTCATCGCGACCTTCGTGCTCGGCATGGCGGGCGCGTTCGAAAGCCCGACGATTTCGGCGCTGCTGCCGCTGATCGCGCCGCAGGGCTCGCTGCAACGCGCGACCGCGTTGTCGAGTGCGGCGGCTCAGGTCGCGACCATCACGGGTCCCGCGCTCGGCGGGATCGCTTACGCGTTCGCGCCAGGTTTGCCCTACGGCATCATGCTGGCGTTCTGGCTTCTCTCCGCGCTGTTGACCGGCGGCATCCGGACCACCGAGCCGGAGCCGGCCAAGGACGCTGCGACGGCCGATGATGTCTTTGCCGGCGTTCGTTTCATCAGAAACAATCCCGCCATTCTCGGCACCATATCGCTCGACCTGTTTGCGGTGCTGTTCGGCGGCGTGACCGCGCTGTTGCCGATCTATGCGCGCGATATCCTCAATGCCGGTCCGTCCGGCCTCGGCATCCTGCGCGCGGCGCCCGCCGTTGGCGCGCTGCTGATGACCACGATTCTGGCGCGCCACGCCATCGACCGCCGCGTCGGCATGCGCATGTTCCAGTCGGTGATCGTGTTCGGCGTTGCGACCGTCGTATTCGCACTGTCGCACTGGATCTGGCTGTCGGTGCTGGCGCTCGCCGTTCTCGGTGCGGCCGATACCATCAGCGTCGTGATCCGCTTCTCGCTGGTGCAACTGGCGACGCCGAACGAAATGCGCGGCCGCGTCGGCGCCGTGAACTTCCTGTTCATCAACGCCTCGAACTATCTCGGCCAGTTCGAGAGCGGCGTGGCCGCGGCGCTGCTCGGTACGGTGGCGTCCGCCGTGCTCGGCGGCGTTGCCACGGTTGCGATTGCGCTGATCTGGATGAGGCTGTTCCCGTCGCTGCGCGATGTCGAACGGCTGGAGTAGGGGCGCGACTTACTTCCGCACGCGCCACACGGCGATCTTGTCGTTCGGATCGAGATGCAGCCGCTCGAGGAAGTCGGGCGGGTCGCCGCGGGCGAGCCGCGCCTCCAGTCCTTCCGGCGCGAGCTTGATGATGTTCGCGTCGGGCGTTGCCGAACAGGTGACGACGTAGTCGACGTGGCGATCCGATAATATCTGCCGCGCCGCGGGCGGCGGCGCCAGCATCAATCTGATCAGGGCGGTCATGCCGTCGTTGTTGCGGTGATAGGGGCCTGCAAAAACCTCGTGATTGGTCTCGACGAGAATCGCGGGTCCGAGATCGACCGGCGCCATCACGCGTCCCTTCGGAAGCTCTTTCAGCGAGGCGACGTCCGACAGGGTCTGACACGGCGACAGGCCGCCGATGGGCTCGGGCTTGAAGATCACATCCATCAGCGGCTTGGCCGACAGCCCCGCGAGGGCAAGGCTGAACGGTGAGACGATGGCGGATAAGATCACCAGGTTTCGCACCGAAGCAAATTTCGGCCACAGCACCGCGAGGCTGGCGGCAAAGAGCGGCGCGGCCACCATCGAGGCGGCGGCGGCGCCCCGCATCTGGAACAGACTGAATCCGATCAGCGCGGCGAGCGGGGCGATGCCGACGCTCCAGCGAAACCGTTCAGAAGCAGCCGAGCGGATCAGCGCGAGGACGGCGAAGCCCAGCGTCAGAACCGGAAACACGTAGTAGCCTGGAACTTTCTCCGGAAACAGTTGCAGCATCCGGGGCAATGAGATCGCTTCGGCGATATTATTGACCCACAACGTGATGACGATCGGGTCGAGATGCGCGAAGGGCGGCGCGATGCATCCTGAGAACAACACGAGGAACGCGCCGATCAGAACGGTTGCCAACGCCGCTGCGCTGACGATACGCATCAGGAGCGTCCGGAAATAGCGATCGATGCCGACCATCAGCAGAAGACTGATACCGCCGCCGGCGGTCAACAGCACGACCGGGGCGCCGAAGGCGTCGCACGCCTGGGTGGTCCACGACGACGAGGGCAGCAATGCCGGCGCGAGCAACAGCGAAGATGCCGCAAGCCCCGCGCCAAAGGCGCCGGCCTGCCGCGCGACCGGCGCGCCACGCCATACAAAAAGGCCGAACACCGCAACGCCGACGGCCCCGATGGCCGGCAGCATCTCGATCCCGATCGCAAGCGACAGTGATCCGGTCAATCCACACAGCGCGGCCTTGACGACGTTGCTCTCGATCTGCGCCGCCAACAGGATCATGGCGAGCAACAAATCGATCTGCGCGTTGTGATGATCGATCGCGCCTGGCCGGAAATGGACCAGGGCCGGGAGGCAAAGCACGGCCAGCACCACCGCCGGGATCACCGGGATAAAACTGTTGGTCATTTGCCTGGCGATGGCGGCGACCAGCGCGAGAGCAACGGCAAATAACAGCGCGGGCCAGACATAGAGTGTCACGGCTTCGGTGCTGTGCATTCCCACCAGCGGCTTCAGCAGCAGGATCAACGCGGCCAACGGCGCATCGATCAGCCGCGACCAGTGCATCGACGTGCCGCCCGGCGGATCCATGCGATGCTGGAACAGGTCGAACCAGCCCTGGCCGCCGATGAGGTCGCGGACCTCGACGAGCCGCATGGCGTCATCCGTGGACAGCGCATCGAACACGCCGCCCTTGATCGCGGGCAGCGCGAGCCAGACCGATCCGGCCAGGAAGAGCAACGCGATCCAGAAGTCTGGATGCAGGCCGCCTTGTTCCTTTGGCGGCGCGTGGGCTGAGGTCAAGCTGAGGTCCGACATGGTTTCCGTATCGCTAACACCGGCCGAAGGCTAGTGATCGCGGTCACGTCGGGCAGCGACCTGGTAAGAGGGCTAGCCCCGTCCCACGAACGGCATCTTGCTTGCCATGACTGTCATGAACAGGACGTTAGCATCGAGCGGCAGGCCGGCCATATAGGCGACCGCATCGCCGACGGCCTTCGAGTCCATGCGCGGTTCCGGCATCTTGCGGCCGTCCGGCTGCAACACACCGTCAACCATACGGTCGGTCATGGGGGTTGCGGCATTGCCGATGTCGATCTGGCCGACCGCGATGTCGTAGGCGCGGCCGTCGAGATTGGTTGCCTTGGTCAGGCCGGTGATGGCGTGCTTGGTGGACGTATAGGGCGCCGAGAACGGCCGCGGCGCATGCGCCGAAATCGAACCGTTGTTGATGATGCGGCCGCCGCGCGGGGTCTGGTCCTTCATGATGCGGAAGGCGTGCTGCGTGCAAAGGAATGCGGCGGTGAGGTTGGTGTCGACCACCGCCTGCCACTGCGCAAGCGTCAGATCCTCAAACGGCATCGCCGGCGTTCCCATGCCGGCATTGTTGAAGAGCAGATCAAGCCGGCCATGGGTCTCCATCACCTTGGCGAACAGGGCGGCGATCGAGCCGGCGTCGGTCATGTCGGCGGGGACGACGAGGGCCTTGCCGGCGGGGCCGAGGCTCTGGGTTTCCTCGAGCTTCTCCTTGCGCCGTCCGGCGAGCGCGACCGTGAAGCCGGCATGCATCAACGCCAGCGAAGCGGCGCGGCCGACGCCGGTGCCGGCTCCGGTGACGATGGCGATCTTGTTTTTCTCGGTCATTGTTTCCTGCCTTTATAGGTTCGGTGTTTTTTAGGTCTTCGGTGTTTCGGTCTTGTAGGGTGGCCGCGGGATATTCTGGTGCGCGGCGCGTAACGCAGCCGACCAGCGCGAACGCAAATCATGGAAGTAGGGCTCGCCCGCTTCGATGCGGTGGTTGAGGTCGGCGTCGCAGACGTCGGTGCGCACCACCAGAACGTCGATCGGAAGACCGACGCCGAGATTGGAGCGCATGGTCGAATCCATCGAGATCAGGCTGGTCTTCAGCGCCTCATACAGTTCGACGTCATAATGCATGGCGCGGTCGAGCACCGGCTTGCCGTATTTGTGCTCGCCGATTTGCAGGTAAGGCGTGTCGGTGGTGCATTCGATGAAGTTGCCGGCCGGATAGACCATGAACAGCCGCATCCGCGAGCCCTTGATCTGGCCGCCGAACAGGAACGATACGTCGAAGCTGATATCTTCCGATTTTAGTGCGGTGCCCTCGGTGGCGTGAACCGCGCGGATCGCCCGCCCGATGCGCTGCGCCGCCTGGAACATGGTCGGCGCGTTGAGCAGCGTCTCGACCTCGCCGGTCTCGGGATCTTCCATGCCCTCGGTCAGGGTCGACAGCACGGACTGGCTGATCGCTAGATTGCCGGCGCTGGCCACCGCCATGATGCGCTCGCCAGGCTTGGAGAAGATGTGCAGCTTGCGGAAGGTCGAGACGTTGTCGAGCCCGGCATTGGTCCGGGTGTCGGCGATCATGACCAGCCCGTCCTTTACCAGCACCCCGCAGCAATAGGTCATTTCACGTCCCCGACGCCGCTCAAACGCGCGTTTGCGGCGCGAAACTATCCAATTTCGCGCGCGCATCCAACCCCATTCGGAGAGCCGAAATTGGGGCTGTTTACCTTGCGGCGTAGGCGCGCCGCATCGGTTTCAGCGCCACCAGCGCCAGGATGCCGGTCAGTGCATCCATCGCGATGATGATCGCAAACACCGGCAGCCAGCTCCCGGTCTGCTCGCGCAACAGCGCGGCGAGCGGACCTCCAAGGATCGAGCCGACGCCCTGGGCGATATACAGCAGGCCGTAGTTGGTCGTCGCATGCTTTGCGCCGAAGGTGTCGGTCAGGGTCGATGGAAACAGCGAGAAGATTTCGCCCCAGCCGAAGAACACGACGCCGGACAACAGAACGAAGACCAGCGTGTTGTCGCGGAACAGGACCATCAGCGTGACGGAGGCGGCTTCCATCAGGAAGGCGATGGCCATGGTGTTTTCGCGGCCGATCCGGTCCGACACCCAGCCGAAGAACGGACGGGTCAGTCCGTTGGTGATGCGGTCGATGTTGAGCGCGAGCGGTAGCGCCGCCATGCCGAACACGGTGACGCCGGCGACGCCGAAGTCGCGCGAAAAAGCGCCGAACTGCGAGATGATCATCAACCCGCCGGTCGACATCATCGTCATCATGACGAACATCAGCCAGAACACGTTGCTGCGCAGCATCTGATCCGGCGGTGTTCCGACTCTCGTGACCTGCACCGTCGGCTGAGGCAACACGTCATCGTCGGTCGGCAAGCGCAGCGCCAGCGCGGCAACGGCGCCGACCACGCCCAGAATGATGCCGAACACGATCAGCGTGTGCTGGTAGCCGCTGCCGTTGATCATGTTGTAGATCGGAGTGTTCGTTAGTAGCGCGCCGAAGCCATAGCCCGCGGCGACGACGCCGGTGGCAAAGCCGCGCCGGTCCGGAAACCATCGCACCATGAGGCCGACGACGCCGACATAAACGATGCCGGTGCCGATGCCGCAGAACAGGCCGTAGGTGAAATAGAGCCCGGTGAGGCTCGTGACATAGCCGGCGGTGATCCACCCCAGGCCGGACAGCAGGCAGCCGGTGGCGATCAAGAGCCGGGCGCCAAACCGGTCGATCAAATAGCCCTGGAGCGGCGACAGGAACGTCTGCAACACGATCAGGATCGTGAAGGTGACCTGAAGCGCCGAGAGCTGGACGCCAAGGCTATCCTGAAGCGGCTTGGTGAAGAACGCCCAGCCGTATTGCGGGCTCGAGATCGACATCATCGCGATCAGCCCCAGCACGAGCTGGATCCAGCGCGTGGACGTCGTCGATTGAGCCGATGATACCCCGTTGACGGTAGCCATCCTTCCCCCCTTGCGTTTCTCGCCCCAGTTTGTGGCATACGTTGTACCACGCGATACCTCCGGCGCAACGCCGGCCGCATGGTCCGATCGTATGAGGAATAAAATCGCGCGACGCGGGTTTAGCGCGTCGCGGCGACGGGTTGCTGCGGGGAACAGGCCGGCTTTTATGGCGACAGGGTCGCCAGATAGGCCGCAATCGCCAACATATCGTCCTGGCTGAGCTTGGCCACGACCGGCTGCATCAGTTCGGCGTTGGCGCCGCTGCGGGTGCCAATCTTGATGTCGTTGAGCTGGCGAAACACGTACATCGGCGAGCGGCCGGTGAGGTGCGGCACCTCACTGATGCCTTTCAGATCGGGTCCGTGGCAGGTAGCGCAGGGCTGCGTCTGGCCGCTACCGCCCTTCACGAGCGCCTCGCCGCGCGCGACGCTGCCGACAGGTACGTTGGCGACAAAGCCGAAGCGGGAGTCGCGCAGGTGGGCGCGCTCTGGCGCCTGCGGCAATTCGATGATGCGGCTGCCGATCGGCTCGCTGCCATCGATGGGAAACCGCATGCCGCCGACACGCAACTCCGTCTTCGGCACGGTGTCGGTTTCGACCACCTTGTTCCAGGCGGGGCGGGGCAGGGCGGCATAATACTTGGCCGCCTCGCGCACCTCGTCGTCGGTCACGGCCTTGGCGATCGGGAACATCGAGCCTGCGCGCGCGCCCTTGCGGTGGCCGTCCTTGAAGTCCGCCATTTGCCTGACGATGTAGGCCTCCGGCAGGCCGGCGAGATCGGAGGATTCCGGATGGCCGCCGCCGGTGGTGACGTGACACTTCGAGCACGCCTTCACGGCCGGCGGGCGTCCGTTGGCGACAACCGACGGCATCGGCGGATGGTCGTCCGGAAACCAGTCGGGCGGTGCGAAATCGTTCTCGACCTGCGCTTGCGTATATTTCCGGCTGCTGCCCGGCAGGCTCTTTTCTTCTTTGGCGTCGAAATCGGCGATCGGCGGATTGGCCGGATAGGCCCAGTCCGGAAGAGGTGTGGCGGCGCTGCCCGGCGTTGCCGAAGGCGCCGCCGACTGCGCCAGCGCGCCCGCCGCAGCCAGACCCATGACCATTAGTGCTCCCGCAAATACGAGCTTCATTTCATCCCCGCCGGCTGTTCGTGATGCCTGTTGTTATGATTGTGATTGCCATTGGCTTTGGCGGCCGGCCTGGTCGACCTTGACAGCCACGGTGAGCGTCTCCGTGCCGCCGCCGTAGCGGGTGCCGCGAACGGGCGCAGCGCCGAGATAGTCGAGGCCGATCGCGACGCGGGCATGGGCGTCGGTGGCGCAGATCGCGTTCGCGGGATCGAAGGCGACCCAGCCCAAAGCCGGCACGAAGGCTTCGGCCCAGGCGTGTCCGGCCTGCTGGTTGACCATGTTGTCGGAGCGCAGGAAATGCCCGGAAATGAAGCGGGCGGGCACGCCGACCGAGCGCGCGCAGGCGATGAAGATGTGCGCATAGTCCTGGCAGACGCCGCGTTTCAGGCCAAAGGCCTCCGCCGCCGAGGTCCCGCTATTGGTGGGATCTTCGTCGAAGGTCATGTGGTCGTTGATCTGGAGCATCAGCGCGTGCAGGAAACCGAGCACGTCCTTTTCCGACTCCGAACGCAGTTCACGCGAAAAGGCTTCCATCGCCGGATTGACCCGCGTCAGCGAGGTGGCGCGCAGGAACAGGCTCGGCGGAAAGCGCTCGTCGGTGCCGCGCAGCACGCCGCCGGTGTCGTGGGTTTCGATCAGGCCTTCGACCGTGATGGTGAGATCGGAGATCGCAGCCTCGGTGAGCACGTGGATGACGTTGCCGAAGGCGTCCTGGCCCATGTGAAGGCGGGAGTCCGAGGAAACGTCGATCTGCCATTCGACCACATATTGCCCGTCATGGCTGCGCGGCGTCATCCGCAGGATCTGCGTGATTCCGGTCGCCGCCGGCTCGTAGCGATAGGTCGTGGAATGGGCGATGCGCAGGCGCATGTGTGATTGACGCTCGACTGTTTTCGCGAAGTCATGCCCGGCCTCGTGCCGGGCATCCACGTCTTATGTTCGTCCGGCGACAAACAAGACGTGGATGGCCGGGACAAGCCCGGCCATGACGGAATTCGCTGGGATCACATTACCATTATATCAAATACTGTTTGGTGATGATTTCACCAAGCCTTGAATTGTCGGCGATGAATTCCTGAATGAATTCATGCACGCCGTGCTGGAAAATGTCGTCCATATTGCTGTGTTCCAGCCGGTTGCGGACGCCGCGGGCGTGGCGTTGCGACGCGCCCTGGCGGCCATAGGCGACCCCGATCTGGTCGAGATTGCGCGCGAGGTTGCCGTAACAACTGGCCAGCGACCGCGGCAGTGAATCGTTGAGGATCAGGAGGTCAGCGATCAGCCAGGGTTTCAGCGTTTCGCGGTAGACCCAGTGATAGGCCGTTGTCGCCGATACCGAGCGCAGGATCGAGGTCCACTGATAGTAGTCGAGCGGGCCGCCGACGTGCTCTTCCTCAGGCAGGAGCACATGGTATTTCACGTCGAGAATGCGCGCGGTGTTGTCGGCACGTTCGAGATGCACGCCGAGCCGCGAGAACCAGTAGGCGTCGTTGCGCAGCATGGTCCGGTAGGCCGAGCCATCGAAGCGCAGCGAGGTCTCCTGCACGAAACGCAGGAAACGCGCCAGCTCCTCGCGGGTCTTGGCGCCCTTGGCCCAGACTTCCTGCAACTCGATCCAGGCCGAGTTGATGGTGTCCCACATTTCGCCGGTCAGCGCCGTGCGCACCGAGCGTGAATTCAGCCGCGCCGCCTCGATGCAGTTCTTGATCGAGGAAGGGTTGTTGGTGTCGAACGACAGATAGTCGACGACGTTGTGCTCGTTGGCTTCCTTGTGGACCTTGTAGAAGTTCTGGCTGACGCCGGCGGTGAGCAGCGCCGACTCCCATTCATTGGTCTTGCCGATATAGGCGGCCGGCAGCGCCGTGACGCGCAACGTCGCGTCGATCGTGCGCGCGATATATTCGGCCCGTTCGACGTAGCGGGCGAGCCAGTAAAGATTTTCAGCGGTGCGCGACAGCATGAATCATTCGTCCAATATCCACGTGTCCTTGGTGCCCCCGCCCTGGCTCGAATTGACGACGAGCGAACCTTCCTTCAGCGCGACCCGCGTCAGTCCGCCCGGGACAATGGTGGTGCGCTGGCTTCCGGTGAGCACGAAGGGGCGCAAATCGACGTGGCGCGGCGCAAGGCCCGCTGTGGTGCAGGTCGGACAGGTCGAGAGCGCGAGCGTCGGCTGGGCGATGAAACCCTCCGGCTCGCGCTTGAGCTTGTCGCGGAACGCTTCGATGGTGGCCTTGGTCGCGGCCGGCCCGATCAGCATGCCGTAGCCGCCGGAGCCGTGAACTTCCTTCACCACGAGCTGATCCAGATTGTCGAGCACGTAAGCGAGGTCTTTCGGCTCCCGGCAACGCCAGGTCTGCACGTTCTTCAGGATCGGCTCTTCGCTGAGATAGAATTTCACGATGTCCGGCATGTAGGAATAGATCGCCTTGTCGTCGGAGATGCCGGTGCCGACCGCATTCGCAAGCGTGATATTGCCGGCGGCATAGGCCGACATCAGGCCGGGCACGCCCAGCGCGGAATCAGGACGGAAGGTGAGGGGATCGAGGAAGTCGTCGTCGAGGCGGCGGTAAATCACATCGACCCGTTTAAGGCCTTCGGTCGTGCGCATGAACACCACATCGTCCTTGACGATGAGGTCGCGGCCTTCGACCAGTTCGATGCCGAGTTTGTCGGCGAGGAAGGAATGTTCGTAATAGGCGGAGTTGTAGACGCCGGGCGTCATCAGCGCGACCGTCGGTTCAGCGGACGCGCTCAACGGCGCCACCGAACGCAACGCCGATAACAATTCGTCCGGATATTTTTCCACGGGCGCAATGCGGTGACGCGCAAACAGGTCCGGAAACAGCCGCATCATGATTTCGCGGTTTTCCAGCATGTAAGACACGCCGGACGGCGTGCGCGCATTGTCTTCCAGCACGATGAAATTTTCAGCGTCGGTGCGGATGATATCGATGCCGGCAACGTGGACGTAGATGTCGTGCGGCACGTCCTGGCCGTTCATCTCGGGGCGGAACACCGGGTTCTGGAAGATCAGATCTTCCGGCACGATGTTGGCGCGCAGGATGTCGCGGCCGTGATAGATGTCGCGCAGGAACATGTTCAGCGCCTTGACGCGCTGCTTCAGTCCCCTTTCAAGGAGCGCCCATTCCTTGGCCGACATGATTCTGGGAATGACGTCGAACGGGATCAGCCGCTCCTGGGCTTCGGCGTCGCCGTACACCGCGAACGTAATACCGATCCGGCGAAACAGCAGCTCGGCCTCTTGCCGGCGATATTCGAGAGCGTCCGGCGGCGTCTCTTTCAGCCAGCGGGACAGTTCCTGATAGGCCGGGCGAATGGCTTCGCCCAAGCCGTTCATTTCATCGAAGGCAACTGCCATGAATCGCGGACCGCCCCTCAAGCCACCAGTCACGCTACAGTGCATGACTTCACAGGATGGTAGCAAGGGTCGCGCCAGCGCGATATGGATTGATACGGGCTGATCCCGACCATTTGCCGTGGACAGCGGGGCGGACTGCTGAAAAAACAGCTTGCGACTGCTCATTTCCGCAGCAAAATTCGCCCCAACATCAAGGCCTTGGCCGGGAAAGTAATTTCGGTCAGAGAGCCCGCGCGAAGGAGAGATAATGAGTGAGATCGTCACGGCCGGAATCCTGGTGATCGGCGACGAGATCCTGTCCGGCCGGACCAAGGACAAGAACATCGGCTTCATCGCCGAGTACCTCACCAACATCGGCATCGACCTCAAGGAAGTGCGGGTGGTTGCCGATGAGGAGGCGGAGATCATCGCGGCGCTGGATGCGCTGCGGCATCGCTACACCTACGTCTTTACCACCGGCGGCATCGGGCCGACCCACGACGACATCACCGCCGACAGCATCGCAAAGGCGTTCGGCGTCGGCATCGACCATCATCCGGAGGTGGTGGCGCGGTTTCGCGAGCGCTGGGGTGAGGCCGATCTCAACGAGGCGCGGCTGCGCATGGCGCGCATTCCCGACGGCGCCGAACTGATCCAGAGCGCGACCATCCTGGCGCCGGGTTTCAAGATCGGCAATGTGATCGTGATGGCCGGCGTGCCGACCATCATGCAGGCGATGATGGATATCGTGGCGCCGAAACTCAAATCCGGCGTGCGGATGCTGTCGGAGAGCGTGCGCGCCAATGCGCGCGAAGGCGACGTCGGCGGCCCCTTGCGCGCGATCGCACTGGCCCATCCCGACACCGTCATCGGCAGCTACCCGTTCATGGACGAGGACAACAAACCCAACACCAATCTCGTGGTGCGTTCGCGCGACCCGGAAAAGCTTGCGGCGGCGATGGGCGCGGTCAAGGAAATGCTGGCTGGATTGAACGTAAGCCGCTAGTGGTCCGATTCTAACATTCGCATCCTTGCTGCATGAGCTTTGAGGGGACTGAGGAGATCAAAATGGCGGAACATCCGGAACTGAGTGCACAGGAACGGGCGGGCAAGGCCTTTCCGGTGTCATGGGATCAGTTTCACCGGGATTGCCGGGCGTTGACGTGGCGGCTCAACGAGGTCGGGCCGTTTCATGCCGTCATTGCGATCACCCGCGGCGGCTTGGTGCCGGCGGCGATTGTGGCGCGCGAGCTCGGGGTGCGCGTGATCGATACGGTCTGCATTGCGAGTTACGATCACAACAAGCAGGGCGACCTGAATGTGCTCAAAGGCGTTTCGCCCGATACGGCAAAGCTTGGCGGCGGCACCGGCAAGGGGCTTCTGATCGTCGACGACCTCGTCGATACCGGCAAGACCGGCCGCATGGTGCGCGATCTGCTGCCGGATGCGCATTTCGCCACCGTCTACGCCAAGCCCAAGGGACGCCCGCTGGTCGACACCTTCATTACCGAGGTGTCGCAGGACACCTGGATCTTCTTTCCCTGGGACACCGCGCTGTCGTTCCAGCCGCCGATCCGCGACGGCGCGGCGTGAGGGCTCCGTCGTCGTTCCGGGATGCGCCGCCAGGCGCAGACCCGGAATCCATTTATCCGCATTGACGCGGCACGATGGATTCCGGGCTCTCGCTTCGCGAGCCCCGGAATGACGGCAGCGTAGTTGGGTACGTCCATGCCCCTGCAAAACCGCGTGCTGCCGACCGGCGAGATCGTCGCTCACCCGGCGCGCGGGATGTTCACGGGCAATCGCGGCATCATCCATAACCCTGAAACCAAAACGCTGCTCAGGAAGCGCTGGTCGACCGACGCCTGGCTCACCTGCGTGCTGGAATTTCGTGGCCGGCGGCGCAAGGTGATGGAACGCCGAAGCTGGACCGAGCTGTTCTTTCTCGATGAGGCCACGGCCTTCGCGGCGGGGCACCGGCCTTGTTTCTATTGCCGGCGGGACGACGCCGTCAGTTTCCGCGCCGCCTGGGAGAAAGGCAATCGGACCGGCGAGGTGCTCGCGCCCGAGATGGATGCCGTCTTGCATCGCGAGCGTTTCGCTTCAGCCAGGAAGCTGCACCCGTTGCCGAAGGCGATCGGCAAACTGCCCGACGGCACGATGGTGCAGGCGGGTGAAGAGAGTTTTCTGATCGCCGGGGGAAAGCCGCTAGCTTGGTCGCCGTCCGGCTATCGCGCGGTGAAGGGCCGCATCGGTGATGCAAAGCTCCTGACGCCGCCTTCGATCGTGCGCGCGTTTACGGCCGGTTACCGGCCGGTGCTGCATGGGAGTGCGGGGGCTATCGGTTAGCGGCCGTGTCCCGGGCGCACCGCGGCGTGCAACGACGCGGTGCAGAACCGGGACCCCTGGACGCAATAGGTCCGGCATCTGCAGCGCAATACTCCGTATCGCACCGCGCGCGGGACAGGAGAGCTCACCCCAGCCTCTCGCGCGCCAGCTTCGCGCCGGCGCCGAGCGCCATCAGCTTGGCTTCGGCGATGTCGCGTCGCATCGGCGCCATGCCGCAATTGGTGGTCGGGATGATGTCGCTCTTGGCGACATGCTTCGAGACAGCCTCGATGGTGGCGACGACGTCCCCAGCGGTCTCGACCGTGTCGCTCGCAACGTCGATCACGCCGGCCTGAACCTCTTGCCCTTCAGCAACGCAAGCAGCTCGAGCGGCACCTTCGAATTGCGGCATTCGATCGCGACCTGCTGGATCGGGCTCTTGGCGATGACGGGGAAAATATCCTCGTACTGCCGCCACTCCTTGCCGAGCGTGTCCTTCCAGTCGGTGTTGGCCTTGATGCCATAGCCGTAGCAGATGTGGACGGCGGTGGCGCAGGTCAGACCTTCGGCGGCGCGCACCAGCGCTTTGATGCCCCAGTCGTTGACCTCGTCCATGTAGACGTTGAAGGCGGGTTCGTCGAACTGGATGAGATCGATGCCGTCGGCCTGCAAGGCCTTGGCTTCCTCGTTGAGCAATTCGGCAAAGGCGAACGCCATCTTGACGCGGTCGCCGTAATATTTGTCGGCGATAGTGTCGATGATGGTCATCGGGCCGGGCAGGGTGAACTTCACCTTGTGTGCGGTGTGGGTGCGGGCGACGCGGGCCTCATCGGCGTGGACGCGGCCCTTGAGCTTGAGCGGCGCGACGACCTGCGGCACCATCGCCTTGTAGCGATCTTTTCGGATTCCCATCTCGACCTTGTGGGCGAAGTCGATGCCGTCGACCTTTTCCAGAAAACCGTGCACGAAATGCTGACGTGCCTGCTCGCCTTCGGTGACGATGTCGATGCCGGCGTCTTCCTGAAGTTTTATCGCAAGCACCGTCGCATCGCGCTTGGCGCGGGCAAGCTCGTCGCCCTGCGACCGCCACGGCGCCCACAGCTTGTTCGGCTCGGCCAGCCATTCGGGCTTGGGCAGGGAGCCGGCAATCGTGGTCGGAAACAGCATGTTGGGCGTATCCTCTAACGTTTAGGGTTTGTTGGGCCTCTCAATGCCATGTCCTGATGCCGAGGTACATGGGTAATCCGGATATGGCATGCGACCAAAGCAGGGGGTAGGATCGCGCTGTGACGCCATCATACGGAATTTCGCATGATCGATCTCTATTACGCGCCGACGCCGAACGGCTGGAAAATCTCGATCATGCTGGAAGAGCTCGGCATTCCCTACACGGTCAAGCCGGTCAACATTCGCGCTGGCGATCAGTTCAAGCCGGAGTTTCTGGCGATCAGCCCGAACAACCGAATCCCTGCGATCGTCGATCTCAAGCCGGCCGATGGCGGCGGACCGTTTTCGGTGTTCGAGACCGGCGCGATCCTGATCTATCTCGCCGATAAATTCGGCCGCTTCCTGCCGACGGAATTGCGTGCGCGCTCGGTCGTGATCCAATGGGTGATGTGGCAGACGAGCGGGCTCGGGCCGATGCTCGGCCAGCATGGGCATTTCGCGCTCTATGCGCCGGAAAAGATTCCGTACGCGATCGAGCGCTACCGCGACGAGGCGGCGCGGCTGTATCACGTGCTCGACGTGCAGTTGGGCAAGACCGGCGCCTATGTCGCCGGCCACGACTACACGATCGCCGACATCGCCTGTTTTCCCTGGACCATGACCCACAAGGCGCAAGGCTTCACGCTCGACGATTATCCAAACGTCAAGCGCTGGTACGCTGACATTCGCGCGCGGCCGCAGGTGCAGGCGGGATTGGCTATCGGCAAATTCGTCAAGGAGCCGTTCGACGAGGAAGCGCGCAGGAACATGTTCGGCCAGCGCGCCAAGGAGATGACGGGGAAGACGTGAAGCGTGTCCCGGGCGTGACTAGCGGCGCCGTAAGCGCGTTTACGCGCGTCTTGGACGCGCTATGGCGACGCGGTGCTGAACCGGGACCCAGGATCAATGATCTGAGATAGTATGGGTCCCGCATCTGCGGCGCAGCGCTTGGGCGCCGCACCGCGCGCGGGACAGGAGATCAAAATATAAGGAAAAACACCATGATCGAATTCTTCTTCGATTGTTCGAGCCCCTGGACCTATCTCGCCTTTCACAACATCCAGCCGCTGGCGCGGGAATTCGACGAGGAAATCTCGTGGCGGCCGATCCTGGTGGGCGGCATCTTCAACACCATCAATCCGAGCGTCTACGCCAAACGCGAAAATCCCGTGCCGGCGAAGCTCGCTTACGAGAAGAAGGATGTGGCGGACTGGGCACGTGTCGCAGGCCTTAAGATCACGATGCGGCCGACGGTGTTTCCGGTAAACAGCGTCAAGGCGATGCGCGGTTGTCTATGGCTGGACAAGGACATGCTGCCGTTCGCGCGCACCGCGTTCCAGGTCTATTGGGGCGAGGACAAGGACATCTCAAAGGACGACGTGCTGGCGGAAGTCTGTCAGCGCTGCGGCATCGACGCGAAAGCGTTCTTTGCCGGCATCGGCGAGCAGGCGATCAAGGATCAGCTCAAGGCCAATACCGACGAGGTGATGGCGCGCGGCGGTTTCGGCTCGCCGACGATCTTCCTCGACAAGACCGACATGTATTTCGGCAATGACCGCCTGCCGTTGATCCGCGAGGCGCTGGCGCGGCGAAAAGCGACCGCGGCGTAGCTTATGATTTCGGCGGGCAGGGCCAGGGACGTTGCGCCCCGCGCAGCGTCTCGAACGCCTTCGCCATCGCAAGCACGCCGAGGTCGTCGAAGCGGCGGCCGATAATCTGCACGCCGATCGGAAAGCCTTCCGCATCATAGCCGCCGTTGATGGAGATCGCGGGATTCTCCGCCATGTTCCAGGGCACCGTGTAGGCGATGTGCTCGAACGGCCGGGCCGGATCGTTCAGGGGCGAGGCCAGTTCGGCGGCGAATTTCACGACCGGCGACACCGGCGAGATCAGATAGTCGATATCGGCGAACAGGGGTGCGGCGGCGGCGCGCATCGCCATCGTCGTGTTGAATCCCCGGATGACGTCGACGCCGGATAGTTTTGCGCCAGCTTCCGCCCAGTTCAGAATATAGGGCAGCGTCTTGCCGCGTTCTGCCGCTGGGAGCTTTGAAAGATCGTCCCACAGCCGCGCGCGCCAGAAATTGTCGAGGCCATCGAGCATTTCGCGGGTCATGAAACCCTTGACCTCGTGGACCACGGCGCCTGCGCCTTCGAAGGCTTTCGCCGCCTTGACCGCGACGTCGCGCACGTCTTTCTCCAGCGCCTGGCCGACGCCGGGATCGAGCAGCAGACCGATGCGCAACTTGCGTGCGGGCTTGTCGAGCGTCTTCCAGTGGATGTCGTTGGGCGGCAGGCTCATGCCGTCGCGGCGGTCAGGCTTCGCCAGCACGCTCATCATCAGCGCGGCGTCGTCGACCGTGCGCGTCATCGGACCGGCGACGCGGCCGACATAGGGCGGATCGATCGGGACGCGCCCGAGGCTCGGCTTCAGTGCGACGAGGCCGCACCAGCAGGCCGGCAGCCGCACCGAGCCGCCGATGTCGGTTCCAAGATGCAACGGGCCGTAACCGGCAGCACCGGCAGCAGCAGCGCCTGCGCTCGAGCCGCCGGGGTTCTGACGGAGATCCCAGGGATTGCGGGTAAGGGGATGAAAGGAGGACAAGCCGGACGACAGCATGCCGAAATCCGGCATCGTGGTCTTGGAGAAGATGATCGCGCCGGCTTCGCGCAAGCGAGCTGCCGGCGGCGCGTCGGCTTCGGCCGCGACAAGCCTGGTCGTTGTCGTGCCGAGCGGCACGGCTACGCCTTTGGTGGCGATATTGTCCTTGATGGTGACGGGAACGCCGTCGAGCGGCTTGCTTGATTCGCCGCTTTGCCAGCGCTCGGTCGAGGCTTTGGCGGCGTCGCGCGCGCCGTCGGGATCGAAGGCATAGAGCGCCTTGATGTGGGGCTCCCAGCGCGCGATATGCGCCAGTACCTCCTCGAGCACTTCGCTCGGCGTAAATTGCTGTGCACGAAAGCCTGCGATCATGTCGACGGCGCTGAGATCGTGCAGGGCCGTAACGGCGTCGGAAGTCTCTTCCTCGCTCATGGCCGCTCCTTTTTAAACGTTAACTGGTGGCGGGCAGGCGGGTTTCGACGATGCGCGAAAAAACGCTGGCGCCGATCGGCAAGATCTTGTCGTCGAGCGTGTAGCCTGGATTATGCACCGGCACCGAGCCGTCATGGCCGAGCCAGAAATAGGCGCCGGGGACGGCGTGCAGCATGTCGGCGAAATCCTCGCTGCCCATCTTCGGCTTCGAGCGCGTGATGACCTTTGACGGTTCGACCACGGTGCGGGCGACGTCCGCCACCACCTTGCAGTGCTCTTCCTGGTTGACCAGCACGCTGAAAATATCGCGGATATCGACCGATATCTCGACGGCGAACGCCGCCGCCACGCCCGCGCAGACGCTGCGCATCCGCTCGCGGATCAACGCGCGCACGTCGTCCGAAAAAGCGCGCACGGTGCCGGCAAGTTTGGCTTCGCCGGGGATCACATTATAGGCGGAGCCCGCGTGAATTTGCGTGATCGAGAGCACAGCCGGTTCGTTCGGCGAGACGTTGCGGCTGACGATGGTCTGCAACGCCTGCCCAAGCGTCATCGCAATCACGACCGGGTCTTTCGAGCGCTCGGGCATCGCGCCATGCGCGCCATAGCCGTTGATGGTGATGTCGAAGAAATCCGCCCCGGCCATCGCAGGCCCCGGCAGCACCGCAAGCTCGCCGTGATTGAGATCCGGCGCGTTGTGCAGGCCGTAAATTTCGTCGCACGGGAATTTCTCGAACAGGCCGTCCTTGATCATGGCGCGGGCGCCGCCGAGACCTTCCTCGGCGGGCTGGAAGATAAAGTGCACGGTGCCATCGAAATTGCGGGTCTCGGCGAGATAGCGCGCGGTGCCGAGCAGGATCGTGGTGTGGCCATCATGGCCGCAGCCGTGGAAACGGCCGGGAATGGTCGAGCGCCATTTCAGATTGGTGTTCTCCTCCATCGGCAGTGCATCCATGTCGGCACGCAGGCCGATGCGTCTGGTGCCGCTGCCTTTGCCCCTGAGCACGCCGACGACGCCGGTGCCGCCAAGCCCGCGATGAACCTCGACCCCCCACTGGGCGAGTTTCTCGGCAACGATGCCGGAGGTGCGGACTTCCTCAAAGCCGATTTCGGGATGGGCGTGCAGGTCTCGCCTGATGGCGGTGAGTTCGTCGGCGAAGGCATCGATGCGGTCGATCGTGGGCATTGGGTTATCCGATGGCGGTGAAGTGAGCTTTTGAAGAAAGCGGCGCTACGAATGCCGGGCCGTTTGGTTTGAGGCGGACGCCTGGACGCAAGTTCGTCCAGGGCAGGGAGGCGGGGTCCGCCGGCATGGCGCCGGGCGCAGCGCAGATCAAGAGTTTTTCGGCGATCGGCTCGAAGTCGGCGCGGAAGTGCACGGAGCTCTTGTTCACAAGGATCGCCTGTTCGGTCGGTTCGATCCCGACATAGCGAAACATCGACTGATCCGCCAGCTGGGCTTTGTGCGAACTCACGACGACACGAATGCCGTCGATGCGCAGGCAAGCCGACGGCCCCATGTCCATGTCGCGGCCACCGAAGTAAGGACCGGGCGCCACGAATTTTCCGTTCGACAGGGTTTCGACGGTAAACGTTTCTTCGAACGGCGCATCGCCGCGAATACCGGACTTGCCGCCGAGCGACAGTTTGACCGGAGCACCGACGCCCGCCTGATGCGCGGCCTTGGCGGAGGCGGGGTCATAGATTGCGCCGATTGCCGCGCGCGTGGCCTTGTTGCGGACCAGCGCCCGCAACATGCCGGTTGTGTCGGAATCGCCGCCGGCGCCGGGATTGTCCTGGGTGTCGGCGATGATGACGGGCTTTCGCGCCGTCTTCGAAAGTTGCATCGCGAGCTCCACGCCTTCGTCAGGCGTATAGATACGGCCGTCGAAATCGCGCTCGTGGCTTTCGATGATGGCCGCCAACCGATCGACCGCGGCTTGCGCGTCCGTCTTTGTCTTGCCGTAAGCGAACACGCTCGGTCCGCAACCGGCGAAATCGGCGGCGGGAAACCCTGGGCAGAAGGACAGTGTCGGAACAGTAGCGCTCTCCATCGCGGCGAGCTTTTCGTAGATCCCTTTGGTCGGAAAGTCCGTGGTGCATTGCCAGCTGATCGGAATCAGAAACGGCAATTGCCGGAATGCCTTTTCGAAGCGCGCCTTCTCGCGCAACAGCAACGCGAGATGGCGCGCGGCGGCGCGGCCGGTATCGGCCATGTCGACATGCGGGTACGTGCGATAGGCGATCAGCGCGTCGGCATGGTGCACCATCTGGGGCGTGACATTGGCGTGCAGATCGAGGCTCACGACCAGCGGCAGCTGGTCGCCGATCACTTCGCGGACACGGCGCAGGATTTCGCCTTCGCCGTCGTCGAAATGTTCGCTCACCATCGCGCCGTGCAGGTCGAGATACACCGCGTCGAACGGGCCGGCGCTGGCGATGCCATCGACGATGACCCTGGCGATCCGCTCATAGGCGTCTTTCGTCACATGGGCGCAGGGGCTCGCAGCGGCGAAGATCGTCGGCACCAATTCCCAACCGTGATTTTGCGCATCGCCGATAAAGCCGGCCAGGCCCACATTGATGTTGCGCATGACCTTGAGGACGTCGGCCCCCGTTGTCATCGCGGGCCAGCCTCCGCCATGGACGAAGTCAGCGTAGGCCGCCTTCGTCGGCGCGAAGGTGTTGGTCTCGTGCAGAAAGCCGCCGACGGCGATACGAGGCATATAATGGTCTCGGCCAGGGTCGATCGTGACGTTAGACCCAAGCCGTCGACAGCCGCAAGGCGAAGGGAGCACGCCTATCATGCAGGCGTGCCAGGCCAGCCCATCACCACTCTCTAATATTGTTCGGTCCGGTTCTCGCCGATCGACATGGCGCAAATCCGCGACAGGTGTACATAAGGCAGGCCGGTTTCTGCCGCCCAGGCATTGAACTGCACCTGCACCCTGGCGAGATCGCCCTTGGACTTTACTTCCTGGGCGATATCGAGTCCGGCGTCGCGCAGGCAGGCCACCACGTCCTGGGAGGTTACAAAGCCGTCCCAGCCGACAAAGCGCAAGAACATCTGGCCTGTGTTGCCGCCGAGGCGGCTGCCGCGTTTGGCCAGCAGATCGAGCAGGCCGACCTGGTCGGAGGAGGGCCAGTTCGCGAGGAACTGGCCGAAGCCGCCGTGGTCTTTGGCAATCTCCTGCACAAAGGCGGCGTTCTCGCGCACCGATGTGATCTTGGCGCCGTTACGGACGATACGTGCATCGGACAACAGCGCGTCCCAGAAATCGTCCGGCTGAAACACCAGCTTGGCGGGCTTGAAGCCAAGGAACGCCTTCTCGAAGTCCGGCCATTTATTATCGATCACACTCCAGGCAAAGCCCGCCGAAAACACCCGCTGGGTCATCTCCGCCAGAAGCCGGTCATCGGCCATTTTGGCCAACGCCTTCATGTTGGGCTTTGCCGGCAACAGTTTTTCAAGCGCCGCCGCGCCGCCCTTGCGCTTTTCCGCCTGCGCGCGAATGGCTTTGAACGGGATGAGGCCAGTCTTGGTCGCCGCCTTCGCCATCGGACTGGCTCCTTATGTCAAGGTGGCCAAAAGGCCCGCCATCAGGCGGCCGCGTTCGGCGAGGCTGTCGACTTCAATGTGCTCGTTGAGCGTGTGCGCATCGGCGCCGCGGACGCCCAATCCGTCGAGCGTCGGAATTCCCATCGCGCCGGTGAAATTGCCGTCGGAGCCGCCGCCGGCGCTGACGTGCGGAAGCTCGAGCCCCATCGAAGCCGCAACGCCGCGCGCCTTTTCGTAAAGCGCAAGCGTGCCGGCATCCGCCTCCCATACCGGGCGGGTCACACCGCGTGTCACCTTGAACGTCACGTCGTTGGAGGTGCCGGAGAGCGCCAGCATGCGCTCGACGCCACGGTCGAGATCGGCCTGGCGCTTGGCCATGCTCAGCGCTTCGCCGGTACAGGTGGTGGCGACGCAATTGACCCACTGGCCGCCGCGCACGATACCGACGGAAAAAGTGCAATCCTCGCTCGTCATGCCGTCGATGATCAGGATCTGCCGCGCCATTTCGCGAATGGCCGAACGGCCGGAGGCGAGTGTTGCGCCGGCGTGGCTCGGGCGTCCCGTGGCTTCCAGGTTGAACCGCGCAATGGCATAACGCCCGGTGACGACGCCATTGTTCGGCCGGCCGGGCTCGGGCACCAGCACATATTTATTACGCTTCGCTTCGGCCTCGATGAGTTCGCGCGTCGAGGGGGTGCCGACTTCCTCGTCCGGCGTGAACAGCACCGTGACTGGGAGCTGTGTCGCGATGCCTGCGCGCGCCAGTTGCCTTATTGCTTCCAGCGTCAGGTAATTGCCGCCCTTCATGTCGAAGATGCCCGGCCCGTAGCATTTATTGCCCTCGCGCCGCCATTTCAGCTGGTCGATCGTGCCGATCGGATGGACCGTGTCGAGATGGCCGGCGATCAGGATGCCGGGCTCACCTTGCTTCGGATGCGGGAATTTCGCCCGCACGCAGCCGCCAAATCCCTGCCGTCCGGCGCCCCGCTCTATCGACGCGCCCATGATCGCCATTTCGCGCGCCGCGAGATCGAGCATGCGCTCGACGGCGGCCGCGTCCCAGGTCGGGCTTTCGCATTCGACCCAGGTCCGCAGGCCGGCAAGCATCGCTTCCGAATCGAAGGGAAGGTTGGTGGGATTCATCGAAGGCTCCCGTCTTCAAAGGGATGGTTCGACAGATAAAGGCGTGGCCCGGCTTTGTGGCGGGGCCGTCTGCGCGAAGGTTCGATGACGGCTTTGTAAAGTCAAGCTGCCACAGGGCCCGCGCCACCCGGCTTTTGGCGGACGCAGGACGAAGAGATCACTGCCGCAGCGATGATGTGCGGCCCCAGATCGAAGCAAGCCGAACTTACGGTCGAAGCCTCAAACGAAAATTCGCACCGTGCGCGCGACTGTCACGCATTCTTCGCAGACGCATGTTTTATGTTCGTCGACAGTGTTGACAACATAGGTTGCCAACATGGAAAGCGGTGCAAACATCGCGTCGATGCCAACAAAAAAATTTTCGGAGTTTGAATCCGTATGAACTGATTGCTGCTTGAGGGTGACTGCAAACGCTTTCACAGCAAAAATAACTTTCCCTCTCGCGGTTTAGCAGACAACGCGATGAGGAATGTGTTGCGCCGAAGCTTTTGTTCGGCACGCGACGGGTATGTGAGAACACGCGAACCGGAAAGGTTTGACGTGAATCTTACATATGCCCGTCATTGATGCTGCCTATCTGTCCCCGCGCTTCCACTACTCCTTCTGAAGCTCTGGGGAAAAGATGAAAAATCTGAAGCTAAAGTCCGCTCTGTTGTCTTCCGCCGCGGCAATTGCCGTCGCCGCTACCTTTGCGACGTCAGGTTCGATCGCCGGCAATCTCGCGAACGAACTCTCTGCTGTTGAAAACCTGGTCAACGACGTCACCTCCAACGCCAAGAAGGCGGGGGGCACCAATCCGAACTCACTGAAGACCAAGACGCCGATCAAGCATCTGGTCATCGTCTTCGACGAAAACCGTTCATTCGATCATTATTTCGGCACGTATCCGAACGCGATCAACCCGGAAGGTGAGCCCGTTTTCGAGCCCGCCAGGAATACGCCGCGCGACACTAACAACCTGCTGTCGAGCCCGGCGCTGCTCGACAGCAATCCGAACCTGAACGCCACCAACGGCGCGGGCGCTGTCAATCCGTTCCGGCTTGATCGCACACAGGCGGACTCGGCCGACCAGAGCCACAACTACACCAAAGAGCAACTGGCGTTTGACGGCGGCAAGAACGATCTCTTCCCGCTCGACGTGGGCAAGGGGTCCGCTGGCGGCGCTGGCGCGTTCGGCACCACCGGCCAGGTGATGGGCTATTTCGACGGCAACACCGTCACGGCTCTCTGGAACTACGCCCAGAACTTCGCGATGAGCGACAACGCCTATACCGACACCTACGGTCCGTCGACCCCCGGTTTGCTCAACATGTGGGCCGGCCAGACCAATGGCGCGGTTTTCACGGCCCCGGCCGGTGCGAAATTCTTTGATGGCACGGCCGTTCCTCCCGTGGGGTCGGCGGCTTTCACCACCGCCATTTTGGCTGAAGGCGATGCGGTCCCGAGCCCCGATGGCAGCCTGACGTTGATCCAGGACATCGATCCGACCTTCGACGTCTGCTCTGGACCCGCCACCAACCTGACCGTGGGGATGACCAGCAAGAACGTTGGCGATCTGCTCAACGCCGCTAACATTCCGTGGGGTTCGTTCGTCGGTGGTTTCAACCTGCAAACCATCAACGCAAACGGCAGCACAGGCTGCAAGTTCGGTAATCCCGGCCAGACCGGCGGTCGCAGCAACATCAGCTCCGTTACTGGCAGGACGGTTTCTGACTACGTTCAGCACCACATCTGGTTCCAGTACTTCCAGTCGACGGCCAACCCGAACCACCTCCGTCCGACCTCGCCCAAGGCGATCGGCCACACCGTGGTCCCGGGTACCAACAAGGTCGACCCGGCCAACCACGCCTACGACCTCGAAGACTTCTTTGCGGCCGTCGGCTCGGGCAATTTCCCGGCCGTATCCTTCATCAAGCAGTCGGCGTTCCAGGACGGTCACCCTGGCAACTCCAATGCGCTCGATGAACAGGCGGGATTGGTCAATCTGATCAATTTCCTGCAAGAGCAGCCGGACTGGGAATCGACCGCTGTCATTTTCACCTACGATGACTCGGACGGTCAGTACGACCACGTTGCTCCGGCCATCAAGAGTGCGTCGTTCTCGGCGGCCGATGCGGCGAACGGCACCGGCAACTGCGGCGTCCCCGGCACCGCTGAGCCGACCGGCCTCAGCGGCCAGCAGGTCGCCGGACGTTGCGGTCCCGGCTTCCGTATCCCCTTCCTGGTGATCTCGCCTTTCGCCCAGAAGAACCACGTCAGCCACACGCAGATCACGCAGGCTTCGGTGACCCAGTTCATCGAGGACAACTGGCTCAACGGTGAGCGTCTCGGTGGTGGCTCGTTCGACGCCACGACCGGTTCGATCATGGACATGTTCGACTTCACACAGAAAAAATCGGTGAAGCTGATCCTCGATCCGACCTCAGGCACCGTCGACAGCAAATCGAAGGTCAACAACTGAGCTAAGTTATTAGACTCAATCGCACAATCGTGCGGTCATAGGCGCCGGCCTCACCGCCGGCGCCACCTTCAAAGACCCTGGTCGACATGTCAGTCGGCCGGGGCCGTAGGCGTTTTGACGTGAAACCTACACATACATGTCATTGAGCTTTTCTATCGGTCTCCCCCGCACGGCTCAAAATTTGTTTTGAGAGGCAATGGGGAGAAAGAATATATGAAACTGAAATCCGCTCTGCTGTCGTCGGCTGCGCTGATTGCAGTCGCCGCTGCTTTCACGTCCACCGGTTCGGTTGCCGGTGACAAACTTGCCGACCAGCTCGCGCCGGTCCAGGACCTGATCAATTCGGTCGAGAACAACTCAAAGAAGTCGTCGGGAGTCGATCCGAATTCGCTGAAGACCAAGACCCCGATCAAGCATCTCGTGGTCATTTTCAACGAGAACATTTCATTCGATCATTATTTCGGCACTTATCCGAATGCCATGAACGTCGAAGGTGAGCCGATTTTCGAGCCGGCCAAGAACACGCCGCGCGACATCAATAACATCGATACCGAGGCGCTGCTGTTCAACAACCCGAACTTCACGAACGTGCTCAACAGCCCGAACCAGTCGAACCCGTTCCGTCTGGATCGCTCGCAGGCTGTCAGCGGCGACCAGGGCCATGCGTACACGCCCGAGCAGCAAGCCTATGACGCCGGCAAGATGGACCTGTTCCCGCTGAACGTGGGTACCGGCACCAAGGGCGGCGCTGGCGCCTTCGGCACTGCGGCGCTCGTGATGGGCTATTTCGATGGCAACACCGTCACCGCCTACTGGAACTACGCCCAGAACTACGCGATGAGCGACAACTCCTGGTCCGACGACTATGGTCCGTCGACGCCCGGCGCGCTCAACATGTTTGGTGGCAATACCAACGGCGCTGTGGTCCCGGCGGGCTTGACTGCCAGCACCATTCCAGACGGCCAGGGCGGCTTGACGCTGATCAACGATACCGATCCCACTGGTGACACCTGCTCGAGCAAGACGTCGCAGGTCTCCATCAACGCTCCGAACATCGGCGATCTGCTCAACGCGGCCAAAATTCCGTGGGGCTCTTTCATGGGCGGTTTCAACCTGCAACTCATGAACAACAACGGCACCTCGGGCTGCGGGCGCACCACGACCGGCCTCAGCGGCAACACCGCCGACTACATCCCGCATCACGCCTGGTTCCAGTACTATGCGTCGACCGCCAACCCGACCCATGCCCGTCCCGCGTCTCTCAAGGAGATCGGACATGACGGCCCGGCCAATCATGCGTATGACCTGGAAGACTTCACCCAGGCGGTCGGCTCCGGCAATTACCCGGCGGTATCCTTCATCAAACTGCCGGCCTACCAGGACGGTCACGGCGGTTACTCCAATCCGCTCGATGAACAGACCGGTGTTGTCAACCTGATCAACTTCCTTCAAGAGCAGGAAGATTGGGATTCCACCGCGGTCATCATCGCCTATGACGACTCCGACGGCTGGTACGACCACGCGTTCGTCGCGCCGATCCATGGCTCGTTCTCTGCGGCTACGACGAGCGTCAGGACTTCGACGACCCCGATCGACGTCGATCAGCTGGACGGCTCTGGTAACTGCGGTACCCCGGGCGTCACGCCGAAGCCGCTCGGCGTCAACGGCCAGGCGGTGGATGGCCGCTGCGGTCCGGGCACCCGCCAGCCGTTCCTGGTGATTTCGCCCTACGCCAAGAAGAACTATGTCAGCCACGTGTTGATCACGCAGGCCTCGATCCCGCAATTCATCGAGGACAACTGGCTGAACGGCAAGCGTCTCGGCAAAGGCTCGTTCGATGCCACGACCGGTTCGATCAACGACATGTTCGACTTCTCGCAGAAGAAATCCACAAAGTTGATCCTCGATCCGATGGAAGGCACTGTGATCACCAAGGTCACGAGCAAGAACTGAGCTAAGCTCTTCCAGTCAATCGCACAATCGTGCGGTTTGGCGGCGCCGGCCTTTTTGGCCGGCGTCGTCCTGCGTTCGACCGAGCGCTTTTGCAGTCAAACCTACACATAGCTGTCACCGACGTTCCCTATCTGTCTCTGCCGCACGGCTCAAAATCGTTTTGAGAGGCACGAGGGAAAAAAAGTGAAAAGGCTGAAGCTCAACTCCGCCCTGCTATCGACGGCTGCCCTGATCGCCGCCGCCGCCACCGTCACGTCAACCGGCTCTGTTGCCGGCAACAGCCTCGCGAGCCAGCTCGCGCCGGTGGTCAGCCTGATCGACGACGTGGTCAACAACAAGACCTCCGCGACATCAGCGGATTCCCTCAGGACCAAGACCCCGATCAAGCACCTCGTGGTCGTCTTCAACGAGAACCGCTCGTTTGATCACTATTTCGGTACCTATCCGAATGCCATCAACCCGGAAGGGGAGCCGCTCTTCGAGCCCGCCAAGAACACGCCTCGCGATATCAACAATCTTCTGACCAGCCCGGCGCTGCTCGACAACAATCCCAACCTGAACCCGGCCAACGGCACCGGCGCCGTCAACCCGTTCCGCCTCGATCGCACGCAGGCCAACACCGCTGACCAGAACCATGGCTATACGGCCGAGCAGCAGGCCTTCGACGGCGGCAAACTAGACCTTTTCCCGCTCCGCACCGGTGCGGCAACCTCGGGCGGTGCCGGCGCCTTCGGCACCAAAGGCCAGGTGATGGGTTTCTTTGACGGCAACACCGTCACGGCGCTCTGGAACTACGCGCAGAATTTCGCCATGAGCGACAACTCCTGGAGCGATACTTTCGGTCCGTCGACCCCCGGCGCGCTCGAAATGTTCTCAGGGCAAACCAACGGCGCGACGTTCCCGGTCCTTCCTCCGGTCGTTCCCGCCGGATTGCCCGGCGCGGGTGGTCCCGTACCGACTACGGAGCCCGCGCTGGGCAACCTGCTGGCATTGGCCGGAGCCGCGACCTTTGATGGCCAGAGCGGCCTGACGTTGATAGGCGATATCGATCCGGCCGGCGACACCTGTTCGAGCACGTTGATCGCGACCCGGATGACAGCTAAGAACATCGGCGATCTCCTCAACGCCGCCAATATCCCCTGGGGATCGTTCGTCGGTGGCTTCAACCTGCAAACCATCAACGACAACGGCTCTACCGGCTGCAAGCGCAGCAGCATTTCGTCCGTCACGGGCGGTTCGCACGGCGATTATGTGCCGCATCACATCTGGTTCCAGTACTTCGCATCGACGTCCAATCCCACGCATGCGCGTCCGACGTCGACCAAGGCGATCGGCTACACCAACGTGCCGGGCACCAAGAAGGTCGATCCCGCCAACCATGCCTACGACCTCGAGGACTTCTTTACCGCCGTGGGCTCCGGCAACTACCCGGCGGTTTCGCTCGTCAAGATGCAATCGTTCCAGGACGATCACCCCGGCAACTCCAATCCGCTCGATGCCCAGGCGGGCCTGGTCAATCTGATCAACTTCCTTCAGGAGCAGCCGGACTGGGACTCCACCGCCGTGATCCTGGCCTATGACGACTCCGACGGCTGGTACGACCACGCCTTCATCGCGCCGACGACGCAGGGTTCATTCTCGATTGCCGATGCATTGAACGGCGCCGGCAACTGCGGCACCCCCGGCGTCACGCCTGAACCCAACGGTCTGCTCGGACTGCCGGTGGCGGGACGTTGCGGCCCGGGCATGCGCCAGCCGTTCATGGTGATCTCGCCCTACGCCAAGAAGAACTATGTCAGCCACACCTTCATCACGCAGGCCTCGATCCCGCAATTCATCGAGGACAACTGGCTGAAAGGTGAGCGTCTCGGCAGTGGCTCTTTCGACGCCACCACCGGTTCGATCATGGACATGTTCGACTTCACCCAGAAGCCGACCCGCAAGCTGATCCTCGACCCGACTTTCGGCACGGTGGACAGCAAGACCAGGTGAGCCGATTGAAAATGCACCATCGCACCATTGTGTGGTCCCTCGGCGTCGGCCTTCTGGCCGGCGCCGTCTTCGCTGCCGAGCCACAAACGCAGCCCGGCGAAAATCCAAATCCGGTTCGCCTCATCCGCCGCCAGGCCCAGCCGCTTTCCGCGATGGCGCGTCTGGGCCGCGACATCTTTTTCGACACCAACCTGTCGTCGTCGGGCAAGCTCGCTTGCGCGTCCTGTCACAGCCCGGACCATGCCTATGGTCCGCCGACCGACGCTCCCGTGATGCTGGGTGGTCCGGACCTGAAGCTGCAAGGCATGCGCGCGGTGCCGTCGCTGACCTATCTCGAGAAGCAGCCTGAATTCAGCATCGGTCCCGACGATCCGATGAACGAAAACGTCGATCTGGCGCAGCTCGCCGAAGCCGGCAAGACCGCCGACCGCGCCCAGAAGAACGCGACCAGCACCGCGCAAACCGCCAACATCGTGCCGCAGGGCGGCCTGTTCTGGGACGGCCGCGCCGATACACTTCAGATCCAGGCCAACGGCCCCATGCTCGATCCGCGGGAAATGGACGGCGGCAGCGTCGAGATCATCGCCGAAAAACTGCGTAACGCGCCGTACGCGAAGAAGTTTGCGGCGTTGTTCGGCGAACGCATCTTCAAGGACACCAAGCTACTGGTCGCCGAGGCGACCTTTGCGGTTGGCCGCTATCAGTTCGAGGAGCCGAGCTTTCATCCCTACGACAGCAAGTACGACTACTGGCTGGAAGGCAAGGCCCGGCTGACCGAGGCCGAATTGCGCGGCCTCAAGCTGTTCAACGATCCGGAAAAGGCCAACTGCGCCGGCTGCCACACCTCGCAGCCAAGCCGCGACGGCTATCCGCCGGCCTTTACCGACACGCAGTATGAGGCGCTCGCCGCGCCGCGCAATCTTGCGCTGTCCGACACAAAGGACGCCAACTTCTTCGATCTCGGGGTTTGCGGGCCTGTGCGCAAGGATATTGCCGACCAGACCCAGTTCTGCGGCATGTTCAAGACGCCGACGTTGCGCAATACCGCGGTGCGCAAGGTGTTCTTCCACAACGGCGTGTTCCACACGCTGCAAGAGGTGATGGACTTCTATAACTTCCGCGACACCAATCCGGAGAAGGTTTATCCGCTCAGTGCCGACGGCAAGGTGCAGAAGTACAACGATATCCCCGCGCAATTTCACGCCAATGTCGACGTCGCCGATCCGCCGTTCGACCGCAAGCTCGGCGGAACGCCGGCAATGACGGCACAGGACGAGGCCGACATCATCGCGTTCCTGCAAACGCTGAACGACGGTTACAAGCCGGCGCCGTGAGGCGCGCCGCTCAATGCCGCCGCAGCAGCGGAATCATGCTGAAAGATAGAATGACGCAGGCGAGCGTAATCACGAGCAGTCCCGCTGCATAATCTCCGGAACGTCCGATCGCGTATCCCATCAGCACCGGGGAGATGGCGCCGACGATGTTGGCAAGACCGGCGTAGATGCCAAATCCCATGGCCGTGACTTTCGGCGGGATCACCTCGGTTCCCATCGCAAACAGCGTTGGCACGGTGGTGCCCCAGGCGCCGGCACTGAGGGCCACCAGCACGGCGGAGACAACCGGGTTTTCGACGATGCTCGCGGCATAAACCAGAAGACCGGTTGCGGCCAGGCCCAGCATGCAAAGCCATGCCTTGATGCGCCATTTGTCCCCAAGCCAGCCACCGAGAAAATATCCGCCGATCATCAGCAGAAAAGGTAGCGAGGAGAAAAAACTGGATTGTTTGATATCGAAATGACGTGCGGTCTGGAGATAGGCGGGAAGCCAGCTGTTCAGGCCCCAGAGAAAAATCATGGCGCCGCAATCATAGAGCGCAAGGAGCCAAAACAGCTTGTTGCGAACGAGGATTCGGATCGCCTCGCGAATTGGAAGATCGTCGGTCGCGATCGACTTCGGGTCGGGCTTTTCCTTGTCGCGCACCAGGAACCACACGATCGGCAGCACGACGAGAATATTGAGACCTGCCAGCACATAAAAAGAGCCCCGCCAGCCGTATGCCGCGACCAGCATGATGATCAGCGGAAAGCCGACCATCGACCCGATCGGCGCGCCGATGCTCCAGACCGCCGTCGCCCGCCCGCGTTCCTCGGCTGGAAACCACTGCTTGACGGCGACATTCGCCGAACCGAATTGCGGACCTTCGGTCAGGCCGATCATGATCCGGCCAGCCAACATCATGGCGTAGGACGTTGACCCGCCCATAATGGCCATCACAACGCCCAGGATCAGCGCAATCGCCGACAGCGTGCGCCTCGGTCCAAAGAGGTCTGATGTGACGCTCAGAATCAGCGCCGAAAACCCGTAAGCGAAGACAAAGCCGGTCATCAGCAGACCGAGCATCGTCGGATTGTCCCCGACGCCGATCGATTGCTTGAAATCGGCGTTGGTGAAGAGGACCGCGATGTTGATGCGGTCAAAGAAAGCGGTGGCGACGGCGACGAGCAGGATGATCACCACCATCCAGCGATAGACACCAGTTCGCGCGATCTGGCCGGTTTCCGACACAGCTGGCGCGCCGGTCGTCAAACTCGAATCCGCCATCGGAAATCCCCTGCAAAGAATCCCAAGCGCCATCTGCTTGACGCTAAATGTCAGATTGTAATACAACTTTTTGAGAGATGTCGACCGGGGTAATCGTGTCGATCCGGCGCGCCATGGGGGTATCTCGCGATGCACGTCGCCTATAATGATCTTCGAGAATTCATTTCGATGGTCGACGGGATGGGGGCACTGCGCCGCATCGACGGCGCGGGCGTGTTGCATGAAATCGGAGGGATCACCGAAGTCGCCGCCGGCGCGCCGCACTGTCCGGCGTTGTTGTTCGATCGGATAGCCGGCTTCGAACCCGGATTTCGCATTTTCACCAACGCCACGACAAGCGTCCAACGTGCCGCGCTTGCGCTCGGCATCGATCCTCATCTGCCGGCGATCGAAATTCTCAAAATATGGAAGACGCGGAGATCGGACATGAAGCCGCTGCCGCCCCGCAAGGCAGGCTCGGCTCCCGTCCTGGAAAATTCATTCACGGGCGAGGCGGTTGATTTGGGCCGTCTGCCGGCGCCGCATTGGCACCGGGAGGACGGAGGCCCCTATATCGGATCGGGCGCATTGGTGGTGACGCGCGACCCCGACAGCGGATGGGTCAACGCCTCGATCTACCGGGTCCAGGTTCACTCGAAAAACCGCGTGACCATCCAGTTCGACCATGCCGGTCGTCATGGGTCGATGATTTCGAAGAAATACTGGGAGCAGGGCAAACCTTGTCCGGTCGCGATTGTTTGCGGCCAGGACCCCGCATTGTTCGTCGCCGGTTTTGAATATCTGCCGGAAGGCTCTTCGGAGTACGATTTTGCCGGCGCGATCCGCGGCGCGCCCATCGACGTGGTCGATGCGCCGCAAACCGGTCTTCCCGTGCCTGCTCGCGCGGAGATCATTCTGGAAGGCAATCTCCTGCCGTTCCCCGACACCCGCCTGCCGGAGGGGCCTTTTGGCGAATTCACCGGCTACTACGCGGCCGACACGAAGCCGGCGCCGGTGATGGAGGTCACCGGCATTCACCATCGGACCGACCCGATCCTCTTGGGTTCGCCGCCGATGAAGCCCCCGCGATTTCATTTCGGCCTTCCGTTTCGGGCGGCATCGATGTGGTCCAACATGGAGGCCTCGGGCGTGACGGATGTCGTCGGCGTGTGGCAACACGTTGCGCAGTTGATGACGGTGGTGGCGGTGCGGCAGCGCTACGCTGGCCATGCCAAGCGCGCGGCGCTGATCGCTGCGGCAAACAGCTATATGGGCCGCCTGATCGTGGTGGTCGACGACGATGTCGATCCCTCCAATCTTGCCGACGTGATGTGGGCGGTCACGACGCGCTCCGAACCGTCCGAGAACGTCGACATTATCAGAGACGCATGGAGCTCGGCGCTCGATCCGCGCCTTTCGCCGGAAGCCCGCCAGGCCGGCCGAACGTCGCATTCGAAGATGATCATTGACGCCTGCAAACCTTTTGAGCACCTCGCCACCTATCCGCGGACCAGCGCGTTGTCGCAAGCCGAGGTGACGGCCATCAAGGCCGCCTGGGGTGAGGCGATAGCCTGAGCGCCATCGAGGCGGAATCTTCGCGCGCGACTATCCACGCAATGGCAGCGGCTGATCGGCGAGCATGCCCTTGACGACGACCTCGCGCGCCTTGGCGGCATCGATCGCGTGGGCCGCGAGCAGATCGGCGCAATCGGCGACGATCTGGTCGGCGTCCTGCATCAGCTTCAGTTCCTTGTAGCGGTCGTGGCGTTTCAACCCCATGCTCATCCCGACCAGTTCGAGCAGGTTGACGATGCGGAACGGCACGTCGCGCTCATGCGCGCAGAGCTCGCGATGTTCGGAATGATAGACGGTGACGAGTGCGTCGATGCCGGCCTCGCGCGCCGCCTGAAATTCGTTCCGCGTCAGCTCGCGCTTGAACTCGGGCAGCACGCTGAGATTGACGCCTTGCAAGCCAAGCGCCGGCTGTTTCAGGTCGACAAGCGTGATGCCGGGAACGGCGATGAGGATCTTTTCCGCCGCCTCCATGATGCCGGCGACGCCGGGATGGCGGTGTAATGCAACGCACATCGGCACAGCCTGATTGAGATGAGGCGCAAGCCGGTCGAGCCGCTCGCTGAGGAAGCGCATGAACGGCGTCATCTCGAACGGGCGCGCGCCGCGCTGGCGTTCGAGTGCGGGCAGGGTGGTCTCGGTATATTGCACGTAGCAACTCGGGCACCACGAAATCACCTGGCCTGATTTCGATTGCGACAGCTTCTCGATGCTGTTCGTTCCCATGCGCCCGGACATTTCGAGATCGCCGGGGCGCATCTGCACCACGCCGCAGCAATGGCTCGGTCCGCCCATCACCTGATAGCGAACGCCGAGCGTATCCATGATGTCGAGCGCGAGCAGCGCGATGTGCGGTGTCTTGAGCACGTTGCAGCCGGTATAGAACACGAAGTCCGGCGGCTCGCTCGGTACGATGGCCGCGGCCGTTTTCTGGCCGAGGCGCTCCAGCACCTCGTCGTTCAGCTGAAGCTGCGAGAGCATCGAAACATCACGCCCGAGGTCACGGTATTTCTCCAGACCCTGGCGTCGCCGCGTTGGCAGATCGTGGTTGGCTTTCGCCATCGCGACGCGCGTCATTGCGAGCAGAAAGCGCGGATTGACGCCCTCGTCGCACGCCCTGATGCATTCGCCCGAGAGCGTGCAGGCCTGCGCCCATTTTCGCGACGCTTCGGTTCCCTCGCCATCGCTGAGAATGTCGAGGATGCCGCTGATGACGTCTTGAGGCGCGGCATCGGCGATGCCGGCGGGCTTCACGCTCGGGCAGGCCTCGACGCATTTGCCGCAGCGGGTGCAGGCATCGACCATCTCGTCGACGCGCATCTCGATCGCAGCTTCAAAGGAGAGATTGGTGGACATGGGGCTTGCTTCCCGCCGGTTCGCCCGGCCCGTCGTTTGAGTCCGCTTGACGGCAAGCCTAGCGGAGGCGGGCGGGCGCGCAACCCAAATTCAAGCCGTTCGACGGCAGCGGACGCAGCCCTGACAATTCAAAAACACTGTGCGGTCGGCACACGGAACGGTTGTGTCGCGGTTCCCGCACATCACGGAAAAACCGGCCCATCTAAAGAAGACGTGACTGAATTGTGAGGGGCCCGTCCTCCAATCGGGTGACGCGAGGGCGCCTCGCGCCGTGACATCAAGCAGTCGAAGCAGCGAAGCCGCAAGATGTTCGCATCATCAACATGCGGCGCTCAGTTCCAGTATTCGGGTGTTTTGATGAGATGGGTCGTCGTCCTTGCAATCTGGTTGGCGCTGTCGCTTCCGGTCAGCCTCATGACGGGACGTTATTTGCGATGGAGGAATGAGGAATGAGCGGCGTGATTATCAGATCGCGAATTTCGAAAGTCGTTGCCTTCGCACTGCTGGCGAGCTCCGCGGCTATCGGCCCCTCGCCGGCCTTCGCGCAGAAGAGCGATGGCGAAGCCTGCAAGGCCGCCTTCATGACCAAGTGCCTGGCCGATTGCAACCGGCGGGCGGGGCGGCAGTGCGACTGGTTTTGCGGGCGCCGCTCGACTTACGCGTGCTAGTGGCTATTCGTTTTTCCTGACGAGCTCTTAGCTAGGAAAAACTGGTGCGGGCGGCGGGACTCGAACCCGCACGACGTTGCCATCGAGGGATTTTAAGTCCCTTGCGTCTACCAATTCCGCCACGTCCGCATTGTTGAAATCCCTTAGCTTTTTGCCGCAGAGCAAGCAAATTGTTTCCAAGGTTTCCCTCGGTGTTTCCATTTTCGCTGACTAACTTGTTCACGCTCCGTCCTTTCCCAGCCGGTTGAACGCCCGCGCGATCGAGACTTCATCTTCAACGTGGCGGGTGTAGTGCGTGCCCATTGCAATGGACTTGTCGCCGATAAGCCGGGCAACTTCCTCGTCGCTGGCACCGTTGCGCTTCCACCAAGCGGCATAGGAGACGCGGAGACCGTGCAGGGTGGTTCCAGCACCGATCTTGCCGTCACGCTCGCGCTCGCGGAGCCAATGCGACACACGGGTCTGCATGTCCTTCTCCGTCTCCCAGGGCGAGCCGTCGTCCCGGATGGCGATCAGGCCGTCGGCGCGGCGGATATCGCGGGCGGCGAGGAAAACCTGAAGTTCTGGCAAAACCGGCAGAAGAGTGGCTTTGCCGTTTTTGCGCCGCGTGTACTGCACGGCTTTCCCGGTCAGCGGATGATCGAGGAACTGCTTGTCGTTCAGCCCGACGATGGTTTGCCCCGCCAGCCCGCGTAGCGCGCAATCATGCAGGGGATGAGAACTTCCATCGGCGCATTATTGCGCACGAAGTCCCATTCTGGACCGAACCATTCCCGGTTCGAGTTCGGATCCGCCTTGTGAGCCTTGTCCATGCCGAAGCAGGGGTTCGTCGGTATTTTCCGGCGCTTGACCGCCTGTGTGAACATCGATGACAGCGCCGAGATCATTTTGTCGGCGAAGCGGGGCCACTTTTCCTTCGTGCAGCGGTCGCGGAGGTCGTACAGCTCCGGTGTAGTGATTAGGTCAAGAGGGCAGTCGAAGCCGGACTCCAACCACTCGAACGCTTTGTCGTAGTCCTTGCGGGTCGCGTCCGAAAGCTTGGCATATGTCGGACAGTCGGCCTTGAACCACGCGACGAGGGCGCCGAGCGTGCCCTCGGCATAGGCTCGATTGAGTTCTTGCTTGCGCGTGGCGTTGTAGACCGTCATGACGTCGATTTCGCCTAAGCGCTCGATCAGCGCGTTGCGGTCGCCATCGAAGTTGGATACCAGGCAACGCTTCGTCCCGCGCACGTAGACGTAATAGCGCCCGGCTTTGTTGCGGGTGATTTTAAGCCCCTTGAGCTTCACTCGAACCACCATGGAAATAGTCCCCCATCCGACGTGCATTTTCGGCTGGTAGGGATGGTTGCGTATCGGGAACGGATAGGGAAGTGACGTCGATCGGCTTTTCCGCAACAATCAAGGTGCCATCTGGCCGCACTCCGATCACAAAACGGCCTGCCCGCTCGACGCCTTTAATAGCGCGAGCTAGACCGGCTGCTGTGAAGGGAAGGCGACTCGTCACCGAACGACGTGTGCCCCTTCGGCATCCATTCGCTGTCTAACGGCGCGGACGACCTCTGACGTTTGAGTGCTGAGGTTGCGCGCGGCCTCGGTCTGGAGCCACGCTTTGACATCTTCCGGAAGCCTAACGAGAAGCATTTTGGTGGACTGCTCTGCGGCCATTTCTATATCGCTCCGATTTGCCCGCTCGGGGGACCCATATAGAAGAGCGAGGATTCTTCGGTGAGACAAGGGGCGCCGAGGGCCGTTCCTCGCTACGATTACGCATTTCACGAACGCGTGAGATCGTCCTGAAGAAAACCCGCCGAGACCGGCGGGCTTTGCACTTTTGCTATTTCTAGTCCTCGTCCGCGGCTTCGCGCTTGTCGATAGCTATGCGCCAAATGTTATCTCGACGATCGATTAGGTCGTTTAGTTCATCGAGGATGGTGTTGGCCAAGGCGTGGAGAGCCGCACCGGGCTGTTTGCCCATCTCGTCCGAAGTTGCCAGCATCAGGACTGCGTGGGCCAGATCGCGGACTCGCCGGAGGGGCTCTTCGAGTTCGAACAGCTCGTGTCCGACTTCAACCAAGGTTTCTTTGACGTGAGCGCCATTGTCATTGGTCATGGGGCTGGCCTCCCGAAGCGTGGCGCTCCGTTCTGAAATATTCCACGAGCTCCTTCGCGAACGATTGGAGAAAATCAATCTGCTCGTCTTCGAGGACGCTGTGGTGCCCGTCGCCCAGCATCAGCGCCTTAAAGGCCGTAGACTTGGCCCTCATCTCGTCGAAGCTCAGAAGCTTGTCGCGGTCCGCACTTAATGCGGCAAGCTTGCCGAGCGCGTTCTTGGCGCGGTCCAGCACCTCCTTGCCGAGTGGCGCAGCGGCACCGGCGTGCGTGGTGTAGTCATTGTCTGCACTGCACCCCGCTTCGTAGGCCGCGGTCGCCTGCAAATAAATGACGCACTGCTCAATGACTTCGGATCGTTCGGATTCCTTCGGTTTTTTGGACGCAGTTTTCCGTGGCGTGCTAACACGCTTTTCAGCCTTCTTAGCCATGGGATTCGACCCTTCATGGTTGGAGGTTAGGGCCGAAGTGGAAGTTACAGCTTCCCTTCGGCCTGCTTTTGGGATATCCCATATTCATGGGCAAGTCAATTCGGGATATCCCAAAAAAGAGGCGCGGCCGGCCGTCGACGGGCGGTCGCCGGGGTGGCGTCATGGTTCGCCTTGCAGACGATCAATTTGACGCGTTGGACAGGTGGATCGCAAAGCAGGATGACCAGCTGAGCCGCCCCGAGGCCATCCGGCGCCTCGTCGAGCTGGGGCTCAAGGCGAAGAAATGACGGCTTTTCGCACAGTTCTTTACCTGTGCTGTATGGCGATAGCTTTGATGTGCGGAGTCGCAGCGCTCACGATCACGGTGGCAATCGTTACAAACAAGCTTCCGGAGGACCCACAGGCTTGGATGTCAGCGTTGTTCTTTGGGCTGGTCGGTGGCGCTGCCTGGGTAGCTGGTCGCGCGGCAAGGTGGGACTGGTCGAGCTCGGGCTGAAAGCGGAGGGAAAGTGAAGAGGCCTCCAAAGGAATATGAGATCAGGCGCCTCCTGCACAGAGCGTGGAGCCGACGGCGGCTGGCAGCCTCGCCAAGTGTTCGCAACGCTTTGCAACTGAACCTCAATCGAGAACTCGAAGAACCACGCGGCGAGACCGTGAAGTATTTCTTCGCCGCCCTTATCCTCCAGGGCCTTCTCTACCTAGTCTATAATCGGCTTGGAATAAGCTAGGGCTCCCGGTGGCCTTCGCACATCGGGCAGCCAACCGAGAGGAACAAAATAAGACGCCGCCGATTTTTGTGGAATGGAATACCGAGGCACGACATACAATGTCATTCAAGGCATAGAGCGCCGGGTCTGGAAGTGGTCCGTCTCCGTTGAAGGCATGGTGCTGAGGGGCCAAGCGGAGAGTAAATCCGCCGCGGTGGCAGCGGCTGAAAAAGCAATCGATCGAGCGCTAGCTTCAAGAAACGTGCCGCGTGCGCCCCGCGTCGACCCGGATTGACCTTCACCAAATGGGCCGCCCCCGCGACGTAGCGGCGCCGGTGCGCTATTCTGAATTCGGGTAGTCGGAGTGGCTTAGCCGGCGAAAGCGCTCTACGCGACCACCGCACTCGCTCGTTAAGCCGTTTATACTGTCCAATGTCGGTGATGGGCCGAGGTTTGCTTGGGCGTGAACACTCCCAAGGTTAGGCGCCACACGCGATGCCGAAAGTGTGGTGAACGCTGCCACAGGATGAATGCGAAAATTGCCAGGTTCAGTCCGAACCAAATCGCGACAATGGCGATCAAAATCTGCATCAATTCGTCCCCCGACGAGCGACGAAAATCCCCGACTCACGCCGCAGCAGAATTTGAGTGTCACATTGTGCGCGAAGTGTGGTTCGCACATGCGAGACATGCGACACCGGTCTCGTTCCAGCCGACCACGACGCACAGTAGCTCGTCCGTCCACATGCCCAAGCCGTAGCGGCTTCCCTCCGCGGCAGATCGGCGGAATTATAGGCTTTGGCATTGGGAGAAAAAGGTTATGTCCGATCATATTTGGGAGGGCGATCAACACGTAGCTTATATTAAGGACGGCTTCGCGTTTGATCGGCAGGACCGTAAGCGATACAGAATTGATGGCGACAAGCTAGCGGACATCAACACGGGTGAAGTCGTCGGATATCTAACTCAGGCAGGTAGACCGGGCACCGTCAGCAAAGCTGGCCTATTCGACTGAGGCCGCCTTGCCAGCCCTCACCCGCCGCGGCTCTGATAACCCCCACCAGCTCACCTGGCACGTCTATTACGGCGATGTGCACGTGGGCACGATCGGCGAGCGCGCCGGGGGTTCCGGTTGACGTTGACCAATGGAAATGGAGTTGCGGGTTCTATCCCGGCTGCGACCCGGGCGAGTTCAGTGACGGCACCGCCCCGGACTTCTTCACGGCCCGCCGCCAGTTCGAAGCCGCCTGGCGCGAGTTGTCGGCTGGGAAGACCGAGGCCGACTACCAGGAATGGCGCGATCAACGCGACCGGACCGCGCAAAAGTACGCCGCGTGGGCGCAAGGCGAGAAGCCATCCCCGCCCAGCTCGATGATGCGTTGCGTCTGTGGCGTAAGGTTCGATAGCCACAAGCCCGCTGAGAGCTACGACCACCGTGCGCACATCTACGCTGCGCGGGCCGAAGGGCGCCGATGATGGATTCTTGCCAACGCTGCTTCGGATCTCGGTGGGTCTGCGAGGCCCATTCCCATATGGCGCGTGGGAAGGCGATTATGCCTGCGGCTGCGGCGCACCTGGAATGCCGTGCCCGGTCTGCAACACTAGCGATGGAATTGATCCGCCGAAGATGCCGCCGGGCTTTGTCGAAGACGAGAGCGCATGAAAAGGCCCCGGAAGACTCCGGGGCTCTTCAACTCGATCCGCCAATTAGATCAGTACTTCGCGACGATCGGGCCACCCCAGCGGTAGTTAACTCCAATACGACCGATGTCCTCGGTTAAGTGATGACTAAACTGTACGTCGGAGAACACAAATCCCGTAAACGGCGGGATCGACGAGGAGGTCTTACCAAGATCAGCATGAAGGTATTCCAGCTTCACACTCCAATTTGGCGCGAACGCGTATTCGCCGCCCGCGCCGACAACCCATCCCCATCGGGTGTCGCTTGAGACCACAGTCTGCGAAGTAGCAGGGCCAGCGAAAGCTACCGTGTCTACGGATTTGTAGTCGGCCACAGCCAACCCCCCCGTAACGTAGAGCAAGAAATTGCTATTAATTACTCCACCGACCCGCCCCCGGAACGTAGCAAGGTAGTTGGATTCAAAACTTTGCGTTGAGCCATTGCCCGTGAGCGCGAAGCCCGGGACAGTGAACGCGTTGGCTTGAGTGTTGCGTGCGTGGAGCGCGTCGATGTCGGCTTCGACGCCAACCAGCCAAGTGCCAAGCTGCCAGTTGTAACCCGCCTGGATACCGCCCATCACCGAGCCGTCCCGCAAATGTGGCGACATAAACTGATTGACCGCTGCCTTCTGGGCAACCGAGGTTGTAGGTTCTAACGGGTCAAGGGCGCCGTTGACGTATGAATTGACAGCTGCGCCTCCCACATTTCCGCCGACGTAAAAGCCGGACCAATTGTAGGCGGCTACGACCGCCGCTGGCGGGGCCTTCAGCGGCATATCGGCCGCAAGACCGGGAGACGAAACAAGCGCAAGCGAAGAAGTCGCAAAAATGAGTTTCTTGAACACACCTACCTCCAGCAATCATTAGAAAATATGGATAAAGCTAGACTGGATTCGCTTGCCTAGCTGTGCCTGTCGAGCAACACTCAAGCAAAAGAGCAACGAGGATATTCGTTACTCAGTAACGGAAAGCCGCCTTGTCGATCCGCAAGCCTCTCGACCTGCCGCCCGACATAGCTAAGGCGTTCGTCAAGGACATGAAGGCTTATTTCGCTGAGGAGGACGGCCTCAAGCGCGATGTGATCGCCGTGCGCCAACTTAACACGCTAAAGGAACATCAATCGCCGCGTGACAAGCCGCTGCGGTTGTCTGACGTGAAAGCAATGTTTTTAGAAATGAAGGGGATGGTCGGTTGATGAAGAAACCCGTCGTCAATCCATCGGAGCGCGACTGCCCGGAATGTATGGGTGGCGGCTATACGGTTGCGCCACACCCGACGCGTCCCGGAGTCAAGATTTACAAAGAGTGCAAAGAATTGTCGCGGCAAGGGGCGTGTTGCCGCCGACTGAGGTGGCTGTTCACGGTAGGAGCGGGAGTTTGAGGCCGCGTGGCGGGAGATAGCTATGCGAACAATTCTTATCTTTCTTACTGCAAGTTTCGTTCTCCTGATGCCTCAGGCCACTTTGGCGCAACAAGCGTGCAAGTGTAACATCGCGGGTAAAATAGTTTGTTATCCAGCAATGACATGTGGCTCGGCAGGCGGTATTTGCAATGGGGTTTGGCCGTTTCCTGCTGGAAACTACGCGCAATCGTGCCGTAGTTGTGTAGACAGCTGTGCCCAGTTGACTTGTGTTTGCAAGAAAACTGATGGGCACGAGCAAGTCACGGGGATAAACATTTTATCGTGCCCAAGCCAGCGCCTTTCAAACATTAACGGCAACTTGGCGTGCGGACCCTAAATATAGTGAACCTTCTGCTCCTCGATCCCGTCACCCATCATCGCCGTCGCCATCGCGCGCGCTGGGCGGCTGTCATGTGGGCGACGAGCAAGGCGCTTTCGCGTGAGCGGCGGTTCCGCTAGGCTCGATTCGAACCGCAGGTGGAGGGGTACAATGTTGCAGAACGAGGTTCGACCAGTATTCTGCGGCGTATGCAACGTACCGGTAAACGAGGGGACTGATGCTCAAGGCAATGCTTTGGTTATCTGTCCGAGTTGCGGGGTCAGCGATACGCCTGAAAACGCTGTCAGGGAGGCAGGCGAATATCTCATTGACAAGCTGATGCGGGAGGGCCTGCCCGAGAGCAATAGTCCCGGCATGACGATCACACACCCTCCTAAGCGCAGCTTCCGTTTCATCCTCAGCGATTGACATCACTGCCTCCTTCTATGCCGCCACCCGCGCCTGCCGTTTCGGCTTGAGCTTGCGGAGCACCATGACGTCATCCCAAGACTTCTGGGTTACGTCCTTAGGCCTAACCGTTGATCGCCGAGCCGAGGGCTTCTTTGGCAGTACGGTCATCACCGGTGGCCCGAGAATTTGCACAAGCTTATGGCGAAGCGCGCGATCCATTTGATCGGCGAGTCCAAGGTCAGTCACGGTCGCGTGCAGGCCGACAAGGTCGATTTGATCGAAGGCCTCGAGCAGAGCCAGCCCCCTTGCGACAAAGACCGGATGCAAACAAGTGTTGACGGCTCGCAGGATGGGAAGCCGAAGCGCAGCCGCGCCGTTTGTGCTCTCGAAGACGACGCGCAGTAGCAGCGTGACCTGCTCCTCGCCTTTGGCGGGAAAGCGCTTCACGTCGGTCGCTCGCAGTAGATCACAGCGTCGCAGGATTTTCTGACAGTAAAGTTTAACATCTTTTGCGAGGTCGCCGATCTCGAGCGCGTCGACGATTGCCTGAAGGCGCTCAGCATATTCTGGCCTGTCGTACGGCTCCGGCACCGTTGGTGCTGGCGGATTGGGTGGGCGGCCAACGCGTTTCGTGGTCAACATAATCTCCCAAAGAAAACTCCCGACCCGATCACGTCGGTACATCCGCGACGTGATCGGGGCGGGTCTATGGTCGGCTGTTGAGGGCCAACCAAATTGCAACTGTCGCAGCGGCAAACAAAAAGAAGATTGGCGCGCTCGCGTTGGTGAACAGCGTAACGGCGCCGAGGATCATCAATCCCATCAGCGTGACGGCGATAGTCGCTAGGAAAGCCCAAGCCGCCCACGGGTTCGCGTTGGCAAGGCAGGCGAGGCGCCCCAGAGCGCGCGTCATTGTTCTCATCTGGCGATTGCCTCCGCCGAGACGGTCAGCGCGTCGACGATGCGCTGTTGCCGGGCGATCTCTTTCGCGACATAGCCGAGGATCCGCCTGCCGGATGCCTCATCGAGCACGACAGCGTTTCGTTCGCAGACACTCACGAGAACTTGCCCAACCATTTCCAGCGGCGGCGATGCGTGCTTCACCAGTTCGGCCACAACTTCGTTCGCGATTTGGATTTCGCGGCGCCGACGCGCTCTGTTGATGTCAAACGGCATCAGGCGGGCCGTGCAGCGCCGTTGAAATCATCCGGCACGGTTTGGAACCGGTACAACGCGTCCTGCGCCTGTGACACGGCCTGCGCCAATCTTCGACCGTCTAGATTGAGCGTGAGATAGACCGGTTGCGGCTTGGGTTGGCCGCCGATGCCGGGCTCGAAGCGGTTGAGGTGCCTCAACCCTTCATTGGCCCGATTGACGGTGTCCTCGTCACTGGCCGCGCCGCCGAACAATCCCTTAATTTTTCCGACGATGGTGCCGAGCCATGCAATAAATCGGTTCATCGCGTCGGCAATGCCTTCGAGCCCTGAATACACGCCCTTCAGGATATCCGGCCCCCATTTGGCGGCGGCAGCAACAAGCGCGCCGATGCCGGCGACGATCCATCCGGCGGGGCCCATCGCCGCGATCAGCGACGAGGTCATGAATTGTCGGCGCCGGTGGCTTGCTCTTGTCCGCCCTAGCGCCCAAGCCTGCCAGCAACCGACGGTGTTCGCTTGAAAGCCTTATTAAGGCGTCGGAATCGATGTCCCGGCCCTCGACGAGCGCCAACTGCAGTTCCTCGGCCTGGAGCTGAACGGTGGCGGCCTGTTGGACGAGGCTGCGCTCGGCCTCCGTCAATGCGCCCCCGAGTTCAGCCGAATATGCCTCGACCAGATCGCGAAACCTTCTGGCCGCGATTGTTCGACCGTCAGCCCGAGGCAGCGGGACTCCACCTGTTCTGGTACGGCGTGGCCGGCGTCGTGCGGCAGCGTGCAGCATAGATTTCCTCGCGAGAAGAGCGCGTGAAGAAAACCGATCGTGGGGTGCTGAAAACGCCTGGTGGCCGCCGGGGCCCCGTCAAGCTCGTCGTCTGGTAGCCATCAAGGCTTCATCAAACGGATGTACGACACTTCGACGGTTACCGAAGTTTAATCTGGTTAGTCTTTGCGCTGACGGCGATCTGGGGCAGCGTGCTTACCGTAATCGGTTCGTGCGCTCTCAGGTAAGGTCCCGGCACGGTGATGGCGCGTCTGGTTAGCTCGCAACTTTCGGCTGGCGGCGCCAGCTTCCGTCCGACCTAGTTTTTTGGCGAAACACCCCTCACAGTGCCAATCTCGCGATGGCTATTGCGGTGAGGTTTGAGCTGGCGGCTGTTGATGCGGCCTGTGTATGTAGTGACCACGCAGGGCCACGAGAACGCCAACCAGCACCATCACCGTGGCGATGATCGTCAGCTCCTTGGTCGAACCAAACACGTCTACAGCCTCTCCAGTTGGGATTGAGACCCTCCTCGATGATAGTCATGGATCAGGATGCAATCATCCGCGCCACGGCGGTGGCTGCATAGCGCTTGCCGTTGCTGGTATGGCCAGCGGCCTCGAGCTCGGCGGCAACGTCGCGTAGCGAGCGCTTGCGGCCGTTGAGGGTGTAGCGCGCCAGCTTCTTTGCCAAGGCAACCATTTCGCCGTTACGCTCGGCATAGCTCTTCCTGCCACCGCACTTGCCCGTCGCGGCCTTCTTGCGATCGCGGGCGCCCTTGAGCTTGGCAACCAACATCGCCTTTTCGAACTGACTGACCGAGCCCAGTATCTGCCTGATCATCACGGCCGTCGGCGTCTCGTCCAGGAAGGCCTCTGGGCTGTCTGCGGCGATCAGGTTGATGCCGGCATCACGCAAGTAGCGCCAGCCCGTCTCCTGGACGATCAGGTCACGCGCGAAGCGGTTGGCAGTCTCGACGATAATGGTGCGGACGCCATTGCCGGCAATGTGCTTCATCATCTCCGCGAAGCCCGGGCGCTGATCCACAGCCAGGTCACCCTTCACGTCCTCGTCGGCGTACTCCGCGACGATCTCAAAGCCTGCCGACTTGGCGTACTTCGCGATCGCCTCGCGCTGGCGCCGCTGACTGTCTTTGTCGGCGCCAACGTTCGTATCAGAACTGGTCCGGAGGTAGGCAATCGCCTTTACTAAGTCCTTGCGTGGCATGTGTTTCACCCCGGAATGTGTATCAATTCCATGAGGAAACGTAACAGAAGGGTTGCAGCTGTCAACATGGGCGAATGAAAAAGCCCACCGCGCGGTGCCGGGAGGTGGCGCGGTGGGCCAGTTAGGTTGGAATACCTGATGTGGATCAGGCGCAAAATGACAAGCAAGGGGCGTGCCGACGTCACACGAAAAGGCCGGACACGCGGCGGCGGTCTGGCCAGTCAGCCCTTCAGAGTTTTTCACCAGCGCGAGCTGGCCCTGATTGTTATGCAAGCAATGTGCCGGTGGGGCGGACCAGCGACGCGGCTGGTGGATGGGCAGGGGAACATTGCCCCGGTCGCGGCCCGCCCCGAAACCAAGCCGGGCGGAAGGGCGTTCCTGATTTTTATTCAGGCGCGGGCGTGGGCTTAGGGCTGCTTCGCTCGGGTTCCAGCGCGCAACTTCACACCTTTGGGAGGTTGGGTTTCAGGAGAGAGAATCGTGGGCACATAAGCGTGGAATTGTCTCGTGACTGAAGCTGTCTCTCTTGGGGGGCCAAGCGCGATGAGCACTCATGAAGACCATATTGGCGATATTGAGCGTTTGGTTCGCGTCGAATCTGGCGATCTTCGCTTTCATCCTTTGGCAGCGGTCGCCGCACTTCCGGCGCCGTGTGTTTCGTCTGACCTTTGGCGCTTTCATGCCGGGTCAGCGTAAGCGGTCATCTGCCGTCCACCGTCGGCCTCAAGCCTGAGCGCGACGGGGACCGACCTGGTGTCGCGGGCAGGGCGGTTTGGGCGTCGCGAAAGGATGACGTTCCAACTCAACGCAAACTGCCCCAGCCGGGGGATGGCGGAGGCCGTCGTGTCAGGGACATTGCGGTGTGCCGCGGGGACGGCACGCCAGGATAACTGACCGGGCTGGCAACCGTTCCTAAAAAACGTGCCCCCATTTTGCCGCCGTGTGGTGTGGGCGGACCGGCGCGCATCCGGGATGCTACGGCGCGGGGAGCAATTCGCACCGTGCACATCACGCGGCCCGCCCCTGAGGCAAGCCGTGCGAAGCCGCGGCGTTCCAGCGCCGGCCGGGCCACGTGCTTTGGAACGAACTCGGTCTGCGGGAATCGATTCAGTGACCCCGGCATTTGCCCCCCGCCGGCGTCGCGTCCCTCACCCCAGGGACAGGCCCCGGCGCTCCCCCAGCGCTGGGGCCGCGCCGTCAGTGCAACGCGACAGGCCCCGACCAGGCGTCGCGGGCGCGAGAGCTTAGGACCTAAAAAAATACGCCGTCGGGCTCGAAATATCGTGTCCCGCCCGGCGCCTGTAACCTGAGCCCTTAAATCCTCAGCGAATAAACAATAGCGAATGGCCGGTCCCGCCCGAACGGAACATTTTGCGTGTAAATCCACATAATGAAATTAGGCCACTGCGGTCGGAAACAGGCCAGTACCGAAAATCGGTGGTGCCGGGATCGGCCAGGGCAATCAATAGCGGCCGCAGGTCCGGCTGATCCATTCTCTTCGCCTATGGGGGGCGCCTTGCGAGCAAGAGGCAACCAGAACCTGACCGACTCAGGTATTGTAATAATGCGAGCTGCAACCCCAGCTTTTCATTTGGAGGGCAAAGCAGCCCGCGAAACAGTTGTGACGGAAAAGTTGGTTTGTCTTTCGAGCTTTCTTCCGCGGTTATACGCAACCAATTGGAGGGGCAAATGGATAGCAGACTGTATTTTACAATCGTGGCTGTTCTTGGAGCGCTATATGGAATCGCGTTCGTACTATTCCCGTCCGCAACTCTCGCACTTTACGGAATTTCCGGGACCAGTGCTGCGTTCACGACTCAGTACTTCGGAGCGGCTCTCCTCTCAATAGGAGCGATAGCCTGGTACGGACGTGACTTTAAGGATTGGGGCGCAGTTCGAGGCGTCTTAATCGGTGGTCTTGTCGGTTACGTTGTCGGCCTGCTCGTTACGTTGTGGGGCCTTTCGCAGAGTTTGCTGAATTCGATGGGTTGGTCATCCGCCGCCGTCTACGTTCTCCTCATCATTGGTACTGTCTGGTGTCTGAGGGGTAAGACGGCCTAGCGCCTTCCATGAAGTGGTTCAGAAAATATATTGGAAACCGCGACTACTCCGCCGATCTGACGGTGTTTAAGACATTCTACGATGATCTAAGAAGCCCCGCCGGCATGATGATGCTGGTCGGGAGCAACCGTGATTTCGACTATACGGTCTATGTCCGTATACCCGAAGGATTGACCGGTACCTTCGCGGAATATGAAGCGTCAGGGGCACCGGAAGAGGAACAGGTGATGGGCCTTTGCGGCGCCCCGCGCGATCTGTTGGAACACCTCAAAATGAAGCGATGATCCCGGTTGCGGTCATCTAGAGCCGCTGATTTATCCAGCGTTGCTGGCGTTGCCGGTCATACCACTCATCCATGATCAAGATCTCCCTGTCGACCCAATTCACCCAGGCCTGATCCCAATCAGGCGAATATGTGCGCTGGGATATATTGTGGTCCCGGAACATCTCAAAAATGCGGTTGATCTTGTCCGGTTCGAATCCGGCCTCCTTGGCATATGCTCTTTGCTCCTTGTTCAGGCGCATCGCCGTCGGGAATCTCGTCTTCCACTTTCGGCTGGGGCCGCCAACGAGGCCTTCGGCCTCGACCCTCACCAATCTGATTGATTTCTTAGGGGTGCCGGAGGCGATAGCCGGAGGCGTGGTGGCACAAATTCCGTCCGCAGTAATAGAAAAGGAATTATCGCGGACAGGTTTTGTGCCATCTTCAACCCGTCGTTTTCGATACCAAGTTCGTCGCGAAATGCCCTCTGCCTTCCAAGGCTCGGCCCGACTGACCGGCATAGTTTTCGCTGTACGTTGCGCCAGCCTTTTCCGCGCCTTTCGCTGGCGATCCCTTACCCGTTTCCGCTCGAGCAGCGCCTCGTCGCTGACGTCAATCGGCCGGGCGGTTTTGATGTTTAGCGCGGTACGTTCCGCGTCAGTTAGTCCGAGGCGTTCGCCAAGTGCACGAGCTTTCAGCCATTGTCTTGCCGCTGCGGTTTGATGGGCGAGGGCCAGGGCATCTTCACGGTGAAGCCAGGGTGCCCAGGCTGCCGCCCACTCGATGCAAGCATCGATGTTCGGGATCTGATGGAAAGCAAGCAGAAGATCGTCTCGGCCGGCGTCATCATCGGGCAGATAAAGTCCCCACCGAGCAGTATATAGCCGCTGCAACTCGGTCAGACGAAGAGCTGAAAGCGAAAACGCTTGTTTGCGTTGCCGACGATCGCGATCGAGAGCCTTGTACTTTGCTGCGATGGTCCTGCGACGGATCCGGACGACGTTAGATGAGGAAGTGAAGGTGGCCACGGCGTTGCCCTTTTCGTTGCGGGCAAACAACGCTTGCTTTTCGAAGCGTGTTGTGGCATTGAAGTTTGCAATCATACTTCGACGCTGCCCGAAATATTCCAACGCCTCCGTTTTGCCGACGGGGGCGTTGCTCGTTGTGGCGCATGCCTGCGCCGGCGATGTCGGGCTGTGGTGCTCCAGGAACGATGGCGGCCCCGTCCGCGGGCGGCATCGCTTGCTGTGACATGAACGTAATCAGCCGCGGACTTAAGAATTTCCTAAGGTCCCGGCTGCGCCCGGAAACGCGATCACTGTGCTCTGTTTCGGCCGCTCAAGTAGCCGGCTCGGCTTGCGAACCACCCAAGCTCGCTCAAGCCAGTCGGAGAAATCTTTGTTTGCGGTTTTGTCGAGCTTGGAGATCAGCAAGTCGGGCCTGCTCGCGGAGCGCCCGTCGGGCGAGAGCGGGCGCCAATAGGTGAGCCTGAACATTCGACCGTGATTCGGATTGCTGTAGCAGCCCCAGAACTTTCCAATCGATCCGTGCGGGCTGTCTTCTTCAGGCGGAAGGCGCAACCAATTGCCCGGCGCCAACACGATGCCGTCAGACCGGATGTACATTCGGGTTGTTATGATCATGCCGCCACCCGGGCGGCTACGGCCTCAGCAAAGCGGCGGCTTTCGAAACTGGGCCCGTCATCGGCGAGGCCAAGCTGATATCGGCCATCGTCACGCTGACAGACCAGCGAGAGTGTTTCCAAATGGCGCTGGTTTGACGGGGTAGGGGCGGGGTCTAAAAGGCTGGTGTTTCCAGAACTTTCTAGCGTTTTCAGATCATCGCCAGAGATTTTAAGTCCCTTGCGTCTACCAATTCCGCCACGTCCGCTTCGTTGATTTGCATAGCTTTTTTGCCATTTGGCCGCAAACGTTTTGCAGAAAAACTCTTCTGTTTTGCAAAACCTTTGGCGTTCCGGCGCTCAAGCTGGGCCTAACGCTGGCGCTGCGCCAGATAGAAGCCGCATAACACGGTCAACAGTCCCGCAATCTGCTGTGCGGTCGGCGGCTCGCCGAGCAATAGCCAACCTGCCAGCAAGGTCAGGGCTGGCACGATGGCCGGGAACACCGCGGCGCGCGCCACGCCGAGTGACTGGACCGAGAAAGCGAACAGATACATCGCGGCAGGGCCTGCCAGAATACCCTGTGCCAGCGCTTGCAACGCGTTCTCGCCCACGCCGAGCGCCATGACCCGGCCAAGGCCATCGAACGCGACATAGAGCGGAAACAGTGACAGCGACAGCACACTGACGACGGCCGCCGCGGGGAATGCGCGGACACGCCAATAGCGCAGCAAGGTGCCGAAGCCCGCGAACATGAAGCCCGTCAGAACGAAGATGAGGTCGCCCTGGGCGCCGCTAAAGCCGCTGCCAGCGAGCGACTCGCCTCCGATCACGACAAGACCGGCCACGATGACGAACGCGCCAAACATTCGCGAGAACGAAATTCGCTCCTTGAGCAAGACGGACGCAAACAGCAGGCCGCCGAGCGTCGCGCAAGAGGGCTGGATGACGCTGCCATGCGCCAGCGGCACATATTGGAAACCGGTATAAGTAAGTATCGACATGCCCGGGCCGCCCAGCACCATCAGCGCCGCGGCGCGACCCCATCCGATACGGTCCCTGACTCCGGCGTGAACGACGAGTGGCATGAATACGATGCCGGACCATAGAAAGCGGTGCATCAACAGGTCGGCCGGCGTGAATCCGGCGTTGAGGCCATAGCGGGCCGCAACGAAGCCAAGCGCCCAAAACAACGCGGCACCGAGGCCGCACACAATACCGAAGAGTGCTGGCTTCGTCTGGGGTGTGCGTGTTGACACTTGGGTCCTGCTTGTTTGGCCGATCAATACGCACGGTTATTGGATCGGCTCAACCCATGCCGCCGCGCACCTGCCAGACACGCCGGGCGCCTCAGGAATGTCTGCCTCGGAAGCCCAGGGGAATCTCGAGCCGGCTGGAATGCCGTCGCGCGCCGGAGTGACGCAGGGCGGTGCTTTGCCTGCCAGCGGCACGTGAATTGCAGGAAAATTGCAAGGAGATCGCCACGCGGGTCCGGCAGGTGCTTGCGGAGACTTGGCGACGGGTTAGGGTCAATAAGTGGCCTTGAGAGTTGAGCTGGACCCAATTGATGGATGCTTTTACCAAGCCCGTGAGGATCGGGGTCGATATCGGCGGCACCTTCACCGACCTTCAAATCTTCGACGCCCGCGATGGCCGGATCGTCGCCTACAAGTTGCCGACGACGCCGGAAGATCCGTCGATTGGATTGCTCGAAGGTATCAAGGCGGCCGGCCGTCGCTACGATTTTACGTTGTCGGATGTCGGCTATCTCATGCATGGCACCACCATCGCCACCAACGCCGTGCTCGAGCGCAAGCTCCCGGCGGGCGCGTTGGTGACGACGGCGGGTTTCGAGGATGTGCTCGAGATCGGCCGCCACTATCGCCGCGAAGTCTATTCGATCCATCCACAACCAGTGCCTGCGCTGATCCCTCGCGTCAGGCGTTTCGGCCTTCGCGAGCGGATGCGCTTCGATGGATCCGCCGAACGGGTGCCGACTGGGGCCGACATCGATGCCGTCATCGCAAGGCTTGCCACGGTCGATATCGAAACCGTCGCCATCGCGCTTCTTCACGCCTACGCCAACCCCGACCACGAACGGCGGCTCGCCGATTGCATTCATCAGGCGCTGCCGCGGCTCGACATTTCGCTCTCCTCCAGCATCAGCCCCGAAATTCGCGAATACGAGCGGACCAGCACCACCGTGCTCAATGCGCTGCTTCAGCCTGTTGTCCGGGCCTACATCGAGCGTCTTGTGGCGCGCATGCGCGCCGAGGCCTTCGCGCCTCATCTTTTGATCGTGCAGTCGAACGGCGGGGTGTGCACGCCGGCCACTGCCGCGGCTGAGCCTGCGCGTCTGTTGCTGTCGGGCCCGAGCGGCGGCGCCATGGCGGCACTTGAGCTGGCGCGGCAGCTCAAGGAGCCGGACTTGGTGGCCGTCGACATGGGCGGCACCAGCTTTGACGTGTCCGTCGTTCGCGACACCCGGCTCGAGGCCGTCACCTTGAGCGAAATCGATCGCTTGCCGGTGCGCCTGCCGATGATCGAGATCCGCACGATCGGCGCCGGAGGCGGCTCGATCGCACGCGTCAACGAGTCGAAACAGATGACGGTCGGCCCCGAGAGTGCAGGCGCGCGTCCCGGTCCCGTTTGTTACGGCCGCGGCGGCACAGAGCCGACGGTGACCGATGCCAATCTCGTGCTCGGCCGGCTCGATGCTGCGAGCTTCCTCGGCGGCGCCATGGCGCTCGATCGGGATGCGGCGCGCAGTGCGATCCTTGCGCGTGCGGGCGAGCCGCTCGGATTCGAGGCGGACGCGGCCGCGGCTGGCATTCTCCGTTTGACCAACACCAATCTCGCAGCTGCCATTCGCGTCAGCCTGTTCGAGAAAGGTCTCGATCCACGCGACTTTACGCTGTTGAGCTTCGGCGGGGCGGGATCGGTTCACGCCTGTGCGGTAGCTGACGAGCTTGGCATGCGGCGCATTATCTTTCCGGTCGATGCCAGCACGTTTTCCGCGCGCGGCATCCTGATGGCCGATATCGAACACGCCTTTGGCCGCTCGGGCGTGCGGCCGTTCGACGGCAGCGCGGTCTCTTGGGTGCGTTCGTGTTTCGAGAGTCTGGAAGCCGAAGGCGCGGCACAGCTCGAAGCCGACGGCATCGCCCCGAGCAACCGTCACTTCGAACTGTCCGCCGATCTGCGCTATCGTGGCCAGGCTTTTGAGCTCACCGTGCCCTGGGGCGAAGTGCCCGTCGACGAGAAAGGCATCAGTGAAATCTGCCAGCGTTTCCACGCCCGGCATGCCCAGCGTTTTTCCTACGCCAATCCCGAAGATGCGGTCGAACTCGTCACGCTGCGGCTTAGCGCCATCGGCCGAATGGCGCGCCCGCAGATTTCCGCCGCCGAGACCGGATTGCCCGGCGATGGGACCGTGGCCGGCAGCCGGCCCGTCTACGTTGACGGGCAATGGCAAAACGTCGCCACATGGCGGCGCGAGGCGATCGACGGTTCGCGCAAGATCTTTGGGCCCGCCATCGTCGAGGAAGACTATACGGCCGTCTACGTCGCACCCGACTGGTCGCTCGCGTTCGGGCGCGATGGTCACCTTCTGGCAACCCGCAGCGAGGCATTCGCATGACCGTGCTCGATCCGATCGAACTTGAGGTCTTGCGTAACGCGCTGACGGCTGCGGCGGCCGAGATGGACGTCACCATGTGGCGGACCAGCCGCTCGACCATCGTCCGCGAAATGCTCGACTACTCGACCGCCATTTTCGACGCGGATGGCAACAACGTCGCGCAATCGGCGCGCATTCCGCAGCACCTCAATTCGATGGGCTATTTCCTGAAGACCATCCTTGATCGGTTCATTCCGGTCGACCTCTGGGAAGAGGGGGATGTGATCATCTCGAACGATCCCTATTGCGGCGGCCAGCACCTCCCGGACATTGCGGCGTTTCGTCCCGTTTTTTCGCAGGGAAAGCGGGTCGCCATCGTCGGAACGCTCTGTCACCATCTCGACGTCGGCGGCATGTCTCCCGGCAGTTATGCGGCGAACGCGACCGAAATCTATCAGGAGGGATTGCGCATTCCGCCTTCGAAGCTTTTTGCCAAAGGCGTGCGTAACGAGGTCCTTTGGGGACTGATCGCGCAAAATGTGCGTCAGCCGAGCGTCGTGATGGGCGACCTGCAATCGCAGATCGCTTCGCTCGGCGTGGGCGCACGCGCGGTCGAGGGATTGGCTACGAGATACGGCGCCGATACGGTGATCACCTCGTGCTCGGCGATGCTCGATGCCTCGGAAGCCGCCATGCGCGCCGCCATTCGCGCGATCCCTGACGGAAGTTACGAGTTCGAGGATTTTCTCGACGACGACGGCATCGACGTCACGAAGCCGGTGCGCATCCATGCGCGGATCACTGTGGCGGGCGAAAGACTGGTCGTCGATCTCTCCGGTTCGGACCGCGCCGTGCCCGGGCCGATCAACGCGACGCTGGGTTCGACATCGTCCACGGTCTATTTCGCCATCGTCGCCGCCGCGGACCGCTTCATCGTTCCAAACGCCGGCTGCTACCGGCCGATCGAGATCGTCGCTCCCGAAGGCCTGATCGTATCGGCGCAGCATCCGTCTGCGGTCGCGCACCGGCTTGCGCCCGGGCACGTCCTCCTCAACGTTCTGTTCGGCGCGCTTGCAAAGGCCATCCCGAACCGGTTGCCGGCGGCTTACTATGCCGTCAGCTACGTCTGTTCCTTCCAGACCAAGGAAGCCAGCGGCGAGCGCAAGGTGCTGGTCGAGATCGAGGTTGGCGGGTGCGGCGCCCATCCCGATGGCGACGGCGCCAGCGCGCACTCGTTCGGCATGCATAACAATGCATCGATCCCGATCGAGATGATCGAAACCGATCTGCCGATCACCATGGTCGAATACGGTCTCGCGCCGGGAACGGCTGGCGATGGACGCCATCGCGGCGGGCTCGGCCTGCGCAGGGCCTGGCGCATCGACAGCGAGGCGGCGACTTTCACGGCGCAGATGGATCGCTTCCGTTTTCGCCCGTTCGGGTTAGATGGCGGCGAACCTGGCGCTCCGGGCCAGCTCGAACTGGTACGCGACGGCAAGGCGCAGGCCCTGCACTCGAAGATTTCCAATATGCAGCTGCGAAAGGGCGATGTGGTCCGGCTCGTCACGTCCGGTGGCGGTGGCCTGGGCCCGCCCGGCGAACGGCCGGAATCGTTGCGGCGGCGAGATCGCGAGCAACGCTACTCGATGGAATGACGCATGTTCAAAACGCTTCTGAGGGGAGAGGTGAGACATCATGGATCGTAGAACGCTTCTATTGGGCAGCACCGCAGCGCTTGCCGCCGGCAGTTTGCCCGCATTCGCGCAAAGCGCAGCTGATGTAAAAATCGGCTTCACCTATCCACTATCGGGCAACTCCGCGCAGATCGGCGTCGACGCGCAGAGGGCGTTCGAGACCGCGGCCGAGATCATCAATAACAACTATGATTTCGATCTGCCGCTGGCGAAGGGCGCAGGCCTGCCGGAATTGGGCGGCGCGAAGATCAAGCTGATCTTTGCCGACCACCAGTCCGATCCGCAGAAGGGCCGCGCCGAGGCCGAACGGCTGATCACCCAGGAAAGCGTTTGCGCCGTCGTCGGCACCTATCAAAGCGCGGTCGCGGTCACCGTCAGCCAGATCTGCGAGCGCTACCAGATCCCGTTTGTTTCCGCGGAGAATTCCTCGCCAAGCCTGCACCGGCGCGGTCTGAAATACTTCTTCCGCCCGGCGCCGCATGACGAGATGTATTCGGCGGCGATGTTCGACTTTTTCGACGCGATGAGGAAGAAGGGCGTCAAGATCGAGACGCTGTCTCTTTTCCACGAGGACACGATCTTTGGTTCCGATTCCGCCAATGCGCAGTCCAAGCTTGCGGCCGAACGCGGCTACAAGGTCGTGGCCGATATCAAGTACCGCGCCAACACCTCCTCGCTCTCGGCCGAGGTGCAGCAACTCAAGGCCGCCAATGCCGATGTGCTGATGCCGTCGAGCTACACCACCGACAGCATTCTCCTGATCAAGACCATGGCCGAGCTTGGTTACAAGGCGAATGCGATCGTGGCGCAAGATGCAGGCTTTTCCGACAAGGCGTTCTACGACGCGGTCGGCGACAAGGTCGAGGGCGCGATCTCGCGCAGCACGTTCTCGCTCGATCTTGCGACCAAGCGGCCGATGGTCGGCAAAATCAACGCGATGTACAAGGAAAAGTCCGGCAAGGATCTCAATGACCTCACGTCGCGGGAATTCATGGCGCTATTGGTGCTCGCGGATGCGATCAACCGCGCCAAGTCGACCGATGGCGCGAAGATCCGAGACGCACTCGCCGCGACCGATATTTCGGGAGAGCGGACCATCATGCCCTGGAAACAGATCAAGTTCGACGAGTCAGGCCAGAACAACGACGCCGATCCGGTCCTGCTGCAATATGTCGGCGGCAAGTTCCTCACCATCTCGCCGCAACAGGCCGCGATTGCCGAGGCGATCTGGCCGATGAAGTGAAGTCCTGACGAAGGCGAGACGGCCGCTCGCTATGCTTGGCGAGAGAAGCCGTAAACCCCGGCCGCTTTCTCGCTGGAAACGAGATCGCTTTCCACGTCGTCACGCACGCTTGCCTCGGCGCGTTCCTTGGGATCGCCGATGCCGGCGCCGCCGGGCGTCATCACCACCAGCCGGTCGTCCGGCGGCACGGTCTGAAAACCCTTGCCTCGCAATTTTTGTCCGGATTTGAGTCCGACGTAACCGGCTTCGCCGTTACGGCCGCCGTCACGTCCGCGCGGCGGATGATCGATGCGATCGAACGCCGCCAGGATGTCAAATGGCGTGCCAATGCCGCTGCCGACCTCGATGATCTGGCCGAGGCCGCCGCGGGTGCGGCCGGCCCCGCCGGAATCCGGACGCAACTCCTTGCGCCAGAAGATCAGCGGGGTCTGCGTCTCTGCGATCTCGACCGGCGTGCCGCGCACCCCGCTGGGATAAGCGGTGGCGGACAGTCCGTCCTTGGCGAAGCGCGCGCCGGTGCCGCCGTTACTGGTCACTGCCATGGAAAATCCGTAGTTGCCGCCGGCGCCGCTGCGCGTCTCGCCCCGCACAATCAGATTCCATAGGCAGGAGGTGCCTTCGGCCGGCACCCGCTCCGGAATGATCTGGCGCAGGCAGCCGAACACCACGTCGGGCAGCATCTGGCCGATGATGTGGCGCGAGGCCACCGGCGCCGGCTTCGGCGCATTGAGAATGCAGCCTGAGGGGGCCGCGACGGTCAAAGGCGCAAGCGACCCCGCATTGTTCGGAATCTGCGAAGCGACCACGCAGCCGAGGCCGAAGACGGTGTAGGCGGTGGTGTACGACAGCGGCACGTTGATGCCGAATCTCGATGCGGCCGAGGTTCCGGCAAAATCGACGTGAATGCCCGTGTCCGAAATCGTCAATGTCGCCGAAAGCGTAACCGGCTCGTCATAGCCATCGACCACCATGCTGTTGCGCCAGGTGCCCTTCGGCAGTTTGGCGATTTCCGCCAGTGCTGCTTCGCGTGACCGGTCGCAGATGTGGTCGGCGAGGTGATCGAGTTCGTCGATGTGGAATTCCTCCATCATCTCGACCAGACGCTGGCAGCCGACATCGTTGCAGCCGGCGAGCGAATAGGTGTCGCCTTCGGTATCGATCGGCAACCGGGTGTTGGTGCGGATCATCGACATCAGGGTTTCGTTGACGACGCCCTGATCGATCAGCTTCAGCATCGGGATGTAGAGCCCTTCCATGAAGACGTCGGTGGCGTCCGGCCCAAAACCGATGCCGCCAATGTCCATGAGGTGACTGGTGCAGGAGAAGAGGGCGACCAGTTTGCCGTCCTTGAAACAGGGCGTGGTGACGACGAAATCGTTGAGGTGGCCGGTCCCCATCCACGGATCGTTGGTGATGTAGGCATCGCCGGGTTTCATCGTATGGAGCGGGAAGTGCGTGATGAAATGCTTGACCGACTCCGCCATGGAATTGACGTGGCCGGGCGTGCCGGTCACCGCTTGCGCCAGCATTCGTCCTTTCGAATCGAATACGCCGGCCGAGAGGTCGCCGCATTCGCGCACGATCGGGCTGAAGGCCGTACGCAGCAGCACCTGCGCCTGCTCCTCGACCACGGCGATCAGCCGGTTCCACATGATCTGAAGATCGATGAGGTTGGTGCTGTTTGCTCCGCTCATGGTCAGCCTGCCTTTCGTTCCATCACGATGCTGCCGGCGCCATCGATATGGGCCTCGAAGCTTCCTGCGACAAACGTCGAGGTTTCGTCTTCCGCGATCACGGCGGGACCCATGACCGTTGCGCCGGGTGCCAATTGTTCGCGGCGATAGAGCGGAACGTCAACGACGGTGTTGGCGCGCCCATCGAAAAACTTGCGGTGGCCTGTGGCCTTGCCGGCCGGCGTTCGTGTGACCTCCGCAACTCGCGCGGGCTTGCGTGGTTCGGTGGTCGCAAGCACCGACCAGCTCAGAACCTCGATGGCCGCGCCTGGAATCGGCCGCTCGAACAGCGCCGAATAATCTTTCTCGAAAGCCTTGCGCAGGCCTTCGACGTCCGTTGTGTTCAGCCGCCGGTTTGGCAGTTCGACCGTAATCTCGTGGCCCTGTCCGACGTAGCGCATGAAGGCCGCGCGCCGCTCGCGCAGGGGCGCACCGCCAGCGCCGGGTTCCACGAGCGCCCGGGCCTCGCTTGCGATCTCATTCAGCAGGTCGGAGACAGCCTCGCTGTCAAATTTGTCGAGACGGGCATGATGACTGCGCACCAGTTCGTAGGCGATGGGCGCTGCGAGAAATCCGACCGCCGAGCCGACGCCGGCGTTGGACGGCACGATCACGCGTGAAGCGCCGATCCGCTCGGCGACCCGCGCGGCATGCAGGGGTGCAGCGCCGCCAAACGCGATCAGCGTATGTTGTGCCACGACGGCCCCGCGCTCGACCGCATGAACGCGGGCGGCGCTCGCCATGTTCTCGCAGACGATCTCTTGCACGGCATAGGCCGCCGTCTCGGCCGACAGTCCCAGAGGTTCGCCGATATCGCGCAACAGCGCCTGTCGCGACAGCTCGGCGCTGAGCTTGATCGTGCCGCCTGCAAATCCATCGGGATCGATCTTGCCAAGCGCGACATCGGCGTCGGTTACGGCAGGGTGCTCTCCGCCGCGGCCATAGCAAGCCGGACCCGGTTCCGACGACGCGCTCTCCGGTCCAACCGTGACGCGCTTCATGGCATCGACCCGCGCGATGGAGCCGCCACCGGCGCCGATCTCGACCATTTCGATGACGGGAATGCGCACCGGCAAACCCGATCCCTTCAGAAAGCGGGCGGCGCGATCGACTTCGAACACGCGCGAACTTTCCGGCTGGTATTTCTCGATCAGGCAGATTTTGGCGGTGGTGCCCCCCATGTCAAAGGACAGCACCTTGCTCTCGCCAAGGCTGGCGGCAATCTGGCTGGCGAAGATGGCGCCGCCCGCAGGGCCCGACTCGAGCAGACGGACCGGATAGCGCCGCGCGGTGTCGATCGACGTGACGCCGCCGCCCGAGGTCACGAGATAGATCGAGCCGCGGAACTGCTCGGCTCGCAGCGCTTCCGCCATTCGGCCGAGATACCCGTCGATCAAGGGCTGAACATAGGCGTTGGCGACCGCCGTCGACGTGCGTTCATATTCGCGAATTTCGGGGCACACCGCCGATGACAGCGTAACGCGGACGTCCTGCATCTCCGCCTTAAGGATCTCGGCGGCGCGCCGTTCGTGGGCGGCGTTGGCATAGGCATGGAGGAAGGCGATCGCGACGCTCGTCACATTCTGTGCGCGCAATTTCGGCGCCAGCGCCCGCACTGCAGCCTCGTCGAGCGGCAGCCGCACGCCACCGTGGGCGTCAATGCGCTCAGGCACCGTGAAGCGGAGAGCGCGCGGCACGAGGGGCTTCGGCTTGTCGATGGTGAGATCATATTGATCGTAACGGCTCTCGGTGCCGATATCGAGGACGTCGCGAAAACCTTCCGTGGCGATCAATGCCGTCTTCGCACCCCGGCGCTCGATGACAGCATTGGTCGCAAGCGTGGTGCCGTGGATGAAGACGTCGATGTCACGGGCGTGAGCGCGGGCGTCGGCCAAAATAAGGCGCATCCCGTCCAGCACTGCCTGTTCGGGATGAACCGGGGTCGTCAATACCTTGCGCGTCTTCCGATCCCGACCGACGTCCAGCACGATATCCGTGAACGTACCCCCGATATCGACGGCAAGCCGCACTTCGGCTCCGTCAAGCATTACGCAATCTCCAAGGTCTGGCTGATGAAAGTTTTGGCTGGTGAACGGTCGGCCGAATATACAGCAATTTGTGTGCCAGCATCTGCGTCAGCGGTAGTGCACTCAGCCATTTTTGCCGGGTGGCCGTGAAGGCATAAATCGGCTCGCTTTCGGACTTCACCCCACAGCTTCCCGCATCATCGCCTTGAGCATCTCGGCAAGCAGGCTCGCGATCGCGCTCGAGCCACGTTCGTGGCCGATCAACATCAGCGCCTGTGCATCGCGGCCGAGTTCTCGAACGGGGACGTAGACCAGCCGTCCTGCGCGCCGCTCGAATTCGATATCGAACGGCGTCAGAAACGTAATGCCATTATCCAGAATGGCGGCATGCCGCATGATCTCGATGGCGTTGGTTTCGATGACCGGTTGCAGATCGATCGCGGCGCGGGTGAAGGCGGCATCGAGATAGGGCCTGATTGCACTGCTGCCGTCGGCAATCACGAGGGGATAGTCGATGCAATCGCCAAGCCGGATGTTGCTGCGTTTGGCCAATGGATGGTTCGGCGCCATCACCGCGCCCAGCCGTCCGACCGCGCGCGCCAGCACCGTCAGATTGCCGTCCTTGGCAAAATCGAAGCCGATTCCGAGATCGGCCTCTCCATTGGCCACGGCGGACTGGATTTCGGCGCCGGTATTGAACAGCGTCAGGTTCAGCTTGACCCGCGGATTGGCGACGCGGAATTCCTTCACCGTGCCCGGGACGAGGTTCGAGGCCAGGCCGCTCATCATCGCGACGGTGATTTCGCCTCGCCTTAATCCCTTCAACTCCTCGATCTTGGCCTGCGCGCGCGTGAGCTCCTTCAATGTCTGTCGGATGTGGCCGATCAATACTTCGCCGGCCGCGGTCAGGATCAGCTTCTTGGGCAGCCGCTGAAAAATCGGCGTTCCCAGTTGCGTCTCCAGCGACAGGATCTGGCGGCTGATCGCAGACGCCGCGACATTGAGGTGGTTGGCGGCCTTTCGGATCGATCCGGTGCGGGCAACCTCGTCGACATAACTCAATAATCGGCTGTGCAGCATGATCTAGTGGTCCGATTCAAACATTCGCATCCCGTTTCAGTGGCGACCTTTTGCGAATGTTTGAATCAAAGGACCACTAGCAAATATCGGATTCTAGTGAAGCTTAGGATTTGACATTCGCTTGACGCGCCCGCGGCCAGGTGGGGGGCGAATGTCAAATTCGCTTCACTAGGCTCAGGAGGACTTGCCAGGGAGGATGGCGTCACGTTGCCTAAAAGGCAACAGGTCTGCCGAATTTAGGCGCTTTCAAGCGATGGCGAACGAATGCAAAAATCGATCTGTCCCTGGCAGTTCGCAGGCATCGCAAAACGTTCGGTTCACGCATGGTTTCCAAATCCCGCTGGTGGCGCGATCTGACGACGGTCGATTTCGCGAGGCTCGATCCCGAGCGAACTGTGGCGGTGCTCCCCGTCGGCGCCGTCGAACAGCATGGGCCGCATCTGCCGGTTGGCGTCGATGCCACGATCAACGAGGGGATTGTCGCGCGTGCGGTCGCGCTGATGCCGGACCAACTCGGGGCGATTGTGCTCCCGATGACGGCGGTCGGTAAATCCGACGAACACCTGGCTTTTCCCGGCACCCTGACGTTGTCGCACGAGACGCTCGGTCGGGTCTGGTACGAACTCGGCGCCAGTGTGCATCGCGCGGGCCTGCGCAAGATCCTGTTCTTCAATTCCCATGGCGGGCAACCGCAACTCGCGGAAATCGTTTGCCGCGACTTGCGGGTCAAGCTCGGCATGTTCGCGGCGAGTGCGATGTGGCCGCAACTGATCGACATCGGCGATCTGTTCGATGCGGCCGAGATCAAGCACGGTATCCATGGCGGGCAGATCGAGACCAGCATGATGCTGCATCTATATCCGGAACTCGTGAACATGGAACGTGCCGAGGATTTTACGCCGGTGACGGTTGCGATCGAGCGTGAAGCGGAATTGCTGGGCCGGGGTGCGGCGTATTTTGGGTGGCAGGCGCAGGATTTCCATCCCGCGGGCGTCTCGGGTAACGCCGCCGCCGCCACCGCGAAGCTCGGCGAGGAATTGGTCGAACGCGCGGCGATCGGCCTTGTCCGCCTCATCGAGGAAATCAGCAACTATCCCTTGTCGCGGCTTGCGACGCGCACGGCGTTCGACAAATCGTGACAAGGACGGAGATCGAAGGAGACGGCACATGGCATTCAGCGTAGCTCAGCTCGAGCAGGCCAAGGCGTTCCGGATTTCGCCAAAGGACACGAACTATTTCGTGATGCTGTTCGATCAGGCGACCGATGCGATCAAGAACATTTTTGTCGTCGAGATTTTCAGGCCCGGCGGCGCCACGCCGCCGAATGAGCATGCAGCCGCCCATGAGTTCTTTCACGTGCTGCACGGCGAGGGGGTGGCGCGGTGCGACGGCAAGACCGTGCCGGTCCGCAAGGGCGACTCGCTGCTCCTGCATCCGGGATCGGAGCATGTGATCGAGAATACCGGCGCGGGCAAGCTCTATACGCTGACGGTCATGACGCCGAACGAGGGGTTCTCGGAATTGATCCGAAGCGGCGATCCGGTCGAACTCGATGCGGAGGACCTCCGCATCCTTGGGGGGATCTAGCCGATGGATGACCGGCCGGGCCGAAAGCAGGGCGATGAGCGCTTGTGGCCGCTTGGCTCAAGCGAGCGCAACCGCTGGATGGTCTCGGAACGCACGGCCGATCTGGTGCGCCCGCCCATCGAGCCGCGGCCACTCACGGTGCAGACGGATGGCAAGGAGGTCACGCTCGATCTGTCACGCACGGCCATCGTCATCATCGACATGCAGAACGACTTCTGCCATCCCGAAGGCTGGCTTTCGCATATCGGCGTCGACGTGACGCCGGCGCGAAAGCCGATCGTACCCTTGCAACGTTTACTGCCGGCGCTGCGTGGGCAAGGCGTGCCCGTGATCTGGCTCAATTGGGGAAACCGTCCGGACCGACTCAATCTCAGCCCGGCTCTGCTGCATGTCTACAAGCCCAGCGGCGCCGGCGTCGGTCTCGGCGATGCCCTGCCGGGCTCGGGAGCGAAGGTCCTCGAACGCGGCAGTTGGTCGGCTGCAATTGTGGAAGAGCTGGCGCCCGGTCCGTCGGACATTCACGTGGCGAAGTACCGGATGTCCGGCTTCCAGGATACCGAGCTCGACAGCATCCTGCGCAACCTTGCCGTCACCACGGTGCTGTTCGCCGGCGTGAATGCGGATCAATGCGTGCTCTGTACGCTGCAGGATGCGAATTTTCGCGGCTACGACTGTCTGCTTCTCGAGGATTGCGTGGCCACGACGTCGCCGGACTACTGCATGTCGGCCACCCTCTATAATGTCCGGCAATGCTTCGGCTTTGTCGTCCGATCCGAGGCGGTTACCTCACAACTTTCGTAGGCGGTGATTTCAGGTGAACGATCTCTCCCTCAACAAGCTCGACAGGCTGGTCGCCGAGCTCGGTGATATCCCCGTCGTCACCGATCCGAAGGTCGTGCGCCGGCGTTCGCGCGATTTTTTCTGGTACAGTCCGATCCTGAACGAGCTGCTCGACGGCAAATCGGCCGATCTGATCGTGGCGCCGCGCGACGAGAGCGACGTCATCCGGGTCGCTGCGGCCTGCGCGCGCCATCGCGTACCGATCACGGTGCGGGCAGGGGGCACCGGCAATTACGGCCAGGCCGTGCCGCTCAATGGTGGAGTTTTGCTCGACATATCGGCTTTGACCGATATCGAATGGATCAAACCGGGTGTGCTCCGCGTTGGTGCTGGCGCAAAAATGAACGCGATCGACGCCGAGACGCAAGCCCAAGGCTTTGAGCTGCGGATGCACCCATCCACCAAGCGTACCGCCACCATCGGTGGCTTCGTCGCCGGCGGGTCCGGCGGCATCGGGTCGGTCACCTATGGCGGCTTGCGCGAACATGGCAACATCCTGGCCGCGCGTGTTGTCACCGTCGAGGAGAAGCCGCGCGTCATCGAGCTGCGGCGGGACGCCGCGCAGAAGATCAATCGCGCTTATGGAACAACCGGCATCATCACGGCACTGGAGATGCCGCTCGCGCCCAGCTGGAAATGGATCGACGTCGTGGTGGCGTTCGACGATTTCATGGACGCTGCCGCGTTCGGCTACGAGGCGGCGCTGGCCGACGGCATCGTCAAGAAGCTGCTCGCGCCGGTCACCTGGCCGCTGCCATCCTATTTCGGCGCACTCAAGCCTCATTGTCCTGACGGCAAGAGCATCCTGATCGCCATGATCGCGGAACCGTCGCTGGAAAGTTTCAAGGCGCTGCTGGGCAACCGCGGCACGATCACGCTGGAAACGCCGACCGATGACAGTCCGGGACAGGTCCCGCTTTACGAATACACCTGGAACCACACGACGCTACAGGTGCTGAAGTCCGACCGCTCCGTCACCTACCTGCAATGCCTTTACCCGCATGACCGGCTGCTCGAGAAGGTCGCCGAAATGCGCGAGCTGTTTCCGGATGAGGTGCTGCAACATCTGGAGTTCATCCGCTTCGGTGGCCGCGTCACCTGTAGCGGCCTGCCGGTGGTGCGCTTCCGCGATGCCCACCGCCTCAACGAGATCATTTCGCTGCACGAGCAACGCGGGGTCTATATTGCCAACCCGCATGTCTACACGGTCGAGGACGGTAGCCGTTACAAGCGCGCCGATGCCGACCAACTCGGGTTCAAGCAGGAGGTCGATCCGTTCGGCCTGCTCAATCCCGGCAAGATGCGGAGTTTTGTGAGCGCGCGAGCATGATGATGCGCGTGCTTTACGTCTATTGCCATCCACTCGACGACAGTTTTCACGCATCTATCCGAAAAGAAGCGCTGGCCGGCCTTGCAGAGGCCGGTCATGCGGTTGATCTGCTCGATCTCTATGCCGAGAATTTCGATCCGGTGCTTTCGGCAGAGCGCCGCCGGGACTATCACGACCCCGAGCGCAATCGCCTCAACAATCAGGCCTATGTCGATCGGCTGATGGCTGCCAATGCGCTGGTCGTGCAGTTTCCGACGTGGTCATTCGGGCCGCCGGCGATGCTCAAAGGCTGGTTCGACCGCATGTTCGGCCCCGGCATTGCGCTTGATCTCTCCGATCCCCGCCACGCCAGGCCGATGCTGAAACATATCGAACGCATCACGGGCATCGCGACCTATGGGCGGCCGCGCTGGCAGGCGATCGGCATGGCCGATCCGCCGCGCAAGATCATAAAGCGTTATCTCCCGTGGTTCACCGGGGGCCGGGCGCGGGTGCGATATTATGCGCTGTATCACATGAACGTCGCGACGGCGGAGCGACGGGGTCGTTTCCTTGCAAAGGTGCGACGGGAAATGAGCCGGTTCTAACCAGCCTCATGCCGGGGTCGCGGCGATGGCCTCGATTTCAACCACGAATTCGGGTCGGGTGAATCCGGAGACGATCATCAGTGTCGAGGCCGGTGGCGTTCCCGGAAATTGCCGGTCGCGCACGCGCATATAACCCTGCATGTGCTCGCGGCCTGTCACATAGGCATTCAATCGCACGATATTGGCCAGCGTCATCCCATCCTCGGCGAGGATCGCTGCGATATTGGCAAAGCAAAGCTCGGCCTGCGCTTCGCAGTCGGCGGGAATCTGCTCGTCGGAACCGATGCCGAGTTGCCCTGAGGTGAGGACCAGCCTGTATCCGGCCGGGACGGCGATGCCGTGGCTATATCGGGCAAAGGGCGGCCGGATCGAAGGCGGGGCGAGGGCTCGCAAGTTGAACGGCTCCTGGTGGGTGAAATCGCGCCGATGGTAGGACGGCTGCAACGGCAGCGTCATTGGAAAATTTGACAGTGCTGCCGCGGAACGCTTCGCGGCCAGTGGCGGTTGCCTATAAATTTGGCGTTGCCGATAAAGCAACGGATCGCTCGAATAAAAATGCTTTCAGGCGACAGTCCGCTTGGGCATCCTCGGCGCAGTTCGGCACCGCTCGACACGAGGATCAACCCCTATGGCGATGAAAAATTTCACCCGCTTGGCCGCGACCGCGTTGATCGGAGTAGCCGTGCTGACCGGGTCGCTTTCACCGGCGGCGGCCGCCGACAAGGTCACATTCCTGACCAGCTGGTTCGCCCAGGCCGAGCACGGCGGCTTCTACCAGGCGAAAGCAAGCGGGCTCTACGAAAAGGCCGGCCTCGATGTGACCATCAAGATGGGCGGCCCGCAGATCAATGGCGCGCAGCTCCTGCTGGCCGGCGATGCCGATTTCATCATGGGCTACGACATCCAGGTGCTCAAGGGCCGCGAGCAGAATCAACCGCTGGTGACGGTGGCGTCCTCGTTCCAATTCGACTTGCAGGGGATCATGGCCCATGACGATGTGGCGGATCTCGCCGCGCTCAAGGGCCGGCCGATCCTGATTGCGGGATCGTCGCGTGCGACGTTCTGGCCGTGGCTGCGCACCAAATACGGCTACACCGACGACCAGATCCGCCCCTACACCTTCAACCTGCAGCCGTTCTTCGCCGACAAGACCATGGCGCAGCAGGCCTATCCGTCCTCCGAGCCGTATCAGGCGGAGCAGCAGAACGAGAAGGTGAAATTCTTCCTGTTCGCCGATGGCGGCTATCCGCCCTATGGTTCGACCATCGTCACCACCGAGAAGATGATCGCCGAAAAGCCCGATGTGATCGCGCGGTTCGTCAAGGCCTCGCTCGAAGGCTGGCGCGACTACATGAAGAATCCCGCACCGGGCAACGCGCTGATCAAGGCCGATAATTCCAAGATGACGGATGGACAGATCGACTACGCGCTGGTGAAAATGAAGGAGATGAAGGCGATCGACCGCGGTGACGCCGCCACGCTCGGCGTTGGCATCATCACCGCCGACCGCTACAAGCAGATCTACGATTTCATGGTTGCAGGCGGCCTGCTCGACCCCAAGGTCGATTGGCACAAGGCTTTCGATGATCGTTTCGTCAAGGACCTGAAAATTCTGAATTGAGGGCGGGCATGAACGCGCTGTTGCCCGGCGAACCGTTCGATGAAAACGCAAAGCCAATGACGGCCGCCAGCGAGCGGCCGCCGGCTGTCGAGGTTTTGTCTGCCGAAAAGGTCTTCAGCAACGGCACGCGCGGGCTGGCGCCGATCGATCTTTCCATTGCCGATGGCGAATTCCTGACCTTGATCGGGCCCTCCGGCTGCGGCAAGAGCACGCTGCTCAAGCTGATCGCCAATCTGCTCGAACCGTCCGACGGCCGGCTGTTGTGGTGGCGTGGCGACTTTGCGCAGGTGGGACAAGAGGGCAGGCATCTGGCGTTCGTGTTCCAGGAGCCGACCTTGATGCCCTGGGCGCGGGTTGAAGCCAATGTCAGGCTGCCGCTTGAACTCGCCGACATGCCGAGAGCCAAAGCCGATCCCCTCGTGAAGGATGCGATTGCGCGCGTGGGCTTAAGCGCCTTTGCGAGGCATTATCCCCGGCAGCTCTCCGGCGGCATGAAGATGCGCGCCTCCATCGCAAGGGCGCTGGTCACCAGTCCGAATCTTCTCTTGATGGATGAGCCGTTCGGCGCGCTGGACGAATTCACCCGCAACAAGCTTGACGACGACCTCGTCAGGTTGTGGTGGGAGCGCAAGCTGACGACGATCTTTGTCACGCACTCGATCTATGAAGCGGTCTTCCTTTCCACCCGCATCATCGTGATGGCCGCAAATCCCGGCCGTATTTTCCGAACCATGACCATCGACCAACCGCAGCCGCGCGACCAGGGTTTCCGCGACAGCCCCAAATTCGCAGCCTATTGCCGCGAATTGTCGACCTGGCTTGCGGAGGCCTCGCTGCCGTCGACGGGTGCCGCATCGTGAAGCCGCTTCTTGAATCCGAGGCGTTCGTGCGGATCGCAGCACCGGTCGCGGTCGGCATCGTGCTGTTTGCGCTGTGGGAGGTCGGTTGCCGGATGGCGTCCGTGCCGGTCTATCTCTTTCCCAAGCCGAGCGACATCTTCACAAGCCTCGTGAATAACGGTCCCTCGTTGTTGCGCGCACTGCTCGTGACCTTGCGGGTGACCTTGCAGGCCTTTGTGGCGGCCGTCATCCTCGGCACGCTGATCGCCTTCGTGTTCGTGCAAAGCCGGGCCATCGAAGTCAGCCTGTTCCCCTATGCGGTGTTGTTGCAGGTGACGCCGGTCGTTGCGATCGCGCCGCTCGTCATCATTCTGGTGAAGAATACCCAGCTCTCGCTGACCATATGCGCAACGCTGGTGGCGCTGTTTCCGATCATATCCAACACCACGCTCGGCCTTCGCAGCGTCGATCCCGGACTGGCGAATTATTTCCGGATGAACCGCGCAAGCCGTATGAAGACCCTGATGAAGCTCCGCATCCCCGGCGCGCTGCCATACTTTTTCGGCGGCTTGCGGATTTCGAGTGGCCTGGCGCTGATCGGCGCCGTCGTCGCCGAGTTCGTCGCCGGCACCGGCGGGCGCTCGTCGGGATTGGCTTATGAAATCCTCGACGCCGGGTTCACGCTCGATATCCCGCGCATGTTCGCGGCGCTATTCCTGATCACCATGACCGGCGTCGTGCTGTTCGCCGCCATGGTGGCGCTGTCGCAGGTGGCTTTATCGAACTGGCATGAAAGCGAGACAAGGGCCGAAACATGACCGCCATGCTGATCGATAACGCCGCCGGCATCTTCACCGGGCTGGCCGGGCCTGCGATGCGTACGTCGGGTCAAATCCGGATTCGGGACGGCGTGATCACCGAGATCGGCGCGCTGGAACTGAGACCCGACGAGCTCAGACTCGATGCCCGCGGCGGGGTGGTCTATCCCGGCCTGGTCTCGACTCATCACCATCTGTTCCAGAGCGTGCTCAAGGGCGTGCGCTCGGGCATCGATCAGCCGCTTGCGGGATGGCTGCGCGAGGTTCCCTATCGCTACTGGTCGAAGCTCGACGAGGAGGCGCTGGCGGTCGCCGCGCGCATCGGATTGGCCGAGCTCCTGCTGTCGGGAACGACGACGGCTGCCGACCATCATTATCTCTTCAGCGACACGTTCAGGTTTGATCCGGCACAGGTGATCTTCGACGTCGCGCGCAGCCTTGGTCTTCGCCTGGTCTTCTGCCGCGGCGGTGCCACCATCGCGCGCCATGTCGATAAATATGGTTCGACGACGACGCCGGTGGAGACGCTCGACCACATGCTGCAATCGGTCGAGGCCTGTGCGCAGCGTTTCCACGATGCGTCGCCCGGCAGTCTGTCGCGGGTCGCGCTGGCGCCGACCACGCCGACCTGGTCGATCGATCCCGGCGAACTCAAGGAGGCGATCGCGGCCGCTCGCCGAATGGGAGTTCGCCTGCATAGCCATCTCTCCGAGAGCACCGACTATGTCGATTTCTGTCTGTCGGTTCACGGCAAGCGTCCGGTGCATTGGCTGGCCGAGCATGACTGGTTGGGTCCGGATGTATGGTTTGCGCATCTGGTGCATCTGGATGAGGACGAGGTGCGGATTCTCGCCAGCACCGGCACCGGCATGGCGCATTGTCCTCAATCCAACTGCCGGCTCGGCTCGGGCGTTGCGCCGGCGGATGCGTTGGCGCGCATCGGTGGCGCGGTCTCGCTTGGCGTCGACGGCGCGGCCTCGAACGAAGCCGCCGACATGCTGTGCGAAATGCACAGCGCCTGGCACACCCATCGCGCGGTGAAGGGGGCGGGCGCGGTAACGGCGGAAGACGTCGTGCATTGGGCGACCGCCGGCGGCGCGCGCGTGCTTGGCATGCCCCATGTCGGCACGCTGGCGCCGGGGCAGCAGGCCGACATTGCGATCTTCGATCTCGACGAGCCCCGGCACTTCGGCATGCACGATCCCATGATCGCGCCGGTGACGTGCGGCGGCTCGGCGAAAGTGCGCCACCTTCTGGTCGGCGGACGGGTTGTCGTCGAGAATGGAGTCATTCCGGGTCTCGACCTGCAAAAACTGAAATCGGATGCCGCGCGCGTCGTCTCGCGCCTGGTAGCCTGAAAATTCGCGGAGGAACATCATGCTGAACACCAAGCAACCGGTACTGCGCCGCTTCTGGTACGCGCTGATGCCGGTCGAGAATCTCAAGGATGGGCCAAAGCCGTTTACGCTGTTGGGCGAGCCGATCGTCTTGTTTCTCGACGCCAAGGGTGAGCCGGCGGCGCTCGAGGATCGCTGCTGTCACCGGACCGCAAAGCTCTCGAAGGGCTGGTGCAATAACGGCAACATCGTCTGCGGCTATCATGGCTGGGAATATGACCGCGACGGCAAGCTGGTGATGATTCCGCAGTTTCCGTTCGAGCAACCCGTGCCTGAAGCGAAGGCGCGCTCGTTTCGCGCCAAGACCCGTTACGGCTATGTCTGGGTCGCGCTCGATGAGCCCTTGAGCGACATTCCCGATATTCCGGAAGACGGCTTGCCGGGTTATCGCCGCATCAACCAGTTCTACGAAAAATGGAACACGGCGGCGCTGCGTCTGATGGAGAACTCGTTCGACAACGCGCACTTTGCTTTCGTGCACAAGGGCACCTTCGGCGACATCAACCAGCCCAAGCCAGAGAAATACGAGATCACCGAGAACGAGGACGGTTTCGACGCCGAGACCATCATCACCGTGCGCAACCCGCTGAGCGCCTCAAGGATCACTGGCACGACGGAGCCGACCACCAAACGTCATCAGCGCAACAAATGGTTCATCCCGTTCTGCCGTCGCCTCGACATGGAATATCCGTCCGGGATCCGCCACATCATCTTCAACTGCGCGACCCCGATTTCCGACGGCCAGATCCAGGTCATCCAACTGCTTTTCCGCAACGACACCGAAGCCGACTGTTCCGCACAGGAACTGATCGATTGGGACGCCGCGATTATTGCCGAGGATCGCGACATGCTGGAATCCACCGATCCCGACGCCATCGTCGATATGGGCCGGAAGATCGAGATGCACATGCCGTCCGACCGGCCCGGAATGATCATGCGAAAGCGATTGCTGGAATTGCTGCGCGCCCACGATGAAGAGGAACTGCCGAGAGAACGCGTGGCGTGACAGCCAAAGGCCGGCCAATCGAAGCGGGCCGGCAATGGTCCAAAACCTGCATGGGCGAGAGCGGATCGGAACTCTTGTGTGGGGTCAGTTCGTGAAGCGCTTATTTGTTAGAATCCTGGTCGGCCTGGCTGCCATAGCCGTCGCAGCGGCGGCAAATGCCGAGCCCGCCAAGATTCGCTTCATCCTGGACTGGAAGGCGCAGGGACCTGGCGCCTGGTTCTACGTCGCCCGTGACAAGGGTTATTTCCAGGCCGAGGGGCTGGATGTCCTGATCGACCAGGGCGACGGCTCGGCCGCTGCCGTCAGCAAAATCATGACAGGCACCTATGATGCAGGATTCGGCGACATCAACGCCGTGATCCAGAATGCTGCGCTACATCCGGGCGAACAGCCGCTGATGGTGTACATGCTTTACAACCGGGCGCCCTACGCCTTGATCGTGAAGGCGGACGGTCCGATCAAGACGTTGAAGGACGTGGAAGGCCACGTGCTTGCGGCGCCGGCGGGTTCTGCGACCGAGCGCATGTTCAAGCCGCTCGCGCTGAAGAACGGCGTCGATGCTTCCACCGTCAAGGTCCTCAATGCCGCGCCCAACCTGATCGAGCAGTTGCTCGTCACCGGGCAGGCCGACGTGATCGCCCAGTTCGCGCCGACCAGTTACATGAACTTTTTGGCGATGAAGAAATCGCCGGAAAAGGATTTCCGGTGGTTCTTCTACAGCGAGAACGGACTGGATCTGTATTCCAACGGCATCCTGGTTTCCCAGAAATTGCTGAAGGAAAATCCCGAAGCCGTGCGTCATCTCGTGGCAGCGCTCAATCGGGCCATCCTCGACGTCGCCGCCAATCCCGACCTCGGAATCACGACGCTCATGAACGTGGAGCCGCTCACCAACTTCGATCTCGAAAAGCAACGGCTGATCTACACCATCGACCAGCAGTTGCGGACCGAGGAAGTGGCAAAGCTCGGGCTCGGCGATCTCGACGACAACAGGCTTCAGGCCGCGATCAAGACGGTTGCGGACGCCTACGGTCTAAGCCGCCAGCCTTCGATGGACGAAGTCTTCAGCCGCGCGTTTTTGCCGCCGAAGGCCGATCGCATGATGTCGCCGGGCCATTAATAGCAAAGAACGTTGAAGGTAAGAAAAACAAGGGAGGCTGGAATTGGAACTCGATCATGTCAGGTTCATGGCGATCGCGATCGAGGAGGCGAAAGCCGGCGCGGCGCAGGGCGAACAGCCGTTCGGAGCGGTCGTGGTCGATGGCAAGGGCGAACTCGTGGTCCGCAGCCGCAGCCTCAAGGTCTCGGCATGTGACGCCACCGCCCATTCGGAGACGTTGGCCGTCAAATACGCGACCCAGAAACTCGGCCGGCGGATGCTGCCGGATTGCACGTTCTATGCAACCTGCGAGCCGTGTCCGATGTGTCTGGGCGCCATTCTCAATGGCGGATTCAACACGCTGGTTCTCGGCGCGCGTAACCGGGACATCAAGCAGCTCGCCAAGATCGCTTTCAATTTTGGGGATTATACGGTCGAGCGCTTCGCCGAAATGAGCGGATGGGACTTGAAAGTGATTGAGGGGATCAGAACCGCCGAATGCATCGATCTTTACGCGACCGCCAAGGTCGAGTTGACGCGCTGACAATCGGAACCTGACAAACCCGGACGGAATTCAGCTCGCTTTCGAAGCATAGGTGGGCTCGAGCCGCGAGCGCAGGAAATCAGCGCCGGTGATCGGCGCATATTTGGCCGGCCGGTCCGGCGTGATGCAGGTCGGCAGGCACGCCACCATGGCGTCGGGATTCGGATCGAGAAAGAACGCGATCGAATAGCGGTCCTTGTTCGGCGGACTGACCACCTTGTGCGGCGTCGAAACGTAGACGTCGTTCGACCATCGCATCAGGCAATCGCCGATATTGCAGACGAAGGCGCCGGGTACGACCGGGGCATCTAGCCACCGGCCGGATCGATCCCTGACCATCAGGCCGCCGACCGCGTCGGTGGCGAGCAGGGTGACGTTGCCGTAGTCCGTGTGTTCTCCCGCGCCGAGCTGGCCATCGGGCAGGGGCCCCTCGACAGGGGGATAGTGAAGCAGACGTAGCGTTGCGATCGGTTTGTCCAGGCTCGTCTCGAAGAAGTCGCGGTCAAGTCCAAGATCGAGCGCGAAGCCGTGATGCAGGTCGCACCCCAGTCGCCAGACACGATTGAAATAGTCGAGCATGGTGTCACGAAAACCCGGCAGGTCCGGCCACTGGTTGGCGGACCGGAAAGGAGCGCGCGCGAGCAGTTCCGGATCATCGGGCGCGAGCTCCAGGCCAATGTTGAAGGCCTCCTTGACATCGGCAGGCTTGCCGGGATCAAGCGTCTCGCCGCCAAGCCGGATGTAGCCACGGTTTCCGCTCGCGCCGCTGAACGAGACCGGGTCGCGCACCGACGCCGGCGCCGAAAACAAGGCGGCGGAATCTTCAAATACCCGCGTCATCAGGTCCTTAGGGATTCCATGTCCCGTGATGTAGAAGAACCCGACCTCGCGGCAGGCGCGGCCAAGCGCATCTGCAACGATGCGCTGTTCTTGTGGCGAGCCGTTCAACAGCGGGGCGATGTCGATCACGGGGATAGCGCTCATGAATATCTCCTCGCTTGGTTGTCGACGACAAGTTCGTTCAAATCATCCCGCCCTGACCTGGGCGCCGTAAGTGACGCCCTTTTCCTTGAGCCAGCGCCGATAGGCAATCGACGTCGCATCGGCGCGGGTTGGAATTTCAGTCCGGGGGTCGAGTGGCAGCAGCCTGGGACGCTGATTTTCAAGGATGATGCGATCCTGCAGGAAGATCAGCTGCTGGAAGTGAATGAGGTCGGTCAGCGCCGAGGTGTCATCGATGAGGAACATCACCGGATGCGCCCGGCAGCGGTCGGGATCGAGCGGTTGCACGAACAGGCAGATCAAGTCCCAGCGATTGGCTGCATTGGGACAGGTCTTGTACAGGATGGTCGCGAACGGATTGGCCACCCGGTACATATATTGGGTCACGATACCGCCGGTCGCCGACAGCGCTGCCTGCGGCTGGAAAAACTGGCAATTCGTCGCCCACACCTCGTCGACGTCGCGGCGGATCTCGGTCGTGTACTGCATGACCTCGGTATGAGGCTCGGCGCCGAGGATATCGGTGTGCACGAACGGAAAGTGCGCCATGTCGAGAAAGTTCTCGACGATGCGAAGACCCGACGATTTCACCGAGATCGCGCCACAAACGATGACGCGCCGGTCGGTCTCGTCCGCTTCCGGAATCGGCAGCAGGTCCATAGCCGGCGTTCCCAGCGTGGCCCACAGATAGCCATAGCGTTGGCGGGTTGGCAGCGGAGCTTCCTGTCCGGCAATCGTGACGGAGATGTTGCCGTCTGCGTTGCGGACGATGACCAGATCGGTGCCCAGCAGGCGGTTAGCAGCCCGGCCGGTTGGGATATCCGTCAACGCCTCGATGCAGTACCACTGATCGAGCGCCGCCTTCTCCGCTGTCTTTTGCATGCGCAACTCCCCAGAGGTTCGTCGGTCAGGCGTCTGCGTAAATCCGCTTCATCACGCCGGCGTGGTCGGCCATGGCGGCCTCGACGTCGAAAGCGGTGAACTCACCTTTGCGGATGATTTCCTTGCCGTTGATGAAAGAATAATCCACCCGGAACGGACCGCACATCAATAACGCGGCGAGCGGGTCGCGTTGAGTTCCCGACAGGCCGATCTGGTTCAGCCGGACGGCGATGAAGTCGGCGCTCATGCCGGGTGCAAGGTAGCCGATATCGTCGCGGCCGAGAATCGCCGCACCGCCGCGTGTCGCCATGCTGAACGCCTCGCGCGCGGAGAGCGCCTTAGGCGTGCCGCCGAAGCCACCGCGACCGCCCGGCTTCTCCGATAGATAATGATGCGGCGCCACACGTTGCAGCATCAAGGCCAGCCGCGCTTCCATGAACAGGTTGGAGGTGTCGTTCGACGCCGAGCCGTCGACCCCGAGGCCGACCTTGACACCGCAATCGAGCATTTCGCGGATCTTGGCGATACCCTGGCCGCAACGCATGTTGGCGGAGGGACAATGCGCGACGCCGGTGCCGGTCGCAGCGAAACGCTTGATTTCATCCGATGTCATGAAGATCGAGTGCGCGAACCAGACATCGGGGCCGAGCCAGCCAACGGATTCGGCAAATTCGACCGGTCGCATGCCGTAGATCTCGTAGCAGTATTTTTCTTCGAACAATTCCTCGGCGAGATGCGAGTGTAAATGGACGCCGGCATGCCGGCGCGCGAGCGCGGCTGCTTCGCGCATCAGGTTCGGCGTCACCGAGAACGGCGAGCAGGGCGCCAACACGATCCGGTTCATCGCGTGCCGCGAATTGTCGTGATAGCGCTGGATCAGCCTCTCGGAGTCCTTCAGGATGGCGTCTTCCTTTTCGACGCAACTGTCGGGCGGCAGGCCACCCTGGCTCTCGCCACGCGACATGGCGCCGCGCGCGGCGTGGAAGCGCATGCCGATGGCTCGCGCCGAATCGATCGAGCTGTCGAGCGTAGAGTTGTTGGGAAGAATGTAGAGGTGGTCGGAGGTCGTGGTGCAGCCGGAGTAGATCAGTTCGGCCATGGCCACACTGGCCGATATCCGCATGGCATCGTCGTCGAGCTTGGCCCAGATCGGATAGAGCGTCTTGAGCCAGACCAGGAGCTCGTCATCCTGCACCATCACGCGGGTCAAGGTCTGGTACATGTGATGGTGGATGTTGACCATGCCCGGCATCACGACGTGTCCGGAAAGGTCAAGCGTCGCGTCGGCCGGCATCGCGCCGATGTCGGACGATGATCCTACGGCCTCGATGACGTTGTCGCGGACATAAATCGCTCCGTCCTTTATTTCGCGGCGTTCATCGTCGAACGTGGCCAGCAGTTCGATATTCTTGACAAGGAGCGTGCTCATTAGCGGACATCCCTGTAGTAGGGCTCGCCGAGCGCGGCGGGCGCGGCCATCAACCGACGCACGCGGTGCCAGGCCAGCACGGGTACGATGATCAGTGCGATGGTTCCAAGATAAGGCAGCATCGACAGAATGGGCGCGGCGATCGGCCAGTTGCGCGCTTGGCCTACGAAGCCGAGCGAGGTGATGGCGCCGAACAACAGCGCGGCGAGAACGGCATTGATCGGTCTGTAGCCTGCAAAGATCACCAGCGCGACCGCAATCCAGCCGCGGCCTGCGACGACGCCTTCCGACCACGACGGCACAAAAGCCAACGTCAGGTAAGCACCGGCGCCTGCCGCGAGCGATGAGCCCATGGCGACGTACCAGAAACGAAATTTCTGCACCGAGATGCCGGCTGCGTCCGCCGCGGCCGGATTTTCTCCGACCGCGCGCAGGTTCAGGCCATGACGGCTCCGGAACATGACAAAGTGCATGACCGCCGGGATGACGATATAGATCAGATACGCCAGCACATTCTGGGTAAAGACAGCGCGGCCGAGCAGGGGGATATCGCTCAGATAGGGAATGGCTACCGGCGCAAACGTGGCGCGCGCCGGCATTCCGGAATAGGCCTTGCCGATCGTGGCGGCGAGCCCGGTACCCATCAGCGTCAGCGCCAGACCGCAAAGCACCTGGTTCGCCCTCAAGCCAACCGTTGCGGCGGCGAAGATCATGCCGACGGCGAAGCCCACGGCAAGCGCTCCGATCAAGCCAAGGGTGGGACTGGGTGTGGCGGTGACGATCGCAATCGCCGTAATGGCGCCGAGCGCCATCAGCCCTTCGACCCCGAGATTGACGACGCCGACGCGCTCGGACAGCACTTCGCCGAGCGCGGCAAGCGCCAACACGCCGCCGGCGAGGATCGAGGTCTGCAAAAGCCCTGCGATGATATCCATGCGCAGCCTTTATTTACTGGCCGTGTCGATGGGGACGAACCGATAATGCGCCAGCTCGTCACCGATCGCGGTAAAAAACAAGATCAGGCCTGTGATCGCCAGGACGGTGGACGTGTTCACCCCCTGCGTTTGCAGGATGATTCCGGAATTGAGGATCACCGCCATCAGGCTGGCGCCCGCCAGTACCCCAAGCGCCGAGCCGCGTGCGAGCACAGCAACCATGATGCCGAGATAGCCGAAATTGTTGGAGATGCCGCCCTGCAGCCGATGAACGGTTCCCGCCACCTCCAGCATCCCTGCGATGCCCGCGATCGCGCCGGACAGCAGCATGACGGTGATGAGATGGCGTCGAAACGGGATGCCGGCATAGCGCGCGGCCTGCGCGTTCGATCCGGCGATACGTACTTCATATCCCCAGCGGGTAAAATTCAGGATGCCGGCGATGAGCAGCGTCAGCGCAATGGCCAGCGGAAACCCCCAATGAACGTCGCCCCAGATTTCAGGCACGTTGTGCCGGACACGCGCCGTGGTTCCGAGCGCATGGCCGCCCGGATCGAGCCATGGCCCGGTCGAGACATAATAGGCGAGCAGGGTGCCGACGAAATTCAGCAGCAGCGTCGTGATGAGTTCGCTGACCCCGGCATAGGCGCGGGCCAGGGTCGGAATCAATATCCAGAGAACACCGCAGAGCGCGCCGCCCACAAACATCAGCGGCAAGATGACGAATGTGGGTCCGGGAATGAAAAGTCCGATGCCGGTTGCGGCAAAGGCGCCGGCATAGAATTGACCCTCGGCGCCGATATTCCATGCGCCGACCTTAAGTGCGACGGCCACCGCAAGTCCCGTGAGGATGAGGGGCGTGAGCAGCAGACTGACGTCCTGTAGCCCGAAGCTCGATCCGAAGGTCGACTGAATGACTTTTGCGCTCAGCGCGATCGGATTGACGCCAGATACGCCGAGCACCAGGCCCGCGCATACCAGCGCCAGCACGATTGCCATGCCGCGCGCCAGCAATGCGACGGCTGGCTGCGGCGAAGGAAAATATTGCAGACGGACGGCCAAGCTTAGTTCGCTGCAACTGAGAGAGGAGGGTTGGTTGCCCGCTGACCACCCATCAACAGTCCGATTTCCTCGATGTCGGTTGAGATGCCATCGACAATTCCCATGATGCGGCCATGGAACATCACCGCGATGCGGTCGGATAGGTTCAGGAGTTCCTCCAACTCTTCCGAAATCAGAACGACGGCGCAGCCGGAATCGCGCAACTCGACAAAGTATCGCATCATGGTGTTGATGGCACCGACGTCGAGGCCGCGGCTCGGATACGCCGCGATCAGCACTTTGCCGGCGATGCGCATCTCACGGCGGGCGACCAGCCTTTGCTGATTGCCGCCCGACAAATTGCGCACGGGCATGCCGAAATCGGGAACCGCAACGGACGCGGCAGCCGCGATGGTTTCGGCCAGTGCGGTGGCGGCGCGCGGCCGGAACCAGCTTCCAACGGAAACCGGCGGCTTGTTGTATTCACGCATCACGGCGTTGTCGGTGACGCTGAGCGCAGGCGCAAGGCCGCTGTGAAGCCGGTCTTCCGGAATGTGGCCGACACCGAAGACGGCGAATTGTTCGGCGCTTTTGCCGGTGAAGTCCTTCTGCCCGACTTCGATCCTGCCGGAGACGACGGGCCGCATTCCCGTCAAAACCTGGCTCAGCTCCTTCTGGCCGTTGCCGGCAACGCCGGCGATGCCGAGGATCTCGCCGGCCTTGACCTCCAGCGATACGTCATTGAGCGCGAGGTTGCCGAGGTCGTCATGCGCGCAGACCTCGTGCAGGCTCAGTACCGCTTGCGAGGAAATCGACGTGGAGCCTTGCGCGCGCCCCCGCAGGTCGTTGAGAACAATCTCGTGGCCGACCATCAATTTCGCCAGGCTCTTGTGCGTGCAGTTGCGGGTCTCTTCGGTGGCAACCTTGTGTCCGCCGCGGAGCACGGTGATGCGGTCGGAAATTTCCAGGACCTCGTCGAGCTTGTGGCTAATGAAGACGACGGCGTTGCCGCGGGAGACGAATTCCCGCAGCGCCTTGAACAATTCGCGGGCTTCGGACGGTGTCAGCACCGCAGTTGGTTCGTCAAGGATCAGGAGCCTCGCTTTCTGGGCCAGCACCCGCAGGATTTCGACCCGCTGTTGTTCGCCGGTCGACAGGTCCTCGACCCGCGCGTCTGGCTTAACCGCGAGATTCAAGGTTCTGGCGAGTTCGGCGGTCCGCGCCTCCAGCGCCTGGTCGCTGACCCTCGACGGCGTTTCTTCCCATCCGAGATGGATATTTTCCGCGACCGTGAACGCATGCACCAGCTTGAAATGCTGATGCACCATACCGATTCCGGCAGCGATAGCCTCGACCGGAGAAGCAAAGGTCTTGGCATAGCCGTCGACAATGATCTCACCGGCATCGGGCTGGTAAATGCCGGTGAGAATGTTCATCAGCGTGGATTTGCCGGCGCCGTTTTCTCCAAGCAGCGCGTGGATTTCGCCGCTCAGCACCTCGAGATCGACAGACTGATTGGCAACGACGCCCGGAAAGTACTTGCAGACACCCTTGAGGAGCACGATCGGGGGCGTTCCCGGAGGTCGCCCCGCGCTGGTCTTGTTTGGTGCACTCATCGGCCGTCTCTGGTGTTGCTGGCGCGGTGCTACGCCGGGCTGATGATCAGATGCCTCTCACACCGTCGATCGACCAATCCCAATTGTAAAGCTCGGCTTCGGTCATCTTCTTGCCGGCCGCGACTTTGACGTTGCCCTTGGCGTCCTTGATCTCTCCGACAAACGGGCTCCAGCCGCCGGCGATTTTCTCGCGAACGGCATCGGCCTGCTTGCGAACTTCCTCCGGCACCGTCTCGCCCCAGGCGTCGCGATCGACGCCGCCGCCCATCGGCAGGATGGTCTGCGTCGGCACCCATTTTCCTTCGAGCCGGGCGCGAACCTGATCGACATAGAACTTCTTGAAGTCGATGACGATCGAGGAGACGTAGGCCTTGGGTCCGAAACGGCGGATATCGGTATTCCACATCACCGCCTTGGCGCCGCGCTTCTCCGCCACTTGCAGGTAACCGGCTTCGTCCATGATGCCGAATACGAGGTCGGCACCGTTGTCGATCAGCGCCGTACCGGCCTGGGTGGCGGCCTGTGGGTCGAACCATGAATTGATCGCGATGACCTGCATCGTCGCGGCGGGGTTGACGCTTCGCGCGCCCATCAGGAAGGCGTTGGTGCCGGAGAACACGGAAGGCACCGGGAACGAGCCGACGTAACCGAGCTTGCCGGTCTTGCTGATCAGGCCCGCCGCCACGCCGGTCACATAGGTCGGATACCAGTGGGCAAGATAATAGGTGCTGAGATTGTCGAGAGGATTTCTGCCATCGCACTCGTAGAAGGCGACGTCGGGCGATTTCTTCGCGACGTCATACAGAAAGTCGCCGTAGTTCGAGGTGGCGAACACCATGTTCGCGCCTTGCGAAACGAACTGACGGAACGTGCGTGACGCGTCGGCGGAATAAGGAATGCTTTCGACGAAGACGGTTTTCAATTTGGGGAAGGCAGCTTGCACGGCCTTCATTCCCTGGTCATGGCTCCAGGTCCATCCTTCGTCGGCGACCGGTCCGGTGTGGCCAAATGCGATGATGGCCTTCTCTTCCGGCACGGCCGGAAGCGGCGCGGCGGCGCTCGCTGGACGGATCAACTGCGGCATCACCAGGGATGTGCCGGCGGCGGCGCCGAGATTCAAAAGTCCGCGGCGCGAGAGGTTACGCAAATCGATCATGTTCGGACCTTTCTGATTGTGCAAACGAACGGCTTGGATTTTGAAAGAAAGTCGATGGAGATCAGGCAACTCTTGTGCCAAGGCGGCACCGATCGAAAAATTGTTTCAGACACCCTCTGTTCCGGATAGAGCGCAATTGCTGTCGCGCCAGATGCGCCAAACGCAACACTTGACGCGCGGTTTTTTCACCGCCTAAAAACCAAAACCCTAGTCTTGCCAAGGCGCTGTCGTCGTAGGCGGCCCTGGGTGCCAATTGATCGATTTCTGTGCAGAAAGCCGCGTGCAGCGACGCTTTTTTCAGCGATCGAACTACAGCGGTTTCGGTACGATCGGATGCTCGAACCTCATGCGGACCAAGCGACGATGAGCCACGACCACGCGCATTTCGTCTTTAAGGGCAGGTTCCAGATTAAAAGCTTCGTCGAATTTGCGCGGCATCGCGCCGAGCGGCTTGGCCTCGACCTTCAGTTCGGGCCATCCAGCGCTGAAGCCATCGCCGTCAACGTTTCCGGCGCGGTCGAATTGGTCGACGCGTTTGAAATGGCGTGCAGCCTCGGTCCGTTTGACTGTTTCGTGCTCGACGTCGCACGCCACGACATCAACCTGGCAGCCTGATGGGGGATGAAATGAGCCTGAAGGATTGTTGGCATCCCGTCGGTCTGTCCCATTCTTTCGAAGCCAGCAGTTCGGCCGGCACGCGCCTGTTCGATCAGGAACTGGTGGTCTGGCGCGACAGCAGCGGCGTGGCGCATGTCTGGGAAGATCGTTGTCCGCATCGGGGCATGAAGCTCAGCTTCGGCTTCGTGCGCGGCGATCACATCGCCTGCCTTTATCACGGCTGGCAATATAACAGCGGCGGCCACTGCCAGTATATTCCGGCCCATCCCGCTCTCGATGTGCCGCCGACGATCCGGGTGCCGGTCTATCCCGCTCATGAGCGAAACGGAATGGTGTGGACCTCACTGTCCGAAAATCCGCCTCCCGTACCGGAAGAGGACGAGCCGGTGGTGCCGCTGCGCAGTCTCTATCTCGGATGCGGCTTTGAGGTTGCGGTCGCGCTACTGGGCGCCAGTCGGCTGGCTCCTTTCGCAACGACCACTCCGGCCGACACCGTTGTCAGCCGTGCGAGCGACACGCTGTTCAGGCTTTCGTGCGGGCAAGACCGGCTGCTTGTGGGCATTCAGGTCATCTCGGACGCGCGCACCGCGCTGCATCTGTCGATCGGCGGGACGGCGGAGCGCTACAGCGGCGCGGGCCAGGACCATTTCAATGACTGGGCGCTCGGGCTGCGTCATGCGGCGGAGCACGTTGGCGTGACGCAGAATCGGGATGTGGCCTGATGTCAAAGGGACTCGTTCTCTATAACTACGAGCTCGACGAGAGTTGCTACAAGGTCAGGCTTGCATTGTCCTTGCTTGGCCTTCAGTGGCAGGCTGTCGCCGTCGATGTCTTTCCCGGCAACGAGCATCTGTCGCCGACATTTCTGGCGATGAACCCGGCTGGCAGGTTGCCGATCCTGCGCGATCGCGATGTCGTGCTCCATGGCACCGAAGCCATCCTTGCGCATCTCGCCCGCGCGCATGATCCGTCGGGCAAATGGCTTCCCGCGCAGGGCGCTGAATTCGCCGAGGTGATGCAGTGGCTGATTTTCTCGGCGCATGATCTTGGCGCCACGATCGCCGCGCGTCAGCATTCGCTGTTCGGAACGCCGGGGGACGAGCCATCGCTGTATGCCGCATCGTCCCGCGCCATCCGCATCATGGACGATCACATGACGGCGCGCGGCTTTGCGCAAATGGAATGGTTCGCCGCGGGGCATCCAACAATGGCGGATGTCGCGCTGTTTCCGGCCTATGCGCTCAGCCGTGACTTCGGCATTGACCATGACGAGTACCCGGCGCTGCGCCGATGGGGCCGGCGGTTTCGCGCGCTGCCCGGTTTCAGGACGATGCCGGGCATCCCGGACTATCACTGATGGGACCGAAAGTCCCAGGACAGCGTGGCGGTCGGCGAAATGAAACTCCTGCCGCGGCGCGGATCAATGCGAACCGGCCGACGGATCCTTACCGGCTGGGACTTGTCGCTCCGCGCATCCATTATTTCCAGCTGGTCGCCCGGCTCGGATCGATCCGCCGCGCGGCCCTGGTCCTGAGGGTTGCACCCTCGTCAATCAGCCGGGTCATCAAGCAGCTCGAGGAAGAGCTCGGAACGCCGCTATTCGAACGCAAACGGCAGCGCCGCGTGCTGACCAGCGCCGGCGAATTGCTGCTTTATCATTCCCGCATCAGCACGGCCGAGCTCATTCGGGCATCATCGAAGATCAACGACCTTCACGGATTGTTTCGCGGCACGGTTTCGGTCGCGATTATCGAAAGCGCCGCACGCGGGCTGTTGCCGCGCATCCTGGCGAAATTCTGGGCGCAGCATCCGGGGATCAATGTCGACATCAAGGTCATCGGATCGAGCCAGGCCTGCGATGCCGTCGCAGAGGGCGATTGCGATCTTGCCGTTGCGTTCGATGTGCAGGTGCCGCGAAATGTGCGCCGGATCGCAAGTAGCAGCCTGTCGCTCGGCGTGCTGGCCAAGCCGGGCAGCCCCTTCGCCGCCAAGAAGCAATTGAAGCTGTTCAACCTGTCGGGGGAGCGCGTGATCCTGTCCGATAACAGCCTGATGCTCGGCATCTCGGTCGAAGAGGCCTTCAACCGCTCCCTGATCGAATTGACGTGCCGCTCGCGCACCAATTCCATCGGGCTGATGATCGAAATGGCCAATATGGATCTTGGCGTCGTCTTGCAGACCCGCGTCGGAATCGAGCGCGAGATCGCCGATGGCGATCTCGTCTTTGTGCCGTTGCGCGATCCCAAGATCAGCCCGCGGCGCCTGATGTTGCTGGCGAGGCCGGAGAAGGAAATGTCCGATGCGGCGCTGGCGTTCGGCGCGTTGCTCGCGGAGGCGATCGAAGGCCTGGTCGACTGAGGTTCGATGGAAAAATCGATGTCGGCAGGTGTTGCGTTTTGCGCACCGTTTTGAGCGGAAAAAATGGTCTATCCGGAACACCCGGGGAATTGCGAGTTAGGGTGGCGGAAAAGAGGATACAATGAAGAAAAGCGCGGTCGAAGCCGTCATTCGCGGGCTGAAGAGAGCAGGCGTGAGCGTCGTCTGCTACCTGCCGGATTCGCTGTTTAGGGAACTGTACCCTGCGCTCGACGCGGACCCGGATATCCGCACCATCCGTGTCACCAACGAGGGCGAGGGCGCTGCGATTTGTGGCGGGGTTTTCCTGTCGGGCAAGAAGGCCGCGCTGGTGATGGAGAACTCCGGATTGCGCGCGTCCGTGGAACCGCTGGCCCGGATGGGGTTGGGAGCGGGAATTCCGGTCGTGATGCTGATGAGCTATCGCGGCGAGCTCGGCGAAAACAACTGGTGGGCCATTCCGCATGGCATCACCATGGAGCCGGTGCTGGACGCGCTGCGCATTCCCTATCGCGTGGTGCGCGAGGAGGACGAGATCGAGCGTGCGATTCTGGATGCCTATACCTGGTCGTATGCTTCCTACTACCACTCGGCGATCGCGCTCGGCGGTGAGGTGGTGCGATGAAGCGGTTCGACTGCATGAAAGCGCTCGCCGCGCGTCTCAAGAACGAGCTGGTGATTCTGTCGCTCGGGGCCAGTGTTGACGAATGGTACAACGCGGCTCCGCATATGCGCAGCGCCAGCCTTTTTCAGCAGCAACTCGGCTGCGTGACGCCCGAAGCCTTCGGGCTCGCGGTTGGCCTGCCGCACCGTCGCATCGTATCGCTCGATACCGACGGCGGGATGATGTTCAATCTTGGTATTCTCGCCACGCTCGGTAACGAGCAGCCGAAGAACCTGTTCGTCGTTGTCTGGGACAATGAATGTTATCAGTCGATCGGCGGACCGCCGACGCACACCGCATCGGGGCGGGTGGATATCGCTGCGATCGCACGCGGGGCCGGTGTCGAGCAGGCCTTTACGGCCCACACCGTCGAGGAATTCGATGCGCATTGCGCCAGGGGCCTCGCAAGCGAGGTGCCATATGTCGTGGTCGCCAAGGTTTCGGGAACGGTGCAGCCAGACATCAAGCGCAAGCACAGCGACGGCCGGGAAGACAAATACATTTTCGTTCGTCATGTCGAGGCGACCGAGAACATCGTGATCATGGGACCTAGTGAGCACAACTGACCCGACAAAACCCACGTTGACGGCGGCGATTCCCCTTCGCCAGCTCAAACCTGCCTATGATTTCATCGTGGTGGGCGCCGGATCGGGCGGCTCGGCCGTGACGAGGCGCCTGGTCGACGCCGGCGCAGATGTCCTGCTGATCGAAGCTGGACCTCCGGGAATCGGTGTTGCGGAAATTGACGAGCCCAGCAAATGGGTCCCGCTCGGGCGTAGCGTTTATGATTGGGGCTACGACTACGCGCCGACGCCGCATGTCAGCGGCCGCACCATTGGAATTCCCAGGGGCAAGGTGCTCGGTGGCTCCTCCGCGATCAACGCCATGATGTGGTACCGCGGCCACCCCGCGGACTATGATGCCTGGGACGCTTCGGGTGCGAAGGGCTGGGCCTTCAAGGACGTGCTGCCGTATTTCAAGCGGTGCGAAGATTGGGAAGGCGGCGCAAGCGAATGGCGCGGCGCCCATGGCCCGCTGCGCATCGAGCGAAGCCGCGCGTTGCACCCGATTGCGGCGGCGATGATCGAGGGCGCGGCTGAACTCGGCATTCCCGTCATCGACGATCCGAACGGCGCGACCAATGAAGGCGCCGCGCCTTCCAATTTCAACATAAGCGCTGGCAAACGTTTCAGCTCCGCGCGGGGTTATCTCTGGCCGGTGCTGGATCGCTATAACCTGACGGTCGTTCCCAATTCGCTGGTGACCGGGCTTGGCTTCGAAGGCCGGCGCTGTGTCTCGGTCCGCCACCGCGTCGAGGGCCAGGAAATCGAGACACGTGCCGTGGTCGAAATTATCCTGGCGCTGGGCGCCATCAATACGTCACGTCTCCTGATGCTGTCTGGTATCGGTGCTCCGGCCGAACTCCGGCGGCTCGGCATCGGCGTGAGGGCTGCACTTCCAGGGGTGGGCCAGAATTTGCAGGATCATCCGTTGGTTCGCGCCGTCAATTTCAGGGCCAAGCGGCCTCTCGGCGCCGTGAGCGACAATGGCGGCGGATCGATGATCAACTGGAAGACGCGCTCTCATCTGGCGCAAGCAAACGTCCATGCTTTCCCGGTTCAGGGCCGCAGCGCCACGGCCGAAGTCGCAAACGGCTACGATCTCGGCGGTGACGTATTCGCCATTGGCACCGGCCTGATGCGTTCGCGCAGCCGAGGCTACCTGCGCCTGCTCGGAACTGAGCCTTCATCGCCGATCGAAATTCAACCCAACTTTCTCAGTGAGCCGGAAGACCTGAACGACCTCGTCGATGCGGTCGACGTCGTGATGGAGCTTGGAACCAGCAACGCCTTTGCCAATTGGTTCGCAGGGCATGCCGCGCCGGAGCGGCGGCTCAATCGTGCCGAAACGGTCGATTTTATCCGCACCGCGTGCTCAACCTTCTTTCATACCTGCGGCACCGCCAAAATGGGCAACGACGATATGGCCGTGGTTGACGAGCGACTGGTGGTGCGTGGTGTCGAAGGTTTGCGCATTGCGGATGCTTCCGTGATCCCGATCATTCCGAGTTGCAACACCCATGCGCCCGTGACGGTCATCGGCGAGCGCGCGGCAGATTTCATCTTGAAGTCGGTCGGCGATCTCAGCGAAGCAAGAGTAGAAGGGCACGGTACGACATGACCGATGCCGAGTTCATCCTCGCAGGCGACTTTCTGCTCACCATGGACGCGCAAAATCGCGTCATTCGTGATGGCGCCGTTCATATCGCAGACGGCCGCATCCTGAACGTTGGTGCGCTGGACCAGTTTTCGGCGGCCTCACCATCGACGCCGGTCAAACGCATTAGAAATTCCGTGTTGATGCCGGGCCTGATCAACGCCCATGCCCATTCCGGATTCTTGCGAGGGACCGCCGAACATCTCCCGGTATGGGACTGGCTGACGCTGCACATCAACCCGATGCACCGGGTATTGCAGGCAGACGAGGCGGAGGCGGCCTCATGGCTGTGTTATGCCGAATCGGTGCTCGGCGGCACCACGACGGTGGTCGACATGTGGCGCTTCATGGAAGGCAGCGCCAAGGCGGCGGAAGCGATCGGCAACCGGCTGGTAGCGGTCCCTTACGTCGGCGAGCATCCGGACTATGACTATTTCGATACGCTCGACATGAACGAAGCCTTGATCGAAACCTGGCATCGCAAGGCAGATGGCCGCATCAATGTCTGGGTTGGGTTGGAGCACTTGTTTTACGCCGACGAGGCCGGGCAGCGCCGCGCCATCGAGCTGGCGAAAAAACATAACACCGGTTTTCATACGCATTGCAGCGAGGCGGAAATCGAGCTTGCCGAATTTGCCGCCCGCTACCGCAAGCGGCCGATGTTTGCGCTCGACGATCTCGGTTTCTTCGAGACGCCGCGAACGATGATCGCGCATGGCGTCTGGCTTGATGCGAGCGAAATCGAATTGATTTCGACGAGACGCGTCTCGGTAGCGCACAATCCCGTCAGCAACATGAAGCTTGCGAGCGGTATCGCCCGCGTGTCGGAGATGCTTGCGGCAGGCGTTGCCGTTGGCATCGGTACCGATGGCGAGAAGGAAAACAACAACTTCGACATGTTCGAGGAAATGAAGGTCGCCTCACTGCTGGGCAAGCTGAAGGACCTCGATGCGGCCGCGCTCGACAGCTGGCAAGTGTTGCGGATGGCCACGATCACCGGCGCCAAGGCCATCGGCCTCGACCACGAGATCGGCTCGATCGAGGCCGGCAAGCGCGCCGATATCATCGCCGTACGCACCGACACGCCCCGGATGACGCCGCTGTTCGGCAGCGGGCCTTATTTCAACCTCCAGCACAATCTCGTGCATGCCGTGCGCGGCGGTGACGTCGCCATGACGATGGTAGACGGCAGGATTGTGGTCGAGGAGGGCGCTCTGAAAACGGCCGACCTCGGCGCGATCATTGGGCGCATTCGCGATCTCGCGCCCGGGCATTTTGCGCGCCGTGCGGAGTTCCTTGCCAAAAATACCGGGGGCACGGTGCAATGGACCCAGAAGAGCGACTGATCGAATCCGGATGCGAAACCGATGACCAAGACGACCGATAAAGCAGCGCTGGATCAGTGGTACGCGGTCGAGACCAGCGCCGATCTCGGCAGCGCGATCGTCCGCACGCGGTTGCTCGGGCAGGATATCGAGCTGTTCCGCGATAACAGCGGCCCGCCGGTCATCGCGGAAATAAAGGAAGACGGCCAGCGCGGGCCCGCATTGCCGTTTCGCGAACGCTACGGTTGCGTCTGGACCACGCTCGGCGAGCCGCCACGGGAAATTTTCGATATTCCGGAGGCGAGCGAACCTGATCGCCGTTTTGTGCCCTGCGGTTGGGTGAAGATGCGTGCGTCGGGCCTTCGGGTGGTCGAGAACTTTCTCGACATGGCGCATTTTCCCTTCGTGCACAAAGATATTCTGGGCTCGGAAGAGCATGCCGAAGTCCCGCAATATTCAAGCGAGTTGCGCCGGGATGTCGATGAGGTCTGGGCGAGCAATTGCAGTTTTTTCCAGCCGCGAATTGCGGCGACCGAGACCGAAGGCGCCTTCGTGCATCTAACCTACCGGGTGCCGTCGCCCTTTGTCGTGATGCTGTATCGCGTCTGCCCTACAGCGCCAGACCGGCTCGACGCCATTGCACTGTTCATCCAGCCCCTGGAAGAGGATCTCTGCCGCGCCCAGCCGGTGATGTACCTCGTTGACGCGGTCTCGGATCACAGTTCGCTTCTGAATTTCGAGCAGGTCATTTTCTTGCAGGACCGGATTATTCTCGAAAATCAGCGGCCCTTGCTGCTGCCCCTGGAGCCCCGCTCGGAAACCCCGACCCGGGCCGACAGTTCGTCGATCGTCTACCGCCGCTGGATCAAGGAAAAAGGCCTCCGCTTCGGCACGGTCACAAAGTAGGTAAAAGCCAATGCGCGTCCGGAAGGCGCACGCTACATATTGTTATAAAATCAAATACTTGGATTGATGTCTGAGGTTGGCGAATGGGCTCGGTCCCATTGGGCTGCGGCCAAAAATCTTTCAGCGCAGGCCCGACAAGGCAAAGCCTCATTCCGGACACCAGCACCTGCTTTACGCAACCTCAACGTTGAGGGACTAACAGGCTCATATGCTCGTTTCGTCTGCCCGCTTCCAAGTAGCGGCCCGCGCACTTGCGGGCGTGGCTCTGTTTGCCAGCGCTATATTGCTTTCCGGCTGCGCCAGCATGGGCGAGGGCATGACCTCGGCATTTGCCGATCCCGCGAAGTACCAGCTTTACGACTGCAAGCAGCTCGAGACCGAGCGCAAGGCGCTATCGGCCCGTCAGGCTGAGTTGCAGGGCCTGATGAGCAAGGCGCAAGACGGCTTTGCGGGGCCGGTGGTTGCGGAGGTCGCCTACCGCAACGAATACCTTGCGGTGCGCGGCCAGGCGAAAAACGCCGAAGAGGCGTGGGTGCTCAACAAGTGCCGCGAAACCCCGGGCAAAGCCGCTAGCCCAACGCCGCCGCCTCCCGTGGCTGACGTGTCCGGCCGTCCGCTGAAGCGATCGGGCAGCGCGGTCTACTGAAGGGAGGCAGCCAGGATCGCTGCTTCACGCCTGCCAGTTGTAGATCCAGTCCTGTCGCGACAGCATCCGCTTTGGCCCCATCGTCTTGATGACGAGGTCGCGCGCCAAGGCGAGGGGACCTGAAAGATGATAGATCCGGCCCAACTGGCGCGCGCTGCGCTGTAGCTGCGTCACGCGTGGACGACGCAGTTTCTCGTAGCGGTGCAGCGCCGCCGAGAGCGCCGCAGCGCCTTCGTTCTGGCGCCCCGCGATGCATTTGGCGAGCACGGCAGCGTCCTCGATCGCCATGGCCGCTCCTTGCGCGGCAAACGGCAGCATCGCATGCGCCGCGTCTCCCAGCAAAGCGACCGCGCCTTCGCTCCATTGGCCGCCGCCCGGCACCGTGAACAGCGCCCATTTGCGCCAGCCGTCGACGGCGCCGATCAGCATCCGCGGGATGGCGTGCCACCCCGCTGTGACGAACGCCGTCTTGATCTCGTTGTCGTCGCCCCGCTCACTCCAGCCGGGTCTGTTCCATTGTCCGGGAACGACGGCGACCACGTTGATGCGCCGGCCTGCGGAAATCGGATAGGTGACGAGATGGGCGCCCGGACCCATCCAGAGTTGAACGCGGCGTGAGGTGTATTCGCGCGGCAACTGCGTCGTGTCGAGCGTGCCGCGCCAGGCGATCAGTCCGGAGAAGCGCGGTTGCAGATCGGGAAGCAGATGATGGCGGACGGCCGACCAGATGCCGTCGGCCCCGATCAAGGCCAGCGCCAGCTCCTCGCGCCGTGTCGCGCCGCTGCGCTGGATCACGGTCAGTCCCTTGGCGTGGGAGCTGACATCCTCGAACTGGCAGCCGAGCCGCAGCTCGATGTCGGAACAGTTTTGCACCTGCTCCCGCAGCGCGGCTTGCAGATCGGCGCGGTGTATCACCCAATAGGGCGCGCCGGATTGAGCCGTCTGGTCGAGCGGGAGGCGGGTGATTTCGCCGCCGCTTGCCGCGCTCATCAGGCAGATCGCCTCCGGCGTCACCGCGCCGGCGAGCCCCGTCTGCAGGCCGAGATCGATCAGCACGCGGCTCGCATTGGGCGATAGTTGCAGGCCCGCACCGGCTTCCTCCAGCCGCTCGGCTTTCTCCAGAAGAATGACGCGAAACCCTTGCCGCGCCAGCGCCAGCGAAGCGGTCAGTCCCCCGATACCGGCACCCGCAACGACGATCGTGCGCGAAGCCGCCATTAGTTTGGTGCCGGTCAGGCGACCTTATCGACCAGCACGCATTCCGGCGGGCGAGCTTCGCCGGCCTTCAGGTCAGCGGCAAATCGATAGAGCGTCGAGCAATAGGGGCAGATGATCTCGTTGTCGTTGCCGAGATCGAGAAAAACATGGGGATGGTCGAAAGGCGGATTTGCGCCGACGCACATGAATTCCTGCGAACCGATCTCAATAACGGCTACGCCGGCGTCGTTATGGAAGTGCGGGACGACATGGTCGGACATCAGATTCACCTTAGGCTAGCAACACAGCAGCAAGACGGCACCGGCATGACGTTCCGCCACTTCAAAAGTGGCCTCACCATAGAGATGGAACCGGTCGATTCCTAGTCCACTTTCCGCAGGACAGGACTGGTGGAGAGGACCACTGGTTTATTCTTACAAATTCGACACAATCTTGTTGTCCCGAGAAGCCCTTCTTTCGTCGGGGCGGTTGTGTCGTAAAAGCGGCGCATTACTTTCTCCATCGCGGGCAAGTGGGTTCTTCTTGATGAAACGGCGGCGGACCGGTTTGGTATTGGCAGCGATGGTGGCAAGCGGAGCTGCGCTGGCCGCGGTGTTGCCGCGCGCGCATGAGGCCGCCTCGCTTCTGGTGGCCCAGGACGATCCGGCCGAATTATCCGACCTTCAGGTGAATTCTGCGCTGCGAAATAATAAAAGCATAAAGATTCTGACCGAGCAGATCGAATCCGCGCTCGCAGCGCACGACACCGGCCTTGCCTCGAGCTTTGTCGAACTTGCCAAATCCAAGGACATTCCGCTGCCGGATGATCTCACGCAGCGGGTCGGCGACGCGGTCATAGAAGAAAGCACGGCCTCGCACATTGCCAAGCGTTTTGCCACCGGCCTTGTAACGGGAAATGCCGACGACGCCGCAAGTCTCTCCGGCACCGTGGCCGGCGATCTCTTTGTCTTCGGCGATGTTCGCGACGTCGTTCGTGAAAGCAAGCATCTGGTTATGGGTGAGGACACCGATCGCCTGGTGCTGGGCCTTGCGACCGCGGGCCTCGCCGTGACGGCTGCGACCTATGTGACCGTGGGCGGCGTTGCGCCGGTGCGGGCCGGGCTGACGCTGGTCAAGGACGCGCGCAAGGTCGGGCGGTTGGGTGAGGGGCTCACCGAATGGGCCGGCCGCTCGGCGCGCGAGGTGGTCGACACCTCGATGCTGCAAGAGGCCGTCTCGACGGCTTCCGTAACGCGTCCGACCCGGACGGTCAGTGCGATCACCGCCGCCTTCCGTGCAGAGAAGGCGGGAGCGCTGGTGCGGCTTGCCAAGGACGTCGGCCGCGTCGGCGAAAAAGCCGGCGCGCGCGGCGCGCTGGATACGCTGAAGATCGCCGAAGGTCCAGAAGACGTGGCCCGCGCTGCGCGGCTCGCCGAAGCAAGCGGCAGCAAGACGCGCGCCATCCTCAAACTGCTCGGTCGCGGCGCGCTTCTGTTGGCGGCCGGTGCGTTCGACCTGTCGATTTGGGTGTTCGGCGCGATCTTCGCGCTCGTCTCTTTCCTGATCTCGATCAAGGCCACGACCGAGCGGATGACGCAATCGTGGATCGATCGCGGCAAACGCCGGCGGCTGCGCCAGCAGCTGGCCGGTCTTGCCGATCCGGTGGTGGCCACTGCCGCTACGGCCGGTTAGTTTTCAACCCATTCTCCAATCACGGAATGACCGATGCCGAGCTTTCACCACGGCGATGTTGAAATTGCCTATCTCGATGAAGGCGAGGGCGATCCGATCATCCTCGTGCATGGTTTTGCCTCCAGCAAGAACGTGAACTGGGTGTATCCGACCTGGGTATCGGACCTGAAGAAGAGCGGCCGTCGGGTGATTGCTTTCGACAATCGCGGCCATGGCGAGTCCTCCAAGCTCTACGATGCCGCCGAATATGAGATCGCCATCATGGCGAGCGATATCGCCGCGCTGATGGATCACCTCAAACTCGATCGCGCCGACGTCATGGGATACTCGCTGGGCTCGCGGATGACGGCGATGCTGGCGCGAAGCCAGCCGCATCTTTTTCGTTCGGCGATTCTCGGCGGCATCGGAATCGGCCTGATCGAGGGCGGCGGTCCCGGCGAAAATGTTGCAAAAGCGCTGGAGGCGGATTCGCTCGACGAGGTCACCGATTCCGTCGGGCGGACGTTCCGCGCCTTCGCCGACCAGACCCGGTCCGACCGCAAGGCGCTCGCGGCCTGCCTGCGCGGCTCGCGCCGGTTGATGGCAAAAGAAGAAGCCGCTGAAATCGCCGTGCCGGTGTTGATCGCGGTTGGTACTGCGGACGAAATCGCGGGCTCCGCGCACGCGCTCGGCGAAATTATCCCGGGTTCGGAAGTGCTCGACATTCCCCGCCGCGATCACATGCGCGCGGTCGGCGACAAGGTCTATAAGGAAGGTGTGCTGGATTTTCTGTCACGCCGTCCCTGAGTGCTCGGGTTCGCGCCGCGGGCGCTTCATCCAGGCAATCGTCGCTGCAAGGGTCGTGATCCAGACGAGGCGCGAGCCGTAGCGATCGTGCGGCCCTGAGATGACGCCGCAGATCACGGCATTGCCGAGCATTGCCAGGCACACGGTCGCGATCAACAGCGTTACATCGTCCATCCGACGCCGAACGATTGCGCCTGCCAGGGTCATGAAAACCAGCGCTGTCGAGATCAGCGCCACAGGGACGTGAATCAGGTTGACCGGACCGAAGGTGAGGAAGCTTGTTTGCTGGCGTGCCGCGTCCACCTGATTCAATTGTTGCCGCACATACTCCCGGAAGATGCCGTAGGTGTGCATCAGCGACGGGTGGTCGGTGTTTTCGCCGGTGGCGACCTTGAGCATCTGTTCGCCGCTGTTGAGCAGCGCTTCTTTGGCCTGCCATAGCGGATATTCGCTCAGGGCGTGGACGGCGATATAGCCCATCTCGTCGCTCATGCCTTTGAAGCGGCCGAGCTTGTTGAACACGGTTTCCCGGCTCCAGAGAAAATCGTCGGCGGTTTCCGGCAACTCGTTGCGATAGGGACAGAGCTTGAATTGCTGCGTGGGACAGTGGTCGTTCAGGTAACGGGTGACGATTCCGTCCTGAAGCATGCGCGCAAACGCGATGGAATAGCCACCCGGCGTCCAGGCGATGTGTCCGGACAAGGCGTAGTTGGTGGAAAGCAGCATGATCGCGCCGGCCGCGATGGTCAGCGTTCCCTGCGCCAGCGAGGCGGCCTTGATCCGCCCGTGCAGGAACGGCCGCGCAATCCATCCCACGCAACACAGCCCGAGCAGAACGGCCATCGTCGCGCTGTGGGTTGCTCCGGCAAAGGCGGTGAAGATGAACAGCGCGGCCTTTTCGCCCGCCGAGATTTTCTCGCCAAAGAGCACGAGAAGAAACAGCGACAGCACCGACAGGCCGGCAAAGATGTCGGTCAGCAGCATGCTGGCGAGCCAGGGCAACGCCGTCGTCAGCGTCAGGAAGAGACACAGGCCAAACAGCCGCCATGGCCGCGCCAGCCCGAAGACCCGCAGCGTCAGCTGCAAGATCCACATCGTCGCCAGCGCCTGAATGGCGAGGTTGAGCCAGAAAGAGCTCGGCTCCCCGTAGTGCAAATAAAGCCCGAAGGCGGTCGATCGGCTCGGGACCAGATAGCCTTCGTACCAGCGCGCCAGATAACCGCCGGTGTCCGACTGCAGCAGCGGGTAGCTGTTCCAGAGCGCCGGGGCGAGCAGCATCAGGGGAATGGCGGCAGCAATCAGCCAGACCACGAGCGGGTTCGAGTTGCCCGCGGAAAGCGAATTTGTGGTGTCTGCCATTGAACGACCATGCCCGGTGTCCCGGTTCCGACATTCGTATCTTGTCGCGAGCCGGGCACTTTTACGAATGTCAGAACCAAAGGGTCACTAGCAAATATATGATTCTAGTGTGGCTTTGACTTTGACGTTCCGATCGCGGCGAAACTGAAAGGAACGTCAAAGTCGCCACACCAGCTGGGGTGGGGAACGGAAATCCACCAATAGTCGGCTTGATTTATGACAATGGCCAACCAAGTAGGTCAAACCAGACATTCCGGCACGGGGGTGCCGTCCGAGCTGATCTGCGTTCACCTTGGTGTGAGGGCAGCGGGACAGGGCGGAGAGGGCCGTGCTATAATAAGCGGGTTGATTGCCCGATTATCTTGGCTACAGAGCGATTTACGGGGCGGTGTTATGGTGAAGCATCAGATCAATCCGCAAGGCAGCAGCAAGCTGGCGGCGCTCGATCCAATCTGGGATCGCGTGCGGTCCGAGGCGGAGGATATCGTCCGCCGGGAGCCGGAACTCGCCTCCTTCATCTACTCGACCGTGTTGCATCACGACCGGCTGGAACAGTCGGTGGTGCACCGGATCGCCGAGCGTCTCGACCACTCCGCGCTTTCCGGCGACCTGATCCGCCAGGCCTTTGACGAGGCGTTGCGCGATGAACCTGATCTTGGCAACGCCTTCCGCGCCGAC